>JAHEBJ010000126.1 GCA_024642285.1 Sphingobacteriales bacterium
TTATTGAGCAGGCTGTTGAAAGCGCATTGGCTCAAACCTATCCTTTAATTGAGGTTATTGTTGCGGATGATTGTTACACAGGCAGCACAGAAAGCTTGCTGAAAAAATTTACAGCCGACCCTAGATTCAGGTATAGTAAGAATGAAAAAAATCTTGGCCGTGTAGGTAATTACAGGCATCTGCTCTATAAACTTGCTACAGGCGATTGGTATTTAAATGTTGATGGCGATGATTTTTTAAAAGACCCTTCTTTTATTAAAACGGCTGTTGAAATGATAGCGACTAATAACAATCTTGTGGCCGTGGCAGCAGATTGCGAACGGTTTGATGAGAAGAATAACAGCGGCATTATCTACAGCAGTTATTATTGCGATACACAGGTAATTGCCGGCATTGATTATTTGAAAGATATTGCTGAAGGAAGGGCACAGGTAAATCATCTTACAACAATGTATAAAAGGCAAACTGCCGTTGATATTGATTTTTACAGGATGGATATTCTAAGCAGCGATTTTGAATCCATCTATCGTATACTTTTACATGGGTCTGTTGGGTATTTAAAAACAGTTGCAGGTCGTTGGCGTAAGCATGGAAAAAATACTGTGCTTGTAAAAAGCAGGAAAGATGCGTTGAGGAATTTTATGTTGCCGCATTCAGTTTATAAATATGGGCAAAAACTGAATATCGATTTAAAGCCATGGCGTAATAAAATATTGAAAACAATGATTGCCGCTTTTCTTGTGGAATCAAAGAAGCAAAGCTACCGGCAGTTGTTTATTTCGTTGTTATGTTGTTTGTTTACCTTTCCGTTAGCCACGTTCAAAACAATTTTTAATGCAAAGGCTGTTCTGAAGCACATTTAATCTTTAACTGGTAAATGGTTCAACAAAAAATAAAACTCCAAATTTTTACACCCAACATGCAATGTGGCGGCTCCGAAAAATTCCTGTGGCTTTTATGCAACCATATCAGTACCGAAAAGTTTTTGGTGCAGCTTGTCGTTCTGGATAATGCCAATGCCTTTTATACAATTAAAAATCCGGCGATCGAAATTATTGATCTTAAAGAAAAAAGAGTGCGGTATTCTTTGTTCAGGATAAAAAGGCAGATAAAAAAGTTTCAGCCTGATATTGTTTTCAGCACATCCAATCACCTGAATGTTTACCTCGCCATATTCAGAAACTCATTTTCAAAACAAATAAAATTTGTGGCAAGAGAATCGAGCGTTGTCAGCATCAATACACAAAGGAGTAAATTGTCGTTCCTGTACAATGGGCTGATAAAAAAATACTATCATAGGCTGGATATGATCATTTGCCAGAGTGTGTATATGCAGCAGGATCTGATCAACAATTATAGCATCCCCGAAAATAAGACAAGGATTATTCATAATGCTGCTGAAGAGATTGTTGCGACTAAACCGCCATTGGAAAATGTTGGAGCAGGGAAAGTTTTCAAACTTATAACAGTTGCCAGGTTTTCTCCCGAGAAAGGAATTGAACGATTGATAAATGCCGTGGGCTTGCTTTCGGTGCCTTTGCATTATTTTGTAATTGGTAGTGGTCAAAGAGAAAAATATTTAAGGGAGTTAGTTCAAAAACTCGAGATGACTGATAAAATATTTTTCGTGCCTGAAAAAACAGATCCATTCGCCGGCATGGAAGATGCCGATCTGTACCTGATGGGTTCTTATTACGAGGGTTTTCCTAACGTGTTGCTGGAAGCGGGTATGCTGGGTATTCCCGTTGTTGCTTTCAACGTCCCCGGTGGAATTGCTGAAATAATCACTGAAGATATGAATGGGTCGCTGGTTGGTGATAATGACCTGTTGGACTTTGCGGCCGCTGTAAACAGAGGGCTGACGGGAAAATATAACCGGGCGCAGATAATAGAAATGACACGGCAACGTTTTTCTGTCAAAAACAGCATCCCGGCAATGGAAAATTTATTTTTAAGTCTTGCCGCCGATAAATAAGCGATATTTGTAATACACTGGAACTGAAAATGAAAACGAATGAATGGCATTAAACCCAAACTGCTCATCTTTATAAATACATTGCAATCTGGCGGGGCCGAGCGGGTGGTTTCACTTTTACTCGGGCATTTAAAAGATGATTTTGAAATTCACCTGGCGCTCTACAGCAACATAGTTGAGTTTAATATTCCCCCCGAAATACAGGTTTTAAATCTTAACGAACCGCTGGTGCAGGATAAGGTCATCCGCTTTTTAAAACTGCCCTATATTTCCTGGAAAGTTTATCGCTACTGCAAAAAAAACAAGATCAATATTTCGGTGGCATTTTTATACCGCCCCTGTTATATCAATGCTTTAATGAAAAGTTTCTGGCGATACAAAGGCCATGTGATCATGTGTGAACGTACACACCAGACTACCATGCAGCAGAGTCATTCTTCCATCTACCGCATGTTCTCAAAATTTATGGTGATGTTTTCATACAAACGGGCCGATCTGGTTTTGGCAAACTCTTATGCCATGCAGACCGACCTTGTTGAGAATTTTAAAATAAAAACGCCGGTCCGGGTTATTTATAATCCTATCGATCTTCATTTTATAAAAACACATGTAGATGAAGTGCCCGACTTTGAATTCGAAAAAGATATTTTTCATTTTGTGAACGTGGGTGGTTTCCGTAAAGAAAAAAACCACCTGCTGCTGATTCAGGCTTTTTTTATTTTAAAAAATCTCCCTTGCAAACTGGTGATTGTTGGCGGCGGTGTAATGGAAGAAGAGCTGAAACAAATGGTTCACGATCTCGGGTTGATGGACAAAGTTGTTTTTACCGGCTTTGATAAAAACCCTTTCAAATACGTAAGTCGCAGCGATTGTTTTGTACTGAGCAGCGATGTGGAAGGTTTCCCCAATGTGTTGATAGAAGCGCTTGCCTGTGGCAAACCGGTTATCTCTACCGACTGCAGCTCTGGCCCACGTGAATTACTGGCACCCGCCACCGACCTGCATCACCGTGTAATCAACAAATACGAAATTGGTGAGTATGGAATATTAACACCCGTTAATGACGTAACCGCTTTGGCCGCAGCCATGAAAAAAATGTATAACGATTCATCCCTGCGAAACCAGTTTGCTTCCAGAGCCGCTAAACGTGCTGAACAGTTCGATGTAGATGAGATCAAGCAGTACTTTCACGTGGCTTTTACGGGTTTATAAAGTTGAAGGCAGATAAGAAAAACGACCTGATAAGGGCCTCTTTATTTACTATTCCCTTTATATACTTATCCCTTCTTCCTCAACCGCCAATTATTAGCTATTTTTACGCACTTTAAAGCGATCTATTTTATGCATACGATTTTATTAACCGGAGGAGCAGGATTTATTGGTTCTCATTTAACACGTTTGTTTGTTCGTAAGTATGCCAATTACAAGATCGTAAACCTGGATAAGCTTACCTACGCCGGTAACCTGGAGAATTTGAGGGATATTGAAAATGAACCTAACTACCAGTTTATTAAAGGCGATATCACCGACCTTGAATTGCTAAGAAAATTATTTGCTGAATATAAATTTACTGCGGTGCTTCATTGTGCTGCTGAAAGTCATGTTGACAGATCCATCACCGATCCCTTGGCGTTTATAAATACTAACGTATTGGGTACTGCATCATTGTTACAGGCGGCCAAAGAAGCGTGGTCTGGCGAATTTGAAAACAAGATATTCTATCATATTTCTACAGATGAAGTGTATGGCAGTTTGGGTGAAACAGGGTTTTTTACCGAAGAAACTGCTTACGATCCCCGCAGTCCGTATTCGGCTTCAAAGGCTTCATCCGATCATATCGTCCGTGCTTTTTATCATACTTATAAAATGCCGGTAAAGATCAGTAACTGCAGTAATAACTATGGGCCCTATCATTTTCCTGAGAAACTGATTCCCCTTTGCATTCATAATATCATAAACAATAAACCGCTGCCCATTTACGGTAAAGGCGAAAATGTAAGAGATTGGTTGTATGTAGAGGATCATGTTAAAGCGATAGATGTTGTTTTTCACAACGGGAAAATTGGAGAGACTTACAATATAGGCGGACACAACGAATGGACAAATATTTCACTTGTAAAAGAATTATGCAGGCAGATGGACGGAAAATTGGGAAGGGAAAAAGGAAGTTCAGAAAAACTGATTACGTATGTTACCGACCGTGCTGGGCATGATCTGCGTTACGCCATTGATGCGACCAAGCTGAAAGACGAATTGGGGTGGACGCCGAGTTTACAGTTTGAAGAAGGAATTTCTAAAACAATTGATTGGTATCTTGCCAATGCAGAATGGCTGAAACATGTAACCAGTGGAGATTATCAGAAGTATTATAACAGTCAGTATAGAAGTTGAAGGGTTGAACGTTGTTGAATATAGTTGAAGGACTGAAAAGTGAATTTTAATTCAAAATATGCAGTAAATGTATCAGTTTGGGTTTGAAAAACTTGAGGTTTGGCAGGATGCAAGGAAACTAACTGTTGAAATTTACAGATTAACTGAAAATTATCCCGAAAGAGAGAAGTTTGGTTTAACAAATCAATTAAGAAGGGCTATAGTTTCAGTTGGGGCAAATATTGCCGAAGGAACGACAAGGTCATCTGCAAAGGAGCAGGCCCATTTTTCCTCTATTTCTTATGGTAGTCTTATGGAAACTTTGAGTCATCTGGTTACTTCAGTTGATCTGGGCTTCATAACTGCAGAAGAGTTAGCTATGTTAAGAAACATGATTCAGCCTTTGTCGTTAAAAATTAATAATTTGAGAAATACCCAATTGGCAAAAGCAGGGAAGGGATGAAGGAGGATGGAAATTATTGAATGTGGTTTTAAATTGCTGAATATGGTTGAATGTGGTTGAAAATTGTTGAAGGTGCTGGATACTTTCAACAATTTTCAACCCTTCAACAACCTTAAACAATACTATTTATGAAAGGAATCATCCT
>JAHEBJ010000127.1 GCA_024642285.1 Sphingobacteriales bacterium
TTTTCATTAATGGAAAGATTACCGTGGTACAGGCAAAAACAACCTTTACCTTCTTTACCCGCAGCTAAAGTGTAGGGCAGGAACACCGGCATAAGATGTACATCTGCTGATTTGAATTTCTGTTGGTACAAATCAGCATCAGTTTTGCTTACAGCAATAAATACAGTTTTATCAGCAATTGCTTTTTCGTATTTTTCCAGCAGCCTGCTTTCGTGCAGGTAATACCATTTTTTAAAAATATTCTTTTCCAGTTTCGCCAGTTGATTGTAGTATTCCGATTCAATGTTATGCAGACGAACAGCCAATTTTCTGTTACTGAGTTGCCCATTATTTAAATAGTATGTACAATGTATCCCTTCCAATAAAACCGGGTGGTCATCCTTTTGCAGGTTAGCGATAAGTTCCTCATCCTGTCGGCTATTTACAATGTATGGTTTGCTGAAAGAAAAATTACGGAAACTGTTTTTTCTCCTGTAATAATTTATGCTGCAGCAATATTTATTCAATTCATCCTGCGGAGCCCCACCTTGCGTAAAGCAATGCAGGTGTATGTTTACACCTAGAGCATGTAAGGCTCTTATTTTATTGAAAAGGTCAATAACCCCGCCATAATCAGCAGGCCAGGGAACATTATGTGTAACAATATGTAAGTGTTTTTCTGCCAAATCAGATCATGTTTTTATAAAAGGTAACTAATTTTTTTTCTTCCTGTTGCCAGTTCAATTGTTCTCTTGCGGTTAAACAGTTTTGAGTGAGTTCGGTATGCAGAACATCGTTAGACAATAATTCATTTATAGCCGTTGAAATCGTCATTGGTTGTAAATCATCGATCAATACCGCTATTTTAAATTCATCATTTACCTTCTTGTATTCCGGAAAATTCATACTTACTTGTGGTATTCCATTCTGTATATAATCAAAAAATTTATTTGCCAACGAATAATATTGATTTAGACCGTTGTTCTCCACCAGGTTTAAACCGATATACGCATTTTGCGTTACATCATCCAATTCTGCCGGCAACAGTTTCCCTTTAAGAAACACTTTTGCTTCCAGATTGTTTGCAGCAATTAGGTTTTTAGTCTGCTGTAAAAAGTTTCCATCGCCATAAATATGCAATTCCGATTCTATTTCCTTCATGGCAGGTACCAGATATTCCAGTCCCCGGGCTTCGTTAACAGCTCCCTGATAAAGAATAATTTTTTCTTTTTTGTCGGTTCGCAGATGAACCGATTGCATCACAGGCAAGTTTCTGATTACTTCATAGTTTACCTTGTAACGTTGGTAGAATTCCAGGGCTATACTTCCGTTAACTGTATATCCATACTTAAATTTGGGAACAAAGCTATTTTCTATCCATTTCCATACCCTATGAACGGTTGGCCGGGTAACAATTTCTTTTTGCTGACTGAAAAATTCATGGGCGTCATAAACCTTCTTTTTACCTCTAAGTTTTGCTGCCATCCATACAGGAAGCATGGTATCAAGGTCAATGCAACAAAACAAGTCAGCTTTTGTAAACAGCAGAGTGAAAAATAACCGGAAGTTGTACTCTGCATAAAAACCGAATCCTTTTTTAAAAAATGTAAACACCCGTTTTTGACCGAAACACTGTTTGGCTATTGTTGGAGAATTTCTCCTTTTTACACCAATCAACAGTACGTTAAACCCTGCATTAACCAAAGAAGTACAAATACGGATCATTCGCTGATCGTAGTTGAGCTCATTGGTTACTGTAAAAACTAATCGTTTCAATACTTGTTATTTGGATGGATATCAGCTTATAGCCATGCTTTTATCAACATTGTTTATTTTACTGTGTATATATTGGCAATATTCAAAAAAAAACCTTAATCTGCCGCCTTAAAATCAATATTTCTACGTACTTTTGCAACCAATTTAAAAAGAAACATAACAAAGACGTTATTAAAAAAACAAAGATGCCGTATTTAACAATCGAAAAAAAAGCAGACATTTTCACAACTTTTGGTGCAAAAGCTACCAACACAGGGTCTATTGAAGGACAGATCGCACTATTAACAGAGCGTATCAACCACATTTCAAACCACCTGAAGACCAACAAAAAAGATTTCTCATCTCAGAGAGGCTTAATGATGATGGTAGGACAGCGCAAACGCTTACTTACTTATCTCAGCAAACACGACCTTACCGGTTACAGGGCCCTGATTGAGAAATTAGGCTTACGTAAATAAACAATTCCAACTATGTAATAAATAATTCCCAACTGTATTATCTGGTTGGGAATTATTCTTTTTACAGTATTTAATCATAGGAAGGGCAATGCACCAAATCTGCAATCTGCAATTCCAAATCATAAATAAAAATATGTCATTATTAAATCCCAAATCAGTTACGTTCGATATAGGTGGCGGCCGTATGGTTACCATCGAAACTGGTAAAATGGCCCGCCAGGCCGACGGTTCAGTTACCGTTCGTCAGGGCAATTGCATTTTACTGGCAACCGTTGTTGCCAACAAAGAACCCAAGCCCGGGCAAGGATTTTTTCCTTTATCAGTAGATTACCAGGAAAAATTTGGCTCTGCCGGTCGTATACCAGGCTCATTCTTCAAAAGAGAAGCCCGCTTAAACGATTACGAAATTCTTACATCAAGATTAATAGACAGGGCTTTACGGCCTTTGTTTCCTGATGATTATCTGTGCGAAGTACAGGTATTGGTGTCGTTAATTTCATCTGATGATGAGATTATGCCGGATTCAATGGCTTGTTTGGCTGCATCCGCAGCTTTGGCTGTTTCAGATATTCCCATCCAGGAAATCATCTCGGAAGTACGTGTTGGCCGTGTTAATGGCGAAATGATTATTAACCCAACCCGCAGCCAGATGGCTGAGTCGGATTTTGAATTCATCATTGCTGCTACTGACAAAAATATCATGATGGTAGAAGGTGAAAGTAACGAGTGCCAGGAAGAAGACCTGATTAAAGCTATTGAAGCCGGCCATGCTGCAATCAAATTACAGGTTAAAGCCCAGGAAGAATTAAGAGCTGTTGTTGGTATCACAACCAGAAGAGAATATACCAAGCCTTACCTGAACGATGAGTTAAATGCGAAGATTACTGCATTTGCAAAAGATAAAATGCTTAAAATTTCTGCCTCAGCATCTGCCAAGCATGAAAGAAGCGATGCTTATAAAGCTTTAAAAGAAGAAGTGACTGCACATTTGGGCGAAGAATTGCCTGAGGAAGACCAGGCTTTGATTGGCCATTACTTTGGCGATCTGCAATATGATGTTGTAAGAGCCATGATCTTAAAAGACAGAAAGCGTTTGGATGGCCGTGGTACCGAAGATGTCCGTCAATTAGAAATGGAGACTGATCTGTTACCAACTCCGCATGGATGTGCCTTATTTACCAGAGGTGAAACTCAATCGCTTACAACAGTTACTTTGGGAACACCATTAGATGAGTTGCTTGCCGAAAGTGCCCATAGTTCTAATTATTCAAATTTCTTCCTGCATTACAATTTTCCGCCTTTTTCAACTGGTGAGGTTAAAATGATGAGGGGTGTTGGCCGCAGGGAAGTTGGTCATGGTAACCTGGCCATGCGTTCATTAAAGAAAATGATGCCGGGCACCGATTATCCTTATACTGTTAGAGTAGTAAGTGATATTCTGGAAAGTAACGGTTCTTCTTCTATGGCCACTGTTTGTGCCGGTTCATTGGCATTAATGGATGCCGGTGTTCCATTAAAGAAACATGTTAGTGGTGTTGCCATGGGTTTAATTAAAACAGGCGATGATTTTGCAATTCTTACTGATATCCTTGGTGATGAAGATCATTTAGGCGATATGGACTTTAAAGTTACCGGAACCCGTGATGGTATTTGCGGCGTGCAGATGGACATTAAAGTTGATGGATTGAGCATGGATGTAATGCGCCAGGCTTTAGCACAGGCTAAGAAAGGCCGTATGCATATTCTGGATGCTATGTATGCATGTACTCCAAATGCAAGACAAGATGTTAAACCACATGCTCCTCGAATGGTTAAAATCAGCATCGACAAAGAATATATTGGTGCTGTGATTGGACCGGGCGGTAAAGTGATTCAGGAAATTCAACGTGAAACAGGTGCTACTATTAATATTGAGGAAGTTGATAACAGGGGAGAAGTTAGCATCTTTTCTAAAGAGAAAGCCAGCCTGGATAGGGCTTTGGCATGGATCAACGGTTTGGTAGCAGTACCAGTTGTTGGCGATACCTACGAAGGAACGGTGAAGAGCATTAAAGAATTTGGCGCATTTGTTGAGTTTTTACCAAAGAAAGAAGGTTTATTACACATTAGTGAAATAAGCTGGAAGCGTTTGGAAAGCATGGACGGCATTTTCACCGAAGGTGAAAAAGTAAAAGTGAAATTGCTTGATGTAGATCAGAAAACAGGTAAGTTTAAACTGAGTCGCAAGGCTTTAATTCCAAAGCCGGAGGCACAGCCAAAATCTTAAAATTGATTAACACATTTATAAAATATACCGTCCCGTTTTTACGGGACGTTTTTTGTATCAGCTTATAATTTTAAAAAATGAATTACCTGCAATTACAATTCGAAAACCTGAAAGAGGGTGAGTCGGAGATGCTTGTCGCATTTTTGGCTGACGCCGGCTTTGAAAGTTTTGAAGAAGAAGAAAATTTGCTGATGGCATTTATTAAAGAAGAAGATTTCAAAAAAGAATGGCTGGAACCAATTTTGAAATTAGTTCCGGTTAAATACACAGTTTCTCTTGTTCCTCAACAAAACTGGAATGCTCAATGGGAGAGCGGTTTTCAGCCAATCATTGTAAATGATTTTGTTGCGATAAGAGCAGGATTTCATCAAACCATTAAGAACGTACGACACGAAATTATTATCACACCAAAAATGAGTTTTGGAACCGGCCATCATGCTACAACCCATATGATGATTGAACAAATGGAAT
>JAHEBJ010000049.1 GCA_024642285.1 Sphingobacteriales bacterium
CTAAAAATTATTTTGTGCATCCCGTTTAATATCCCGTAATAAACCTATTCAATTAGATGCTGCTATGGTTTACCTGCTAAAACCAATAGCTTCCCATAGCAACCGACATTTAACCACCGAAAGGAGGATTTTTTATTTTACAATCTCCAATGCTTTCAGCACTGCTTCATCTGTGCTGTTGAATACTTCGAAATATCCTTCGGTGCGCCACAATTGCCGGGCAATTGAGGCCTTTAAATAGTTAACCAGATTTGCTTTTTCTTTTGCACCTGCCCTGGAAATATCTACTGAGTCCTTAGCGGCTATACTGATAAACTGGTTCCAATCAGCATCTGTTAAGAACATTCTGCTGCTAAATTCAGCCGGTGTTTTATATTTTTTAAATTGATTGAGGTTTTGCAGGTAATAATGGTATGCAAAATTTCCAATGGAACCATTAGCATATATTTTAGCTGAATTTTTTGTGTAACCCGATGTATCAAAGGCAATAAAATAATCGGGTGTAATACCGCCTTTACCATAAACAATTTTACCCGCTTTTGTTTTGAAGATTTTTGACGTGTCATTTTTTACTGAATCTCTGGATTGGGCTCCACCATTTTGATACCGGTTATTTATTTCGTCGTAATAGGCATCTTCACCATTAGAGTAGGGCCGCTGAATACTTCTTCCAACCGGAGTGTAATATCGGGCTATCGTGAGGCGTAAGGCACTCTTATCACTTAAGTCAAATTGCTCCTGAACTAATCCTTTGCCAAATGTGCGCCGTCCAATAATAGTCGCCCTGTCCCAGTCCTGCAGCGCACCTATCAAAACTTCGCTGGCACTAGCTGTTCCTTCATCAGTTAAAACAACCAATCCTCCTTTTTCAAACTGACCAACGCGGCGGCAACGGTATTCTTTTTTTTCAATGTGCTTTCCTTCAGTGTAAGTGATCAATTTATCTCCCTCAAGAAATTCATCAGCAATTTCAACAGCTTCCTCTAAAATACCTCCTCCATTATTTCTTAAATCGAGAATAAGTTTTTTCATGCCTTTCTTATTCAATGCTTCCAGCGATTGCATAAACTCCCTGTACGTTTGCTTAGAAAACTTATTCAGTCGTATATAACCGGTTTGGCTGTTCAGCATATAGCTTGCATCCACGCTTGAAACCGGAATAGCATCTCTTGTAAGAGTAACTTGTTTGGAGGAATTGCTACGTAAGTAAGTCACCAATACCTTGGTACCTTTTTTACCCCTTAGTAATTTCCTGAAAGTATCTGCATTGGTGTTATTGCCGGCAACCAAACTATCATCTACTTTTATAAACTTATCGCCGGTCATTATACCTGATTTAGAACCCGGCCCGTCCTTCATTACATTGATCACGTTCAGTGTATCATCAAAAATGTTGAACTCAATGCCAATACCAAAAAAGTTACCCGCCAGCTCTTCATTAACCATTTGTAATTCTTCGGCCGGTATGTAAACAGAGTGGGGGTCAAGTTTGCTGAGCATGGCCTGAATAGCAGTGTCTGCCAGTTCATCCAATTTAACATCATCTACATACCTGTTATTAATCAGGTCCATTATTTCCTGAACCGGCCTGCGTTTTTCCAGGTGAAAGAAACTTTTGCCCGGCATATTGTCCCGCATTCGGTATCCAAGGTATATCCCTGCAATCATTGTTAAACTTAACATGAACGGCAGCCAGACATTGATTTTTTTTGTATTCATTCGGCGAAGTTAATTTTTTGCTCTGAACCGGCGGCAAATTCTAAATAAATTCAAAGCAAAGAGCTAACTTCAATTGTAAATAATAGCAACAGACTTAAAACAGAAAATGGCCATTAAATTAATAGCAGACAGCGGCTCAACAAAAACGGAATGGTGCCTGGTTAACGGTAAATCCTCCAAAACCCTTTTCACACAGGGATTAAGCCCTTACTTTCTTTCTGCCGAGCAAATAGAATATATTATTACCGAGGAATTAACGGTCAAACTAAAGAAAGTACTTCCCGACGAAGTCTTTTTTTACGGCACTGGCTGCAGCAACGCTGAAAATGTAAAACTGGTTAAAAAAGCTGTACAGAAAGTATTTACCCAAGCCGAAGTTCATGTTGATCACGATCTGATGGGTGCAGCAAAGGCACTTTGTGGAAATGAAAAAGGAATTGCCTGTATTTTAGGGACGGGCTCAAACTCCTGCTATTACAACGGTAAAAAAATAGTTAAAAACAGTCCGGGCCTTGGGTATGTATTGGGCGATGAAGGGAGCGGCGCCTATATGGGTAAGAAAGTAATTCAATACTTCCTTTATAAAACGTTTGATGAAGATCTGATAGACCGTTTCAATGCAAAATACAATACCAATAGTGATGAAATTCTATCCGCAGTTTATAAAAAACCCTTACCCAATCGTTACCTTGCATCTTTTGTAGAGTTTTTGGTAGAGAACAGGGGGCACTATATGATAGAAAATATCATTGAAGACAGTTTCAACGACTTTTTTTTCAACCATGTTTATAAGTACAGCCAAAGTTGGACAATGCCCATTAATTTTACGGGTAGTGTAGCATTTGGATTCAAAGACGTACTTAAGGATATGTGTAGTTCTTATGAACTGACTTTGGGAAAAGTAATCAAGAAGCCAATGGACGGATTGGTAAAATTTCATCGCTAAATTTATGACCTTCATAAAAATCACTGAATCAGAATCAAATTACCAGCATCTTGAAAAAATGTCGGTAGCCGAATTACTGACCAACATAAACAAAGAAGATGGGACAGTTCATAAGGCCATTGAAAAAGTAATTCCTCAAATAGAGCTGTTGGTTCAATCAATTGTTGACAAAATGATTTTAGGTGGCCGTCTGTTTTACATTGGCGCCGGTACCAGCGGACGTTTAGGGATAGTGGATGCCAGCGAATGTCCTCCAACTTTTGGTGTTGACTATGGATTAGTGATTGGCGTTATTGCCGGTGGCAATAAAGCAATTACCGAAGCGGTGGAGTTTGCAGAGGACGATACTGAACAGGGTTGGCGTGACTTACAGGAGCATAGTATCAGCTCAAAAGATATTGTAATAGGCATTGCAGCGAGTGGAACTACGCCCTATGTGATTGGAGCGCTTAAAAGTTGCAAAGAAAATAAAATTATAACCGGAAGTATTTGCTGTAATCCACAATCTCCTTTAAGCGAATACTCCGATTTCCCAATTGAAATTGTTGTTGGCCCGGAATTTATTACCGGAAGTACCCGAATGAAAAGCGGCACGGCACAAAAACTTATCCTGAACATGATCTCCACATCGGTCATGATTCAACTGGGCAGAGTAGAGGATAATAAAATGGTGAATATGCAGCTCACCAACGATAAACTGGTTGACAGAGGCGTAAAAATGCTGATGGAAAAAGCAAAAATTGATGATTATGCCATGGCTAAAGATCTTTTACTAAAAACAGGCAGTATAAAAACAGCGATCAAAATTCACCATTCATAAAAAAATCTTGTTTGGTTTATGGAATTTGATTAATTTACGTATCGTTATAATTCATCTTAAAACTCCTCTTATGAACATTAAATTTTTACTTACCACATCATTTATCGCAGCTACTCTGGTTTCAACGGCACAAGATGCCAGTAAAACCTTTGCAATTACCGGTGACGGCAACCAGGATTTTATGTGGATGAATATCCGGCAGGTAGATATTACCACCGGTAAAACGGTGAAAGATATTTATCAGCGTGAGAAAACAGCGTTTGTAATGATGGATGCTGATACCAAAACACAGTCGATGGCTCATCGCAGACCTACCGAGACGATGGTTGCGGCAGCAGCATATGACAAATATCAGAACAAACTGTTCTTTACGCCCATGCGTATTGGAGAACTTCGTTGGCTGGACCTGAATGCAAAAGGTGATGCTCAGCGGTATTACACAGTAACGTCAACTTTATTAAATACCTACTCATCGTTTACAGATGAAGCCAATAATTTTACCCGCATGGTAATTGCTGCCGATGGAAACGGGTACGCTTTGACCAACGATGCAAGCCGCCTGATTAAATTTACTACCGGTAAAAAAGTTACCATAACCGATTTAGGAGCTGTGATTGATGATGAAGCCAATAAATCTGTTTCAATTAAAAACAAATGCACAAGCTGGGGTGGAGATATGATTGCCGATGCATATAACAAACTTTATATCATTTCGGCCAATCGTTACGTATTTTCTTTGGATATAGATACCAGGGTAGCAAGGCAAATTGGATATATCTCAGGTTTACCGGCTAACTATACAACAAATGGCGCAGCTGTTGATGATGATGGAAATGTTGTTGTTTGCAGTGCAAATACTTTTGCAGGATATTATAAGTTTTCTTTAAAAGATTTTGTAGCAACAAAAATTGAGAGTTCAGACCTGCTCTATAATGCATCTGACATGGCTAATGGAAACCTTTTGTATCAGAAGGAAGCCGATGCTGCACGTACATTTGCAGATTTTAAGCCCATTGTGCCGGTTTTAACAAACGAAGCTCATATTTTTCCTAATCCCGTTACTAACAGTGAATTCAGAGTTCATTTTGAAGGGCAGCAGGCCGGAAGATATAATGTTACAATTACGGATCTGAGCGGTAAGCCTTTGGTAAATAATGTTGTAACCGTTAATGCAAAAACACAGATTGAAACAGTTACTTTAAACAGGAGCTTTGCCAAAGGTGTGTACATGGTTAAGGTAACCGACGCCGGCAACAGATTTATTTTTACAGAACGGATTGTAGTACAATAAGACTATTATGGTTATTAAGTCCAGGGGGTTGTCAAATATGACAACCCCTTTTTTATTGGTATTATTTGTCCGAAATTCGCCGGTATTATAGCATTGAAAACCTTGAATAGTTGCAGGACATAGAACCATATTATAACTGGCGCCATCTATATGCGGCAGAAGAGGACCGGCTTTCTCCATTTTACAGAAGACAGTATAGTGAGTTTGAGTTTTCAAACACCGTGTACAATTTTTATATCCACCCGCAGTGGGATGATTTTGGATCACGTACCATGTATATGAAGATCCTCTATACAGACTATGATCAGAACTATACCATCATTGAACTACTAGGCGAATGGAATGATGCCATCGAAAATGATATCATGACACTAAGGAGGGAAATAACCGATATCATGTTCCATCAGGGGGTTAATAAATTTATATTGATTGCAGAGAATGTACTTAATTTTCACAGCAGCGATGATAGTTATTATGAAGAATGGCGTGAACAATTAGAAGACTTTGGTGGGTGGATTGCCGTCGTTGATATGCCTGCCCAAAGCCAATACGACTTCAGAGGAGCAAGGCTTACCAATTACGTTGAGTTGATCGATTTTCCGCAGTGGCGTACTTTAAAACCCGAACTGGTCTTTCAGCAGGTTGATGATTTGATGATAAAAAGACTCGAGTGATTTTGTAGAACTTAACCTTGAACCATCAGGTTGCAAGCACAAAAAATAATTTCGTAGATATTTTTTGCCCATCCTGTCGTATTTTTGCATACCGATACTTATCGGCTCCAACTCAAACATTAACGTTCATCATATGACCTGGAAACATTTTTTCACATCTTCAATCGGTAAAAAATTAATAATGGGCCTTACAGGTCTTTTTTTAATAAGTTTTTTAATCGTTCATGTAGGAGTTAACGCCTGCATATTTGTAAATGATGGCGGTGAAACTTTCAATACCGCTGCACGTTTTATGAGTCATAACTGGATATTGCGGATTATGGAAATAGGTTTATTTGCGGGCCTGATTTTACACATTGTTCAGGGATTTATGTTGTGGAAGAATAACAGCAGCGCAAGACCGGTTGATTATAATATTAAGAAAGCAAATAAAAACAGCAAATGGTATAGTCGCTCAATGGGTTTACTGGGTACTTTACTTTTATTCTTTCTGATCATTCATGTTTCTAAATTTTTTGTAAGTACAAAAATTGCCTTGTATGCCAATGGTGGAATTAATGATGCCAGCCACAATTTATATTTAGAAATGAAAGAAGAGTTTCAGACATGGTGGGTGGTGTTGATTTATATTGCCGGCGTAGTTTCTTTGTTCTGGCATTTGCTGCACGGCTTTCAAAGTGCATTTCAAACATTAGGCATCAATCATAAAAGATATACCCCCATAATAAAAGCAATTGGTGTAGGCTATACTATTATTGTTTGCATATTGTTTGCACTGATGCCCATTTCTTTTTATCTGGGTTGGATACAGTAACTAAAAACTAACAAACTATTTAACTAAACAGCATGTCATTAGATTCTAAAATACCGGCCGGAGAAATGGATAAAAAGTGGACCGATTACAAAGGGCACGTTAAACTCGTTAATCCATCCAACAAACGTAAACTGGAAGTGATTGTGGTAGGTACCGGATTGGCCGGGGCATCTGCAGCGGCTTCATTAGGCGAGTTGGGGTACAAGGTAAAAGCATTTTGTTTTCAGGACAGTCCACGCAGGGCGCATAGTATTGCGGCTCAAGGTGGAATCAATGCTGCAAAAAATTATCAGAACGATGGCGACTCGGTCTTTCGTTTATTTTACGATACCGTTAAGGGAGGCGATTACAGGGCTAGAGAAGCCAATGTACACAGGCTGGCCGAAGTGAGTAATAATATTATTGATCAGTGCGTAGCACAAGGTGTTCCCTTTGCAAGAGAATATGGCGGCCTGCTAAGCAACCGAAGTTTTGGTGGTACACAGGTGCAGCGTACGTTTTATGCAGCCGGACAAACAGGTCAGCAATTATTATTGGGTGCCTACAGCGCATTAGAAAGGCAGGTTGCGTTAGGTAATGTTATCATGTACAACAGGCATGAAATGCTGGATATTGTAAAGATTGATGGCAAGGCCAGAGGAATTATTGCCCGTGATCTGGTTAATGGAACTTTAGAAAGGCATTTTGGTCATGCCGTTTTGTTATGCACCGGCGGTTACGGAAACGTATTTTATTTAAGTACTAATGCCATGGGAAGTAATGTAACTGCTGCCTGGAAAGCACATAAACAAGGTGCATGGTTTGGCAATCCCTGCTTTACACAAATTCATCCAACCTGTATTCCTGTTAGTGGTGATCATCAAAGTAAATTAACATTGATGAGTGAAAGTTTGCGTAACGACGGCAGGATATGGGTACCTAAGAAAAAAGAAGATAACCGTAAAGGTGTTGATATTCCCGAAGAGGAAAGAGATTATTATCTGGAAAGAAGATATCCGGCTTTTGGAAACCTGGTACCACGTGATGTTGCATCAAGAGCGGCTAAAGAAAGATGTGACGAAGGATATGGTGTGGGTACAACTAAAATGGCGGTGTATCTCGATTTTGCCGATGCGATAATACGCTACGGAAAAATTGAAGCAGGTAAACAAGGGCTTGAAAATGTAAGCGAAGCAGATATCATCAAAATGGGTAAGGGAGTGGTTGAAGAAAAGTATGGTAATCTTTTTGAGATGTATGAAAAGATAACCGGAGAGAATCCATACGAAATGCCAATGCGCATTTATCCTGCAGTGCATTATACCATGGGCGGCCTTTGGGTTGATTATGAACTGAAAACAACCGTTGACGGATTGTACGCATTGGGTGAAGCAAATTTCAGCGATCATGGTGCAAACCGTTTGGGTGCAAGCGCTTTAATGCAGGGCCTTGCCGATGGTTATTTTGTTATCCCATATACATTGGGTAATTATCTGGCAGATGATATAAGTACAGCAGCTATTCCAACTTCTCATCCGGCATT
Organism: Sphingobacteriales bacterium; assembly: GCA_024642285.1. Taxonomy (GTDB): domain Bacteria; phylum Bacteroidota; class Bacteroidia; order Chitinophagales; family Chitinophagaceae; genus Ferruginibacter. The sequence continues at coordinate 7,787 of JAHEBJ010000049.1, forward strand.
TGAAGAAATGGAAAAAGCAGTGAGTGACCGCATCAATCAACTGATGAATATCAAAGGGAAACAAACTGTTGAGAGTTTTCATAAGCGATTGGGAAAGATCATGTGGGATAAATGCGGCATGGCCCGTAATGCAAATAATTTACAGGAAGCCATTGTGGAAATTCAGGCGCTGAAAAAAGAATTCTGGAGCGATGTGAAAATCCCCGGCGATGTTAATGAAATGAATCCTGAACTGGATAAAGCCGGCAGGGTGGCTGATTTTATTGAACTGGGAGAACTGATGTGCAAAGATGCGTTGAACCGGAATGAAAGTTGCGGAGGACATTTCAGGGAAGAGTCGCAGACAGAAGAAGGCGAAGCAAAACGTGACGATGAGAATTACAGTTTTGTATCTGCCTGGGAATACAAAGGCGAAAGTGACTGGCAACTGAATAAGGAGCCATTAACTTTTGACATTGTGAAACCAACACAACGTTCGTATAAATAAAATGAAGATAAGTGGATTCTATTACAGCCAATGTAGCGGAGGGGTTTGGTAGATTTAAGAAAAAGGACAGGATAAAATTCTGGGAATATAGTGAGGGCCCGAAGAATGAAGTTTGGATTGGAAACAAAGGGCAAAAGTCAGGAATCTTATAGCAGAGAATGAATATGAATTTATTTTTAGCGAATTACAAAAATTACCAAAAGCTATCAACTCTTTATTTTTATATACCAACTAAAAATTAAAAGCTGATAACAACGATTAATCAATTAGACAATATAGCAATTCATCAGATATGGAACACTACAATATGAATCTCACACTTAAAGTGTGGAAACAGAAAAACAGCACAGCAAAAGGAAATTTTGAAACTTACCAGGTAAAAGATATTTCCTCTGAGATGTCGTTTCTTGAAATGTTCGATGTATTGAACGAGCAGTTAATAACCGACGGAAAAGATCCGATTGCTTTTGATCATGATTGCCGCGAAGGAATTTGTGGTGCATGCAGTATGTATATTGATGGACGTGCTCATGGACCATGGTCAAAGAATACAACCTGCCAGTTGCACATGCGTGCCTTTAAAGATGGTGATACCATTGTAGTAGAACCATGGCGTGCAGCCGCTTTTCCTGTCATAAAAGATTTAATGGTTGACCGTGATGCGTTTGATCGCATCATTCAGGCTGGTGGATATATATCAGTAAATACCGGAAATGCCGTTGATGCAAATTCATTACCTATTGATAAAAAAGATGCCGACACTTCTTTTGATGCGGCGTCCTGCATTGGATGCGGCGCTTGTGTTGCTGCGTGTAAGAACAGCAGTGCCATGCTGTTTGTAAGTGCTAAAGTTTCTCAACTGGCTTTATTGCCTCAGGGCGAACCAGAGAGAGAAGCAAGAGTATTAAATATGGTTGCACAGATGGATAAAGAAGGATTTGGAAACTGTACCAATACCTATGCTTGCGAGGCTGAGTGTCCGAAGGGAATTTCAGTTACAAATATTGCACGTATGAATAGGGAGTTTTTAAAAGCGGGTTTAAGTACAGAACAATAGTATAAATAAGCCTTAATTTCTTAAACCTTCCTGACCAAAGGTTTCTTTACGTCAATAAGAAGGTTTTCATCCCTTATACATTTATTAGTAATTTTAACGTTACTAATCCCAAAGAGCTATTGAATTGTAAAAGGATATACCTGGTCCTGTTATTGTTATTGTTTGTGCATTTTCTTCATGCTCAAATTGATCAGCCGTCGCTTTCTAATCTTCGTACTAAAACCATCAGCACAAAAGACACTATCGTAAAACTCGATTCGTTAAGCCTAGTGCCTGGCTCGGTTGTTATTGATGGCGTGTCGCCATACTACTATAAGATAGATGAGGTAAATGCAACACTCACCTGGCTGGATAAACCAAAACAGGAAAATGTTGTTGTTACTTACAGGCTGTTCCCTTACAAATTAAATGCTGTAGTGAGCCACTATAATTTCGACAGCATTCGCTTTAATTTTATCGGCTCAAATTCATTCACCCTCAGCACAGGTGCTAAACAAACAAATCCATTAACTGATTTTGGGAATATAAAATCGGAAGGAAGTTTTGGCCGTGGCATATCTTTCGGCAATAGCCAGGATGCGGTTGTAAGTTCCAGTTTAAATTTGCAGTTGAATGGTTTTATCGGCGACAGCCTGGAACTGACAGCGGCTATCACTGATAACAATATTCCAATACAACCCGATGGAAATACGCAGGACCTTCGTGACTTCGACCGAATCTATATCCAGGTAAAGAAAAAAGGCTGGCAGGCAAATTTTGGTGATATCGATATCCGCCAAAGCAAAAATTACTTTCTTAATTTTTATAAAAGATTACAGGGAGTATCATTTATTACAGATAATAAGATCTCAAAAAATATTTCCAATTCATTATTGTTGAGTGGCGCAATCGCCAAAGGAAAATTTACCCGCAACCAATTGGTTCCTGTTGAAGGAAACCAGGGACCATACCGCCTTTCGAGCCCAACGCTCGAACTGTATTTTGTGATACTGGCTGGTACCGAACGGGTGTTTATGGATGGCGAATTATTGCAACGCGGCGAGGATCAGGACTACATCATTAACTATAACACTGCTGAGTTAACATTTACGCAAAAGCGGATGATAACAAAGGACAAAAGAGTATTTGTAGAATTTGAATACGCCGACCGGAATTTTTTAAACTCGCAGATATATGTAAACGATGAGGTTAAGATAAAAGATAAATTCTTACTGAGTATTGGATTCTATAACAATGCCGATGCAAAGAATTCATCCATTAACCAGGTGCTGGATACCAAACAGAAACAGTTTTTGGCTGATATTGGTGATGGTGTAGATACAGCCTATTATGAAAACGCTTTCAGAGATACACTAGGTCCGGACAAAGTGCTGTACAAAAAAATTGACACACTTTACAACGGCACTGTGCATGATTCTATTTTTGTTTTTTCGGTTGATCCAAATGATATTTTGTACAGTTTGGGCTTTACCTATTTAGGTCCCGGTAAAGGCGACTATACCGTTTTGCCATCCGCTACCAACGGAAAAGTTTTTGAGTGGGTGCAACCCGATGCAAGCAACAACAAAAGGGGAGATTATGCTCCTGTTATATTATTGATCTCTCCTAAAAAGCAGCAGATCGTAACTGTTGGTGGTGAATACGCTTTTAATGAAAAGACAAAACTCAACGCCGAAGTGGCGATGAGTAATTATGACATCAATCTTTTTTCGTCCAAGGATAAGGGAAATGACAAAGCCTTTGCCGCAAAAATTCAGTTTGTTAAGGATGATACCAAAGTGAATATCTTTAAACGGGCGCTGCTGATGCAAACCAGGCTGGGCTACGAGTATGTGCAACAACGCTTCAGGCCAATTGAACGCTTGCGTAATATTGAATTTTTAAGAGACTGGAGTTTGCCTTACGATATTTCCATTGCAGATGAACACCTTACCAATGCTGCGGTTAAAATAGGCGACAACAAAGGCAATTTTTTACAGTATGATATAACCAGTTATAACCGCAGCGATAAGTACAATGGCCTGCGGCATCAGCTAAACAGTTATAATAATTTCAATGGATGGAAATTAACCAACCAAATAAGCTTAACCTCAGTTAGTAATGATTTTCAAAGTGGTAGTTTTTTCAGGCCTAACATTGATCTTAAGAAAGAAATTACCCGCCTGCGTAGAATGAATGCAGGATTTAAGTACAACAGCGAGCACAACAAACTACTCATCAGGTCGGCAGATACACTGTCTGCATTCAGTTATGCATTCAATGTTTGGGAAGTTTATGTAAAATCTGATCCAAACAAGAAAAACCGCTGGGGCGTTTCTTATTTTACCCGTAATGATCTGTTGCCTGTAAAAAATAAACTGGTGCAGGCCGACAGAAGTGATAATTACAATGTATTTGCTGACCTGTTAAAAAGCGAAAAACACCAGTTTAAAATAAATGCAACCTATCGTAAACTGCATATTCAAAACGCCGCTATTAGTCGCCAAAAAGCCGACGAAAGCCTGTTGGGAAGGGCCGAGTATTACATTAATGAATTAAAGGGTTTTGTAGTGGGTAACGTTTTGTACGAACTTGGATCGGGACAGGAACAAAAACGGGAATACACTTTTGTTGAAGTGCCTGCAGGGCAGGGAGAGTATACCTGGATAGATTATAACGGCAATGCCATACCGGAATTAAATGAATTTGAGATCGCCATTTTTCAGGATCAGAAAAAATATATACGGGTTTTTACACCAAGCAACCAGTATGTAAAAGCAAATTATATCCAGTTCAATTACAGCTTTTCTTTAAATCCAAAAGCCATCATTAAACCTACGGCAACTGGGTTCAAAAAACTATTGGCACGTTCAAGCACAAACTCTGCTTTACAGATAAACAAGAAAGATATTTCTACAGGCACTTTTCAGTTTAATCCTTTCACAGGAAAATTGGTTGATACCACATTGATCACACTGACTTCTTTTTTATCGAACACTTTGTTTTTTAACCGCAGCAATATAAAATGGGGATTTGATATTACGCACAGCATCAACAACGGAAAATCTTTGCTTAACTATGGATTTGAAAGCCGCAGGTTTCGCACTTTATCAGGTAAGCTAAGGTGGAACATTAACCGGAAATTTGTTACTACATTAGGATATCGCCAGTTAAAAAATGTTTTGAATACCACTGGTGTAAAATTCGACAACCGAAACTATCTTGTTTTGCAAAATATTGTAGAGCCTTCATTGTCTTACGTGAATAAAACCAATTTCAGGGCAACGATAACCTATGCTTATGGCAATAAAAGAAATACCGTTGATTCCATGGAGAAAGTAACCAATCATGTGCTGTCGGCCGATGTACGATACAATATCCTGTCGAACAGTACGCTCAATGCCAGGTTTACCCTTAATCAAATTGATTTGAAAGCGTACCCCGGTGCGGCAAATACTACTGTTGGTTATATTTTGCTGGATGGATTATTGCCCGGGAAAAACCTGCTCTGGAATCTTGATTATACAAAACGACTGGCAGGGAATATTGAAATAAGTATTCAGTACGAAGGAAGAAAACCCGGAGATACAAGAACGATTCACATAGGAAGGGCATCGGTACGTGCCATATTCTAAAATAAAAAAGAGGCGATGTTGATCGCCTCTTTGATTTAATGACAAGTATTTTTAACTGAACAAGCCACCCTTTTTTAAACTCCTTACGCCTTCCCCAATTTTAAAACCATTGTTATACACTTCAATCTTATAATCGCCGATGGTAAAATCTGAATTTTGTTTCCAGTCGATACTGATGGTCTGGCGCTGGCCCTGCGTATAATTAATATCAACTTTTTGTGTGTAGTATAATTCTTTTCCATCACGGGTCCGGAACCTCCCAGAACCAAAAGCTTCTACCGCAAGTGGCTTTCCGCTTGGATCGGTAATAAGAACGTATAAATTTTTGGAACCCGATTGGGCAACACGGTTTTCATCAATATCGAAAGAAATACGAAGTTTATCTACTCTTTTTGCAACGGTTGTTTCTTTTTCTTTCCCGTTTCCTTTTTCATTAATGCCAAGGATGGCAAAATTAGAAGCATGCAATGTAGAAGCAACATCAATAACACCTTCTTTTTGTTTGATCACATTTGTAGCCGAATCAAAATCTTTTATTATTTTATCACGCTGCGTGGTAACCAAATTCTTTTCCTGGGTCAGTTGAATCTTTTCGCCTTCCAGCGTTTCAATTTTTGTTCTGTAACCTGCTATATCGCCATTCAACGAAGCAATTAAAGTTTTTGCCTGCGCCAGCTCTTCCTGCGTGGCACCAACCTTAGAAAGTAATTGCTGAATTTTATTCCGCTTTTCTGCAATCTCTCGGTCACGACGGGTAATAGTGCTATCCTTGCTGTGCAGCATGTTGGCACTATTGGTCTTGATCATATCATAAAGGCGTGTAGCATCTTCCAGTTCTTTTTGTAACTGATCTCTTTGCGTAGAAGTATTGGTGATCACAAGATCCTTCTGCTGTATAGTTTCCTTTGTCTTGCTCTTATCCCAGATAATATAAGCCCAGGTGCCTAAAAGGGCTATAATAAGTCCGGCTGTTAAATAATTACGCCACTTATTTTGCGGAGGTTGCACAGTTGGTTGTGCTGATTTTTCAGAATCGGGAAAATTTTCGAAACTCATGCTAATTGGTTTTAAAAAAAGGTTACTGGTTAAAGTTTGGGCCAAAGTTAAGGCTCAGTGATAAAAAACGAAGTAAAATGGGCGTTATTGCTGTGTTAAAAAACATTTGTTCGTTTTTCCTGGTAGTTTTCCAATGCTGATTGCAAACTATACATGTATTTACTGAAATAGTATCTTTGGCGCATGAGTGCCGAAAAGATCATCACCGACTGGGAAAAAAAGAGTTTCAAAAATATTTACTGGCTGGAAGGTGAGGAGGATTATTATATAGATATTTTGATGGATCATGCGGAGCATAAGATACTGGATGAGGCTGAAGCCGGATTTAATTTAACCGTATTTTATGGAAAAGATGCGGACTGGACTGCGGTACTGAATGCCTGTAAACGGTATCCGATGTTTGCCGAGCGGCAGGTGGTATTGCTTAAAGAAGCCCAGCATATGAGGGATCTGGACAAACTGGAGAGCTACGTAGAAAATCCGTTGAGCTCAACAATTTTCGTTGTTGGCCATAAAACAAAAACACTCGACAAAAGATCTAAGCTGTACAAGCTGCTAAAAAAATCGGCTGAAATATTTACCTCAGATAAAGTAAAAGATTATAAGCTACAGGAGTGGATTGGGGAATACGTGCGTAACCAGGGCTATACCATCAACTCAAAAGCCATCAGCCTGCTGGATGAACATATTGGCAATGACCTGAACCGGATTGTAAATGAAATTGAGAAACTGGCGCTGAATCTGAAAGGAAAAAAAGACATTACTGAAGATGATATTGAAAAATACATTGGCATCAGTAAAGAATACAATGTTTTTGAATTGCAGGCAGCAATCGCTAAAAAAGATATGGCCAAAGCCATGAAGATCATTCAGTATTTTGAAGGTAACCCCAAAGCCGGACCAATACAAATGGTATTACCCGCATTGTATGCCAGTTTCAGTAAAGTGTACACCATTTTTGGAATGAAAGACCGAAGCGAAGCTGCACTTAAACCACATTTTTATTTTAACAGTACTGCCGTTAGAAATGCGATGGAATCGGTCAACAATTATGGATATGATGGCATTGAACGCATTCTATTGTTATTGCACCACTACAACCTGAAAGGAGTTGGAGTAGGAGATACCGGCACGTCGGATGCCAGTTTGCTGAAGGAGATGGTAGTGAAAATGATTGCGAGATAATGAAGCGAAATCACTTTTTCGTACTTAAAGACATTTCAAACTGTTTTCTTTATCCTTATGAAGCGCTTGCTTTAACTCCTCCAAATCCTTGAATTTCTCTTCAGCCCGTAAATATTTTTTTACGATAACACGGATGGTTTCGCCGTATATCTGTTTATCAAACTCAAAAATATTTACTTCGGTAACCCTTTTTCTGCCGTTTACAGTTGGCCTGAAACCTATACTCATCATGCCTTTGTAGCGTTTGCCGTCAACAACACAGTACACCGCATAGATGCCGTCACCCAAAACGATTTTCTCTTCATCGGTACTTTTTAAATTGGCAGTTGGGTAACCTATTTCACGGCCAATCTTATCGCCATGAAAAACTTCTCCCTCAAAAAAGAAATCGTATCCTAAAAAATTACTGGCTTCTTCAATATTGCTGTGCAGGATGGCATTGCGGATATTGGTGCTGCTGACTTTAATCGCATTTTGGATATGCTCGGGAATTTCTTTCAGCTGATAATTATATACCAATGCCTTTTCTTCCATCAACTTATAGTCGCCGCTGCGCTCTTTACCAAAGCGATGATCGTAACCAATGATGATGGTATGCGGTTTAAACTTATCAACTAAAAAATCGCTGATATAGGCTTCTGCTTCCTGGTTGGCGAAATATTCGGTAAAGGGAACAATAACTAGGTGATCAATGCCGGTCTTTTCAAGTAACTCTATCCGTTCGTTCAGGGTATTTATTAAACGAACGCCGGTTATTACCGACGACACTATCTTACGTGGATGCGGATGAAAAGTGATGATGATCGACTCACCGTTTGCTTTTTCGGCTTCCTCTTTCAGGCTGTCGATGATCTGTTGGTGGCCTAAATGTACACCATCGAATGTACCGATGGTGATAACAGCGTTTTTAAAAACGGGGAGGTTGTTGATGTCTCTGTGTATCTGCATAATTACAATGTGCAAATGTACTTGAAAATGAAAATGGTTTATTCAGATGGGTCAATTAGTTTTGCAGCTATGAGTTTGTACAATAAAAGAGGCGTATCGGCCCAAAAAGAAGAAGTGCATGCTGCGGTTAAAAACCTCGATCAGGGACTTTATCCAAATGCGTTTTGTAAGATTTATCCCGATTTTTTGGGTGGAGATGATGATTTTGTAAACATCATGCATGCAGATGGAGCAGGTACAAAAAGTATCCTGGCTTATCTGTACTGGAAGGAAACCGGCGATATTTCAGTATGGAAAGGCATTGCACAGGATGCAATCGTGATGAACCTGGATGACCTGCTTTGCGTAGGTGTGTATGACAATATTGTTTTTAACTCGACAATAGACAGAAATAAAAATCTGATACCCGGAGATGTGCTGGAGCAAATCATCAACGGATCGCAGGAGTTGTTTGACCAGTTAAAAACCTTTGGCGTAAATATTCATTATCTGGGCGGCGAAACGGCCGATGTAGGTGACGTGGCACGCACCATTGCTGTTAACGGCACCATGACCAGCCGCTGGCCAAAAAATAGGATCATCAGCAATGATAAAATAAAAGCAGGTGATGTGATTGTAGGGTTTGCCAGCTATGGGCATGCAGCTTACGAAACCAGCTACAACAGCGGTATTGGCAGCAACGGACTTACCAGTGCAAGGCATGATGTGCTGAGTAAATTTTATGCTGAGAATTTTAAGGAGAGTTTTGACACCAATCTTCCCGATGAAGTAGTGTACATTGGAAAACATAGGTTATCTGATTCTGTTGAATTCAAAATTCAAAATTCAAAATTCAAAATTAATATCGGCCAACTCATCCTTAGCCCAACCCGTACCTATGCACCTGTTCTGAAACCCCTGCTGGAAAAGCATTTCGATAAAATACATGGTCTTATTCATTGCAGCGGCGGCGGACAAACCAAGTGTATGAAATATCTGCCCGGTAATTTCAGGGTCGAAAAGGATAATTTATTTGATCCGCCGGAAATTTTCAACATCATTAAAACAAATAGCGGAAGCACTAATAGAGAAATGTACGAAGTGTTTAACATGGGCTGCCGTCTTGAAATTTATTGTGATGCTGCAGATGCTGATATCATGATTACTGCGGCTACCGAATTTGGAATAGCTGCACAGGTTATTGGAAGGGTGGAGGATGCTGATAAAAAAGAGTTGGTTATTAAGTTGAAGGATGAAGATATCCGATACTAGAACTGGTTGATTTTATTTTTTAACAGTAAGTGAGGAATTAAATTTTTTAAACTGATGATGTAAAAGCTAAATTTGCATCTATTCAAAAACAGTCTAATTATCAATAAACAATTTCCATGTCTCAATCAATCGTAGAATTAAAGAATGTAAATATTTACCAGGGCGATAGTCTTATTTTAAGTGACGTAAATATTTCTGTAGATAAAGGCGAATTTGTTTACCTGGTTGGTAAAACCGGAACCGGCAAGAGCAGCCTTTTGAAAACCATGTATGGCGATCTGATGCTGAAAGAAGGTGAAGGATGGATTGTTGGGCATGACATAAAGGAATTAACCTGGAAGACTGTTCCATTCTTACGCCGAAACCTGGGCGTGGTGTTCCAGGATTTTCAGTTGCTCACCGACAGGAACGTGAATGAGAATATGAAATTTGTTTTGAAAGCCACCGGCTGGAAAGACGAAAAACTGATGGATGAAAAGATTGCTGATGTGCTTGAAAAAGTAGGATTGAAAACCAAAGGTTTTAAAATGCCTTTTGAATTAAGTGGCGGTGAGCAGCAGCGTATGGATGTGGCTCGTGCTTTATTAAACTCTCCAAAATTAATTTTGGCTGATGAGCCTACCGGAAACCTTGATCCTGAGACCAGCGATGAGATCATGAATTTGCTGTTCCATATCTGCAGAGATTATAACACCACTATCATTATGGCTACCCATGATTACATGGTAATAAAAAAATTCCCCGCCCGTACAATTAAAACGGAAATGGGTAAAGTTTGGGATAATGCTACCATAGAAATGTCATAAGTTCTCTGGCATTTGCTTCGGTATTATATCTTGCTTCCAAGTGGCCCTGCCGCTTTTCAATTTCATCTTTAGCAAAAGGCAGCTCGTATAAATCTTTTATCCTGCAAGTAAAAGTTTCAGCGTCTTCCGCAATATGGCAATAGTTTTCAAGCCCCGAACCCTTAACTGCAGCTTG
>JAHEBJ010000128.1 GCA_024642285.1 Sphingobacteriales bacterium
CATAAACCGTCCCCGGCAATCAACGTATCATCAATATGTTTTTGAAAACTATCCTGATCAAAATCCATAACCCCCGCAATGCCGCCCTGGGCATACTTAGTATTGGTTTCGTCGCTTTGTGTTTTGGTGAGGATGGTGATACTTTTATCGGGACATTCTTCCGCCACTTTTAAAGCATAGGTTAAACCTGCTATACCACTGCCTATTACGAGAAAATCTGTTTGCATATATTAATAAATCAAAAGTTAAAATTCAAAACCAAAAACTTATAAAATAACGACACCTTCCTTTAGCTTTTCACTTTTGAATTTTTACTTTTTAATTACTTTCCACCCAAGCCTCATTCTCCTTCAATAAAATGATGAGCTCATCAACGGCAATATCGCTGTTGATATTTCTTTTCACTACTTCTTTGCCTTTGTACAATGTTATTTTTCCAACGCCACTGCCCACATAACCAAAATCGGCATCAGCCATTTCGCCGGGCCCGTTTACAATGCAACCCATGATGGCGATCTTTACACCTTTTAAATGGTTCGTAACCGCACGGATCTTAGCAGTCGTTTCCTGCAGATCGAACAAAGTCCGTCCGCAACTTGGGCAACTGATATATTCTGTTTTGGAAATTCTTGTACGGGTTGCCTGTAAAATGCCGAATGCAACAGAGTTTAATAATTTCGTTTGTGGCGCTATTTTATTATTTCCAAAATGATGACCAAAGCAAACTCCATCGCAAAATCCATCCAGCAATAATCCACCTGCTTCAATGGAATAATGTATAAGGCTTTCATCTGTTGTTACATCGGTGCTGTCGCAGATAATGATCGCCGGATTCTGAATTTTGTTATTCATCAGCTCAACAAACATTCTGCGTATGCTTTGCATGGCATTATTATTTGTACTGCTTAAGCAAATAACAGCTGTTTTATCAGAAGAAAGTTTTACGAATAATTTATTGACATCTTGCTGCGGATATCCCTCCGAATAACAATCAACCATTACAAAATTCAACAAAACTGATTTTTCAATCTTGTCATCCATGTACTGCTCTGCTTCAAAAATCGGAACATACTTCTGTTTATCTTCCGACGCCATCCACTCATTATGATAGAGAATAACTTTTAAAGTGCCCGGTAAATCAAAATCCAAAACACCATTGCAGAAAATATAATCGGCAGCAGCATCCCCAATATTCCATTTATCAGTTGCTGCATTATAACTATAACCAATTGCTTCTAAGTCTTCCCGCGTAATCTTCTCAAACTTGCTGAAATCGGCGACCACAACCGGAACATGTCTGTCTCCAATATTACTGACCTCGAAGGTTTCTCTTCTGCTGTACTCAAAAGGTGAATAAGAAAGTTTTTCAATTGAAGGAACTGCTTCATTGCTCACCGCTGATGAATAGCGTTTAACAATATCCCGGCATACCGGAATTTCCAGCTCAGGATCTTCGGTCAACGAAACACGGATGGTATCGCCGATCCCGTCTTCCAGTAAAGTTCCAATACCTACAGCCGATTTAATTCTTCCGTCTTCTCCATCACCAGCTTCTGTAACCCCAAGATGCAAAGGATAAGCTTCTCCAAATTCCTCCATCATGTGATTAACAAGCAAGCGATACGCCTGCACCATTACCTGCGGATTACTGCTCTTCATGCTCAATACGATCTGGTGATAATCTTCGTCACGTGCAATGCGTAAAAATTCCATAGCACTTTCAACCATCCCCATCGCCGTGTCACCATAACGGCTCATAATGCGATCGCTTAAACTGCCGTGATTGGTTCCGATACGCATGGCAGTTCCATGCTCCTTACAAATTTTCACCAGCGGTGTAAAACGGTCTCTAATTCTTTCTATCTCTTCTGCATATTCTGCGTCAGTATATTCTATCTGTTCAAATTTTTTCTTGTCAACGTAGTTGCCGGGGTTCACTCTTACTTTTTCCACAATCTTCGCCGCTATTTCGGCAGCGTTAGGTGTAAAATGAATATCGGCAACCAACGGTGTGTTGTAGCCTCTTTTTAACAACTCGTCTTTTATAGCTCGTAAATTTTCAGCTTCTTTTTTTGATGGTGCGGTAATACGAACCAACTCTGCCCCTGCTTCAATACAACGAATAGATTGTTCTACCGTAGCCATGGTGTCCATGGTATCAGTAGTGGTCATGGTTTGCACACGGATGGGATGATTGTTACCAATCAGTAAATCGCCGATCTTAACCTCACGGGTTTTTAGTCGTTTGTATGATGTTAGTGATTCGCTATAGAATTGCATGATGCAAAAATAGTGATATTCAGGCATTGGTCAGACGAGGTCGTCAGACCAGTTTACCAATCCTTCTCAGGCTTTGCCGATGAAGCGGCATTTACTTTACGTAGTCTGTCCTGCAGATTTTTTTCCTGCTGCAACAATGCTTTTAGTTTTTCCTCTGCATCCTGCTTAGTTAGTTTAGAAGGCTGGGGTTTGGGTTGCTGATTCTTCTCTTCGTCCTTTTGCTTGTCTTTCTCCTTTTTCTTTTGATCGTCTTCTGGTTTCTTATCCTGTTTTTTATCTTTCTTTTGTTTTTCCTGTTGCTGTTTTTGCTGCTGCAATGCTTTCTGCAGATTCTGCCTGGCGTCTTCATCCTGCGGATTCAGCTTTAGTGCATTTTTATACGCATCGATGCATTCAGGCAGTTTTTCATTATTCTGCAACACAACTCCCTTGTTATAAAAAGATCTTGACCTGTCAATTTTTGAATCTGCATTTGCAACGGCATTGTCATAAGACTGAATAGCTTCGTCGGTCTTCTTGCTTTTATACAATGCATTGCCCAAATTGTACTGTGCTGTAGCATTGGCCGGTGTTTTACCGATTACCTGTTTATAATTGCTGATGGCGTTTTCATAATCCTTTTTCTCATAAGCTTCGTTACCTGTTTTAATCAATTTCTTTTCGTTTTGAGCGGAAGCTGTTGCAGGGAATAAGAAATAAGAAATGAGAAATAAGGAAGTTAGTACAGCAGCTTTTTTAATTTGCGATCTTTTCTTTTCTGATATCAGTAATTCAACGACCAACAATATCAATGCCAGCAATAAAAAATATTGAAAGTAGTTCTTATAATTAACCAGAGAATCTTCCGTAACCGTTCGCTGATCCATACTGCCCAGCTGTGCATCCAGTTTGGATACCAGATCATCGGTATTTGTAAAAAGCTGGTAAGTTCCATTCCCTTTCTCTGCAATTTTTTTTAGTTCCTCCTCATTGAGTTTGGTTATAACCAGGTTGCCTTCGTTGTCTGTTTTAGGTTGGTTAGTGAGTTCGTCTACAAAAGTTGAACCCTGCGGAGAACCAATGCCAACAGTATTTACAACGATTCCCTCTTCAGCCATTTGCGCCGCTATTTTTAAAGCACCTTCATCATGATCCTCGCCGTCGCTTATCAACACAACGGCTTTATATTTTTTTTCTTTGGAATTAAAAGATGCATAACACATTTTTAATGCGTCGGCAATTACTGTTCCCTGTGTTGGTACCACTTCCGTTGACGCCGATGAGAGATACATTTTTGCAGCGCCATGGTCGCCGGTCAGCGGCATCTGCAAATAAGCCCGGCCTGCGAAAACCACAATACCTACTCTGTCATTACTGAGTTTATCAATCAATTTGCTGAGTGCCTGTTTAGCCCTGTCTAACCTGTTTGGTTTTATATCCTGCGCCAACATGCTCTTACTTACGTCGATGGCAATCATCACATCAATGCCATTGCGGTTAACTTTTTCTATGCCTTTTGGGGAACGAAGGTTTACTAAAGCAAACACTGTTGCGGTAAAAGCCAGTAATACCAAAACAAATTTCAACGCAAATTTTTGAGGAGAATAGTTTTTGATCAGTTCGTTCACCAATCTTTCATCACCAATTTTTTTAATTGTTCTTTTCTTCCAGCCCAACACCATAGCATACAGCAACAGCAAAACAGGAATGGCTGCCAGTATGATAAAATAGATATTGTGTTGAAAAGACAAATTCATAGGTATGCAAATTAGCCAAACTGACTTTAAGCCAATGTTAAAAAAGAATAGTAAAATCTAACAGCCTGTCACCAAATCAATGTTTTATTTCTTTCCTTCAAAAAAACCATATTGGGTTAAAATAGCCTTGGTAATATTCAAACGCAGTTTGCTCAGATCGGTGTCCTTATCGGGCGCTTTTACAAATGTTACAAAAAAGTACACGTGTTTATTTTCCTCTATCCAGCCAACGATCCAGCCAATAGCTTTGCCATCATCATCATATCCCCAGCCGGTTTTATAACTTAACTGGTAGGCAGTGTTATTTTCCTGCATCATAATATCTCTAACCTGCTGCTGTACACTTTTGCGAAAGGGCAACTGATCGAAATATAATTTCTTCACCAGACCAAGCTGCTCATCCGGCGATATTTTTAATTTTCCGTTCAACCAGAATGAATCAAGCGGACCACTGATATCTTTATTACCGTAACCAATACTGTCAATCCATTGCTTCATGGTATCTTCTCCAATCCTGCGGGCCACTTCCTGGTAAAAGGGTACACAGCTGGTTTTAAAAGCTTCGGTCATATTCATATCCTTGTTCCAGTCTTTGTTCCAACGTTCAACACCATCCCCTTTAATCACCATATTCTCATCGGTAATTCTGCCGGTTTGTAAACCCACCAGCGAATTAAATATTTTAAATGTAGATGCCGGCGAAAAACGCATCGTATCATACTTCATATTGTAAACCGTTACTTTCCCATCGGCGTTGTTAAACATAG
>JAHEBJ010000129.1 GCA_024642285.1 Sphingobacteriales bacterium
CAAGTCATTAAAATTGTCTGTTTCATTATGTGATTATTTTGTTTTATTAAAGGTAAAATTCATGTTTCATTATTGTTTGTTAAAGGTTTGAACTGTTGCAAAGAGGTGGCAGCTAACGTTCAGGCATTTGTGCTGTTGGGGGCTTCATCTATTCGTCGCCCCCGGCGACGGGTGCTGAACAAAGAACTAAAGTAGAGATTTTATTCAAAAGCTAAATAGTAAAAGTCAAGCCCGGACAAAAAGCTGAAAAGCGAACCGAACGACGAAAGACGCTATTCGTTAGCCCGAATAGAACAAATGCGATTGTTAGCGGCTTGGCTTTTGTGAAACGGACAATGTCATCTCATGTGTTATGAGCCTTTTAAAATTATTTTAAATAACCCGTCAACCATCTCATCACATTTAAAACAAATTGCCTGTTATCAGAGCCGGAGACATTCATTCCTACTGGTTGTCCATCAGGCGGAAATAGTTGTGCCGTTAACATGGCTGCTTCACTAAACGCAACTACTTTCCCATTTCCCAGAGTAAATGCTACACCATGGGAACGTTGACCTTTAACAGGAATTAATATCATGTCTTCAATTGAGCGTAGAGTAGGATCGATTGTCATGTAGTCACCAGCAGATGTGCTTAATTGAAGTAGAGCTGTACTGCCTGCAGGGCCTATAATTGATCTTCCTGTAAATGACGTGACTCTCCTTATTTTTTCTGAACTATCCCTCCCTGTTATAATCGGGTGGTCTCCTAATAACTTATCTTTTCCCGAAAAATATATGGCAGCGGTGCCATGTAAAGTATCAATCGTATAATTAATATCTGGAGTCTGTATTCCTAAAGATTCAAACAGATCGTTACTAATAGGATTATCATGATCTGTGATTGCGAGCAAAGAACCGCCCTGGCGAATCCATTCATTCAAAATCTTTATTTCGTCATTGGTTGTTGTTCCCATACTTGCGATCACAACAACATTAATATCTTCCAGTGATTGCAATGTAAATGGGAGTCGTCCTCTTATAACAGTGAATCCATCATTAGCCACCAGGTTTGCAAATGGTTTATATCGGCCTGTTGCAGTATGATAATTATTATGTGCCTCGTCTATTAATATTTTTGCACATTTTGTTTTGCAAATGGGCTTTTCAACAGAAGTATTATAAGTTGTATCTGCAACGGGTGTGTTTCCTGAAAAGCTCTGCATATTAGGGTTATTTTTTATTATTTGAGCCTTTTTACTGAATTCTTCTTCTTTAACTGCGTCACCTGTTGCTTTGTAATAAGCACTCATTCTGTTGAACGCATTCTGACTTTGTGGATAATTCTCTACATTCATTTTGAATAGCAGCTCAGCCTTGTCAAACATTTTCCTGTTCAAAAAATAGTTTGCCAGTGTATTCACCATTCCCTCCGGGGTGATTACTTTAAAACCACGTTGTTTGGATACACTTTCATACCGGGAAATAATATATTCCTCTATGTTAAATGATGGTTCGAAAAAATTTCCCGGTAACCTGTACTGCAAAAGCAATGACTTTGTATTATATTCATCTGCTTTTTCCTTGTCGCCTTTAGCGTTATAGTATTCACTCATACCTTTGTTTGCCCTAAAACTCTTGGGATGATATTCAATGTTCAGTTTGTTCATGGCATAGGCCTTTTCAGCCATTCCTTTCCGCATTAATTGATTTGCGATGGCAAAAAGCAGGTTTTCTGTTGGAACTGCAGTACGGCCACTTTGCTTTGTTAATTGTTGATAATCTGCGGACATTGCTGAGTCAATTGTCGCTATGCGGGCGGTGTCACCAATTGCCCTGTAATATTTCAACTCCAATGCTCTTGAATAATAAACGTAAGCCCTAGTTTCATCACCTGTTGCTTTATAATAGTCTCCTATATCCCGAGTAAATGTATAATTCTGGGGAAAACTATTAAGGCTTACTTTTAAATACTGGTATGCTTCATTAAACTTTTTCTCCTTAAGTAACCGATAGGCAGGATCATTCAGGTTTAAAAAAACATTATCAACAGAATTACCCAATGCCCAAGTATGAGCCAGATGGTTTGGGTCAGATGTTACAACTTTCAAACCAGCTTCACTTTGCATCGCTAAAAATGTTCTATATGAATTTGTAAATATTTTATTTTTTACATCCTGCCAGCGGTTGTCGTTATGTAATTGGGTGAAGTCTTTATCAGTTAGTATATCGTCAACATTATTGAAGTTTAGCTTTTTTAAACTTGCGATAATAAACAATTGTGAAAATGCGCTATCAGGGAAACTGGCAAGAGACCAGGAGCAGGCGGAAGCATATCTGTCATTAAAAGAAGGCTGCTGTCCTGGCAGTTGAAAAGCAGAAGAAAATGCAAGGGCTGAATTCTTATAATCTTTTACATCATAAAGGGATTTACCTTTTTTTATAAGCATATCATATTCTAACGAATTATTTTGGCTAAATGTAAGATAGCCAATGAGCAGAAAACAAATTGAGAGAAGATATTTCTTCATTTCCGTTGATTTTTATCATGAATCCATTAATAAAGATTGTTGATATTAAGGTGGACGCTAACTCGTAAATAGGCGAATGTTCATAAAACCCCAGTTTTATAAGTATGTGTATCAAATGTATATATAAAAAACAATAAATTATACGAAAGTTTAACTTTCGTATAATTTATTGTTTAATGCGTTAACAACCTGCCTGCTGGCAGGCAGGTTGTTAAAAGCGCAGGTTTTTAAACCGAAAAGAGCAGGAGGTGAATAAAAAAATCCCATGGTAAAATGGGATTTAATTTTTTATGAACAGATTCCTTCTGCGTCGGAATGACAAAAGCGGAAGTTAAATATCTATCGCCTCGCCATAAGCGGCAGCTGTTGCTTCCTTCAGTCCTTCACTCATGGTTGGATGAGGGTGTACCGCATTTAATATTTCATGTGCTGTGGTTTCCAGCTTACGGGCAACTACGGCTTCGGCAATCATATCAGTTACATTAAGGCCAATCATATGGCAGCCTAAAAACTCGCCGTACTTGGCATCGTAAATAACTTTTACAAAACCTTCGGTGGCGCCGCTGGCAACAGCCTTGCCGCTGGCAACAAAAGGAAACTTGCCGATCTTCAGTTCGTAACCTGCATCTTTGGCCGCTTTTTCGGTATAACCAACACTTGCAATCTCGGGCAAGCAATAAGTACAGCCGGGGATATTATTATAGTCCATCGGCTCGGGATGATGACCACTCAAGTGCTCTGCGGCATTGATACCTTCCTTGCTGGCAACATGTGCAAGCGCCTGCCCGGGTGTACAATCGCCAATCGCATAAATGCCGGGTACATTGGTCTGCTGGTTTACATCAACAATAATTTTTCCTTTATCGGTTTTAATGCCCAGCGCTTCAAGGCCCATGTTTTCAATATTGGCAACAACGCCTACTGCACTTAATAAAATATCTGCCTCCAGGGTTTCTTCGCCGCTGGCGGTTTTTACCTTTGCTTTAACTCCTGCTCCGCTTGTATCAACACTCATCACTTCGCTATTGGTCATGATGGTCATGCCCTGCTTTTTAAAATTCTTCTCCAGTTCTTTGCTGATGTCTTCGTCCTCAACAGGCACAAGGCGTGGCATAAACTCTACCATGGTAACTTTTGTTCCCAGGCTGTTATAGAAATATGCAAACTCACTTCCTATGGCGCCGCTTCCGCAAATGATCATGCTCTTGGGTTGGGTTGGCAACACCATCGCCTCACGGTAACCAATAATTTTTTTACCGTCGATGGGCATGCTGGGTAATTCACGGGCGCGGCCCCCTGTTGCTAATATGATATTCTTTGCTTCCAGTATTTGTTTGCTGCCATCGGCTGCTGTTACTTCCAGTTTATTGGCGGCAATCAGTTTGCCATTGCCCATCACTACATCAATCTTATTCTTCTTCATCAAAAACTGAATACCCTTACTCATCTTATCGGCTACCCCGCGGCTGCGTTTAATAACGGCTTCAAATTCAGCCATCGGGTTATCAACTTTAATACCGTAGTTACTGGCATGCTTGGCATATTCATATACCTGAGCGCTTTTTAACAATGCCTTGGTTGGGATACATCCCCAGTTTAAACAGATGCCGCCGAGGCTTTCACGTTCAACAATTGCTACTTTTTTTCCGAGCTGACTTGATCTTATTGCTGCAGGATAACCACCTGGGCCGCTACCGAGCACTATTACGTCGTATGCCATGTGTAATTAAAAATTAAGAATTAAAAATTAAGAATTGGGCTGCCTTTATATGCTGACAGGTTGCAAATTTAGCCTGAAACAGGGGATTAGCCAAAAGCTAATTTGGCGTTTGTTTTAACGTTTTCAAGCGAATGGCTTTAATTTTTCTGGTTATTTTTGGGGATGATTAAAAAACTTCTGTTCCTCTTTACCCTGATTGGGTTTTTAGTATCCGCAAATAGCCAGACCATTCCCAGGTGGAAGATCGAAGATGTCGTGAATTCTTATTCGGCTAAGAATGATACTGTGTACGTGGTAAATTTCTGGGCTACATTTTGCAAGCCCTGTAATGAAGAGATTCCGGAATTTATCAGAATAGCAGAAAAATATAAATCGCAGAAAGTGAAATTGCTTCTGGTGAGCGTTGACCTTCCGTCGTATGTTGCGTTTAAGCTGCCTGCATTTATAAAAAAGAACAATTACAAAACCAATCATGTGTGGCTGAATGAAACCAATGCAGATCATTTTTGCCCGATGATTGATAACAAATGGAGCGGAGCGATTCCAGC
>JAHEBJ010000050.1 GCA_024642285.1 Sphingobacteriales bacterium
CTTTTGGTGTACCGGTAAATGGAGCCGCTAAAATATATGCCGCATCATGAAAAGTCATTTTGTTTTTCATGAAGCCGCTGTCTAATGGTTCTATCCATGAAATGGTAGCAGGTTCATTATCGAACCAGCTAAAACGACGTGGTGCATTCAATACGTTGTCAAAACCAGTTGGTGCCAGTTCGTTCGATGGCAGTTTAACCAGCATTTTTAAAATTTTTGCATTGGCATCCGTAATCAGCACGCTGCTGTTGAATCCACCGGCTGGTACCAAATAAGAGAATGGTTTATCGATACGTTCAACTAAAAAATATTTTTTATCGGGAGACGGACTTACATTGCTAAAAATAGCTGGAATCCCAATCTGAGTTTCTATACCATTTACATTTTTTACCAGCTGAGTAGTAGCATAAAATTCAAATAAGGTTTCGTCGTATGGCGATTTTATCAGGTCCTGGTAAGTTCGGCTTGCTCTTACCTTACCCAGGTTTTCCTGCACCACAGGTCCAGTAGGTGCAAGTGGTTTTGCAGCCAGTTTGTTTAACGGTTTGTAAACCGATTTGTAAACAATAGTATTGTTATCAATCCAGTCGAAGGCAGTGCCCATAACGGTATTAACCTGCGCCTTGTTTATTTTTGTGGCTTTTTTGCTCCCAATGTTGATTACATATAAATCAACACCGGTATTTGTGGTGTTGGTAAATGCAATTTTTTCTTCGTTGGGGCTCCAGGCAAAACTGCCGGCTTTTAAATTTGGCGGTAATCCTGTAACAGGAGTCTCCGCTCCAGTCTTAATATTTTTAAGCGATATAGCAGTTGAAAAGCCCGAACGGCTGGGCGAAAAATTATTGGGATTAATCCGCAACCCTGCAATCCGTAATTCCGGCTGTGCCAGTTCTTCTACTCCGGGCATACTGCTTCGTTCCATTATAAGCATCCAGTTGCCCTTTTTGTCAAAACTTACTCCCGGGGTTGGTTTAGCCATTACCAGATCGTAAATTTCTTTTGGAGGAATCTGGTATTGCACTGCATCTTGCGCAAACAAGCTGCCGGTACTTAACAAAAGCAAAAAGAAGAGGACCTTTCTCATGTTGATTGGTTTTAGTTATTTGAGGAAACAAAAGTAAGCGTAAATGGGATGGAAAGGCTGACTGGCTGTTAATATTGGTAAATTTATTTTGAAGTTTATTCTGACGCCCGAGGCTGTCAATTTGAAATACCAACCCGCTGTCTCACAAATTCACTCCTCACAAGTTCATTCAGCATAAATAACGCAAGATCACCAGCATTTATCCGGTCATTATTCGGTTCGGGAAGATGATTGGCTGCGGTTTTGAAAGCGCCAGTTGGTCCTTCGTTTTTTATCATGGATGGACAAACAAATGTCCAGTCTAATTTGCTTTCTTCCAGTTGTTCCAGTGCTTTAAGGTGCTCCATACTTACCGCTAAATGTTCTGGAGGAAATGTTTTTTCTTCCATTATTTTCATGCGATCACTGGCATTTAAAATACCCATACCCCCAATACCAACAAACCTCTTCACACCCGCTTTATCCATTTGTTCGATAATATTCTTTAATCCCAATGTACGTGCTTTATCCAGCCCGTCTTTTGAGCCTCCGATTGAAGATACAACAGCATCGCAACCTTCAATTGCACGAAAAACTTCACTCTCTGAAAACAATGCTCCTTGCACCAATTCCAGGTTATCAGTTTGCAAATAATCTGTTGTGTACACATTTCTTCCAAAAGCCCGTACATGATTGCCATTAAATAATGATTGTTGTACAAGTTGCTTGCCAACCATTCCCGTTGCGCCAAAAATTACAATTTTCATATCCACTAGTTTTAATCTACCTAAAAGATAATGAAAATCCACTGGATTTTAAATGCCCGAAAAAATAAGTTTTTTTATTACCCTTTTTGTTTTAATATTTGCAATAACAATGAAGATGATCAATACAAATAATAACAATTGGTGGTGGGGCATGGTCAAATGACGTGCCTTCGTTGCTATTGTAATATTATATATAGTTGAACCCGGCACATGTGCCGGGTTTTTTAATTGAGCTTTATGAAGAAAATAGAAATACAAACCAGTTATAAAAAGATGCTGGCTGATGTATACACACCGGTTGGTATTTATTTGAGATTGAGAGACAGGTTCAGGGATACAATCCTGTTGGAGAGTACCGATTTTCATGCAGGGGAGAACAGTTATTCTTTTATTGGCATTAATGCGGTTGCCGGAATTGAAATCAGTAATCCTGCGGCAATAGAATTTAAACTGCCCGGGCAAAATGCTGAAAGGATTAAATTAGATACCAATGCTGATGTTCCTCAATTGCTTAGGAATTTTATGAATCGTTTTGAAATTAAAGAGGCTGCCACATCTCCGGTAAACGTTGCACAGGGATTGTTTGGGTATTCAACATTTGATGCGGTTCAATTTTTTGACAATGTGCAATTTGCTGCTAAGGCCCAGCGATCAACAATCAACGATATTCCTTTAATGCGTTACCGCCTCTATCAATACGTTATTGCCGTCAATCATTTCAAAGACGAATTGTTCATCTGCGAAAATCATTTTAACGGAGTTGAATCAGAAGTTGAAGTAATTGAAAGCCTGATCAGAAGCAAAGATGTGCCGGGCTTTCCATTTAAGGCTGTTGGCGAAGAAAGTTCAAACATTACAGATGCGGCATACATTGAAATGGTAAAGAAAGGTGTGGCAAGTTGTCATCGGGGCGATGTATTTCAAATTGTTTTGAGCCGAAGATTTGAGCAAAAATTTATCGGCGACGAGTTTAACGTTTACCGGGCGCTTAGGAGTATAAACCCAAGTCCTTATTTATTTTATTTTGATTATGGCGATTATAAATTGATGGGCTCATCTCCCGAAAGTCAGTTAATAGTTGACAATGGAAAAGCTGTTGTACATCCCATTGCAGGCACATTTAAAAGAACTGGCGACGATGAGAAAGACAAAGCATTGGCAATACAACTTGAAAATGACGAAAAAGAGAATGCCGAACATGTGATGTTGGTTGATTTAGCAAGAAATGACCTGAGCCGAATGTGCACCGAAGTTGAAGTTTCGCAGTACAAAAAAATAAATTACTACAGTCATGTAATTCATTTGGTGAGTGAAGTAACGGGTAAGGTGGGGCCTGATATAAATCCGTTTAAATTATTGGCGACAACATTTCCAGCCGGTACATTAAGCGGGGCTCCTAAAATAAGGGCCATGCAGCTCATTAATGACTATGAAACTACATCAAGAAGTTATTACGGCGGCGCAATTGGTTTTATTGGTTTTAACGGATCGGTAAATCATGCCATAATGATACGAACTTTTTTAACCGGAAATAATACCCTGGTTTATCAGGCAGGTGCAGGCGTAGTTGCAGCAAGCAACCCGCAAAGTGAATTGCAAGAAGTGAATAATAAACTAAATGCATTAAAACAAGCCATTGTGTTGGCAGAAAAAATAGGGTGATGAAAATATTGGTTTTTGACAATTATGATTCCTTCACGTACAATCTGGTTCATCTTGTAGAAAAAATTACGGGTGAAAAAGTTGATGTGTACAGAAATGATAAGATAACATTAGAAGATGTTGCGGTTTATGATAAGATCATATTATCACCCGGCCCGGGTATTCCGGTAGAGGCTGGTTTGCTATTGCCGTTAATAAAAAAATACGCTGCAACTAAATCCATACTGGGTGTGTGTTTGGGCCATCAGGCAATTGCCGAAGCATTTGGTGGAAGCCTTATCAATTTGGATACCGTTTATCATGGCGTGGCTACGCCAATAAAAATCAAAAATAAAAAATCAAAAATTCTAAATGGCTTGCCTGAAATAATTGAGGTGGGGCGCTATCATAGCTGGATTGTAAGTAACGATGGTTTCCCGGAAGAGTTAGAAATTACTGCAAGAGATGAGAACGGATATATCATGGCATTGCAGCACAAAACATTTGACGTGCAGGGTGTGCAGTTTCATCCGGAGAGTGTGTTAACACCCGATGGGGAAATGATCCTGCGAAACTGGTTAAAATAAAAGAATGAAAAAAATACTGAATTATTTATTCGAACATAAAAGCCTTACAAGAGACAAGGCTAAAGAAGTGTTGCATAATATTTCTAAAAATGTGTATAGTGATGCGGAGATTGCGGCATTTATTACTGTGTATTTAATGCGAAGCATCACCATAGAAGAACTGCAGGGATTCTGTGATGCATTGCTTGAACTCTGTGTGCCAGCCGATTTGAATGGGCATGAAACAATTGATATTGTTGGTACAGGCGGTGATGGGAAAAATACTTTCAATATTTCAACGCTCAGCTGTTTTATTGTTGCAGGTACGGGAACTAAAGTTGCCAAACATGGAAACTACGGCGCATCATCCATCAGCGGCAGCAGCAATGTTATGGAGCAACTGGGGTATACTTTTAAAAATGATAACGATGCTTTAAAGAAAGAACTGGATGATGCAAACATTTGTTTTTTGCATGCGCCCATTTTTCATCCGGCATTGAAAGTTGTAGGGCCGATAAGAAAAAATCTTGGAGTGCGGACTTTTTTCAATATGCTTGGGCCGATGGTTAATCCGGCAGCACCAAAATACCAATTGGTTGGCGTTTATAATTTAGAGATGGCGAGGATTTATAATTATTTATTGCAGCAGGGTAGCAGTGCGTTCACTATCATTCACAGTCTGGATGGTTATGATGAGATTTCTTTAACTGGTGATATTAAAGTGATAACTAATGCAGGTGAAAAAATTTATAGTGCAGAGGACTTAGGAAAAAGAACGGTCAGTCCAACGGATATTCACGGTGGTAATTCTGTTGAAGAAGCTGCGAAGATTTTTACAACTATTTTAAAAGGCGAGGGAAGTTGGGCACAGAATGCTATTGTATTGGCTAACTCGGCGATGGCATTGCAGTGTACCGGAAAATATAGATCTTATGATGAGTGTTATCAACTCGCAGTTGAAAGTTTAGAAAGTGGAAGAGCTTATCAATCTTTACAAAAACTAACGGGCAGGTAATATGAATATCCTGGATAAAATAATTGAACATAAAAGAGAGGAGGTTGCAAAAAATAAGAACTTGCTTTTGACGGAGCAGCTGATGCAAATGCCGGTTTTCAATAGCCCGGTAATTTCATTAAAGCAATTTTTACTGGATGAAACAAAGACTGGAATTATTGCTGAATTTAAAAGAAGGTCTCCGTCAAAAGGAATAATTAATATTATTGCAGATGTGGCAGAAGTGACTAAATCTTACACGGAAAGCGGCGCTTCGGGTTTATCAGTATTAACCGATGCTGATTTCTTTGGAGGTTCTGCTGATGATTTGCAAAAGGCAAGAGTAAATAAAATTCCTGTCCTGAGGAAAGATTTTATTATAGATGAGTACCAGTTAATTGAGGCCAAAGCGATGGGGGCAGATGTTATTTTATTGATAGCTGCCTGTTTATCGCCCGAAAATGTGCAGGAATTGGCTTTCTTTGCAAAATCTTTGAAACTGGAAGTTTTGCTGGAAATTCATAATGAAGCGGAACTGGAGCATATTTGCGATGAAATAGATATTGTGGGTGTAAACAACAGGGATTTGAAAACTTTTGCGGTAGATATAAACCATTCGATTGAATTGAGTAAGCAGATTCCTGCAGATAAAATAAAAATTGCCGAAAGCGGTATCAACAATATTGAAACGATTTTTAAATTTAAAGATGCAGGCTTCAGAGGATTTTTAATAGGAGAGAATTTTATGAAAGAAAAAGATCCCGGTGAAGCATTCAAACAATTTGTACAACAATTAAAACAACAATAAATATGAACACGAAAGTTTGTGGTATTACCCAAGTGAAACAGTTACAACAATTAGATGGACTGGATATTGATTTTGCAGGTTTGATTTTTTACAAAGAATCGCCAAGGTATATGGGCGACAAAATTGCAAAAGAGGAATTGAAGAATTCTGATTTCGATCTGAAAAAAGTAGGTGTATTTGTAAATGCTGAATATGATGAGATCATTGATGCTGTTGAAGACTACGGTTTGGATGTAGTTCAACTGCATGGAGATGAAAGTCCCGAACTTTGTGAACAGCTTTCGGATGATGTGGAAGTGATCAAGGCCTTTAAAGTGGGAGATGGCAAAATGTCGATCGATGAAATGGTGGCAGACTATGATGAAGTTTGCGATTATTATTTATTTGATACTGCTTATTCTGATGTGGAAGGTGGCACGGGCAAGCAATTTGACTGGAAATTGATCAGCGACGCTAAGATTGAGAAGCCTTTCTTTTTGAGTGGAGGAATTGGCGTTGATGATGTGACAAAAGTCAGGACATTCAAGCATCCTGATTATTTCGCAGTAGATGTAAACAGCAAACTGGAAAAAGAACCGGGGGTAAAAGATATGGCGCTGGTACTTCAATTCAGACAAGGATTAAAATAAAGGAGATGGAATTCGGCGTAAATGAACATGGCTATTACGGAAACTTCGGCGGAGCATTCATTCCCGAAATGCTGTACCCTAATGTAAAGGAGCTGCAGGAAAACTATTTGAAAATAATTTACGAAGAGAGCTTTCAAAAAGAGTTTCAGCAATTGATGAGAGATTATGTTGGCAGGCCTACGCCACTTTTTTATGCAGAACGCCTCAGCAAAAAATACAACACGAATATTTTTTTGAAGAGAGAAGATCTTTGCCATACCGGCGCACACAAGATCAATAATACAATTGGGCAAATTTTGCTGGCGCAAAAGCTGGGTAAAAAAAGAATCATTGCTGAAACAGGGGCAGGTCAGCACGGCGTTGCAACAGCAACGGTATGTGCTCTAAAAGGTCTTGAATGCATTGTGTACATGGGCGAGAAAGATATTGAACGCCAGGCGCCTAACGTAGCCCGTATGAAAATGTTAGGAGCAACAGTTGTTCCTGCAACAAGCGGCAGCAAAACTTTAAAAGATGCCACCAACGAAGCTATCCGTGACTGGATCAATAACCCCACTGATACACATTATATCATTGGTTCGGTTGTTGGTCCACATCCTTATCCAGATATGGTGGCCAGATTTCAAAGCATCATCAGTGAAGAAATTAAAAAACAATTGTTAACGAATATTGGCACTGAATTACCTAGTCACGTTATTGCATGCGTAGGTGGCGGTAGTAATGCTGCCGGTGCATTTTACCATTTTTTAGGAATTGAAAAAGTAAAACTGGTTGCCGTAGAGGCCGCCGGTTGTGGAATAGATACTGGGATGAGCGCCGCCACAACTCAACTGGGCAAGCCAGGTATTTTACACGGTAGCAAAAGTCTGCTCATGCAAACAGCAGACGGGCAGGTTGTAGAGCCACACAGCATTTCAGCCGGACTGGATTACCCTGGCATTGGACCGCTGCATGCACATTTGTATGAAAGCGACCGGGCAATATTTATGAGTGCTACAGATGAGGAAGCCTTGCAGGCAGCTTTTGAATTAAGTAAGCTTGAGGGGATAATTCCTGCATTGGAAACGGCACATGCATTATTTGCTTTAAATAAAATTGAGTTTGATAAGAATGATGTTGTTGTAGTTTGTTTAAGTGGAAGAGGAGATAAAGATCTGTCAACCTACATGAAATATTTATAATTATGAGAAACATATTTTTTCTTGCTATCTGCTTTGCATTATTTTCCTGCAGCGATTCATTTATCAATCACGATCTCAAATCTGAAAGGATAGGAGAATGCGATTCGTATTCCCGGTCGGTTCAAATGACCTCTAACATTTATGGCGAACGCTATGAATTTTTTAGTTGTATAGATGACGGGTTTGACGGAAAAAAATATTCAGTTGAAAGAAAAGGCGACAGCATTATTGTAAACTTTCCTAAAACTGCCAACACAAAAAAAGCACTTTACAAAATAGCCATCGACATGGATGTTAAACCACGGTATAATCTGATCATATTGGATGAAAGAGAAGTGCATGTTGTTCCTTCAACAAGATTATAATAATGAACAGGCTTACTACATTATTTCAAAAAAAACAAACTGCTGTATTAAATATGTACTGCACTGCAGGATATCCTCACCTGAACTCTACAGTTGACGTGATTGACGCCTTGCAGAAAGCCGGTGCCGATATTGTGGAGCTTGGAATTCCATACAGCGATCCCATTGCCGACGGACCTGTTATTCAGCAAAGTAATATCCGGGCATTGAAAAATGGAATGAGTATTCCCTGTTTGTTTGATCAGCTAAAAAATGTAAGAGAGAAAATTGATATACCGATTATCCTCATGGGGTATATGAATCCGGTTTTGCAATATGGCTTTGAAAAATTTTGCCAAGATGCTGCAAAAGTTGGCGTAGATGGAGTTATTTTACCTGACTTGCCCATGTATGAATTTAAAACGCAATTTCAGCGACTATTTCAAAAATATAATCTTAAATTTATTTTTTTAGTTACACCCGAAACACCCGAAGAAAGAATTCGTAAAATAGACCAACTAAGCAGCGGATTTGTTTACGCGGTGTCATCATCATCTACCACCGGCAGCTCAAATGATAATGTTGACCAATCTGATTATTTCAAAAAGCTGCAAAGTCTGAATCTTGATAATCCGGTATTGGTTGGTTTTGGTATAAAAGATAAAACCAGCTTTGATGCAGCTTGTAAATACACAAACGGTGCTATTGTTGGGTCCGCTTATATTAAGGCGCTTGAATTTACCGATAATATATCGATTACTACTAAAGAATTCATAAATACAGTTATAGGGTGATTCCTTCTGCCCAAAACTCGTTAAATTGCAAACTATAAATTCACATAATGAATCGAGTTATATTTATTCTTATTGCTGGTTTAATTTTCAGTTGTACGCCAAAGGTTCAAAAGTCGGAGGGAAGCGATGTTGGCAAAATTTCCGCAACTAAAAAAACTGAAAAGGCAATTGACACAGTTAGTAAGCAGGTTTTAACGGAGTTTAAAATTGACGGTTCGGTAACTGGGTTTCCTGATGGAACCATTGTAGAATTTCTGAACGGCCAAACGGGTGCAACAGAAATAGCTTCCGTAGTGCAAGGCGGCAAATTCTTTTTTACAGGAAAGATGGACCGCCCCGATTTTAAGATCATACTTTTCAATAAGCAACCACCTTTTATTACGTTGTTTCTCGACAACAGTAATGTTCAAATCACGGGTGATATTGCTGCGATTGATAAATCTAAAATTGAAGGATCAGCATCACATGATGTCTTCAACGACTATAATACCTCTCTGGAGCCTTACCAGTCGGTATTCAATGAAAATCTGGAGTACAATCCGGTTTTAACCGCTAAAGCAAAAGAACTGATTCTGAATTTTGTAAGCAGAAATACCGGATCTGCAATTACACCCCTTGCTATTATCAAGTTTAATCAGATTGCCGAGGATTTCGTTAAAACTGAAGAGTTGTTTAACCAGTTGACGCCTGAGGTGAAGGCAACTCCAATGGGTCAATATCTTGCGCAGCAAATTGCTGAAGGAAAAATAAATGGTCCGGGTACAATTTTAGCTGATTTTGCACAGCCTGACACATCGGGTACTTCTGTAAGCCTCTCTTCTTTGCGGGGTAATTATGTTTTGGTTGATTTTTGGGCTAGCTGGTGTGGGCCTTGCCGCCAGGAAAATCCAAACCTTGTTGCTGCCTTTAACAAATATAAAGACAAGAAATTCACTGTCCTTGGTGTATCATTAGATAAAACAAAGCAAGCCTGGGTAGATGCCATTTATATGGACGGGTTAACCTGGACGCATATTAGTGATCTGAAAGGCTGGCAGAATGCTGTTGCACAACAATTTCAAATTTTTAGTATTCCGCAAAACTTTTTGTTAGATCCCGAAGGGAAGGTAATAGGCAAAAATTTAAGAGGAGCTGCTCTGGAAAGAAAACTGGCGAAATATTTAAAGTAAAATATTTTTTTACCTTTTTAGCTGACGTTTGTAAATCTGAACGGCGTTTTCCAAACCAAGATAAATCGCATCGCATATCACTGCATGGCCGATAGAGACTTCCAACAGGCCAGGAATATTTTTAACGAAATGCCCCAGGTTTACCCTATCAAGATCGTGGCCTGCATTAATTCCTAAACCAAGATCATTGGCTTTTTTTGCTGCAACTATAAAAGGCTCAATGGCTTTTTCTCTATTACTATAAAATTGTTTTGCATAGGATTCTGTATATAATTCAATCCTGTCGGTGCCTGTAGCTTTGGCCCCTTCGATCATCTCCACAACCGGATCTACAAAAATTGAAACTCTTATGCCCGCCTTTTTAAAAATGCCGATCATTTCTTTTAAATATGCAGCATGTTCAATAGTATTCCATCCATGATTGGAAGTGAGTTGACCTAGTGTATCAGGAACAAGTGTAACCTGTGTTGGTTTGTTCGTAAGTACTAAATCAACAAACTTTTGTTCCGTGCAGTTGCCTTCAATATTAAATTCAGTTGTCACTACTTTCTTGAGTTCAAAAACATCATCATACCGGATATGCCTTTCATCCGGCCG
Source organism: Sphingobacteriales bacterium (assembly GCA_024642285.1). Lineage (GTDB taxonomy): Bacteria > Bacteroidota > Bacteroidia > Chitinophagales > Chitinophagaceae > Ferruginibacter. Next base: position 10,557 of record JAHEBJ010000050.1, read on the forward strand.
GGGGTGTATGGTAATTCCATCTGCTCCAAAACGCTCAATATCCTTTGCGGCTTTTATCAGATCGGGATTATTGCCGCCGCGACTATTGCGTAGCGTGGCCAGCTTGTTTATATTAACGGAAAGTTTTGTCATATAAGTTCAAAGTTAAGAATATGTGGCTGATGAAAATATGAATCATAACAGCTAATTCGGGCATTCGTTTTTTCGGAGAGTTTGACATTTCAGTTTATATTGTTTATTTTGTTCGATTCTAAATTCCTTTGACAAACCGATCGTTCTCAACTTTACAACATTTTTAACATCAAAACTAAAACAAGTATGAAAAAAATCATTTCAGTGATTTTTATTGCGGCATTTTTATTTGCCTGCAATAACGAAAAAGCAGAAGAAACCGCTGCTCCTGCTGACGGAGCCGCTACTGCAGAAAAGGCTCCAATGGAATTATTAGCGCCACCCGCTGGCGACGATGTAAAAACAGCCAATGTGGCTTTTGAAAAAGGAGATATAGAGGGTTTTACCGCCGGAATGGATGATAATGTTTTATTTCGCTGGTCGGGCGGTGATAGCCTCGTGGGTAAACAGGCTGTTAAGGATTACTATAATGGTAGATGGAAAGTGCTGGAGTCCATCAAATTCTCAAACGACATTATGATACCGTTGATGGCAAATGTTAGTCCAAATGGAGGTGTTACATCATCTGGCAAATGGGTGCTTTCCTGGCATCAGGCAAATGCAAAGTATAAAAACGGGAAGTCTATAACTTTTTGGTTTCATACAACAAGGCACTATAATGACGCTGGCATGGTTGACCAGGTTACGCAGTTTATTGATAGAGCACCTATCGCTGAGGCTTCTAAGTAAAAAGGCTTTAATAGCTAAAAACCCACCCGCAATTAAGCGGATGGGTTTTTTATTTTATATCTCCCCATAAAAGGAAATCTAAACTAGTACCTGTAGTGATCTACTTTGTAAGGTCCTTCCTTTGGTAATCCCAAATAAGAACTCTGTTCAGTAGTCAACTCATCTAATACCACGCCTATTTTGGCAAGGTGTAAACGGGCAACTTTCTCATCAAGGAACTTTGGTAACACGTAAACTTTGTTTTCGTATTTATCGGTGTTTTTCCATAATTCCAATTGAGCAAGTACCTGGTTGGTAAATGATGCACTCATTACAAATGACGGATGACCAGTTGCACAACCTAAGTTAACCAAACGTCCTTCGGCTAAAACAATCACGTCTTTACCTTCGATAGTATACATATCAACCTGTGGCTTGATGGTATTTTTTGTATTGCCATAAGCGCTGTTTAACCAGGCCATATCAATTTCAATATCAAAGTGACCGATGTTACACACAATTGCTTTATCCTTCATCAGACGGAAATGTTTTTCGGTGATCAGGTCTCTGCAACCGCTTGCCGTAACGATAATGTCGGCTTCTTTAACAGCTTCAATCATTGGCTTAACTTCAAAACCGTCCATCGCTGCCTGTAAAGCACAGATAGGATCAATCTCGGTAATGATAACTCTGCAACCAGCACCTTTTAGTGAAGCTGCAGAACCTTTACCAACATCACCATAAGAACCAACAACAGCTACTTTACCAGCCATCATCACGTCGGTTGCACGGCGGATAGCATCAACCAGACTTTCTTTACAACCATACTTGTTGTCAAATTTAGATTTGGTAACAGAGTCGTTGATGTTGATTGCAGGAATAGGCAAAGTACCTTTTTCCATACGCTCATATAAACGGTGAACACCGGTTGTGGTTTCTTCACTCAATCCTTTTACATGTTGAATTAACTCAGGATATTTATCAAATACCATGTTGGTTAAATCGCCGCCATCATCAAGGATCATATTTAACGGACGGTCAGCGCCGCCGAAAAATAATGTTTGTTCAATACACCAATCAGATTCTTCCTGTGTTTGTCCTTTCCAGGCAAAAACACCAACGCCTGTAGCAGCGATAGCAGCGGCAGCTTGGTCTTGAGTAGAGAAGATATTGCAAGAGCTCCATTTAACCTCTGCACCTAAAGCAGTTAGGGTTTCAATTAAAACCGCAGTTTGAATAGTCATGTGCAGACAGCCTGCAATTCTTGCACCTTTTAAAGGTTGAGATGGACCATACTCTTCACGAATGGCCATTAAGCCCGGCATTTCTGCTTCGGCTAACATAATTTCTTTACGACCCCACTCGGCAAGGCTCATATCTTTTACCTTGTTTGCAAGTTTGAAGTCGATTGCATTTTTAGTTATTGTTGACATATTTTATATTGTTTTATAACACAAATTTACACTTTTCAGGATAATATCCTATATAGATTACAAAGTTTAGGAGATAATCCTGTATTGATCTATATTGCAGGATAAAACATAAGTATTATATGGCTAAATCAATTAAAAAAGGACAATCGCCTGTCATGGTGGTATCGCTGGATGCAAAAGATATGGCAATTCTTAAGTTGTTGCAGGAAAATGCAAGAGTAACTGTAAAGGAGATTTCAGAAAAAATTCACTTGAGTACCACGCCGGTTCATGAGCGCATTAAAAGAATGGAGGAGAGTGGGGTAATAAAGCAATACGTTACACTTGTTGATCAGTACAAGGTTGATTTGAACCTGATGGTGATTTGTTACGTTTCGCTGAAGGAGCACAGTAAAACTGCCGGGGCCAAATTTATTAAAACCATTAATGAACTGCATGAGGTTATTGAATGCTACAGCATAAGCGGCGAATTTGATTTTATGCTGAAAGTTATTTGCAAGGATATGAATGCTTATTATGATTTTCATGTGAACAAATTAAGCCAGCAGGAAAATATGGGCAATGTACAGAGTGTTTTTGTGATGGGGGTGATAAAGGAAACGCATCAACTGGTGTATGGGTAGGTTAGTTGACAGAGAATACTTTTACAAAGTTAATTCCATAATATAGTCGTTCATAAAATAGCCATTGCCAATATCAAAATCGGCTGTGTCAATAATTTTGAAACCAAGTTTTTCGTAAAACTGTTTGGCATTGTTATGTCGATTTACCTGCAGCTGCAATGTTTTAGCTCCGGTTTTTTTTATTTCGGAAATGATATGACTCATTATGAAATTCCCTGCTCCCTTGCCTTGCTGCGAGGGAAGAATATAGATCTTATTCAGTTTCCAGATTTGAGGAGCAGATTGATTGTAGGATGCAAACCCCACCGCTTTTTCTTCATCATAAGCAAGAATAAAAAAGCAACCTTCCTCATCCATTTGTTTTTGAAGTGAAGCGGGGCTGTACATCCAGTCCAGCATATAATCTATTTGTTCATTGCTGAGAATGCTGCTGTAAGTTTGGGGCCAGATGGCAAGTGTGAGTTTGCGGATCAGCGGAATATTTTCTATCCCTGCATTTCTTATGGAAAGCATTACTTTATTTTTATACTAAGTGTAGGTGCATACATAAGGCGTCCCTGTGCATCTTTCACTACGATGTCGAAGAAAAATAATTCTTCACCAGCTTTGAATTGTTCCGATATGATGTTCACCCATTTTTCGGGCAGTGGAGTAACCCGGAACAGGTCAGATACATTGCTCATCACCGGAGTGGCTTTGCCTGTTTCTTCATCTTCTGATACCACTCTTCTTTTATACATGAATTGGTAAGAGGATATTGTATAAACATTCTTTTTATCATCGGTTATTTTAAGCGGCAGCTTTACCAATTGCACCGCTTCTTCTTTGTACACTTCAGCAGTATCCTTGCGGATACCCAGCAGACAGGTAAGTTTTGGCGGCGTGAATTTTTGCATGGGAGCCATCTTTGGCTTTTGCGCCAAAGCAGGAGCAGTAACACAAATACAAACTATCAAAAGGAAATATTTTGCAATTTTCGTCATGGGGGTAATTTATACTGATAAACGAATTTACTAAACTCCTGTTATTCAAATCATGTTTTAACTGATTGTTGACAGGCTTTCTTCAATAGTCTTTATCCTCGCCTGGGTATCAGCTTTCTTTTTTTGCTCCAGCGCAATCACTTCTGGCTTTGCATTGGCCACAAATTTTTCGTTGCCTAATTTTTTTTCTACCGATGCTAAAAAACCTTTCTGGTGTTCGAGGTCTTTTAGCAAATCATCTTTTAAAATTGATGTGTCGAGTTCTTTATCCGTTTGAATATAAAATTTATCCTTTTCAACCGCAACAACAATAGTATTTGCTATTGCTTCATTTGTAAAAGATAATTCATCAGCATTTACCTGCTTACTTAAAATATTCTCAATCGGTTTGTAACTATCTTTTGAATCAGTTTCAACGAACAGTTTGATGGTTTCTTTTGGTTTCAGCTGATTTTTATTCCTGCCATCCCTGATTGTAGTGATTACCTGTTTTAATAATTCTCCTTGCGCCAGAATATCTTCATCAGCAGTTTTAACTGCCGCAAATTGTTTTACACACAGGTCATTTATTTGCTCTCCAAGCAAGTGATAAATCTCTTCGGTAACAAAAGGCATATACGGATGCAGCAACTGCATAAGGTCTTCAAAATAAGTTATCGTTTTTTCGTAAACCGTTGCATCAATTGGTTGTTCAAAACCGGGTTTAATCCACTCAAGATACCAGCTACAGAAATCATCCCATATCAAGGAGTAAATAGTTTTCAGCGCTTCACTAAGACGGAATTGTTTCATCAATTCGTCCACCTCGGTTTTTACTTTAGCCAACCTGTTTTCAAACCAATCAATGGCGAAATTATCATTTGCCATTTGCTCATTGCCATTTGCCAACTGCCTTCCTTCCCACATCTTCAGCAACTTCAACGCATTCCAAATCTTGTTATTAAAATTCCTACCTTGCTCTAAACTATTTTCATCAAACATCAGATCATTCCCTGCAGGAGAAGAAACCATAATTCCAAAACGTACCGCATCGGCGCCATACCTGTCTATCAAATCAAGTAAGTCAGGGCTGTTGCCTAAACTCTTGCTCATCTTTCTTCCCAGTTTATCCCTTACCATGCCGGTGAAATACACGTCCTTAAAAGGAATTTGTTTTTCAAACTCCATTCCCGCCATTACCATACGTGCCACCCAAAAGAAAATAATATCCTGGCCGGTAACCAACACAGAACCCGGGTAATAATATTTTATTTCATCATTGCCCGGCTCTGTAATTCCTTTAAAAACCTGGGTTGGCCAAAGCCAGGATGAGAACCAGGTATCTAAAACATCAGCATCCTGGGTTAATTCTTCAATTTTTATTTTTGAATTTTTATTTTTGAATTGTTCAAAAGCTTCTTCCTTTGTTTCTGCAACAACCATTTTTCCTTCTGTATCATACCATGCAGGTATTTGTTGTCCCCACCAAAGCTGACGGCTGATACACCAGTCTTTCACATTCTCCAGCCAATATTTATATGTTGCTAAAAATTTATCGCCGGGATGAATTTTAATGTCTCCGTCAACAACAGCTTTCAATGCAGGTTCGGCAAGTTCTTTCATTTTTACAAACCATTGGGTACTTATCCTTGGTTCTACAACAACACCTGTTCGTTGACTGTAACCCAATCTCGTTGTATATTCTTCTTCCTTTGTTAAGAAACCTTTTTCTGCAAGTTCCTTGATAATTTTTTTTCGTGCAACAAAACGGTCCTCTCCAATAAAGATCTGCGCAGCTTCACTCATGGTACCATCTTCGTTAATGGTATCAACCACTTCGAGGTTGTGTTTTAAACCAAGATTATAATCATTGATGTCGTGTGCCGGTGTAACTTTTAATGCCCCTGTTCCAAATTCAAGATCAACATAGTCATCAAAGATGATGGGGATGCGCCGGTTGATCAACGGCACAAATGCAAATGCGCTTTGCAGATGTTTGTATCTTTCGTCGTTGGGATTAACACAAATAGCCGTATCGCCCATGATGGTTTCGGGGCGTTGCGTAGCTATGCTTATGTATTCTTCATTATCTGTATCCAGTTTGTAACGGAGGTGATACAATTTACCAGTGAGGTCTTTGTATTCTACTTCTTCATCACTTAATGCGGTCTTCGCCGATGAATCCCAGTTGATTATCCTTGCGCCACGGTAGATCAATCCTTTATTATACAGGTCAATAAAAACTTTTATTACTGCCTGGTAATAATGATCGTCCATGGTAAACGTAGTGCGGTCCCAATCAACACTGCAACCCAGTCTTTCAATCTGGTTGTAAATAATACCGCCATATTTATCCTTCCACTCAAAAGCGTATTCTAAAAATTTTTCTCTTGTGAGATTATTTTTATCGATGCCTTTTTCTTTTAGCATCGCAACCACTTTCGCTTCGGTTGCAATAGAGGCGTGGTCGCTGCCGGGTACCCAACATGCGTTGAAGCCGCTCATGCGTGCCTTACGAACAAGAATATCCTGAACCGTTTCATTGAGTGTATGGCCCATGTGTAAAACACCTGTTACATTGGGAGGAGGAATGACTACGGTAAAGGGCGGACGGCCATCCGGCTTGCTGTTAAAGTATCGCTGGCTCATCCAGTGTTTATACCATTTCTCTTCTAACGCTTTGGGTTCAAAATTTTTTGTCAATTCCATTTTATATGTTCCTGATTATTATAAGGTGGCAAAAATACAAAAAAGAGGGCAGGTACAGTGCGACTGGGTTTTGTCTTCTGCTGCTAAAATATTTTATTTTGTTGATGAAAGTATTTACCAGCTAATTCCATAGTCTTCACCATGATTGCTGCTGCCACCCCAAAAACTTCCGTGTTTCCAATCAAAGTAAATTGCGTTTATGGGACCACTTGTCCTGTCGCTGAACGATAATTTATAACCCATTTTTTCCAGTTCTTTTTTAACAGCATCAGTTGTGTTTCGGTTCAACAATAAATTTCCTGGGCGTGGTTTTCTATCGGCAGCTTTTGTTCCACCCAGTGATAGCCAAAGTTGGTTACTGTTAATATTCGCCGCTTCAGTTGCCCGTTGTACGTTCATATCAAACTCGGCAACATTCAGAAAAAATTGCAAAAGGTTTTGATCCTGCGTATCGCCTCCCTGCACGGCAAATGATAAAAACGGTTTACCATCTTTTAGTGCCAGAGTGGGAGTTAATGTTACCCTTGGCCTTTTGCCCGGTTCAATTACATTAAAAGGATTATATTTTTCGTCAAGTACAAAACTCTGTAAGCGCTGGCTCATGCCAATGCCTGTATTTCCTGCAACACAGGCAGGTACCCAGCCTCCGCTTGGCGTGATAGAAACAACCCATCCATCTTTGTCGGCTGCCTCCACACTGGTTGTTCCCCTCCATAGTCTGTCCATATAATCTTCCTCATTAAAAGCAACCTGTTGATTTTGATCGTGCGTAGGAGCAAAATTGCGGACATCTTTATTGGCACTGTCAGAAAGAAGGATAAATTGTTTACGTAACGTTTCGAAAGGATTTGCTGTTCCTTCAAATGGATAGGGGTCACCCGGTTCAGCAATTGCCAGGTTCGTATTCATGTTTATCAATTTAGCCCGCTGCTTTGCATACTCTTTACTTAGTAAACCTTTTATAGGTTCTTCCGGTGCAAAATAAGGATCGCCATAATAAAAGTCGCGGTCAGCAAAAGCAAGGTTCATCGCCTGGTAAACAGTGTGAATATACCTGACGCTGTTATAACCCATACTTTTCAGATCAAAATTTTCAAGAATGTTCAGTGCCTGCAAAAGTGCAGGTCCTTGTGTCCATTGCTGGAGCTTATAAACTTCAATGCCTTTGT
>JAHEBJ010000051.1:0-1235 GCA_024642285.1 Sphingobacteriales bacterium
CAAATTTTTTATTCCATTCGCTGCTGTATCGGTTTTCCAGTGCGGGCCTGTTAATATTTCCCTGCAAAAATTGATCAATCAAACCAGCCGCAATTTTACTGCCATGCAGTGCCATACTCATGCCGTTTCCGCAAAGGGGTGTTATCATGCCGGCAGCGTCGCCAACCATCAACACATGATTTTCTACCAGTGTTTTTCTATTAAAGGAAATCTGAGAGATGGTGAGCGGAGATTCATAAACAACCTGGCTCTGACTCAATATATTTTGCAGGTGAGGATTTTGCTGCAGAATATTTTTTTCCATTTCGGGTATGGAATTCTGACTCGCCTTCAGATTTTCGGCATTTGTCATGTAGCAAAGGCAATATTTATCGTCTTCAATTTTTGAAATGCCACAATAGCCATTTTTAAAATTGTGCAGTGCAATTGTGTTACCGGGAAATTTTGTTTTGATGTGATATTTCACAGCAATATAGTTGTTGAGTTTGTTATTTTTCTGGTTCACAAAACTTCTGTTCCACTTTACATCAAGATTGCCACGTTTGCCATAACTGCCGCAACAAATCCTTCCCCTAAATTCGCCGGCAGTTGTGTGCAATAAATATTCATCAGATGCGAATTGTACATCGTTTACTTTACAATTGTCGAAAACCTGTACACGATTTGCCGCAGCGATGTCTTTGAGAATACCATCAAGTTTGTAGCGGCTGATCCCGAATCCACCCAGGGGAAGATCCTGTGCCAGCTCATTACCATCAGGCGCAGTAACTATTAATTTATTTATTATGGGCAATTGAAGATCCGAGAGTGGTACGCCTATTTCTTCCAGGAAGTTCCAGCTTTCGAGGCTTATATACTCACCACAAACTTTATGAAAAGGGTATTTTTCTTTTTCGAAAAGGGCAATAGTGTAACCCAGCTTCGACAGTTGAATCGATAGGGCGAGTCCCGCAAGTCCACCACCTACAATACATGCATCAAATTTATTTAGCTCAGTCATTTTTACAAATGATTAAATAGCGGAACGCCCATTTCCAACGTATAGAATATCCGGATATTCCCCCATCGTTCAATATCTGTATCAAGTCCTGTTTTTTAAATCCCCTCGTCACCGAAACCGCAGCGTCATGCTTAACAAGATACGATTTAGAAAAAACGGCTGTTATCCATTTGATGGAATAGTAAGCCATCGGGTGGCGATGCAGGTCGTTTATAAAAAAACCTGTTGTTGTATT
>JAHEBJ010000051.1:1335-17783 GCA_024642285.1 Sphingobacteriales bacterium
TGGCTTTGAGGGTGGCTCTTCAAGCAGTTCGTTAAATATTTTTTGCAATACAAATAAGATCGTAGGCGAACTCATATTGCCATAATCTTTCAGTATTTCATAAGAATAGCGAAGTGAATCAACCGGCAGTTCAGCGCTTTTTTCAATAGCTTCCAATATTTTTTTTCCGCCGGGATGAATGCACCAATGGGTAATGTCTTCTTTTTTTAAGGAACCATGATGCAATGCTTTTCCAAGCAGATCATTAAAATCTTCGTGCACCAGGTTGGGTACATAGCCCGAAAGGGTCATCAGAAATCCGGTAGCGGAAAGTTTCCATGCCATTTCATTTTTTCCTTTAAACGACACATGTGAATAAAAATCTTTCACAATAATTCCTTTTTGCTGAGAATCTTTGTTCTGCATCAAAACAGCAGCGCAGCCATCGCTGAAAATAACTGTTGAAGTTATATTGTCGATCGAATTTTCTTTTTGAAAATGCAGTGTACATAATTCGGTACAAACGATAACCACGTTGGCTTGAGGCGATGAACGGCAAATTGCATCGGCCTGTTTAATTGCATGAACAGCCGCATAGCATCCCATAAAATTTACCGAGCTGCGGAAAATATGTTTCGGCAATTCCATGTTCTCCATAATTTCCAGGTCGAGTCCCGGCGCACTCATGCCCGTGCAGCTTACTGTAATCAGGTGGGTGATCTCATCTTTGTTGATTTTTCCGGTAGTGCAGGCGTTTATTGTTCTAACTGAAATTGGTGCGGCGTGCCTGGCATACCACTCCATTCTTTTTTCTATACCGGGAAAAGGTTCAAGTTCCTCAGTCTTCGGAAAAAACTGCCGCTCTTCAATCGGTAGGTTATAATCGGGAATAATGGAATACCGGGTTTTGATACCGCTGTGTGAATACAGATAACGATATTTACGGCTTTCAATCGCATCAGCATGATATATCTTATCAGCAAAAACACAGATCTCATTTTGATCATGCCTGTATTCAGGTACATTGGTTGCTATGGAAATTATTTTGCTCAATATTTTTCAAGTAATAATAATGTGATAAACGCAAAATTGCTGCATATGGATGCCAGTACATTCATACGCATGGTATTTTTAAAATCAGCAGCAGCAGTATTTGTATAAACCTTTTTAAACCACCACAGGAAATATACAAGAACCGGAAGAAAAAACAACTGAATTATAAAGAAATTATTTTGCTGCATTTTCGAAAACAGCAAAATACCAAGGCTGCTCATAGCAAGTATAAATACAATACCCGTAAAAATAAAAGTTCCACGGTAACCAAGCATACTACTTAGTGAATTAACTCCATCTTCTGCATCCTGCCTGTGTTGATAAATTTGAGTGAGCGGATAAAAACCTCCAATGAGTAAACCTGCGGTGATTATCCCCATAAAAGGCACATCAATTATTTTATCTATACTACTGCCATGCATTACTAAAAAGAAAACAAGACTTCCCTGAAAAATAATAACAGTCAGATAACCGATCACCGGGTATTTTTTTAACCTGATGCCTCTGTAACTGTAGGCCCTTGATGCAAGTATGTAAGCCAGAACGCCCAGCATAAAATATAAACTGATCATAAAACTCAACAGCAACGCCACTATATCCAGAATAACAGAAAAGTAAAATAATTGTTTGGTGGGCAGTTGCGGATTTTCAATGCCACCAATGCTTTCAGTATCCCTGTCCATATAACTATTGTATCCATTGCTGGCCGGATAAACCAACAGGTGCAGGATAAAAAAAATCAAAACGGCATGATTCAGATTGACCGATTCTGTCTGACTGACGGCAAACCAATACACGGGCATCAGGAAAAAAGAAAATCTGAACCTCAGTAATTGTATGGTAGATGACTTGAGCAAAGGATATATTTTGTTAAAAATACTATCAAAATTTAAACCCTACACTGTTAATATACGTATGTACAAAAAGTAATGATAAATATAGGCTATGAATTTGCGACAAGGCTGTCTGTTACACGACAATCAAATCTTTCATTGTCAGATATTTTTTTAACCAAATTAAATTTATGAAACCAATTAAGAACATTTTATTCCTGGTTCTGTTTATTTTAGTCTCTTGTAAAAAGAACAGTATACCGTCTAATGGAAATGAAACTATAGGGCAATCGCAGGTGTTGTACAGTGGTAAATTGATTGGCGGCGAGGCAGGCGATGAAGCCAGGGGCGACGTCACCGTTGAGAAAACAGGAAATAAATATTACCTCGTTTTTAAAAATTTTAATTCGAACGATGGGCCCGATGTGCATGTATATTTTTCAAAGACCGCCGGCAATCATTCAAATCCCCCATTCGAATACTTCGATCTGGGCTTTATGAAATATACCAGTGGTAATTTTAACTATGAATTGCCTGCAGTGCCAGACGTTGTTAATTATAAATATGTATTGATCTGGTGTGCCCGGTTCAGGATACAGTTTGGATACACCGAACTCAAATAAGTCATTTAAAACAAAAGATAAACATGAAAAAGTTTTTTTTATTATCGATAGCATCAATGCTGTTTGCAAATTTGGTATCGGCGCAGGACAAAAAAGTTAGGGCCGTAGATAATTTTGCAGAGGTTACCGGCGGAATTGGAGCCGGACAGGGCACGGGTGCACTGGCCTATGTGTATAACTGGAAGCTTGGAAAGAAGAAAAGGATTGAACTGGGTCTTGGTGTAAAGTTTACCAGCTACTTTGCAAGTAACTTATACTTTACCACGGCTCCGGCAAAATTAACCACTGGAAAAACTAATCCCACCGTTTTATTTTCGGGTGATATTGTAGAGAATATCGATTCTGTGCTGTTCCAAACTGCTCAGGTAAATGCACTGAATATTTCGTTGAACCTTGGCTACAATGTCAGTAAAAAGTTTTATGTTGGATTTACCATTGATGCCATCGGATTTAGTTTTGGTAAAAAGCAAAACGGCATATATTATGGGAATAATTTTGCTCCAGGTGTGCCGGTAAAAGCCAAGCCTACTGCGTTCAACCTGCTACTGATCAGCGATAACGACAGAGGTTCGTTAAACAGCGAACTGTTTGTTCGGTACAAATGGAACGATACCTGGGGAGTAAAACTTGGTTACCAGTATTTATTTGTAGAGTATACGGCCGATTCCAAAGTGCAAACGACCCCGGGAGGTGATATGAATGACAGGTTCAGAAAAAAGATGGCAGGGGTGGGCCTTGGTTTAACATATAATTTTAAAAAGTAAATAATAAGATTTCCTATTTTTGGCTTATGAAAAAAATCGGTTCCCTGTTGCTTGCATTATTGATTTGTACGGTTTTTGCAGTTGCTCAAACAAACTATACGCCGGTTGCAGAAAGGAGTAAAGTGCATTTTGTGATCCGGAATTTTGGTATACGCACTGGTGGCGATTTCTCCGGATTAAAAGGCAGTATCAAATTTGACCCTGAAAAATACAGCAGTTCGGTTTTTGATGTTACAGTGGATGCAGCTACGGTTGATACCGATAACAGCAGCCGCGACGGACATTTGAAAAGGGATGATTATTTTGATGTAGCCACTTATAAAACGCTGCAGTTTAAAAGCACCAAAATTGTGCTTTCGACGGTTGCAGACCGCTATTATATGTATGGCAACCTTACCATTAAAGGCGTTACCAAGCCCGTTGAATTTGGTTTTAGTGCAACAGCAAAGGATGGTGGATATGTTTTTGAGGGTGAATTCAATATTAACAGAAGAGATTTTGGGGTAGGGGGCAGCAGCATTTCGCTTTCAGATAATTTAACCGTGTCATTATCCGTTTTCGCAAAATAGAAAATTAACAGCCCTGCTTATTATCTTTGCCCGATGCCGAAATTGTTGAAAATTTTTTTCTGGGGCCTGGTGATAAGCTTTTTAGGCTCCCTGCCGCTGGGTACGCTGAATGTGGCGGCTATGCAGATCGGTATTCAGGAAAGTATTCTTCATGCCATTTATTTTTCCCTTGGTTCTTTACTGGTTGAGATGATCTATGTACGCATTTCACTAATGGGCGTTGACTGGATCCGCAAGCAGGATAAATTGATGAAGGCGATGGAATGGTTTACCCTTATCATCATTTTAGCCTTGGCAGCCGGAAGTTTCTGGGCGGCGGCATCCAAAGGCGTTGAAGCAAAAAATGTTTTTCTTGAAAATAATATGCACCGTTTTTTATTGGGTATGTTCATGAGTGCGGTCAATCCGGTACAGATTCCGTTTTGGTTTGGCTGGAGCACTGTTTTATTTTCAAAAAAAATACTGGAGCCTGTAAAGAGTCATTACAATATCTACATTATTGGCATCGGGTTGGGAACATTGATTGGTAACTGTCTTTTTATATTTGGAGGTAAATGGCTTGTACAACGCATTTCAAACAGTCAGCAATATATTAACTGGGTAATAGGTGGCATATTTGCTTTAACGGCTGTAATACAGGCTATAAAGATGATTATGAAGAAAGATGCCGTGCATAAGTTCACTCATCCCGGTGAACCTGAGCAAACCTAATCAACAATAAATATAGTGCACCCTTTTTCCGATTTGATGCAGTGAGCATCACTATCGTCGCCGACAAACCAGGACTTGCCGGCCGACAAAACAAATTCACTTCCATCTTCCAGGAAAGTTGTCATTTCACCGTCAATGCAATAGACAACATGTCCTTTGTTGCACCAATGATCGGCTTCGTAAGTTGCAGAAAATTCAACAATACGAACCCTGATATCCCCCATATTAAAAATTTTCCAGCTTGCTGTTCCGGAAGTTCCGGGATGCAATTCTGGTTTTGTTTCAGACCAGTCAATTTGTTGAAAAGGGGATTGTTTAATTACCATGGCAGCTTTTTTATTATCAAATTTGCATGATTACAGCTAACATAAAAAATATTTATTGACTGCAAGATTCAGTAATTTAGACACCCAATGAATTACGCAATTGTAGATATTGAAACCACCGGGGGATACGCATCTGGTAATGGTATTACCGAAATATCAGTGTTTGTACACGACGGTAAAAGGGTGGTCAAGCATTTTGAAACGCTTATCAACCCGCAGCAGCCCATTCCTGAATTTATTACCTCCCTAACAGGAATTGATGAAGCCATGGTGGCTGGTGCACCAACATTTGATGAGATAGCTGAAGTACTCTTTGAAATTCTGAGCGAAAATATCTTCATTGCTCACAATGTAAATTTTGATTATTCTTTTGTAAAACACCAGTTTAAACAATCGGGGTACGAACTTGCTGTAAAAAAATTATGTACCGTTAGATTGGGAAGAAAAGTTTTCCCCGGCCTGCCTTCTTACAGCCTCGGTAATCTTTGTCGCTCATTAAAAATAAATATTGAGAACAGACACCGTGCAGGCGGCGATGCAAAAGCAACTGTAAAACTTTTTGAATATATGCTGGCAAACGGCGCCCAGGTTCATATAGATCAAATGCTAAAACGATCGTCGGCAGAACAGTGGCTTCCTTTAAATCTGGAGAAAAAGGTGATTGATAAGTTGCCCGCCAAGCCCGGCGTTTATTATTTTCATAACAGCAAGGATAAAATTATTTATGTGGGTAAAGCCATCAACCTTAAAAAAAGAGTGAGCAGTCATTTTACCCATAACGAACCGGACGCAAGGCGACAGCGATTCAACTTGGAGATCTGCAAAGTTTCGTTCAAGCCATGTGCTACAGAGCTCGAAGCCATTGTTTTTGAAAGCACTGAAATTAAAAGACTGTGGCCCAAGTACAACCGCAGTCAGAAGCAACCGTTGATAAAATTCGGTTTGTACAGATTTGAAGACAACAGAGGATACATCCGTCTGGCTATCGATAAAAAGAAAAAGAATCTGCAGGCGATTTACGCTTTTAATTTATTGCATGAGGGGCAGGTGTTATTAAAAAGGATGATACAGGAATTTGAACTGGACGCCAGGCTTTGCTTTATTGATAATACAGCATTTACACCGAAGGAAAAAGAAGATCTTGAACCGCCGGCTGTGTACAATGAAAAAATAAAAAGAGCGCTTGATGCACTGAATAAAAATTTGCCAAGTTTTGTTTTGGTTGATGAAGGTATTGTAGCAGGAGAAAAACTTTGCCTGTTGATTGAACGTGGCTGTTTTTGGGGAATGGGGTACCTGCCCAAATCTTTTCCGGTTACTTCCACAGATGAATTAAAGAATCATTTGAAGCCTTATGTCGACAATGATTATATCCGGAATAATATTTACTCTTTTGCCGAAGCTAATCCCGATAAGATCATACAACTGGCCGGTTGACCCGTAAAAAAATATCTCCTGCAGTATTGTATATTTAAATATCTTAAAACATCGATTTGCAAAACGCCCTTCATAATTTAAAGATCCAGAAAAGAATTTCCGTAGTATCTGTTTTATTGCTGCTGGTAAAAGTGTTTGCCTGGTACTTGACAGGCTCGGTGGCTATCTTAACGGATGCTTTTGAAAGTATTGTTAATGTGGTGGCTGGTTTGATAGGGGTATACAGTTTATACATATCAGCCAAGCCCAGGGATATGGATCATCCCTACGGTCATGGAAAGGCGGAGTTTATTTCGGCTGCTATAGAAGGATCAATGATCAGCATAGCAGGTGTGTTTATAATATATGAGGCAATTAATAACCTGGTTCATCCCCATGAAATAAAAGAACTTGATTACGGAATTATTTTGGTTGCCATAACCGGGCTGATAAATTATATAGCAGGAGCGGTTTGTATAAAAACGGGTAGAAAGAATAATTCACTGGCATTGATTTCAAGCGGTAAACATTTGCAAACCGATACCTGGTCAACGGTTGGCATTGTTGCTGGTTTACTGTTGATATTGATTACCGATCTGGTTTGGCTGGATAGTGCAATAGCTATTTTATTTGCACTGTTTATTTTATTCACTGGCTATAAAATATTGCGAAGCTCGGTTGCTGGTATCATGGATGAGGCAGATGATAAACTGCTGAAAAAAATGGTGCAAATGCTGAATGACAATCGCAGAGAGAACTGGGTTGATCTTCACAATTTGAGGATAATAAAATACGGAAGCAGAATACATCTTGATTGTCACCTGACGGTGCCCTGGTATTTGAATGTGCATGACGCACATAAGGAGATTGATGCATTATCCGGTCTTGTAAAGAATGAATATGGGGAATCTGTTGAGCTGTTTGTGCATTCTGATGGCTGCCTCGATTTTTCCTGTAAGATCTGCGCAAAAAAAGATTGTGACGTACGCAAACATCCGTTTGAAAAGAAAATAGAATGGACAATGGAGAATATTTCCAGTAACCGGAAACATCATCTTTAGATTTCAAAAAGTTTGGCCACACCGAATGCTGCGGCTGCAGCCACTGCTCCGATCATGGTGACTTTTAACGCACCCCATAAAGGATTTACGCCCGTCATCCTGCTTTTAAAAAATCCAAAAATGAATAAACAAACAAGTGTTGTTACAATGGAATATTTTAATGCATCAATTGAACTGCTGATAAAAAAATATGGACTTAATGGAATAATGCCGCCCACAACATACGATATCCCGATGTTCAAGGCGCTTTTGGTTGCCCTTTTCGGATCGGGCTTATCCAGGCCCAGTTCATACTTCATCATAAACTCAACCCAGCGGTCTTTGTCTTGTGCAATTTCTTGAGTAGCCTGTTCCTGCAGCGCAGGGCTCAAACCGATATTGGCGAAAAATTCCTTTGTCTCTTCAATTTCTTTGTGCCGCAGGTTTTCTATCTCATCATATTCCCGTCGCAATTCACTTTTATAATGATCCTGTTCTGTTTTACCCGCAAGATAACCACCCAGGCCCATGGCTATACTGCCAGCTGCCACTTCGGCAATACCGGCAATTACAATTATGCTGCTGCTGTCAACTGCGCCGCTCAAACCTGCAGCCAGTGCAAAAGGAACGGTAAGGCCGTCACTCATACCGATAACCACATCCCTTAAAAGGTCGCTGCTTTTTAAATGCGATTCTAAATGATCGTGGTGAAGGTGGGTGTCCATATTTATTATTGATGAACTAAGTTACAATATTGAAATACAAAAATGACACTAAAAAAATCAGCGGCTGATTTTTAAACAAGCTGTTTTAAACTCTTATCAATAATACCAACACATTCCATCACCTGTTCTTTTGTAATTACAAGCGGAGGAGCAAAGCGGATCTTATCACCATGTGTAGGTTTGGCAAGCAATCCGTTTTCTTTCAGCAGTAAACAGAGTTCCCAGGCAGCATTCGGATTATCGTGTTTTATTATAATGGCGTTTAATAGTCCTTTGCCACGCACAATTGAAATATTGGGTGAGTTCAGATTTTCAAGTTCCGTACGCAATAGTTTTCCCATCGCTTCGGCATTTGCACACATATTTTCATCCTTTAAAACCTGCAATGCGGCCATTGATACGGCGCATGCCAGTGGATTGCCACCATAAGTGCTTCCATGTTCTCCCGGCTTTATCGTCAACATAATTTCGTCATCACATAAAACCGCACTAACCGGTGTAACACCGCCGCTTAACGCTTTTCCTAAGATCAACACATCGGGGCGTACATTTTCATGATCACAGGCCAGCATTTTTCCCGTACGGGCAAGTCCGCATTGGATTTCATCAGCTACCATTAAAACATTGTATTCGGTGCATAATTCCCGTACTCCTTTAAAATATCCTTCAGTTGGAACCACTACACCGGCTTCGCCTTGTATAGGTTCAAATAAGAATGCTGCCACATTTTTATCCTGCAAAGCTTTTTCCAAAGCAGGCAAATCATCATGTGGGATTGATGTATAACCTGTATTGTACGGCCCGAAATTATTTTTAGCCACCGGATCGCTGCTGAAAGAAATTATATTAATGGTACGGCCATGAAAATTATTATTACACACAATGATCTTCGCTTTATCTGCTTCAATCCCTTTTACCTGGTAAGCCCATTTGCGGCTTAGCTTTATGGCAGTCTCTACAGCTTCTACACCAGAGTTCATCGGCAGCACTTTATTGTACCCAAAAAAATCAGTAATATATTTTTCGAACTCCCCTAATAGATTACTGTGAAACGCACGTGATGTAAGCGTAAGTTTTTGCGCCTGGTTAACCAGTGCAGCAATTATTTTAGGATGACAATGGCCTTGATTGACGGCAGAGTAGCCGCTTAAAAAATCGTAGTAACGTTTATCATCTACGTCGTATAGAAAAACACCTTCGCCGCGGTTTAAAACAACGGGCAGCGGATGATAATTATGAGCTCCGTACTTTTCTTCCAGATTTAAATAATGTTGCGTATTGGCTGTAACAGCTAAAGTTGAATTCATGAAAAATAATGTAATGAGTTGAAAAAGAAGATGACAATGCAACCCCGCAAAACGCAGGGAAAAATAATTACATACCTCGATGATTGAGCAGATCGAGATTGTTACAGAGGAAAGATGATATGATTTGTAGTATGTTCATTGAATGCCTGCAAGATAAACTAATTTATTGTTTTTATAAAATAGTTCTTGTCTGTAAAGGGTTTGCTGTTAAAGCCGGTATCAAATATTCCAAGGACCGTACTGCCGCTTCCACTCATGGCTGCGTAAACAGCTCCTGAATCATATAGCGTATTTTTTATCCATTTTATCTGGGGATGAGCAGTAAACACGGCGGTTTCAAAATCATTCGTCAGTTCATCTCTCCATGTATTAACGGGTTGTTGAACAATGGTTTTAATGTTTTTTATTGATGGAGAAGGATTGATGTTGGAAAAAGCCCATCCGGTATTAACATGAATTCCTGGATTGATCAACACGATCTTATAATTTGACAAATCGAGATTTATTTCTTCTAAAATTTCGCCACGGCCGGTTGCGTAACAAGGTTTATTTATAATAAAGAACGGGCAATCGCTGCCGAGTTGCAGGGCGTAGTTCAGGAGCACAGGAGTTGAAAGGTTTAGTTTGAATTTCCTGTTTAATAGCGACAGTGTAAATGCAGCATCGGCTGAACCACCGCCCAAACCTGCGCCCATTGGAATGACCTTATGTAAATGAATTTTTACAGCAGGTATTTGAGGAAAATCTTTTTTTAACAGATGATAAGCTTTCAGGCAAAGGTTGTTTTTGGGATCGCCGTCAACAGATAATCCGGTTGCAGCAAATTCAATTTCAGCATTGTCGTTTGGTGAAATTTCTAAAGCATCTCTAAATGGAGCAGGGTAAAAAACAGTTTCTAAATTATGGAAGCCATCTTCTCTTTTTTCAAGAATTTGTAAGCCGAGGTTTATTTTACAATTTGGAAAAACGATCACTGATTGAAAAGATTAACTGATTAAAGGATTATTCTATGGGGAAATAATCACAGCGAAAGAAACCGCGTTAAGAAATCAGCCTTCCTTCCTGGCTTTTATTTCATCCCGTATAGCAATGGCTCTTATATAATCTTCATGATCTAATACTTCGGCTAATAAACCTTCCAGTTCCTCCAGTGATAATGATTTCAGATTATCGCTGCCACCGGTTTCTGATGTGACCGAAGCTGTAGTTTTAGCTGTTTTGCCATCATCTTCCATTAGAATGCCGGCCTGGTCTAAAATTGTATCATAAGTAAAAATGGGACAACCAAAACGCACGGCTAATGCGAGGGCATCAGAAGTTCTTGAGTCTATTTCAACTGTATCGTTAGCCGAACTGCAAACCAGCTTGCTGTAAAAAATTCCTTCCTGCAGATCGTTGATCACTACTTCGTGAAGCTCCACATTAAAAGCCATCATAAAATTCTTCATCAAATCGTGAGTCAACGGCCTGCTCGGACTCATGCGTTCCAAAGCAACAGCAATTGCCTGGGCTTCAAAACCACCTATTACAATCGGCAATCTGCGTAAACCATTTATCTCTCCCAGTACCACTGCATAGGAATGCGTTTGTGTAATACTGTGTGATAATGCTACTATTTCCAGTTCTATTTTTTTCATACCCTATCCTTCAGTTTCAAATTTTGGTCTTTTGCTAAACAGCAAATATAAAATAAAAGCCTTTCAAATATAAATTGAAAGGCTTAAATATAAGACCGTTTGTTTTTAAAAAATAATTATGCCTGTTTTAATTTCTTCACTGCCTCAATGATCTTAGGCATCACTTCAAACGCATCGCCAACAATTCCGTAATCGGCAGCTTTAAAGAACGGCGCTTCGGGGTCTTTGTTAATTACCACTATCACCTTACTTCTGTTTACCCCGGCAAGATGCTGAATAGCGCCCGAGATACCAATAGCGATATACAGATTGGGGGCAATGGCCAGGCCGGTTTGCCCTACGTGCTCATGATGCGGACGCCAATCACTGTCAGAAACAGGACGGCTGCAGGCAGTAGCGGCTCCCAATAATTTGGCAAGGTCGGTAACCATAGCCCAGTTTTCAGGACCTTTTAATCCACGTCCACCACTTACCACAATTTCTGCCTCACTTAATGGAATTTCGCCAACAACTTTATCTGTTGAGGTTACCTGAACTTTTGATGTATCAACTGTAGCCGCAAAATCTGCAACTTCAGCAACCGCATCGGTTTTTGTGGTGCTAAAAGAGTTGGGATTTAAAGAAATGATCTTTGTATCGGTAGTAATTGAAACATTAGCGAATGCTTTGCCGCTAAATACATTTTTCTTAACTGTAAATCCATTGCTTGTATCAGGCAAGGCGACTGCGCCAGAAACAAGCCCTGCTTTCAATCGTACACTCAGCCGTGGAGCAATTGCCTTTCCATTAAAATTATTGGAGAAGATGATCACTTTGGCGCCAAGTTTTGTTGCAGCTTCTGCAATTACCTTGGTGAAAACCTGAGCATCCATCTGGTTCAGCGCATCATTCTTTACAGTATGCACCTTCTTAATTCCGTAATTTCCGATGGCTGTTAAATCATCCGTTACATTGCCCAAAATAATCGCTTCGGCAGTTGTACTCAATTGTTCAGCAACTTTTGCAGCGTAACAAGCAGCTTCAAGCGACGACTTTTTAATTTGTCCTTCGGACTGATCTAAAAATATTAATACTGACATATAATTCGTTTATAAATAATTTAAATAGCTTTTGCTTCCTCATGTAATAGCCTCACCAGTTCTTCGGGTGTATCCGGCGAAACCAGCTTTACTCCAGCTTTTGCAGGAGGGAGTTCAAATGATGCGATAGCTGTTAACGTGTCAACAGCAACCGGTTCTACTGCAGTTAAAGGCTTACTTCTGGCACCCATAATTCCTTTCATATTTGGTATGCGTTGTTCGGCCATTCCTTTTTGACAACTTACCACCAACGGTAACGAAACTTTGTTGGTTTCTTCGCCACCTTCAATTTCACGAACGATAACAGCGTTATTTCCCTCAAGATCGAATTTTGCAGCGTAAGAAACATAAGGCAAATCTAGTAACTCTGCAACCATACCGCCAATAGAAGATCCATTATAGTCGATGGTTTCTTTTCCGGTAAACACTAAATCATAGCTGCCCTTTTTTGCAACATCTGCGATCTGCGAAGCAATATAAAAACTATCGCTGCTGTCGGCATTTACACGGAAAGCTTCATCGCCACCCAATGCTAAAGCTTTGCGAATGATGGGATCGCAATCGGCGGCACCCACAGTTACCAAATGTATAACAGTTGAAGGGTCTGCTTCTTTCAATTCAATTGCTCTTACAAGGGCGTACCATTCATCGTATGGATTGATGATCCACTGTACGCCATCTGATGCGAATTTCGTATTGTTATCGGCGAAGGCTATTTTTGCTGTGGTATCAGGAGTTTTACTGATACAAACTAAGATCTTCATGTAAGTAATTTTAGAAATCCAGAAATAAGTTGTTTATGCAACTATTGCAAAGATAAGTGAAGCGACGTAAATTTTAGAAAAAACTGTAAAATATTATTGAGCCATGAGCAGGATAGAAAAATTGCTGGAATTTATGAAAACATCAGATAAAGATAGTTTTCTGCAACATGCGCTGGCACTGGAATACATAAAGATTGATAAGGATGAGGAGGCCCGGAAGCTGTTCAACGAAATATTGTTGAGGGAGCCAACTTATATAGGTTCATATTATCATCTGGCTAAACTATTGGAACGTGCCGGTGATTTTGACAAAGCGATAAAAGTATATAAACGTGGAATGGAAGAAGCGAAAGCAGCGGAGGACAATCATTCGTATAGTGAATTGTTGATGGCGCTGGAAGATATTGAAGAATAAACAGGAATTAAGCAAGAGATTAAATTCAAAAGTTAAAAATGCTGCAGCAACTTACGGTTCTGTTTGAATCATATATAAAAAAGGAAAATCTTTTTCGGCAAAAAGATAAACTGTTGCTTGCTGTAAGCGGGGGAGTAGATTCTGTGGTTTTATGCGAATTATGCAAACAGGCCGGGTATGATTTTTTGATTGCTCACTGCAATTTTCAGTTAAGAGGAGCAGAAAGCAATAGGGATGAAAAGTTTGTCCGGTCGCTTGCTGAAAAATACCAGGTTGAAGTTTTCGTTAAAAAGTTTGACACTGAAAAATATGCTGAAGAAAACAAGCTCAGCATTCAGGTGGCGGCAAGGGAATTAAGGTACACATGGTTCAATGAGGTTATCCTGACTAATTCCAAATTCCAAATTCCTGATTACATTTTAACAGCCCATCATGCTAATGATAATATGGAAACTCTTTTGATGAATTTTTTCAAAGGAACAGGAATCAAAGGGCTGCATGGAATCTTGCCCAGGCAGAAAAATATTATCCATCCTTTATTGTTTGCAAAAAAAGAAGAGTTGCTTGCTTTCGCAACCGAACACAAACTTGAATTTGTTGAAGATTCGTCCAACGCATCAGACAAATACACCCGCAACTATTTCCGGAATGAATTGATCCCCGGATTGCAAAAAGTTTTTCCGCAGGTTGAAGAAAACCTGTTGAATAATATTGAACGCTTCAATGAAATTGAAATACTTTACCGAAGATCTGTAGATCAGATCAAAAAGAAATTACTGGAACCAAGGGGAAATGAAATTCATATCCCTGTCTTAAAACTGTTGAAGGCAGAACCACTAAATACGATCGTTTACGAGATTATAAAAGACTTTGGGTTTACTGCCCATCAAACAGAGGAAGTGATCGGGTTGCTTAAAAGTGAGTCGGGAAAATTTATTGAGTCTTCAACTCACAGGGTTATTAAAAACCGAAACTGGATTATTATTTCGCCAAATCTCTCAACTGAAACCTGGCATATTCAAATTGAAGAGGGGGTTAATGCGATCAGGTTTGCAGAGGGAAAAATTGATATTGAAAATCGGTCCGCCGAAAATTTCAAACTGAATGCTTCTACTTTAATTGCGCAACTTGACGCGGCCCAAATCGAATTCCCTTTGCTGCTCCGCAAGTGGAAAAAAGGAGATTATTTTTATCCTTTGGGTATGAATAAAAAGAAAAAGCTCAGCCGCTTTTTTGGTGACCAAAAATTATCTCTTACCCAAAAAGAAAAAACCTGGGTGGTGGAAATGAATAAAAAGATCATCTGGGTTGTAGGATTAAGAATAGATGATCGTTTCAAGATTACTGATAAAACTAAAAAGCTTTTACAATTCACTTTATCCGGTTCCGAATAAGCTGGGGTTTTTGAGTTCTTCAATAATCAGATCAAACAAGTCTGGCTGCAGTACTCCAATCAAAATAAGCGTAAAGGCCAATCCAAATACCGAGCCCCAAAGGTGAGCATCATGATTAATATTATCGCCTCCTTTTTTGCCCATATAAACGCAATAAAAAATATAAAGAACCGCATACACTGTGGCCGAAATTTTTAAAGCCCCATAAATATAAATACTGCTCCATGGGCTGAATAGTATAGTGGCAAACACAACTGCCGACACAGCGCCGGATGCACCTAACGAACGGTAATTATAATCATCTTTATGTTTAAGGTAGCTTGGTATATCCGAAACAATTAATCCTAGAAAGTACAAAGCAAGAAAGGCCAAATTGCCTCCCAATCCATAAATAGAAAAATACTGCTCCAGGTTACGTCCAAAAAAGAAAAGCGTAAACATGTTGAAGATCAAGTGCATATAATCAGCATGCAAAAACCCTGAGGTGATGAAACGCATATATTGATTTTCTCGAACTACCCGGTAGGGCCACATAATGCTCTTATCCACCAGCACCGGGTTTGAAAAACCAATTAAAGTAAAAACTACATTAAATACGATTAGTGAAATGGTAATTGGATAATCCTGAAAATTCATAGCTGTCATTTAGATGCTCAAATCTAAGGGAAACTTTTTACTATCGCCTTTATATTCATAGTGCCGAAGATGAGCTGGGGTTGTATTCCTGGTTTTAAATGATGGACTTTTCAGTAAAGCGTTTTTTATTGACCAGAATCACAGGATTTGCTAATGAAAGTCATCTTAAATAAATGCCTATCCGGGTATCTTCGAAATGTTGAAGTGATTTTCATAATTCAAATATATGATCATGAAAAAAATACTTGTAACAACTGATTTTTCCGCGGCAGCGGATAACGCAGTTAATTTTGCAGTGCAATCTTCAAAATTACTGTCAGCTGAGTTGATATTGCTTCATGCCTTTGAGATAAAAGGTAATTTGTACACCGATTATGCGGGTGTAAACAAAGAGTTTAACCAGGAAATGCTTGACGAAGGAATTAAGAAGCTGGAAGAACGGACAAAAGAAATAGCAGAAAAGGACGGCGTGCAGGTAATCCCATATTTTTTTAAAGGTGTTTTTAATGACGCTGTAAAACAGGCAAAGGAAGATTATGATGTAAGTATGATCATCATGGGTACCCGTGGACATGGAATACTCGTAGAAAAATTATGGGGCAATAAAGCAACCAGCCTGATGGGCAAATCAGATATCCCGATACTGGTAATACCTGCCGGATATGAATGGAAAAAACCGCAAAAGATTTTGTTCTCTACCAATCATTTTGAGAAAGATTCCGCCACACTTGATTTTGTATTTGAACTGGCCGGCCAGTATCTGGCAAAAATGTATGTGACTGTTTTTACCGATGAGGATGATGACCTGGCGGGTACATTTTTAGAGCACAAGCGCCAGTTGCCTAAATATGAGAAAATGCTTAAAGAGACATATAATGAGGAAACACTAGTTGCCGCAAACTTATTTGGAACCGAGTTTGAAGATACTATGGAGGACTATATAAAGGATCATGAGATTGATATGCTGGTGATGATAACCTATCAACGCAATTTTTGGGACCGGCTATTTCATCCAAGCCGGACAAAGATGATGAGTTATCATTCTCATATTCCATTATTGGCAATACCGGCAAAATAGTGCATGGCAATTAAAAATTATTTTGTAATTTAAAAACAAAAGAATGAAAAAGCAAGCAGGCGTTTGGATTGATAAAAAAGAGGCTGTAATTATTTTGCT
>JAHEBJ010000052.1 GCA_024642285.1 Sphingobacteriales bacterium
CAGCCAGGGATGAGCAACTGGCAACTCTAACCGATAAAATCCCAAAAGGGAAATTGCAACCATCTCCGGCTGACAGATATCGAAAAACATTTTCGGGAACTAATAAAATTCTAATTGCAGATGAATCATCAGTAAATAAAAAGAACAATGGCGACAAAGTAAAAGGAAAGTTGACAGCCTCTGTAAAACTTGTTTCGCCTTCGGAAGATGATGAAAATAATGAATCGATTAAGGTTGATTCAAAGCCCGGAGATAATTTAAAAGCAACCGAGACAGGATCTGAGAAAGCTGAAGAGATAGTGGTCATTGAAGTTGATACCAAAAAAATATCGGAGAAAGAAATTGAAAGTATTGTAGACAGCGTTGTTGATAAATTAAACAGCGATAAAAAAACGAAAAAGAAAATCAGAGGTCTATATATACTTGCAACCGGCGGCGCCGAAGCCAATGGCGTAAAATCATTTTCTGATAGCAAAATAACCGGCAGGGCAGGCCTTGGCCTTGGTTATCAGCTCAGTAAAAAACTAAGTTTGCAAGCGGGTTTTTATATCAGCAATAAAAAATACGGAGCAAAGGGAAGCGACTATAAAACAAAACCAGGCACGTATTGGAGTATAGTAAATATCAAATCCATCGAGGCAGACTGTAAAGTGTATGAGATTCCTGTTTCAGTTGTGTATAATTTTACACCCAGTAAAAAAATAAATGTGTTTGCGGCGGCAGGACTGTCATCATATATCATGAAAAAAGAAGATTATCATTTTTATTATGAGCGTTATGGAACAGCGCATGAAGCGCCTGTATATTATAGCGGAAATAAAAATTGGTTTTCTGTGCTCCGCATTTCAGCCGGAGTTGAAAAAAATATATCTCCTAAATTTTCCATAATGGCTTCTCCCGGTTTTGCCATTCCGCTTTCGGGTGTAGGAGAAGGCGAAGTAAAATTATTTTCTGCGGATATTATGATTGGAGTCAAATTTTTCCCTTTTGGGAAATAATAAAACTGAGCAAGCAACCTTCCTTAATTGATTTGCGTTTCATAAATGAAGTCAGTAAAAAATGCTGATTAAGTTCCAGCCATTGCTTTTTATTTTTATTCAAATGCAACAAACTATTCAATCTCAAATTATATTTTATGTCAAGAAAATTACTTTTAGCCTGCATAGCAATAGTTGCTGTTTTATTTTCAGCAAATTTTATTTCCTGTTCAAAAAGCAGTCCTGCGCCTTCACCCGGCCCGGGTAATCCCTGCGCAGGTGTAACCATTTCGGTATCGGCAACCTCTACTGCTGCCAACTGTACCAACAATGGAACCCTCACAATTACGGCTTCAGGTGGTAGCTCGGGGTTCACTTATAAATTAAATGCTGGGGGCACCTATCAGTTATCTAATGTTTTTTCTAATCTAATGCCCGGTAACTATACGGTATTTGCGAAGAACGCTTCAGGTTGCGAAGGTTCGGCTGCTGCTCTTGTATCTTCAACTTCCGTTATTTCGGTAACTGCAACTTCAACCCCTGCTATGAATTGCGTTAACGATGGAACAATCACGGCAACTGCAACAGGCGGCACAGGCTTTTCATATAAGCTAAATGCCGGAGGTACCTACCAGGCGTCAAATGTGTTTACCGGTCTGGCAACAGGCAGCTATACTGTTTTTGCAAAAGAGGCCGGTGGCTGCGAAGCTTCAACCAATGTTAATGTAGGTGCTAATAATTCTATTTCGGTATCAGCAAGCTCTACTCGGGTAACTAATTGCCAAACCAATGGAACGGTTACCATTACTGCAAGTGGCAGTACGGGGTTTACTTATAAATTAAATGCAGGTGGTACCTACCAGGCATCCAATATGTTTAGTAATCTAACGGCCGGCAATTACACTGCTTTTGCAAAGGACGGATCGGGTTGTGAAAATTCAGTTGCGGTAACAGTTTCAGCCAACAATACCATTACTGTAAGTAACAATGTTGCCGCCGCCTCAAAATGCAGTAACAATGGTATGATTACAGTGAACGCAGGAGGAAGCACAGGATTTACTTACAAACTTGGAGCAGGCGGAATATACCAGGCTTCAAATATATTTGCAGCTTTGGCAGCCGGCAATTATAATACGTTTGCAAAAGATCAGTTTGGTTGCGAACAATCGGCGGCGGCTACTATTACAATTAACACTACTGCTGGCTCTTTATTTACCAATGTAAAAAATCTGTTGGCAGCAAAATGTATCAGTTGCCATAGCGGACCAAGTCCGGCAGCAGGAAGAGATTGGACAGTGGATTGCCAAATTGTAGATTTCTCTGCGCTGATCAATCAACGGGCTGTTGTAATAGGCGACATGCCACAGGGCGGGCCTATGTTAACCCCGGCTGAAAAAGCCATCATAACGAATTGGGTAAATGCCGGTGCAAAATTTACTGACTAAAAAGAGGAACTGATCATACAACAGGATTTATTTCATTTGTGCTTTCAATACGATCGCTTGATTAGTAGTGTGTTTTTTAACCTAACGCCCGGTAATCTCTCTGGCTGAAATATTCCATTTGGCATTAATTTGTCAGGTCTTATTAAGGTTGGAAAACATAGCTATAAACTATAAAACAGCCGCCTCTTTTATTCTTTTTGAATTTTCCCCCCGCGTAGTTATCTTTGTTGTCCTTTTTTAAGGACAAACCCTATTTAATAACAACCAAAAATTTCTATTTATGGCTGTAAAAATGAGACTGCAAAGGCATGGCTCAAAAAAGAGACCCTTTTACTTCATCGTTGTAGCAGATGGCAGAGCCCCACGTGACGGTAAATTCATTCAAAAACTTGGTACTTACAATCCTTTAACGGTTCCTGCAACTATTCAGGTAGATCGTCAGAAAGCATTGGACTGGTTACAAAAAGGTGCTCAACCCACCGATACCGTACGCCGTATCCTTTCTTTCAAAGGAGTATTGTATCTGAAGCATCTGCTTCGTGGTGTAAGCTTAGGCTTATTTGACGAGGCTGGTGCCATGGAGAAATTTACTGCATGGATGGCTGAGCACGATTCAAATGTTGCTCGCAGGAAAGGTGCCCATAAAAAGGCCCGTACCGACAAACGCGACCAACCGGTGGTGAAAAAAGTAGAAGCAAAAGTTGAAGAAGCTGCTCCGGCCGCTGAAGCAACCGAAACAACTGAGGAAGCACCAGCTGCTGATCCGGTTGAAACGCCTGCAGAAACAGAAGCATCTGAAGAAACCAAAACAGAAGAATAAATTACCTCTGTTCCGTTAATTCATTTAAGTCCTGATATTTTTTATTGGGACTTTTTTTTGACCCGGCTTTAAAGCTTTGTGGTACTTCAGTGGCGCCTGCCTGCCGGCAGGCAGGTCGCAGTCTTGTACAACATACCAATATTGAGCTAATTTCTAAAATCAGGTATCTTGCATTCAAATGGCTCATTATTTCAAAATAGGCAAACTGGCCGCCAGCACCGGACTAAAAGGTGAGTTGGTGCTGCAGCACAATCTTGGTAAAAAAACTACCCTCAAAGGATTGGAAACAATTTTTCTGGAGGAAAAAAAGGATTCATTCATTCCTTATTTTTTAGAGTCGGCAAAGATCAGAACCGATAATGAAACAGTGATTAAACTGGAAGGTGTTGATATTGTAGAGGCAGCCCGAAAACTTACGCCTAAGGAAGTATGGCTTACCGAAGAAGATTTTAAGAAATTCGCAGCCAAATCTTCACCCATTTCCATGCTGGGATTTAATATCATAAGCGATGATGAAGACCTTGGAGAAATACTGGAAGTAATTGAACAGCCGCACCAGGTATTATGTGCTATTCTGCTAAATGGTAAGGAAGCGCTTATTCCCATTCATGACGAAAGCCTGGAAAAACTGGACACTAAAAACCGGAAAGTGTATGTTAACCTGCCGGATGGATTGCTGGATATTTATAGATAAAAGTCAAAAGTTTAAAGGCAAAATATAAAAGCAAATTCCGCTAGTAAAAGCCATATGAAATTACCTGAAGGTGCTCAACCACTTTTTGTTTTTGACATTTGATTTTTGACTTGGACTTTTGAAATACTAATTTTGTATTGTGGCATCACCCCAACGCATCATAGCCCATCTAGACCTCGATACTTTTTTTGTATCAGTAGAACTACTCAATCACCCAGAGCATAAGGGTAAGCCTGTGTTTGTTGGCGGCCGCGACAGAGGAGTTGTAACCTCTGCCAGCTATGAGGCCCGTGCGTTTGGTGTACGTAGCGGAATGCCGTCCCGTAAAGCCATGCAGCTTTGTCCGCAGGCCATTGTGCTAAACTGGAGCCGTGCCGATTATAGTAAGTACAGCCGTTGGGTCACACAAATTATTGCAGCCAAAGCACCGATGTTTGAAAAAGCTTCCATCGATGAATTTTATATTGACCTTACCGGTATGCAGAAATTTTTTGATCCGCTGCAATGGACCATTGACCTGCGTAAACAGATCATGGATGAAACTAAGTTGCCCATTTCGTTTGGCATGGCGTCTAATAAAATGATGGCAAAAATTGCAACGGATGAAGCAAAACCAAATGGGTATTTGCAGATTCCCTTTGGAAAAGAAAAAGAATTTTTAGCACCGATGAAAGTGAGTAAGATTCCGGGCGTTGGAGAACATACCAATGAAGTGCTGAAAGCAATGGGCATAGTAACCATCAAAGACATCAGTGAAAAAACGCAGGAAGAGCTTGAAGAGAAGTTAGGTAAATGGGGGATTGATCTTTGGTACAAAAGTCAGGGAATACATAAGGGTGAAGTATCATCTTATCATGAGGCTAAATCTATTTCTTCTGAGCATACTTTCAACGAAAATAAATCTGACAAAGAATATCTGCATAGCGAATTAGTAAGGCTCACAGAAAAAATTTCTTTTGAATTGAGAGAAGATGGTAAAGTGGCCGGCTGTGTTGCAGTAAAGATCAGGTATCATGATTTTGAAACGGTATCAAGGCAAACAACCATCCCTTATTCCTGTGCAGATGATGAAATTATTCCGATAGTAAAGGAGTTGTTCGATAAATTGTATAAGAAAGGCGAACCTGTACGTTTGCTTGGCGTTCGTTTGAGCGAACTTACTAACGACGCCATACAAACAAACCTGTTTGATGATGTGGAGAAAAAAACCGGATTATATAAAGCGATAGATAATGTGAAGAACCGGTTCGGGAAGAATTCGTTGAACAGGGCTTCTTCTTCAAAAAAATAAACTTAATTCCCCCAAAGGGTTATTTATTCTTCTGCAATTGATTCAGCAATGCTCTGATATCTTTTGGTAACTCAGCTTCCAGATCAATTACCTTTCCGTTTTCCTCTGTAAATTTTAACCGGTAAGAATGTAATGCCAGCCTGTTCAGCATCGGCCGCTCTTCTTCATCATGTTTGCTCAGTTTGTAATTCTTTTTAAAGGAAGAAAGTAAAACCGGTTTCCCATCGCCATACAATTCATCGCAGGCCAGCGGATGTCCCATGTTTTGGCAATGCACACGTATCTGGTGTGTACGGCCGGTATGTAATTGAAACTGCAGCAATGAATAGTTCTTATGTTTCTGAATCACTTCATAATCTGTTACTGATGGTTTTCCCCTGCGGTGAACCACCATCAAACCCTTTTGCAGTCCATGTTCTGCAATAGGAGCATCAATGGTATCTTTTGCTTTTGCCGGAATGCCATGCACAAGCCCCTGATAATATTTTTCAATCTTTCTTTCTTCAAACAAATTGGAAAAGTATTTATGTGCTTCTTCGGTTTTCGCAAAAATAATCAGGCCGCTGGTGTCTTTATCCAGACGATGAACTGTAAATATTGTGCCATATTTTTCCAGCAGAAATTCTTTCAGCGATTTTTGAGTTTGTTCCCTGTCGGGGATCGACAACAAACCCGCAGGTTTATTTATAGCAACAAAAGATTTGTTTTCAAAAACAATATCAAGAAAGTTCTTTTTCAATGCTTATTTCTTTTTAGAAGTATTCATGTATTTCAACAGACGGATCTCTTTTTCACTCAGGTAACGCCATTTACTGCGTTCCACATTTTTCTTGGTCAGATTGGCGTACATCACTCTGTCCAGTACTTTCACATCATAACCCAGGTGTTCAAAAATCCGGCGTACAATTCTGTTGCGGCCGCTATGGAGTTCAATGCCTATTATAGATTTGTCTTTATTGTCGGCATAAGCAAGGCTGTCAATCAGTATTTCGCCATCTTCAAGTTTTAACCCTTTTACAATTTTATCAAAATCAGCTTTGGTTAAAGGCTTATCCAGTCTTACTTCGTATATTTTTTTTATTTCGTAACTGGGGTGCGACAATTTTTGAGTGAGGTCGCCATCGTTGGTTAATAGTAAAACACCCGATGTATTTCTGTCCAGCCTGCCAATTGGGTAAACCCTTTCGGAAGTAGCCTGTTTGATCAATTGCAAGACTGTTTTTCTTCCCTGCGGATCATCTGTTGTTGTAATATAATCTTTGGGTTTATTCAGTAAAATATAAACAAGGTTTTTAGTTACGAACAGCTTCTTTCCATTATAAATCACTTCATCTTTTTCGTCAACCTTATACCCTGGCTCAGTCGCGACTTTACCATTGACTTTTACTTTACCCGCATTGATCAACTCTACAGCATCTCGCCTTGAACAAACGCCGCAATGGGCCATAAACTTGTTCAGTGGCATTATGCCTGTTGGCGCATTATCATTTGCCGCAATAGCTTTAGCCGATTTTGTATGCGGGGTTTTTGCAGCGCCTCTTGGTTTATCAGCTTTTTCTGCAGTGGCAGGTTTGCCTTTTGCAGCATCAGCTGCCTTGGTTGCCATACCGCCTTTTTTAGCCTGCCGTGCAGCGTATTCTTCTTTCTTTTTCTCCTCAAAAAAAGCATTTCGGTCTTTACGGTACTTTTTCTTTTCCTGGCGGAATTCTTCCTTAATTACACTGTTTTTCTTTTTTTTCTGGAATTTTTGAAATGGCGACTGGCTCATTATTTGAAGTGTTTTGCTGTTATTACAACAGTAGTGAAGCGCAAAGGTAAAGTTTTTATTTGAGCCTCCTCCAAACGAATAAAAAAAGCTGTTCCTTTTGGAAACAGCTTTAGCCGATAAAAGGGATTTAATTATTTCTTGCTTACCTGTATTTTACCACGACCGTCATGCATCTTTTTCATTTCTTCTTTTTTCTTTATTTGCTCCGGCGTAAGTATTTTTTGATGTTGCTCTTTTGCTTCTGCCTTTAAAGCCATCATTTTCTCTTTCTTTTGTTCGGGGCTGAGTGCTTCGTTTGATTTAATTTCTTCAGCTTTGGCTTGTGTGGCTGTACGCTGGGATTTTAATTTAGCTACCTGCTCTTCAGATAAGCTAAGATTTGATTTCATTTTCTCCATGCGCTTTGTATACCCTTCCTCACGTTTTGTTTTTTGCTCTGCCTTCATTTGCTGCACTTTCATTTTTTGCTCAGCGGTTAACAGGCCTTCCATTTTAGTTTTCTTTTCCTTTTGAATAGCAGCTTTGCGGCTCCGCATTTCTTTAACCGTAATATTATCCTGCTTGTTCAACTCCTGCATTTTTTTACGGAAATCTTCGTTAATGGTTTTTGCTTTTGCTTTCTGCTCATCAGAAAAATTAAGTTGTTTCGCCATCATCTCTTTTTGATGATTTTGGCGATGGCCTTTCTTTCCCATTTTGTGCTGAGCGTTTGCTGAAAACGTCAAAGCAAAAATGATCATAAGGGGAATGAATACTTTTTTCATGTCTATGTAATGTTTAGGTTATAATTTATAGACTTAAAGTGAATCCGGAAGTTTAATGCTGATTATTAAAGAATAATCAATGTTATTTCTTATTGGCCAGTTGCCCGCAGGCTGCATCAATATCTTTACCACGGCTTCGGCGTAAACGTACGTTCACACGGTGTTTAGCAAGATAGTCGGTAAATTGCTGGGTTGTATCTTCATCCGATTTTAAGAATGGAATGCCAGTAACCTGATTAAACTCGATTACATTAATAAGGTGAGTAGGTATTTTGCGGTATATTTTTACTAATTCTTCTGCATCCTCAATGGTATCGTTAACGCCCTGTAAAAGCACATATTCTAGCGTAATATCGTTTTTCGTTTGCTCATAAAAATAATTGAGCGCTTCAACCAGGGCAGCAATATTATTTGATTCGTTAATAGCCATAATCGTATTGCGCTTTTCATCGTTAGCAGCATGTAAAGACAAGGCGAGATTAAACCTGACTTTATCATCTCCCAATTGCCTTATCATTTTTGCAACGCCTGCTGTGGAAACTGTAATTCTTTTAGGGCTCATGGCCATACTGTCGGAGGCAGTAATTCTTTCAATAGACTTTACAACATTGTTGTAATTCAACAATGGCTCGCCCATACCCATGAATACAATATTGGTAAGCCCCGTGCCATACTGTTTCAAACTTTGCTCATTTAAAATGGCTACCTGATCGTAAATTTCATCAAAGTGAAGGTTGCGTTTACGGTCCATTAAACCGGTTGCACAAAATTTGCAAGCAAGGCTGCAGCCTATTTGAGATGATACGCAGGCTGTATTTCTTTTTTCAGTGGGAATGATTACCCCCTCCATCAAATGCCCGTCAAATGTTTTAAACCTCGATTTTAATGTACCATCACTGCTGTGCTGGGTAGCATCCACCGTCATGGTATTTAATTCAAAATCTTCAGCCAGCTTTTTACGCAGCTCAAGCGATAAATTGCTCATGTCATCAAAACTGCGGGCATTTTTCTTCCAAAGCCATTCATAGGTTTGAATAGCCCTGAATTTTTTATCACCTATTGATTCAAAATATTCCTTTAACTCGGGTAAACTCAATGTTCTAATATTCTTCACTTCTGACATGGCGCAAAGGTACTGCCGGCAAAGCTAATTCCGGTAATAAACTGCAATACATAGCCGGTAAACACATATTGGTTTAAATTTTGTAGCTTCCATATAAATATTCAACTATGCGTAAATATTCATTACTGGTTGTATCATTTTTTGTTTTTTCCTACTCATGCAGCCGTTGCAGTTCAAACATTCAATCAACTGTTACCGGTTCTGGAGGTGACACAATCCGGATCATAAAAAGCGGGCTACAATTCCCATGGGAAATTTTATGGGGGTTAGATAGTCATATATGGATGACTGAAAGGGGAGGAAAAATAAGCAAGGTTGATCCGGTTTCAGGCAATAGCGTTTTTTCAGCTTCCATTGCCGAGGTTGTAAGCAATAATGAGGGTGGATTGTTAGGGATGGCGCAGCATCCGGGATTTTTAACTAACGGACTTTTCTATGTTGTATATAATTATAATAGCGGTGGCAATTACAGGGAGAAGCTTGTACAGATGAAATTTGAGAACAACGCTATTCAACCTGTTGCAACTTTGCTACAGGATATTCCTGCATCCAGTATTCACAACGGCTCCAGGCTTTGGATTACAAATGAAACTACACCAAAACTTTTTATGACGACTGGTGACGCATCCAATCAGCCGAATGCTCAGAATCTCAATTCAGTGTCAGGTAAAGTTTTATGTTTTAACCTGGATGGTTCAATACCGGCAGATAATCCAATTGCCGGTTCACCTGTTTGGAGTTTTGGCCACCGCAACCAGCAGGGTCTTGTTGTGGCGAACGGAATTATGTACGCCAGCGAGCATGGCCCTAATATTGAAGATGAGGTTAACATTATTGAAATGAACAGGAACTACGGCTGGCCTACAGTTAACGGTCCATGTAATCTACCTGCCGAATTATCTTTTTGCACGGCAAATAATGTAAAAGAACCAATCTGGAGCAGCGGCAGTAGTACGATAGCTGTATGTGGAATGGACTATTACAATAACAGCCGTATACCCGCCTGGCAAAACAGTTTATTGATGCTTACTTTGAAGGATGCCAGTTTACGGGTACTAAAATTGAGCCCCGATGGAATGTCGGTTATTGATCAGCGAACTTTTTTTAAAAATCGATTTGGCAGGCTGAGGGATATTTGTATTTCACCCGCAGGAAGAGTTTATTTGTGCACCAGTAATGGAAGTAACGGCGATGTGCTTGTAGAAATTTCTAATCCATAGCTCTATCTTTGTTGTTTATTATAACCAGAAAATAAGTATGCAAACAGTTTATATAGTTGATGCCATTCGTACACCTATTGGAAAATTCGGTGGTTCGTTAAGTGGTGTAAGGCCGGATGATCTATTGGCTCATGCAATAAGTGTATTGATCAAAAGAAATCAGAATATTGATTTGCATGCCATTGAAGACGTGATTGCCGGTGCTGCAAACCAGAGCGGAGAAGATAACCGTAATGTGGCTCGCATGGCTGCTTTGCTGGCAGGATTGCCACCTTCAGTTGCAGGTAATACCGTAAATCGATTGTGTGCCAGCGGCCTGCAAGCTATCATGGATAGTGCCCGTGCAATTGCCTGCGGCGATGGGGATTTATTTATTGCCTGCGGGGTAGAAAGTATGAGCAGGGCACCATATGTAATGCCGAAAAGCACTGCTGCTTTTGGGAGAGATCAGCAAATTGCAGATACTACTTTAGGCTGGCGTTTTGTAAACAAACGGCTTGCCGAAATGTACTTTCCGTACGGCATGGGCGAAACTGCAGAGAATGTAGCCAAACGATGGAATATCAGCCGCCATGCGCAGGATGAATTTGCTCATGAAAGTCAGCACAAGTATGCACGTGCTTTGGCAGAAGATAAATGGAAAGATGAAATAACTCCGATACAGGTTCAGATAGGTAAAGAGGTTTTTGATTTTGAGAAAGATGAACATCCACGTTTATCAAGCATTGAAAAACTGGGACAGCTTAAACCGGCTTTTGCCAAAGATGGTTCAGTTACTGCCGGCAATAGCAGCGGCATTAATGACGGCTCCGCTGCTATGTTATTGGCCAGCGAAGACGCGGTTAAAAAATACGGATTGAATCCAATAGCTAAAATAAAAAGCATGGCTGTGGCGGGTGTTGATCCGGCAATTATGGGAATTGGCCCAGTGCCTGCTGCTAAAAAAGCGCTTGATAGAGCTGGGTTGCAGGTGAACGACCTGGACCTGATAGAATTGAATGAGGCTTTTGCTTCACAGTCCATAGCCTGCATTCATGATTTAGGTTTAGACCTTGAAAAGGTAAACGTAAACGGAGGCGCCATCGCTTTGGGGCATCCGTTGGGTTGCAGCGGAATCCGAATCTCCACCACTTTGTTGTATGAAATGAAAAGGCGAAAAGCTAAGTACGGATTGGCAACAATGTGTGTTGGGGTAGGGCAAGGTGCTGCAGTTATTTACGAAAGCTTATAAATTTTTCAGGTAGTCAGCCAATTTGTCAAAAGGAATGATTTCCTGATTGCCGGTTGCCAATTGTTTTACTGCACATTTTTTTTCTTCTATTTCTTTACTGCCGATGATGATAACAAACGGTATGTTCTTTTTTTCTGCATAAGTAAATTGCTTGTTTATTTTAACTGATTCATGATACAACTCACTGGCAATTCCATTGCTGCGTAATTGTTGCATAATGCCAAAAGCAACACTGCTTTCTTTTTCTCCCATGTTAAAAAACAGCGCCTTGGTACTTACTTGCACTTCATCCGGAAACAAATTCATTTCATCCATCACGTCGTAAATTCTGTCTACACCAAAACTTATTCCTACACCGGGGATATTGGGTACACCAAACAAACCTGTAAGGTCATCATACCGGCCACCACCGCCAATGCTGCCCATCTTTACTTCTTTGGGAGCAGCAACTTCAAAAATAATTCCGGTATAATAATTTAACCCTCTGGCTAAAGTAAAATCAATGCTGAGGTTTGTGTTTTTTGTTTGGTTGAATAAAAATTCAACTTCGTCAATTCCCTGTTTGCCAGAATCGATTTTGCCAATTAATGATTTGATCTGCGAAAGTTTTTCTTCATTGTTTCCGCTAATGTTCAAATAACTTTCAGTCGTTTTTATCTGCTCAGTATTTAACCCACGTTGCTGCAATTCTTCTTTTACTTTTTCCAGTCCTATCTTATCTAACTTATCAATAGCAATGGTGATATCAGTCATTTTAGCTGCACCACCACACAATTCAGCAAGCGCCGTTAAAATCTTACGGCTGTTGATTTTTAATTCATAATTCTTAACTCCCAACCGTACAAAAACTTCATGATAGATATTAGCCAGTTCAACTTCATTTAACAAAGAGAGACTGCCGACCACATCGGCATCACATTGTGTAAACTCCCTGTAGCGGCCTTTTTGCGGCCTGTCGGCACGCCAAACGGGTTGTATCTGGTATCTACGTAAAGGGAAAGTAAGTTTGGTGTAATTCATCGCTACATACCTGGCGAATGGAATAGTAAGATCATATTTTAAGGCACGTTCTGTAATATCGCTGCTGTTTTTACCTTGCAATAATTTTTCAAAACCTGCTTTCGATTTTTCAATATTCTTTTCGTTGTTTATTCCGTTGTTGAGAATTTTAAAGATCAGCTTATCACCTTCTTCGCCATATTTCCCCATCAATGTATCCAGGTTTTCCATGGCCGGAGATTCTAATGGCTCAAAACTGTACAGCTCAAATACATTTCTAATTGTTGAAAAAATGTAGTTCCGTTTTCTGACAACATCAGCCGGAAAATCTCTTGTGCCCTGCGGTATCGATGGTTTATTGTTCATGTAAAACTCGGGTTCTTATTTTATGTATTTAGCAATGATCTGATCACAGTTTTTTTCAATGATTTCAAAAACTTCGTGATAATGTTTTTCCGGTCCGTTCCATGGATCTGGCACATCTCTTTGCTCACCCGGAAATGATTCATCTAAAAACAAACTTACTTTATTTGAGTCAAAATGTTGCCTGCCTATTCTTTGCATATCATCAAGCACATCATTTGCCATGGCGTAAATCAAATCGAACTCTTCAAAGTCAGCAGCGGCAAATCTGCGGCTTAATTGTTTACTAATGTCAATACCATTCTCTGCAGCTACTTTAGTACTTAATGGATGAGGAGGCTCGCCGGTATGATATCCGTTTGTGCCTGCACTTTCAACCTGCCAGTTAACACCTGCCTTGTTGGCTTTGTGTTGCAGTATTCCTTCAGCCAGTGGACTGCGGCAAATATTACCCAGGCAAACCATTAAAATTTTCATGGAGCAAAGATAGTCAACTGCCCAATGTTTTATGGAATCTGAAAAGGTTCTCATCTTAATAATGAATACGGCGCCGGTTTTGATTTTCAATTTTTAATCTCCCTACAATAGTCGGGATCAAAACCAACCATTATGAACAAGAATCTTATTTTGAAAAGCGATATCCTCGATATCGTTTTCGAAAAGCGAAACAAAGCATACGGAGCCTACATGCTGCGTAAATTATATCCCGGCCGGTTGAAACTTGCATTGGGATTCATGTTTATTATCGCCATACTATTTTCAGCATTTACATTATTACCAAACAAAAAAAATATAAATCCAGAAGAAATATACAGCAAAGAAGAAATCAGATTGAGAGTAGTTGATTTGGATCCGCCGGCGGTTCCTAAAAAGCCAGCGCTCCCTAGACAGGCCGTTGAACCTAAACAGCCGGTCAATCAAAAACAGTACACTAATAATGTCACCGTTGTTGATGATAAAGTAAAGACAGACGTAGTAAGTACAATACTTCCTACAGATGCCATAGGAATAAAAACGATAATAAATTCAATTGCCGGTCCCCAAATTGTTGAGCCTGTAAAACTGGAAACAGCAAATGGAGGATCGGCACCTGCGGTAAAAATTGACCCAACCGCTCCTTTGGAATTGGATGCTGTGGATGTGAAGCCTGATTTTCCCGGAGGGATTGACGCATTATTAAAATTTCTGGAAAGAAATCTGCGGAATCCCTATGATCTCGAAAATGGAGAAATCATTAGTGTGCAAGTGAGGTTTGTGGTGGGGTACGATGGAAAACTCAAAAGTTTTACAACAATTAAAGATGGCGGAGAAGCGTATAATAAAGAGGTTATCAGGGTATTGAAGAAGATGCCAGCCTGGATCCCCGGTAAAGCAAAAGGAGAAAATGTATCCGTATATTATACTGTGCCTGTAAAGTTTGTAATGTCAAACTGATTTTCCGTAATTAATTTAGTATTTTCACAGCCCGTATTTAGAAGTATAACATCAATCTAAAAACAATAAAAATAAGATGGCATTGGAAGAATTTGAAAAAGAAGAATTAAACGAAAGGGAGAAAGGTTATGTACGCATGCGTAGCATAATGGACTATGGAATGGGTGTGCTTTGGATCGGTATGGGCGTTTTTATCATTTTCATTAAAAAATTCAGCCTCGATCTAGCCGAACGTTATGATTCAACATTGTTTAAAGTTTTTGGAGCCGTTTGTCTAATCTATGGAGCTTTTAGAATTTACAGAGGGTTTAAGAAAAAATATTTACGGGATAGATGAGCAGATTAAGAATTCGAAATATTGTTTCGGCAGCGATAGGTTTAATTGTAATTGGATTTTACTTTTCGGCCTGTAAACAGGATTCAAAAGCAACACCGGATACTTATAAAAGCGGAACTATTTACATCAGCGTTGATGAATCTTTCAAGCCGGTTATGGAAGAGCAGATAAAAGTTTTTGAAAAAACCTATCCCGAAGCACATATCAAAGCATCTTATAAAACCGAAGCAGATTGTTTCAGAGATTTATATTCTGATACCACAAACCGCATGGTGATTGTAACACGTGGATTAACCAGAGAGGAAGACAATTATTTTTTGGATACGCTGCGTTATGCACCAGCCTGGGATAATATAGCCAACGATGCCATTGTTGTTATTGTGAATAGAGCGAATAATGATACTTTATATACGCTTGATAAATTAAAGAAACAGTTGACAGGGCAGGTAAACCGAAATCAGAAAATTGTGTTCGACGGTTTAAATGCCACCAGCACTGTAAGATTTACACTGGATAGTATTTTAAAGGGGCAGAAATTTGATACCAGCGTTGTACAGGCCGTAAGCAGCAGTAAGGAGGTAATAGATTATGTTTCAAAGACAGAAAGTGCGATAGGCTTTGTGGGCATCAGCTGGATCGGAAATCCAGAGGATTCTGCCCAGGTTAATATGTTAAAAAAAGTAAAAATTGCTTATGTAGCCTGCGAAGTTTGCGAGGATACTCCCTTTGTAAAACCATTGCAGGCAAGCATTTCAACACGTCGTTATCCTTTGGTACGTGGTTTGTATTATATACTAAAGGAGAATTACAGCGGACTTGGCAGGGGATTTGTAAATTTCCTGAATCAGGAGCGGGGCCAGTTGATCTTTAAACGGGCCTACCTGGGAACAAGAATGGATTTTGAAGTGAGGAAAGTTAAGATCAATGAATAAACGTGAAAAAAGATTATAAGTAAATTAAGAAGTATTGACCGGAAAATTGATATTATTGTAAAGACTTAAACAGCAAAATAAAATGAAGAATCTAAAATTTACACTTATCCTCTTAGGAAGTTTTCTAATGATAAATTATGCAAATGCACAATCGATAGATGAAGGAAAGAAGTTTATGTACTATGAAAAATTCATCAGTGCAAAGAATGTTTTTCAGCAATTGCTGACAGCTGATCCGAATAATGACGAAGCAGCATATTGGCTGGGGCAGTCGTTGATAGCTCCTGACGAAGACAAGGATATAGATGGTGCCAAAGCGGTTTATGTAAAGGCCCTGCAAACAAAACCAGGTAGTGCGTTATTAAATGCAGGACTGGGGCATGTTGAATTGTTGGAAGGCAAGACGGCCGATGCCCGTAATCATTTTGAATCAGCCATTAGTTTAAGCAACGGAAAGGATATTAATGTATTGGACGCTGTAGGCTTTGCCAATGGTGATTTTGATTCGAAAATGGGCGATGCGGCTTACGCCGTTGAGAAACTAAAACAAGCCACCGAAACGAAAAGATTTAAGGACGCTAAAATTATGACTGATTTGGGTGATGCTTACCGTAAACTTGGTGATGGTGGTTCGGCGCAGCGTACTTATGAGGAAGCTTTAAAAATGGACCCATCCTATGCCAGGGCGATGTTTCGTATTGGAAGAATATACCAGTCGCAGGGCCGTGGTCAGGAAGCGATTTATTTAAAGTATTATAATGATGCTATTGCATTAGATCCAAATTATACAAGAGTATATTTTATACTGTATCAATATTTTTATGAAACAGATGTAGTAAAGTCTGCTGCTTATCTTGATAAGTACTTGGCTGCAAAAGGAAGCGATGAACTTAACTCCTGTTTCCTTACTGCCCAAATGAAATTTGCTCAGGGATTGTTTGCTGAAGCCTATACATCGAGTGAAAACTGCATTGCAGCAAGTCCTGCACCTTATCCAAATTTATATGGTTTAAAAGCATACGCTGCGGTTAAACTCGGTGATACACTTGGCTCAAAAAAAGCGTTTGAAATGTATTTTCAAAAACAAAAACCAGCTAAAATTGGCCCACGTGATTATGCAACCTATGCAAGCATTTTATGGGGATTCCCCGGCAACGATGTATTGGCTGCAGAAATGATAAATAAAGCAGTGACGCTGGATACCCTTGCCACAAATAAAGCAGCCTATTTGAAGTTACTGGCGCAACGTTATGTTGAGCAGAAACTTAACATCGAGGCAGCCAAAACCTACGGAAGGGTCATCTCAGTAAAACCCAACTATACTAATGTGGATCTGTTTAATGCAGGATATAATTTTTATGCAGCAGGTTTGTTCGACTCTTCAAACAGGTACTTTAAACTGTACGCAGAAAAGTATCCTGATGATATTATGGGATATTATATGCAGGCGAATGCGAATTCAGCGATTGACTCAACAAGTGCAATGGGCTTAGCTATACCTCATTATCAAAAAACAATTGAGATAGGCGAGAAAGATCCAACAGCACCCAATGCTAAGAACCGCCTGATGGTTGCGTACAAATATTTTTTGGGATACTATTTCAATGTTAAAAAAGAAAAAGATTCAGCTTTGATCTATGTTGATAAGGCGCTGGCGCTCGATCCAACAGATGAATCAATGATCTCCAATAAGGAGTTTATCATGAAGTATGATCCCAATGCCCCGGCAAAACAGGCTGCAAAGAAGCCGCAGGGCTCAGCTGCAAAGAATAAATAACCAAATAAAAAGTTTCCGTCAGCCCCGTTATCATTTGATAACGGGGTTTTTGTTTTTTAGGCTATGGAATATTGCCGCTGCTACCGTATTTTTGTCCGTAATTAGCGCCAATAAAATATGGAGTTTTTTTTCTTACAGACAACTGATGTAAATAATGCGGCAAATTACCTGCCAATTGGCCTGCAAATGCTGTTTGCTATCGGTTTAATCGCCACCATTATCATCGGTTCAAATTACCTTGGGCCTAAAAGAGCCACTGCCGATAAATTACAAAACTTCGAAAGTGGTATTGATATAAAAGGTAATGCCCGCCAACCGATGGCGGTAAAATATTTTCTGGTAGCCATTCTATTTGTGTTGTTTGATGTAGAAGTGATATTCTTTTATCCTTACGCAGTCAACTTCCGTGAACTAGGCTGGGAAGGCTTTGTAGCAGTTTTGGTTTTTGTTTCTTTATTTATAACAGGCCTGGTGTATATATTTAAAAAAGGTGCGTTAAAGTGGGAAGAATAAAAAATTGAATATTGAAGGATTGAATATTAAATATTTGAGAACAAGATT
>JAHEBJ010000130.1 GCA_024642285.1 Sphingobacteriales bacterium
CTCGGCAGTCAGTCAGTTCAGTTTAATGAGCAACTCGCCAAAAAGCGTTTACCCGGCGGAGATGCCAACAATACCGTTATCATGTATGTATCGGCCACTATGGAAGTTAAAAGTTCTATGGGGGTTATTGTGGCTGCCCCAACGGCGGGTTCCTGCGGTGCATTACCTGGCGCTATTATCGGCATGGCAGCATCTATGGATGCCGGAGAAGATGAAAAAGTAAAAGCCCTGCTTGCAGCAGGATTGATAGGCGTATTCATTGCAGCACACGCAACATTTGCTGCAGAAGTTGGTGGCTGTATGGCCGAAACCGGCAGTGGTGGCGGCATGGCGGCCGCAGGTATCGTGGTGATGGCTGGTGGTACATTGCAACAGTCCTTGGCAGCTGCATCGCTGGCATTGCAAAACTCATTGGGCCTTATTTGCGATCCCATTGGCAACCGTGTAGAAGCGCCCTGCCTGGGAAGAAATGTAATGGCGGCTACCAATGCTGTATCCTGCGCAAATATGGCG
The DNA here is from genome assembly GCA_024642285.1 of Sphingobacteriales bacterium. Taxonomy (GTDB): domain Bacteria; phylum Bacteroidota; class Bacteroidia; order Chitinophagales; family Chitinophagaceae; genus Ferruginibacter. Next base: position 514 of record JAHEBJ010000130.1, read on the forward strand.
TTGAGCAATTACAATGCCCTTATTCCGCTTGACGAAGTGATAGACACCATGCAAAAAGTAGGAAACGAAATTCACCATACGTTACGATGTACCAACCTGGGTGGATTATCCATTACACCCGCAGCTAAGGAAATAGAAACGCAACTGAACGAACAAAGTCCGGCCTTTTTTAAAATTTGTTGATCTTAAACCAACTGCTTCATGAATCATTTATGTAAAACAGTACTTGTTTACACCAGTATTTTTATAGCTTTTTTGTCCATGCCTGTGATATCAACAGCACAGGATATGAACGTATCCGACCGAATAGACAAACAGCAGTTTTCACCTGCCAGTTTTATGTGGTACAGCAAACCAGCCGCTCAATGGGACGAAGCCCTGCCTGTTGGTAACGGAAGATTGGGCGCCATGGTTTATGGTAAAGCTAATGACGAAATAATTCAGCTGAATGAAGATACCTACTGGTCAGGTGGCCCCTATTCTACCGTAGTAAAAGGGGGCTATAAAGATTTGCCTGCTATCCGGCAGATGGTATTTGATGGTAAACTGCTGGAGGCGCATAACCTATTTGGAAGAAGCCTGATGGGATATCCTGTGGAGCAACAAAAATATCAGTCGCTGGCAAACCTGCACCTTAGCTTTTCCAAAAAAGATTCTGTTACCGGTTATAAACGCTGGATCAACCTGGAGGATGCTACTACCGGTGTTGCCTTTTCTATGAATGGAGTTAATTACCAGCGTGAAGTTTTTTCTTCTGAGCCCGATCAGGTGATTGTAGTGCGCCTTACGGCGGATAAGCCCGGCAGCATTAGTTTTTCTGCCAACCTCAGGGGGGTACGTAATCAGGCTCACTCGAATTATGGCACCGATTATTTTCGCATGGATGGAATGGGCAACGATGCTTTGCAGTTAACCGGAAAATCTGCCGATTACCTGGGCGTAAAAGGACAGCTTAGATACAAAGCGGTATTAAAAGCCTTGCCCGAAGGAGGCACCATGAAAGTAGATGGGTATACCCTGAGCATTGAAAATGCAAATGCTGTTACCTTGTATTTTGTAGCTGCTACTAATTTTGTGAATTACAAAGATGTTTCGGCCAATGTGGAAGAACGCATTCAGCGGTACCTTCTGTCTGTAAAAAATAAAAATTACTTAGCCATCAGAACGGCACATGTACAGGATCACCGGCAGTTATTTGACCGGGTAAAAATGAACTTTCCCAATACAGCTAATTCCTTCCTACCTACCGATGAGCGATTGAAAAAAATGCAAACAGCCGACGATCCCCAACTGGCGGCATTATGCTATCAGTTTGGGCGTTACGTCCTTATTGCTTCGTCACGCAAAGGCACGCAGGCGACCAACTTACAAGGTATCTGGAATAATGATATGAACCCTTCCTGGGATGCCAAATACACCACCAACATCAATACACAAATGAACTACTGGCCGGTAGAATCGGCTAACCTTGCTGAATGTGGCGAGCCACTTTTCGACCTGATAAAAGAAATTACCGATCAGGGTGCACAGGTAGCCCGTGAGCATTACGCCTCAAAAGGTTGGGTGTTGCATCAGAACACAGATATATGGCGGGTTGCAGCTCCGATGGATGGCCCTACCTGGGGAACTTTTACTGTGGGTGGCGCATGGCTCACCAACGAATTGTGGGAGCATTACCTGTACAGCAGGGATCTTAACTATGTAAAAAAACTGTATCCCATTTTAAAAGGTTCTGTTGATTTCTTCATGAATTTTTTAGTGAAGGATCCCAGTGGAAAATGGCTCGTAACAAACCCCTCCACTTCGCCTGAAAATTTTCCGGGCAGTAAAAATAACGGGCCCTATTTTGATGAAGTAACAGGAAGCATTCTGCCTGGTACCACTATTTGTGCCGGCTCATCAATAGATATGCAGATCATTACCGATCTGTTCAACAATTTTGAACAGGCCAGTGCCTTATTACAGAAAGATTTTGATTATGCTAAAAAAGTGGCTGCAACCAGGAAACAACTGGTGCCTCCACAAATCAATAAAGAAGGAGCGCTGCAGGAATGGGCAGATGACTGGCCGCAGTTGGAGAAAAATCATCGCCACTTCTCTCATCTTTATGGTTTGTATCCGGGCAATGTGCTTTCGGCAAAAAGAACACCAGCGTTTGTGGAGCCAATAAAAGCGGTATTGAACCAGCGTGGCGATGATGGTGCCGGTTTTTCCCGTGCCTGGAAAATTTGCCTTTGGGCAAGATTGTATGATGCAGAGCGGGCCTACAGCATCTTTAAAGGGTATCTGAAAGATCAGGCTTGTACACAACTTTTTGCACGTTGCTTTAAACCGATGCAGGTTGACGGCTCGCTAGGCGTTACGGCTGGTATAACTGAAATGTTATTGCAATCGCATGAAGGCTATATTGATTTGCTGCCCGCCCTGCCTAAAGCATGGCCCACCGGAAATGTTGCGGGGATTTGCGCCAGAGGCGGCTTTCAACTTGACTTTAGCTGGGACAATCATAAACTGCAACAGCTTAAAATATTATCAAAAGCTGGTGGAGACTGCAAACTCAATATGCCTGCAACGGTTAAAATAAGTTGTAATGGCAAAGTAGTGGAAACAAAAAACGAAGCCAACGGTATCATCAGTTTTTCAACGGAAAAAGGAGCATACTATGAGCTGAGTGGTTTTTGATGATTGAAGAGGTTTAAGTTTTTTATTTATTTCAGTTTGCGAATAAAGGGATTATGAAAGACTCTGCTCCCTGAGCGTTTCCACTTCCTGTACTGTTATGGGTAATTTTTTTCCCAGTAAACGGTAGCCGTTTTCAGTTATCAGGTAATCTTCTTCCACCCTGATGCCGCTGAAATCGCGGTATTGATCTAAAACATTGTAGTTAAAAAATTCTGCAAACTTTTTTTCGGTTTTCCACGCATCCATTAATTGCGGAATACAGTAAATACCCGGTTCAACTGTAAGCGTAAACCCTGGCTCCAGGGCACGGCCAAGGCGCAATGATTTCATGCCAAACTGGGTGCTCTTTTTCAACACATCTGTATAACCAACATAAGGTTCTCCAAGGTCTTCCATATCATGTACATCCAGCCCAATCATGTGACCTAAGCCGCATTGAAAAAACATGGCATGTGCACCGGCAGCAACTGCTTCCTGTGCATCGCCTTTCATTACGCCCAGCAACTGCATGCCTTCCACAATTTTTTGTGCAGCGTTTAAATACACATCCTTAAATAATACCCCGGGTTTTAACATGGCCACCGAACTGTTGTGTGCATGCAAAACAATTTCATATACTTCTTTTTGTTTGGCAGTAAATTTTTTACCAACCGGAAAGGTACAGGTAAGGTCGCCGGCATAATTCATATCGTTGGCAGCACCTGCATCGCATAATATCATCTGTCCTTCTTTAATGGTATTGCCGCTGTAAACATTGTGCAGTGTTTCTCCATGTATAGTAACAATAGGATGAAACGACAGGCTGGCATTGTTGGCATAAGCTGTTTCTTTTACTTTTGCCATCACTTCATATTCCTTCATACCCGGTTTGGCATAACGCATGGCTGCCAGATGCATATCAGCACTGATGATGGTGGCTTTGTCCATCTCTTCTACTTCGCAATTTTCTTTATAAGACCGCTGGCTTACAATTGCTTTAATTAATGGCACTGAAGCCGCATCGCCAACTGCAGGTACAGCAATGTTTAACCACTGCGCCAGTTTTATTTTATTCTCTGACCGATAGGGAGGAATGAAATGTATTTTTCTGCCGCTGTCTGTTGCCTTGCGGATAAACGTTTCAATAGCAGTATAGGGGGCTGTTTTTGAAACGCCAACTGCCTCCGCCATTTCTACCACGGTTGGCTGGGGGCCTGTCCATACAATATCTTCAATGCTTAACTCATTACCAAAGATGATCTCTTCTCCACTCTCGGCATCAATGATAGCTGCCAATCCCGACAGGTTAATTCCAAAATAATATAAAAAGCAACTGTCCTGCCTGAACGGATACCAATTGTCTTTATAATTCATGCTG
>JAHEBJ010000131.1 GCA_024642285.1 Sphingobacteriales bacterium
TAGCCGTACATCCATTGCCTGCGGTGCCGGTTACCGTGTAAGTTTGACTTGAGTTTCCTGTAAACACCGGGTTAGCGATAAACGGATTATTTAAACCCGTTGCCGGGCTCCAGGAGTAGGAACTCGCACCTGATGTTGATAAAACAATTTGTTGACCAGCACAAATCGTTGAGTCTTCAATACTAGTTACAATCGGCGCAGGAATTACAGTTACGTCAATACTGTCTCTGGCATCGCATCCCGGGCCTGATGATGCAGTCACATACATTCTTTGTGAACTCGTACCTGTAAAAACAGGGTTAGCAATTTTTGGATCATTTACAAAATTTGCGGGGCTCCACATAAATATATTGGCATTGGAATTAGTTGCAAGTACCAGCGGTGCAAATTGGCAAATGGTTGTATCGGCCATAGCCTGCACAACCGTTAACGGGTTTACATAAATTGTTACCGTATCATATGCCGAACAGGTATTAGAGCCACTTGCTGCGAGGTAAAAAGTTGTAGTTGAGCTGATAGTTGCAATTGGATTCTGGCTGTTAGGGTCATTAAGAAATTGCGCAGGCGACCAGGTAAACGTTCCTCTTCCTAAACCTCGCAATTGATGAACTACAGGCGTATTGGAGCAATAAAATGTATCGGCCCCTGCGTATGTTGGAACATCCGGGTCAGGAGTGAAATTGCAATCAGGATTTATTTGATTTACCTGTGCTGCGCCGTTAATTACAGCATTAAAACTTGCGTTTCCCTGTTTGTTTAAAAGATTGTCAAATGAGTAATACGCCAGCAAACCGGGAAACGAAGTTGGGGCAGGCAAGGGCGTGTTCATAAAAGTTTGAATTTCTGCCTGCGACCTGGCTACATTCCATATCCGCACTTCGTTAATATAACCTCTGAAATTTGACAAAGTAGGTGCCGCAAATTCATTTAAACCGATGGTTGTATTGCTTACATTAAGATTCAGATTGCCGGTTGCATTAATCTGGTTAATGAGAAAACCGTTCCTGTATAACTTTAATGTAGCGCCATTATAAACCATCGCAATATGATAGGTTTTGTTTAGTGCGCTTAAGCAAGGTGCATAAGTGCCAAAAAATCCGTCGGTGGTAGTTATCTCCGCCAGCTCCGATCCTAAATAGTAATTTATTCCCAGTGATGAATTTTTCTTTGATACAAGGTCAATCGCATCATTGAAAATATTGGTGTAGGCAGTTCGGTTATAATTTGCTTCAATGGTTAGTTGGCTGCCGGCAACGCTAACATCGCCAATATTAAGGTATGACGGTGAGGAGGGTGTTTGCAGCCATCCTTCGCAACCGCTGATTACATTGCAGCCTCCCAATTCATTTACTTCATCGACAGTTAACGCTCTGTCGTAAATTCTTAATTCGTCCATATCACCGTTAAACCAATACGGGAAACTGCCGTTGTTGAGTTTTCCAAATAAAAGGTCATATGCATTGGTAAAAGTTTGACCGGCTTGAGAAACAGTATTTTTTAATTCGCAATCAATATAAAGTCTTGCAGTTGTTCCATCGTAGGTTACAATCACGCTATACCATTGGTTGGTTTGTATATATGGGCTGTAACCAGGTGGAAGATTGCTGGTTCCGTTGCCATAAAAATTTTGATGTGTTATGTCCACCGTCGAATTTGAACAATTGGCTCCATTAGTATAGGCATTGTCATCAAATCGAATCTGGTAATTGCCTGCCAAATAATCGGCATCACCCTTCATCATAATCTGGTTCCCATGGCAGGTCCCCTGATAAAACCCCATTGGCCTTACCCAGGCAACTAAAGAAAGTTTATCTGTGGTGTTGATGGTAGGATTATTATCAATTTTCATGTATGAATCCACACCATTAAAATGGTAAGCGCTGTTTGGATTTCCAAAGCGGTCAGCTGTTAAAGTGGCATTATTGAAAACGGGGTTGTTACCATTGCCACTTAAATCGTTTGCATTCCCCGAAAATGGATAATAGGCCTTCAATCCAAGGTTCAGATCTACCTGTGCAAAACAGGTATTGCCCACGAGTAGCATGAAAAAAATTACCTTTCTCATAGAGGGTGGTTTAGGTCGGGATGACCGTAAACACTAAATTACATAACCTTATGCTACACGCCTAAATAATTGTGAGGAGTGATGGCTTTCAAGTCCTTTTTTAACATTGCAGAAACCTTCAGTGTAGAAATAAAAGCGTGGATCGTTTTTTTATCAATCGTTTTTTTACCTCTTGTTAGATCTTTTAATGCTTCGTATGGATTTGGATAATTCTCTCTACGCAGGATTGTTTGAATGGCTTCGGCAACTACGGCCCAGTTATTCTCTAAATCTGATTTTAATTTTGATTCATTTAAAACCAATTTGCCAATTCCCTTTTCAGTTGATCTGATAGCAAGTATCGTGTGAGCAAATGGCACTCCAATATTTCTTAAAACGGTTGAATCGGTAAGGTCTCTTTGTAATCTGGATACGGGTAATTTAGCCGAAAGATGTTCGAGTAATGCATTGGCAACACCCAGGTTGCCTTCTGCATTTTCAAAGTCAATAGGGTTTACTTTATGCGGCATGGCGCTGCTGCCAATTTCTCCCTTCTTTGTTTTTTGTTTGAAATAGTCCATGCTGATATAGGTCCAGATATCTCTGCAAAAATCAACGATAATTGTATTGATTCGTTTGATGGCATCAAAGTGTGCTGCCAAAGTATCATAATGCTCTATCTGCGTGGTAAACTGTTGTCGCTGCAACCCCAATTTAGATTCGGTAAATTCATCGGCGAATTTTTTCCAGTTATATTTTGGAAAAGCTACATGGTGTGCATTAAAGTTTCCGGTGGCACCACCAAACTTGGCAGTAAAAGGAATGTAGCTGAACAACTGGATCTGATTTTCCAATCGCTCTACAAACACCATCATTTCTTTTCCAAGGCGTGTAGGACTGGCAGGCTGCCCATGCGTACGGGCCAGCATAGGCACGTCTTTCCAGGCATGCGCAAGGTTGCCAATGGCGTGTTGCAGGTTGATGACTGCCGGTAAATATTCCAGCTCAATACTATTTTTCCAAAGCAACGGCATTGCGGTGTTGTTTATATCCTGCGAGGTTAATCCAAAATGAACCCATTCTTTTAAATGTCCAGCCTTACAATCGTCAAGCACTTTCTTTATCAAATACTCAACTGCCTTTACATCATGGTTGGTAATGGTTTCAGTTTGTTTTACAGCTGCGGCATCTTCCAACGAAAATTCATTGGCTATCTTCAGTAATTGCTGTCTTGTTTTAGCATCCAGCTTAAAAAATTTCTTTTCGGCCAGAAAAAGAAAATATTCAATTTCAACAAACACCCGGTTTTTGATCAATGCGAACTCACTGAAATATTCACTCAAATGAGCCAATTGTTTGCGGTAACGTCCGTCAATTGGCGATATGGCGGTTAGTTGATTTAAATCCATGTTGTTGCTGTAAATTTGCCGCAAAAATACGTTAATTGGCACAGAAGATAAAGGTTGGCGCTGTTAGTTATTTAAATACCAAACCGCTGATATATGGATTTGAACAGGGCATGATGAAGGATTCAGTTGACTTAATCATTGACTATCCGGCCAAAATTGCTTCCTTACTTATGGAAGACAAAATTGATATCGGGCTTGTGCCGGTTGCAGTTATGCCCCAGCTGAAAGAGTATCATGTCATTTCTGATTTCTGCATTGGTTGCGATGGGGAAGTGGCGAGTGTTTGTTTATTCAGCGATGTGCCGTTACATGAAATCGAAACTATTGTGCTCGATTATCAAAGCCGTACCTCGGTTGAACTGCTGAGAATAATTTTGAAAGAGCATTGGAAAATTTCGCCGAAACTGGTTGCAGGTGCTGAAAATTTTGAGCAGGATATTTCGGGTAAATCGGCCGGACTTATTATTGGCGACCGGGCGTTCAGCCAGCGTACAACATCTAAGTATATATTTGACCTTGGCCTTGCCTGGAAAGAATTGACCGGCCAGCCCTTTGTTTTTGCAGCCTGGGTCAGCAACAAAAAATTAGCTGACGATTTTATTGCCGCATTTAACACAGCAAATAAATTTGGGTTAAACCGGCTTGAAGAGGTAATTAACCAGCTTGATTGTAAATCATTTGATTTGAAACAGTACTATACACAATTCGTGAAATTTAAGCTGGATAGCCAGATGCAAGCTGCAAAAGCTTTATTTTTGCGCAAAATAAAAAACACATCATGAAGGTTGTTTTATTTGCCGGTGGATTAGGAACCCGTATTTCGGAAGAGACCGATACACGCCCCAAACCTATGGTTGAAATTGGTGGTAAGCCAATTCTCTGGCATATCATGAAAATGTACAGCCAATACGGACACAACGATTTTATTATTTGCCTGGGTTACAAAGGCTATGTGATTAAAGAATACTTCATGAATTATTTTCTTCATAATTCAGATATTAAAATAGACCTGGAGAATAATAATATGGAAATTTTGGGAACAAGGTCAGAATCTTTTAAAGTAACCCTTGTTGAAACCGGACTGA
>JAHEBJ010000132.1 GCA_024642285.1 Sphingobacteriales bacterium
AAAAATTGCGGCTTCCGGTAATTGCAGTACATGATGAAATGCCGCCAATTATCCCCATCGGCGATCTGATTGAAAAGGTTATCGAACAGGACCCGATTCGCAAATTTGATAAACATGTGTTCAGCAAAGCAACAACTAAAGGCGACCCACGCAACAAATTACACCTGAATACCAGACCTAAAAAAGCCAGGATGCCTTCAAGCAAAAAACCACTTTGGAAAAAATAAATATGACTATTGAATATGAATTAACCCGCCTCTAACCGGCGGGTTTTTACTTATTGACCCATCAACCAATTCAACTCATTTCGTTTTCCGGGATATTTTTTATACTTTAAGTGCCTTCTTAATAATTAATAAAACCAAAACTAAAATGAAAAAATTATTTCTGGCTATCGCCACTACAGCCTTTCTGTTTGCCTGTAACAGCGGCGAAAAAGAAGCAGTGGTAGCTAAAAACAGCGACTGGTATTCCCAAAACTTAAAAGGCATGGTGCAAACCATGGAACAATCATCCTACACTCCCGACAGTACCGGTAAAATAGGCGAAATGGATTCATGCTGTATTGATCTGGACGAATTTGATGAAAAAGGATACATGTTAAAATCTGTTTCTAAAGACAGTAAGGGAACCATAACCTGGGAGAATACTATGGAACACTACGAAAAGGGCCAGGATAAATCTTTCACAACTATGAAAGATGGAAAATTAAGATCAACATTTAATATAGCAATCGACGAGAATGGCAAATACACCAGCGCACAGAGCCTGGACTCAGCCGGGAAAGTTAGGTTCTACTACACCGATCTTACCGAAGACGAAGACGGTAATGTAACATCGGGCAAAGGATATAATCCCGACAGTACTTTTTCAAGTTCTTTTGCCAGTGAATATAAAAACGGCGAGTCGGTAAGCAACACCTCTACCGACAGCACCGGAAAAGTAACATTCTCATCGAAAAGTGAATTGAACGACAAAGGTTATGTTGCAAAAAGAACCAGCACAAGGGTTGGAAAAGACAGTACAACTATAACTGTTGTTACCTATACTTACGACAGTTTTGATGAAACAGGCAACTGGACACAACGTACCACTTATGATGATAAAGGCAAGGCTACTAAAGTAGATAAGCGTACCTATACTTATTTTAAAAAAGAGTAAAAGAAATTAATAGATAAAATTAAAAAGACGGCAATGCCGTCTTTTTTTATATGTTGATAAAAGATCAATGTAACAACTTTATCCTTTTATTTTATACAACCAATACCCTACGGTTTCTTTTAAAAATGTATTCCACCCGTGCAGAATATTTGGATTGGGCAGCAGGTCCCAGAAACTGAATTTGCCTTTACCTTCAAAATAATTGCATGGATACTGAACATGCTCAATACCTGCATTTTTAAATATCAGCGAAGCCCTTGGCATATGATAGGCAGAAGTGATCAATAAATAGGGCGGTGCAAGATCAGCCGATGCCAGCATTTTTTTTGCATTCACTGCATTGTCGGCTGTATTGGCCGATTCATCCTCAAACAGTACCACAGAATCGGGCACACCCATGATCTGCAGCTGTTGTTTTGTCCAGATGGTTTCGTTGAATTCCTCTACTTCCTGTTTGCCATTTCCGCCCGTAATGAGCAGGTTCCTTATCTTACCCGACCGGTATAAAAGTACAGCCTGTATAAACCTGTCGGCGCTGGCATTAAAATATCCGGCTGTGTCTTTACCATCCGGACTGCCATAGCCGCCCAATAATATTCCGCAACTGAAAGCACTCTGCTTGCTGAGGTTGGGCGGCTCGGGTTGCCAAAACCTGGCATAGCTGTCCAGCAGCCATTGGTTGCCAAATACAATGAAAATAAAAACCGCTGCCCGCCTGCATAACCTGCGCCTGGCAGCACTTTTAATAAAGAATTGCCAAACGATCAATATCAGGATCCACACCAATGGCGATAATAAAAAACTAATAAACTGGCTGAATAAAAGACGCATTTGATTAAACAGGTTTATCTGCAAAATAGATAAAATTGAATGAACCGCTGCTGTTGAACCAAAACTTCAAATTCGCCGTTCTGTAAACCAAATTGTTACTTATCATTTGCAATAACATTCTTTTTTTGGATAGAAATGTTGTATTTTATTGCGCCGCACCTCTTTGTTTCTCTATGAAAATTTCCGTCTCCTTTTAACAACTGATAAATCTTTGTGAACAACTCTCCTCCCCCGGAGATCAAAAAAAATTTTATGAAAAATATTAAACTGTCCCTGCTGGCCTTAATTGCTACCTGCCTGCTCTTGATAGCATGCAAAAACAATAAGGTATCCAATGCCGAAATGACCGAGATGCCAGTTACCACCAGCTCGCTTGACGCTGAAAAAGCATTTGCTGAAGGCCTTACGCTGCTCGATCTGGGTAACCGTATTCTTGCCCGCAATGCTTTTACCGAAGCACTGAGAACCGACAAAAATTTTGGTATGGCTTATCTCATGAGAGCCGAAACCGCCACATCGGCCAAAGAGTATGGCGATGATCTTGCCATGGGAAAAGACAATGTAGGCAACGCAAGCAAATGGGAAAAATGGTATGCCGAAGCGATGGCTACCACACTTACCGGTAACCGGGAAAAGCGGCTCGAATTTTTTCAAAAGATCGCCACCGAATACCCGATGGCCGCCCGTGCACAGGCCGAACTTGGTTTTGAATATGGCGCCGACCTCCAGGTTGAAAAGGCAAGGGAATCATTTGCCAAAGCCATTTCGCTTAACCCAAAATGGGTGGGCGGGTACTCCGGCATGGCCAACTCCTGCCTGTTTGATAAACCAATTGACCTGAAAAAAGCAGAAGAGAACGCACTTAAAATGGTAGAGATATCGCCATTGAGTTCGGGAATGCATATTGTATTGGGTGATGTGTATCGTGCCCGGAACGATTTTGCCAAAGCCAGAGATGCTTATACCAAAGCGGTAGAAATGGATGATAAAAATCCTGCCGGTTATTATAAACTTGGCCACACCAATACTTATCTGGGCAATTTTGAAGAAGCCCGTAAGAACTATGCCGATGCAGGCGCTAAAGACATACGCAAAGGCGGCAGCATTTTGTACACGGCTTATACCTGGTTGTATGCCAACGATGCAAAAGCAGCCACCAAATATATTATGGACCAGATGGCCGCTGTACCCGATATGAATACCAGCGAAAAAAACAGCTGCCTCAATACCATTGCCGAAATTGCCCTGCATTACAATGATGCGGCAATGCTGACAACAGCAGTGAATTTAATTAACCCGCTAAATGACCAGATCAACCGCGATCTGGGAAACAGCGCCGAAATACGTATTTACGGCGCCGTTGACTCCCTGCACTGGCAAAGTATGTTAGCCATGGTAAATAAAAACTACAACATGGCCCGGGCCGAAGTCGAAAACATGAAGAAAAGACTGGATCCCATAACAGACAAGCGAAAGCTGGAAGGCTATGAACATGATATGGGTCTGATTGAATTAAAACAAAATAATTTTAATGAAGCCATTTCACATTTTACAAAAGCCAACCGCAACGATATGTACAATAAGTACTGCCTGGCATTGGCGTACGAAGGGGCTGGCAACAAGGCTGCTGCTGATGCCCTGTACCGCGAAGTGGCTGCTTATAATTTTAATGAAACAGGCAACGCACTTATACGAAATGAGGTGAAGAAAAAACTTGAGGGTATATGATCAACCATTGATGATCACAGGAGAAGCCGGAAAATATTCCGGCTTTTTTTGCGTGCTGCTACAAATATTTTTCTTTCTTTTTATAACATCAAAACCCGGCGCTGAAAAAAAACAGTTAAGTTTACGTAAAGAAAAAGAACTCCTGTAAGAATGCGAAACAACAGCATGTAATGCTGATACCCACAAACAGAAACCCGTAAAAATGATTGAACAAACAAACCTGGTCATCAGTAAATGGAATTACACCCAGCCGGTAAACCCTTTCGAAGATGGCGAACAACCGACCGGCACAATTAACTTAGAAGTAATGAAGAAAAGGGCGCCTACAAAAAAAGGTATCGCCTGCCGCTTTAGCTGCAAGTTTATTTTTGAAGAAAAAGTTATCCTTGAGTATGAAGCGGCTGATAGTTATGTGATAGACCTGGAAGACATCATTGACATTAACGAACTGCAAACCATGGTCGGCAATTCCTATAACAAATTCAAAGAGAAATTCGATTTCAGAAAACTGGGAACCGTGCTGCAGAATCAGGCAATGGTACCATTTAATGAAAAAATGTACGACCTGTTTCCCATTCTGGCCCTGGTGAATGAAACCTGAATTCTCATCCTGCAAATGAACGCATACACTCTTTTTAAATGCTGGGGCGCAGGTAAAATCCCTGCCTTTACAATTTGAGGTAAATGCCGGCAGTTGATAAAAAATAAACTACAGCTCAGGTTTATTATTTTTTGCATGGCCTGTATGTTTCCAATCCAGTTCGTAACTGATGCCTGCCAGTACAAATTGCT
>JAHEBJ010000133.1 GCA_024642285.1 Sphingobacteriales bacterium
ATGACGCACAACGTCGAGCATTGGCGAAGTACGGGAATAGATGCTGTGTCCGCCCGATGCTGAACTTACTTAAAGGAACGGATTTTTGTTTGAAACTCAAAGCCAATTAGTAAACGGTCAACCCGAAGTTGAAGATTGGTTAAGATATATTGCTCAGATTACTTCCGTCCGCCCGTATTTTGCCAATGCAGTGTTGTGCGTTTGTGCATCGCATTATTCGCTTTTGCCAGCATGATATTCTTTATTAAGAAAAGTAATTAAATTATTAGCATAATCTAATTGCTCTTGCATGTATTGAACATACCCTTTTAAAGATATTGACATTTGAGATGCGTTTGCCTGGGCACTCCGCTCATTGTAATGATCTGCCCCCTCAACATTATTAAAAAGATAATATCCCGGCCGTCGCTCCTGCATCTTTATATACTGCCTCAAAATGTCAAGCAATAAAATAATAAGCTTCACTACCCGGTCCTTCTTCCCCTTGGCCCGTTTCACAAAAATTTCCATCCGCTCACTGGCAATAAACTGACAATTAGTGAGAGATTCTACTTTTAAAGATGAAAATTTTCTTAAGAATCACTTGAAATTATTAATGTGATTTAAATCAGCTAATAAAAAGTTCGAACTCAGGCCAGTCATGGGCACAGAACTAGAAAATTGGCAATTGGCAGCTTGTTACCGATCCTTGTGATTATAAATACTCCACAGCTAAGTATTATGAAATGAATGAGAAGAATTTTGATTTTTTATGTCATAGAAATCCAAGGCGGAGGGACTTGGTTAAGCGTCTAAAATTTTATTAGCCGGGCACTCAGTGAATGGTGTGATTTCATAAAAGAAAAAGCCACTTTATGCAAAGTGGCTTTTTTATATCTGCGTGGTTTATATTAATGCTGGATAATGATTTTTTCAGTGCGTACCGTTTTGCCATTTTCGTCTTTCACACGCAGGATGTAAAGCCCGTTGGGTAACAGGGCAGTTTCCATACGGTTAGCCATGGCAGATGACCTTTTGGTTAAAACAATCCTTCCATTCAGGTCGGCCAATTCAATGGTTCTGCTGCCGGCATTTTTATAATTGTACACGATCAAATAATTGCTTGCCGGGTTAGGATATACATCAATGCTCCTGTCTTTCAATTCTTCTTCAATCTGGTTTGTGTAAAGTGGAGCAAAAGGTGCAGGCGGTTGATAAGTAAACTCAAGGATGCTGCCCGGGTTTGCCGGCGTAGTAGTGACATTGCCTGTTGGCCCTGATGTGGACCCACTTGAATCGCAGGCAACATATATCTTCATACCATCGGGCGAAACAATAACATCTCTGAACCTTCCCAGTCCGCGGAAATAATGTGTAGTATCAGAGATGATGCTCTGCCCGTCGTTGCTTAATTTATACCTGGCTACTGTTCCTTTTTTCAGGTTTGTAATGAGCAGTGAGTTTTGCCAGCCTGGTATTGCATTGCTTCCGTAAAAATCTGCACCTGATGGAGCCACAGATGGCCAAAGCATATTATCGCCACCTGATGGGGGATTGGTGGAAGGGAATAACGAACGCAAAGGTTCTTTTACATTCAAGGCAGCACAGTTGTCCTGTTCACTTACAATGGTATATCCACCGGTTGTTCTTCCGTTATAATTTCCATCGCACCAGCCAATAACATAAGGCCATCCGTAGTTCCTTCCAAGTTCAATGATATTTATTTCATCATCACTGTACGGCCCATGTTCATCGCTGTAGAGGATATTGGTTCCGTTCACATTGCCCCAAACCAATCCCTGTGCATTGCGATGGCCAAATGAATAGACGGCAGTTGGCCGGCCGCCATTGCTGTACGGGTTATCGGTTGGTATAAATGAACCCAAACCATCTGGTTCGGTGTTCAGCCTAAGTATTTTTCCTTCATAAATATTCAGGTTTTGGGCATTGTTCACCCGGCTGATATTGTCAAACTGACCGGCACCCATATCACCAACTGAATAATACAATTTCATGTCGGGCCCGATAGCAATCCGGGATGAGTTATGGTCATTGCTGCCGGGAATATCCTGCAATACAGTAACCGGCGATTCCAGCACCTGCGTGGTTGAATTGTATGTATATCTTTCAATCTTTGTTTTACGAACGGTACTGCTAAGCGATTGATACGTGTACGAAATATATACATAAGGCTTGCCGGTCATAAATTCGGGATGTAATGCAAGTCCCATAAGCCCATCCTGCCCACCAACAAGCACCATGGACGAACCCAATGTGAGCACGGTTGTTTTTACAGTTGTTACCGGGTTTACAAAACTCACTTTACCGGCAAACCTTTCGGTAAACCAGATATTATTATCAGGGCCATACACCAGGTCGTGAGGCATACGCTGGTTGGCCAAGATGGTACGCATAGCGAATGTTTCAGACGGTGATTCAGCAATAAGTGTTGTTACCGCAAGGGCAATACTTGCTGCGCTTTCATTTCCTGCTGCATCCTTTGCTTTTACAGTCATGGAATAAGTGGTGGCCGTGCTAAGCCCGGTTACATTATAACTGGTTGTGGCAATCAACGATGTATTTATTTTAACACCATCCTTGTATACATCATAACCGGCAACAGCTATATTATCCGTTGATGCTGTCCATTTAAGTGTAAATCCTGTTTGGGTAATTATCGATGACTGAAGGTTAGTTGGTTCAGTTGGAGGAATCAGATCGGGTAAATTGGTAGTAACGTTTAAAGTACTGCTGTTTGCCGATAAATTACCTGCTGCATCTTTTGCCTTTGCATAATAGGCATAGGTTGTTGCTGCTGAAAGGCCCGTAACATTATATGAAGTGCCTGTAATGTTTGCTGAATTTATTTTTATTCCGTTTTGATAAACATCATAACCGGTAACGCCCACATTATCTGTGGAAGCTGTCCATGAAAGCGTAAAAGAATTTGTTGTAATAGCTGAAGAAGCCAGGTTTGTGGGTGCTGTTGGAGCCTGTGTATCGGGTAACTGTAGCAGAAGGCTTGAACCCGGAATCACTTCGCTTGGTGCGGTAGTGGACTGCCCGGGTTTTGCCCAACCCACAGCCAGGTTATCATTGCCGGAACTCTCTTTCATTAAAGCCTCCACGTAATACAACTGGCCGGCGGTAAGCGTAATGGCAACAGATTTTTGTGTACTGTATTTAGTCCATTGCCTTGAATTGGTGGCGCTGGTGTTGTATGCTCTCTTCACTTTATTTGAAGGGCTGCTGGTAGTACTTATCCAGAGTTCTCCACTTGCATCGCTGGCAATCCAGAATACATACGAACCGCTGGTAGGCGGGCAGATATACCCATTCATACGGATGCCTAAATTATTGCCAATGTTATTAGGCATCTCGAACAAGGTTCTTGTTCCGGTTAAAGAAGGGTTGTTTGGATAATTAACATTGGATGTAAGGTTTGACACAGCGGTTCCATTGATGTTATTCCATCGCTGGTAATTGATGCTGCCGGTTCCGGTGCATGTTTGTGCATTGAGATGAAGCAGGAAAATAACAAACGAAATAAAGAAGAGGATGAACTTTTTCATAAAACAGGTTTTGGTTAGGGGAATAATGAAACCTAAGGTATAAATATTATTCAAACTGTATTCCACCAGCGGGATTTTTATCAAGATAGTCCTGAAATATACTATTTCCTTAAATAGGCTGAATGGGTTCAATAAATGCGCCGCCTGAATAAGCCATAGAGACGAGTGATTCGGCATAAGACAACTTTCCGTAATAGGTGGCTTCAAATTCTTTTACACGAATGGTGTCAACTTTACTAAAGTTGTATATGCCCATTGTGTTTTCGAAAAATCTTTTCGTACCCTCAACATCTTTTACTACCCAGGCAATTTGAGTAAAATTCAATCCCAAAGAAGAGTTTAGCATAGTTGTGCCCATAAAATTATTTTTTGACTAACATTATTTTTTGAAGCGCTGCAGTAGCATGACGCCCAACGTTCAGGGCTTGCCGAAGTGGGGGAAATAGAATTCCGTCCGCCCCGGCTAACTGAAGCTAAATTTATAACTAAAAGTTGATGATATGCACATAGCTAAATAGGTATTCGTCCAGCTGGATATGCAGCCTAAAGGAATTACAAAAAGTTGAAACACGGCTTCCGTCTGCCCACATTTTGGCAAACCCCATGTTACCTGCTGTGTTATTGTTTTTACGCTAAGATGTAGTTGTATTTACGCTGAAAAAACTTTGGTGAAGATTATTTAAATTAGTTAGCCGGGGCAGCGTGGGATTATAAGCACTTTGAGCAGGTTGGGTTTGTACTTAGGTTTTGTGAGCCTGCCCAAAGTGCTTGCAACAGCCCGGCTGAAGTTTATACAGGCTTAATACACTAAAGGAATAGTTGGAATAATTTAGTAAAATTTGATTATTATAATTTCCATGGTGGATTTAGCCTGTTATCACCTGCATAATATAAGATCAATTGATTATTGTCTGGATCTTTAA
>JAHEBJ010000134.1 GCA_024642285.1 Sphingobacteriales bacterium
TGCCTAAGATGGAAGGAAAAAGAATGCTGGTAATGTTTGCGCCCAAAGCCAAACTTTCCAAGAGAAAGCAACAGGCTGCCAATAATCTTAATAATTAATTCAAGTTTTAAAAAATAGTAAAGGGGGAGTTTTAACTTCCCTTTTTTTATTTTTACACCCAACATGGATATCAGCTTAAACAAATATATCAGCGAAACAGGTTTTTGCAGCCGCCGTGAGGCTGATAAATATATTGAGCAACTCCGTGTTACCATTAATGGCGTGGAAGCCATGAAAGGAAACCGGGTAGGAGAAGGAGATGTAGTACTGGTTGACGGCGAACCCATCGGTAAAAAAAAGAAAGCAACAGTTTATCTTGCTTTGAACAAACCGAAAGGAATTACCTGTACGACCGATCTTAAAGACAAAACCAATATCATTGATTTTGTAAATTTTAAAACAAGGATATTTCCTATTGGCCGGCTGGATAAAAGAAGTGAAGGACTTATCTTTTTAACCAACGACGGTGATATTGTAAATAAAATTCTCCGTGCTGGTAATCAACATGAAAAGGAGTATGTAGTTTCAGTTGACAAGCCAGTTACTCTGGATTTTATTCTGAAGATGCGTAACGGTGTTCGTATTCTTGGGACAACCACTCAAAAGTGTTTTGTAAAACAGGAGGGACCAAACCGCTTTAAGATTATACTTACCCAGGGTTTAAATCGTCAGATACGCCGCATGTGTGAGGTACTGGGTTATAACGTTGAAAGCCTGAAACGTACACGTATTATGAATTTGTCTTTGAGTGGACTGCCGCCAGGCAAGTGGCGTTATTTTACTCAATCTGAGATTGATACTATCAACCTCATGCTTAAGAATTCGAGTAAAACTGCAAATGGTGACGATGGAATGGATGAATAGCTGGAGCTGATAAAAAAAATCCTCAAAAAATGCCATTTTCGGCCGTTTCCCCTTATCTTTGCCGCCCGAAAAAGAAAAACTCTCTTTTTCTGACATTTCCCACAAGGCTCAAAAAGTGTCCCGTAATTTCGGAACCGCCAGTAGGGAGTAACTAAAAACAGTTATGTAATGCCAAAGGTTAAAACCAACAGCAGCGCCAAGAAGCGCTTTAAAGTTACCGGTACCGGTAAAATTACTCATCAAAAAGCTTTTCGTCGTCACATCTTAACAAAGAAATCAACCAAGCGCAAGCGTGCTATGCGTAAAGATGGTCTTGTAAGTGATGCCAACATGCATTTTGTAAGACGTTTACTGGGTCTTAAATAATTAAGTGCCCAACCATTAACGATTAACTTTTAACTTCAAACTAATTAAGATATGCCACGTTCAGTAAATGCAGTAGCCAGCAGGGCCCGCCGCAAAAGAATATTAAAAGCTGCCAAAGGATACTATGGTAAGCGTAAAAATGTATACACCGTTGCCAAAAACGTAATGGAAAAAGGTTTAACGTACAGTTACGTTGGCCGTAAATTAAAAAAGCGTGAATACCGCACTTTGTGGATTGCACGTATCAATGCAGCAGTAAGGGCTGAGGGAATGACTTACAGTCAGTTCATCAACAAGCTTACCGTTAAAGGCATCGAGCTTAACCGCAAGGTTTTGGCTGATTTGGCTATGAATGAGCCCGAAACATTTAAGAAATTAATTGACTCGGTTAAATAACTTTGACTGTCAAATATTATATTGCCGGAACTGATTTATTCAGTTCCGGTTTTTTTATGCTGTAAATATCTACATTCTGTTATTTTTGCTGAATCTATCTTTAATCCAAAACTGGTAAATCAATTAATGAACAACACTTACGACAGTCTGGTACAGCAAACGTTCAATTTTCCACAAGAAGATTTTAAACTGAAGGACGACTATTTGCAGTACAATGATGTGAACATTAAAGCCCTCATTGACAAACACGGCACACCATTGAAATTAACCTACCTGCCAAAAATCGGAATGCAGATTAATAAGGCTAAAAAGATGTTTGCAAACGCTTTTAAGAAACACAAATACGAAGGCGAGTACCATTATTGTTATTGTACCAAGAGTTCTCACTTTAGTTTTATTGTAGAAGAAACCTTGAAGCATGATGCACATATTGAAACTTCTTATGCATACGATATAGATATCATTAATTCGCTGCATAAAAAAAGAAAGATCAATAAGGATATTCATATTGTGTGCAACGGATTTAAACAAAAGAATTATACCAGCCGGATTATTAAACTGATTAATGACGGATTCAAAAACGTTATCCCGGTGCTGGATAATATGAATGAGCTGAACATGTATAAGCGTGGAATCCGCACCGGCGAGCCTTTTAAACTGGGAATAAGAATTGCGGCGGAGGAAGAACCAACCTTCCCGTTTTATACCAGCAGGCTGGGTATAAAGGCAAAAGATGTATTGGAGTTTTATGTAGATGAGATAGAAGGTAACGAGGATAAGTTCCAGTTGAAAATGTTGCACATTTTTTTAAACAAAGGGATCAAAGATGATATTTATTACTGGAGTGAATTGCAGAAAAGTATAAATCTGTATTGCCAGTTGAAGAAGATTTGTCCCGAACTGGATTCAATTAATATTGGTGGAGGCTTTCCCATAAAACACTCCCTGGGTTTTAATTACGACTATCAATTTATGATCAATGAAATTGTGCGGAACATTAAAACCGGTTGTAAAAAAGCCAAGGTACCAATGCCCAACATTTATACCGAGTTTGGAAGTTTTACTGTCGGAGAGAGTATGGCGCATATTTACAGCGTAATTGGCGAAAAAGTACAGAACGACAGGGAGACCTGGTATATGATCGATTCGTCTTTTATTACCACTTTGCCAGATACCTGGGGCATTGGAGAAAAATTCCTGATGCTGCCGATCAATAAATGGGACAATGAATATCAGCGTATTGTTTTAGGTGGTATAACCTGCGATGGTCATGATTACTACGACTCCGAAGAGCATATTAATGAAGTGTTTTTGCCTAAAGTAAAAACGAACAATGAAGAAAGACTTGAAACCAATAAAGAACCACTGTATGTTGGGTTCTTCCACACCGGCGCTTACCAGGATCAGATAAGCGGATACGGCGGAATTAAGCATTGCCTTATTCCTTCGCCAAAGCATGTGATTATTGAACGTGATAAGAATGGCAAACTGGTTGAGTGGGTTTATGCAAAGCAGCAAACCAGCCAAAGCATGATGAAAATTTTAGGATATAAATAATTTCTTGTGAAAAAAATCATCCTTACAGTAATGGTAATAAGTGCCGCATTTGCTGCTCATGCTCAATCTGCAGAAGATTCTGTAAAAACTGTAATCACTAATCTTTTTACAGCCATGAAAACAAGTGATGCCGTATTGTTGAAAAGTGTATTTGCAGATACCGCTGTTCTGCAAACCATTGAAACAAGAGGTGGCACAAAAGTTAAAACAGATGCTGTTGCCGGTTTTGTAGAAAGCATCAGCAAATTACCTGCTGGTGCTGCAGATGAACAAATAGTATTTGATGTTGTAAAAATTGATGGCGCTTTAGCCAGTGTATGGACTCCTTATAAATTTTATTTTAACGGGAAATTCAGCCACTGCGGAGTTAACTCTTTTCAATTAGTGAGGTTTAACAACCAATGGAAGATCCAATATTTAATAGATACCCGCCGAAGAGAAAATTGTGACTAGTGTTTTCCGTTTTTTTAACTTTCAGCGCAGATCAAATCACTAACTTTTTATAAAAGAAAAGCCCTCCCAGGACTGGGAAAGCTTTCTTCCGAATTTAATCGGACCAAACCAACTGTATGTATATTTATGAAAAAAACTAAACCTGTTTACTGAATGGTGATTTGTTTTGCACCACCCTTTATTTCCTCTTTTTTAGGCAATTCCAGTTTTAAGATCCCATTTTCGTACCTGGCCGAAATATTGGGCGAATCAATTTTTTCATCCAATGTAAAACTGCGTTTGAATCCTTTGTAACTGAATTCTTTTCTGATCAGCTTCTCATCCTTTGATTCAGTTGCTGCTTTCTTTTCGGCACTAATGGTTAAAATTTTCCCATCAAGATCAATTTTAAAATCGGCCTTTTCCATTCCCGGTGCTGCCATTTCAATTTTGTACTGCTCATTGTTTTCTATAATGTTTGCTGGTGGAAAATGAAGTACATCTTCCCTCAATGATTTTCCAAAACTTGTTGGAAGTTCATTAAACAATTCATTCATTAAGCCATCAAATGATTTGTTGATTGGGTTGTTAACTTTTACGTAAGTCATAGCTTTTATTTTTTAGGTTTTTTTAATTTGTTATTTTGAAAACACTACTTCAAATTGTATTCCATCGCATTTTTTACGACAAAATTTCAAAATCAGACATAGTAATAAGGCATAATGTCTGAATCGCCATTTTGTAAACGACATTTTTACCGTTTTATCAATTTCGATTTTGGGAATACTATGAACGGCGCTCTGGGT
>JAHEBJ010000053.1:0-15197 GCA_024642285.1 Sphingobacteriales bacterium
TCTCATTCCATTCTATAATAAAATTATTCCTTCCTTCTCCTGTTATCAAACTCATAAATCGCAATTGCACCAATTCCAGCAACGAAAGGAAAAGGAATATAGCGTGAACCCTGTTCTCACATATTTCAAATATCTTTTCAAATGAAACCGTCTTTTCTTCTTTACAAACATGCAGCATGTATTCACGGCTTTGTTCCATGGTATAGTTGTAACGGATCACTGTGTGAACAGGCTTAAAGTTTCGTTCCTGTAATTTATGAATCACTTTTTCAAAAGCTCTCATCAATTTGAACAGTGTAACTGTTTGTATTTCGGTGCCTTCGCCAGCTTCTTCGCCAATCTGCGCAATTTCCTGTTGCAGGTTTCCACGCTTCATCATAAACATCCGCTCGGCTTCCAGTTCCGCCATCTTTGCTGATGCTTCCTTAAACCTTTTGTACTCCAGTATCTTGTTGATCAATTCCTGGCGTGGGTCAATTTCATTTCCATCGGCATCAATCTCTTTTCGGGGTATCAGCATTTTTGCTTTGATACGCATCAGTGTGCTGATAAATAAAATAAATTCACTGCTTAACTCAATGTTCAGCTTTTCTGAATTTTGGATAAAATCTAAAAAGTCGTTGGTGATCTTCGTGATGGGAATATTATAGATATCCAGTTCATCCCTTTCAATAAAAAATAGAAGCAGGTCGAAAGGTCCTTCAAACTGGTCCAATTTAATCTGGTACGATGCTGTGTTCAACTGATAGTATTTAATTTATAAAAATGCTCCTGTATTCTAACAGGAGCAAATGTATCAATAAGTTGCCCAAAATATGTAATAATATAGGCCACATGGAAGTTATGTGGAAAAACTCTGTTGAATTATTACAACTTTACCGTGAGCCCAATTCCTAATACCTCTTTTAACTGTGTTTTCATAAGCACATCGTCGTCATAAACAATGTCCATGCTAATGTTTGTGGCAAACCACTTGTTGAATTTCATGGTTACCAGATTGGTAAGAAAGACATCCACATTTTCAGGATTACGGTTATAATTACTAAACAGATCGAGTCGTCCTGTATAGAATACCCAACTGTTAAACTTTTTCGTGAATTTGGCTGTTGCAAAAGCACCCAACTCGGTATTCATATGTTTATTTGGTGCTACCCCAAATTTGTCAATGCTGTAAAAATCATCATCAGTCTTCAAAACAAACCTTGTGGTAACCGGCGAAACAAAAAGGGTAAATGTTTTGTCGGGTCTGAAATCGATGCCTGCCGATAGTAATATTTTACCGGGATTGAGTAGGTTAGAAATTTTTGTGTTCACCGAATCAGTGTAACTGTACCCAACCAACGCCTGGGTATTGAAATTGGCTAATAATGCAGTAAACCATTGTTTAGAAAGCTGGTAGCCATATTTACTGGTAAGATCAATGCGATCATCAACTTTTCTAAATTCACCAAAACTACTTGCGTTTTGGAATGCCAATGCAACATCAAAATAATTATTCCAGGTGTTCCTGCCTTTTTTGTGGTTGATATTGTAGTTTAACAACATGGTAAAGCCCAACGTGTTTTGCTCGCCGCCACCGGCCCAGTTACGCAATGCGCCTTGGTTAACATTGATCAAAAAAGTGCCGGTTTTTTTCCAGCCATCTTTTTCCAGTGGTTTTAATTCTTTAAATGCCACTTTTTGAAACTCTTTTACAGTTTTGTCTTGTGCCGCTAATTGCAATGAAAAGGTTGAACATACAATCAGCACGGTTATGGGTTTTAGCATGCGGCAAAAATATTGCATCAACTACAGCTAAGTGTTAAAGGAATTAGAAAATAAAAAAGGATCTGCAGTATTGGTATTGCAGATCCGGTATAAAAATTAAATCTTAACGTTATTTTTTATTGAAGTTGTAAGCGAAGCCAACACCCATTAGCTGCAACCACTGCGGTGCAGGCCCTTTTACAGGGTTTACGTTTTGGGTATTGTCATCGTATATCATATCAACGTTGAAAGAAAAATTGATATACTTTGTCAATTTAGCAGTTAATGCATTCGTCCAAAAGATGTCTATGTTCTGCGGTTTTTGTTTGTAGTTGGAAAAAAGATCAAGCTTTGATTTATAAACAAAATTGGCTCCTACTTTTGCCGTATAGTTAGCTGATGCAAAGGCTCCCAGTTCGTTCCTTGAATTTTTACCGGGCAGCACCCCATACAACGGCGCAATCATTTCGTCGGCCACTATAACCCACCGTTCAGTAAAGGGCGAAATAAATAAGGAAAAATTATCCCTGGGTTTATAGTCCAATCCCAACGACAATAAAACATAAGCAGGAGCAAAGGTTTTTGAAATAATCGTGGCAGAATCTGCGCCTGCAGCAGTTTTGGAATATGTAAAACCATTGGTAAACTGAGTACGAAGGTTAAAAAGCGCACTGGCACTCCATTTAGGAGCAATTGCATAACCGTACTTTGAAAGCAGGTCGATACGGTCACTGGCTTTACGGCTACCCAGGCTGGTAGTATTTACAATGCCATAGGCAAGGTCGAGGCTATTATCCCAGGAACTTTTATTTTTTTGATAAAGGGCAAATACGTTCAGGTATGAATTCAGCGAAAAAGAAAATTTATCGCCACCTGCCGACCAGTTGCTTAATGTACCCTGGTTGATGTTTAAGTTAAATTGTCCGCCAAGTTTCCAGGTTTTTTTAGTAGTATCATCCGGATTTTTCTTTACCGTTTTTGAAGCCTCGTTTTTCAGATCTTTAACAGAAGGGTCTTGCGCCCGGCTGATATAAAAAATTGAACACAGTAAAATGAGCAGGTATATTTTTTTCATATTATAGTGGTATTAAAAAAGGAGCAGCAGATGCAATGCTGCTCCTTTCAGTTCTGAAATTTATTTTTTTAATGAATCCCTGATCTCAATCAACAGTGCATCTGTTGATGATGGGCCAGCAGGAGCATCTTCCTGCTTTTTCTTCATTTTGTTAATGGCTTTAATTACTATAAACATTACAAAAGCAACAATAATAAAGTTAATAATGGCAGTTATAAAGTCGCCCCATTTAATGGCTACTGCTTCGGCGGTTACTGCGCCGGTGGCATCGGTAACCGCTTCCTTGAGTACGTACATATTTTTACTTAAGTCGCCTCCTCCAATCATGCCAATGATTGGAGAAACAATACCATCAGTAAAAGATGAAACAACCCGGCCAAATGCACCGCCCATTACAAAAGCAACGGCAATATCTACAAGGCTGCCTTTCATGGCAAACTCTTTAAATTCTTTGATAAATCCCATGTTAATTATTTTGAGGTTAAAAAATATCGGATACGAATGGGTTGTAATATATTATTTAATAACTATTTTACAAAAAAAGGATACGCACAGCAGTACATCATTAAATTATTTTATTCAGGAGAATTCCTACAACTTTGCGCCAATATTTATAAATTGAATAAAGGGCTTTTAAACTGGTTTATATTCATTTTGCTTTCAATCATTTGGGGCAGTAGCTTTATCATGATGAAGGAAGGTCTGCTGCGGCTATCTGCTTACCAGGTTGCATCACTCCGAATTGTTTTTTCTGGTATTGTATTGCTTCCTTCGGCAATTAAACATTTTAGAAAGATTCCAAAGAATAAACTGGTTGTCATATTCCTGTCGGGCGTATTGGGCAGTTTGTTGCCTGCCTATTTATTTTGTGTTGCGGAGTTAGGGATAGATAGCGCTTTGGCGGGTACATTAAATTCTTTAACACCCATTTTTGTTATTATTACCGGCGCACTGTTTTTTAATTCAAAAACTTCGTCCAATAAAATACTGGGCATACTGATAGCATTTACCGGAAGTCTATTGTTATTGTTAAGTAAATCTAACCTGCAGGAAAGTCAGAACCTGGTTTATGTATCGTTTGTTGTTTTGGCGACCATCTGCTATGGTTTAAATGTAAATATGGTGTACAAGCATTTACAGGCTATTGGTTCTTTACAGATTGCTTCAATTGCACTAACATTAAATGCAATACCGGCCTTAATAGTTTTATATTTTACCGGTTACTTTAGTCTGCCGCTTACTGATCCGGGTATTTTATATTCCACCGCCCATGCGGCTATGTTAGGTATTATTGCTACTGCCTTTGCTTCTATAATTTTTTACGTACTTGTAAAGCGGGCAGGCGCAGTATTTGCATCCATGGTAACTTATGGTATACCCATCATTGCCAATTTCTGGGGATTGATCTATGGTGAAGAAGTAGGATGGAAACAGATTGGTTGCCTGTTACTAATCTTAACAGGTGTTTATCTGGCAAACAGAAGGCCGTCTGCCTGATCAGTCTGCTTCAGTAAAATCAATATTTTTTTCTCTTAAAAAATCTTTTATTCTGTCGGCATGAACGCAAATTCCCACATGTAAAAATGGATTGTTAGAAATCTTGTTTTTCTTTCCATTATTGATAATTTCAAAATCTTTCATATCAAAGCCCAGATGCAGGTGATTGGTAGCAAACTGCATTCCATAAATTCTGCCTTCGTTGTCGAACAAAGGTCCACCGCTTTGCCCACGTAGGCCCGGTGTACTCATTTCAATTCCGGTTATGCCGGTACCTAGTTGCGATGCAACAAAGCGTGTTACAATGCCATCAATTGGGAACGACGGAGAATTGGGATTTCCCGTGTTGGTCCATTCAATATCATCGATATCGGGATTATGTTTGAAATTGTTAAACTCGGGAAACGGAAAACCTATGCGGCATAAAGATTTGCCTTGTTTTATTGAACTGCCGTCTTTAATAAAAGTAGCATGTGAATTGTAAAATATTTTGTTGAAGCCTTTGAATTCCAGAATTGCCAGATCAAGAGTGGGATGCGCATGACAGGTGATTTCACTGATGGTATCAAAACAATTCAAAAAATTATTCTTCAATTGAACCGTTGTTTCAGGCAGGTATTTATATTTTAATTGCAAACCCTGAATATTCCTTTTGTATTTACCGTCATTTGCAATTTGATTTCTTTCTTCTTTATATTTTTGGTATTGCTGGTTGATATTGTCTGCAAAAGGTATGAGATCCATCACATGTTTGCAGGTAATAGCTACGCCTTTGTCATTAACAAAAAAGAAAGTAGAGCTGCCGGGTAATACCATTCCACCATAAGTTCTGGAGATAGTATGTAGGGGACGGGTAAACTGTAATACTTTTTCGATGGCCTTTTGAAACATAAACGGAATTAAAAATTGAAGGTATTATGTTTTATCCCGCTCAAGTTACAAACAAATGTAAGACCGTTGTTGATTAAACAGCCATGATTTCTTTTTCCTTTGCGTCGAGGTGCTTTTCTATAAGCGACACATATTTGTCGGTAATTACCTGTGCCTCACCTTCAGCATCCTTGCTGATGTCTTCACTTAAACCATCTTTCTGCAATTTCTTAATGTGCTCAATACCATCCCTGCGAATATTACGAATGGCTACTTTAGCGTGTTCACCTTCAGCGTTACATTTTTTTACAAGTTCCTTTCTGCGCTCTTCGGTTAACGGAGGTAAAAACAGGCGGATGATATTACCATCATTTTGCGGATTAATTCCAATGTTGGCCATAGTTATAGCTCTTTCAATTGTCTGCAGCATATTTTTCTCCCAGGGCTGTACAGAAATTGTGCGGGCATCTAATATAGAAACGTTTGCGATCTGGTTAATGGCAGTTGGTGTGCCGTAATAATCCGCTACAATGCCGTCAAGCATATTAGGATTTGCTTTACCTGCACGTATCTTCACCAGTTCTACCTCCAGGTGATCAAGTGCTTTTTCCATGGAAGCTTCAGTTTCTGAAATTATTTTGGCTACTTCTTCTGACATAATGTAATAATATTAATAGGCTGCAAAGCTAAATAAAAACCGGAGTTAATCAGAATTTAAACTGAAATGAATATTGTTAAAACAGTTAATTATAAATCTGTGCAGAATATCTTGAAACAGGTTTAATCAGTTTCAACAGTTTCCACTGCTTCACCCGCCAGCTTAAGCATTTTGTGAGATTTGATTATGCTTGCTTTTTCTTCAACTTCTTTAGCAATTTCTTTTGTCGTTCGTGGCCGGCTATAAAAAATGATGCTGATAAAAACAAATGCTGATAAGATCAATATTCCTAAAACAGTCGTTGTTCCCAAATGACGTAAAAAATAAGCAAGGCTTATAAAGCCAATATTAACCAATACGCAGGTAAAAGTTACCATGCGGTGATTAAGCCCAAGGTCAAGTAAAAAATGGTGCACATGGTTACGGTCCGGACTGAATGGAGATCGCCTGTCGAGAATCCGCAAACCAAATACACGCAAGGTATCAAACAAAGGGATCATCAGTATTGAAAATCCAATTGCAGGCGCAGCTTCTATCGGAAAATTAGAGGCTGGATTACCGGCTACATTAATAAACTTGATCACTAAAATTGAGTTTACCAATCCCAAAAGTAAAGAACCGGTATCACCCATAAATATTTTTGCAGGCGAAAAATTGTAAATTAAAAATCCAATAATGCTGCCTGCCAGAGCAAAACCCATAACAGCATACATTAACTGACCTGCAAATAAAAAGTAAATTCCAAAAACAAGGGTAGTCAATAAACCAAGACTACCTGCAAGTCCATCTACACCATCGATAAGATTAAATGAATTGGTAATAACAATTATCGTAAAAATTGAAATAACAATGCTGGCGATATGCGGTATTTCGTAAACACCCAAAAACCCATGCATA
The DNA here is from genome assembly GCA_024642285.1 of Sphingobacteriales bacterium. GTDB lineage: Bacteria > Bacteroidota > Bacteroidia > Chitinophagales > Chitinophagaceae > Ferruginibacter. The sequence continues at coordinate 6,744 of JAHEBJ010000053.1, forward strand.
TTATTTATGTAAATGCCGCCGAATTTGATAATAATGCCAGCAGCAATTAATTGTCCTATAAATTTTTTGCTGGCCGATAAAACCAGTATATCATCTTTTATACCCAGAAAAAAAATAACAGTAGCTGCTGCAGCGAAATATTGCAGTTCAGAAGTAATACCTGAAGGAACACCCATTAATGTTGCAATTATGAAACCCGCAAAAATGCCTAAGCCTCCCAGCGTTGGAATAACGTTTTTGTGAACTTTCCTTTCGTCCGGTTCGTCAAATAGTTTTTTGTCCTTTGCCACCTGTATGATTACCGGAATAGCAAAAAAAGTAATTAAAAAAGCAAGGGCCGCACTTAGTAAGATATTATCCATTCTGGTAATTTAATCAATCAACTCGATTGCACAAAAGTATAAAAAAGCTATATAGGATAAAAACTTAAATTTAAATATGTTGGATTCCTATAGTCGCAAATTAGATGCCTGATAGGTATTTATTGATGATAAAAATGCATTATTTGCTGGTAAAGCTGTTTAATAACGCTTAATTTATGAACTTATTATTAACGAATATAACCATATCGGCTTTTTACTTTGATAGTAATTTGTTTTTAGCCTAGGTTTGCAGCTTTAAAAGTTGAAAAAAACCTAAATAACCAACAAAAGATGAGCGATTTAAAAGAAATGGCTACCCAAATACGGAGAGATATAGTAAGAATGGTACATGCTGTTCAGAGCGGTCACCCGGGAGGATCACTTGGCTGCACCGAGTATTTTACTGCATTGTATTTTGAAATAATGAAACACGACCCCAGGTTTAATATGGATGGGGTTGGCGAAGACCTGTTTTTCTTAAGTAATGGGCACATATCGCCGGTTTATTATAGCGCCTTAGCCCGCAGTGGATATTTTCCGGTTGAAGAGTTAAGTACGTTCCGAAAAATAAATACCCGTTTACAGGGCCACCCAACTACCCATGAGCAGTTGCCGGGTGTAAGAATTGCCAGTGGTTCGTTAGGGCAGGGTATGAGTGTAGCCGTTGGTGCTGCACTTGCCAAAAAGTTAAACAACGATAATAATATTGTTTATTCGTTACACGGAGATGGGGAATTGGACGAAGGACAAAACTGGGAAGCCATCATGTTTGCTGCCCACAAAAACGTAGACAATTTAATAGCAACAATTGATTGGAACGGACAGCAGATTGACGGCCCCACAAAATCTGTTATGGCACTGGATAGTTTAAAAACAAAGTTCGAAGCTTTCAACTGGCAGGTACTCGAAATGAATGGTAACGATATGGATGCAGTTGTTGCCGGATTAAACAATGCCAAAACTTATTTAGGAAAAGGAAAACCCATCGTTATTTTGATGAAGACAGAAATGGGAAAGGGAATTGATTTTATGGAAGGAAGCCATGAGTGGCACGGAATTGCACCAAATGATGAGCAACTTGCAAAGGCATTAGCACAGCTACCATCTACTTTGAAGGATTATTAATATTCGATTTATCTTAGTTCAAATGGCTGCCTGCTTGCTTTACGTGCAGGAAACCAGGCGGCAAAAAAAGCGATTACTGTTGCCGTAACAGCTACAAGTAAAAAATCGGTGGCTATTAATTTTACCGGAAAATAATCAATCAAAAAGGATCCCCCCGCCAATTTTATCAGTTTAAATTTTAGTTGCAAAACACAAATTATAACGGACAAAACAATACCCGTTATAGTGCCGATGCTGCCTAATAATAATCCTTCGCTTAAAAATATTTTGAGGATACTTTTTTTACCGGCACCCATACTTTGCAATACACTTATATCTTTTCTTTTTTCAAGTACGAGCATTGTTAAAGCGCTTACCATGTTGAATGCTGCAATAATCAGGATCAGTGTAAGTACTGCATAAATAGCCCATTTTTCCAGTTTCATTGTATTGTACAAACTGGTATTTTGCTCATATTTGGTAAGCACTTTATATTTATTACCGAGCAGCGATGCCAGTCTTGTTTTTTCTTCTTTGGGATCAGTATTGGGTTTGAGTTTGATCTCTACAGCGCTATATTCATCAGCAGTAAACCCCATCTGCTGTTTTACAAAACCAATATTGGTGATTGCATATTTATCATCAAATTCCTGTTGTATGGTAAAAGAGCCCGAAGGTTTTATAAAGCCTTCGCTAAGCGATTGCAAGGGATCATTGTTTCGACTGTTTCTCTTGGGAAGTATTACGGTCAATTCATCAGTTGGAAACGCAGGATCAAAGTTCATTGCAGTTGCATTCTGAATGCCCGAACCGGCTACCAGCAAAGGCTCTTCTGTGGTACCGGTATTGAATTTTCCGCGGTTGGTTTTTTCGGCAACACCGCTTACGTGAATATAATTTTCATCAACACCTTTCAGGTAAATAACAGTTTGCGCATCGTAGTTTTTTAATAGTGCCTTCTCTTCGGCAATCATAGAAAAATTTGCTACGGCTGGTTGTTTACTTAATGAGGAGATTTGATCGGCAGTAAGGATAAAAGTTTTTCCCGTGGCTGGCAGTACTTTAATTTCGGTATAAAAAGAAGAGTACAGTGATTTTACTAAACCTTCAAAACCATTAAAAACACTAAGCACAACAACCTGGCAGCAGGTAGCAATTGCGATGATACCAACCGTAATCCACGCAATCAGATTAATAGCATTGGTACTTTTTTTTGCTTTAAAATATCTCCAGGCAAAGGTGAGGTACATGTTTTTTTGTTCTTGGTTCTTAGTTTTTAATTATCAGTCGCTTAATTTATTCAACTAATAAACTAAAAACTATGAACTGGTGTCATCTTTCTTAATCTCCTTAAATATCTTATCCATCTTATCTACATAATCCAAAGTGTCGTCTATATAAAAAGTAAGTTTGGGCATACTTCGTAACTGGTGACGAACCCTGGCTGTCAGTTCTTTTTTTATTTCCCAGCTGCGGTCTTCAATTTTTTTAAGTGCATCAAAATTATCCTTTACCTGAAAAAAGCTCAGATAAATACGGGCTTCATAGAGGTCGGGTGTAATTTTTACCGAAGAAATAGAAACCATTCCACCGTCCATCATGGATATGCCAAGTCGTTGAAATATATCACTGAGTTCTTTGTTCAGTAATCCTGCCACCATTTTTTGCCTTTTACCTTCTACCATGATCTTTCGCTTTAATAGCTGTAAAATTAGTTACTTTGCCCTTTTTATACGTATTTTTTAATGATGAAGAAATATTCAAGGGTTTTCACCTATCTCGGACAGCACAAACCTACTATTGCATGGTATTTTGTATCCATATTGCTTTCTATTATTTTTTCTATTTTATCAATAGGTATGTTGTTACCTTTTATGCAGCTCATTTTTGGAGTAAAAGATGAAGGGCTCACTAAAACATCAACCAACCCGGTTGTACAATATGTAAATGAACAATTAAGTGCACTCATTAATAGTGGTACAGTTTTTCAAGCCCTTGGCGTGGTTTGTATTCTTATCATCATTTCAATTTTTTTAAAAAATCTTTTTTTGTATTTATCGTATCGGGCAATGGGGCCGGTAAAAAATAGTATAGTAAACCAGTTCAGGGTAGATCTGTTTAATAAAGTGTTACGTTTGCCTATAGGCTATTTTACTGAACAACGTAAAGGAGATTTGATGAGCCGCCTGACAACAGATGTTGGAGAAATAGAAGGTTCGGTTGTGGGAACGCTGGAAGGTTGGGTAAGGGACCCGCTTACCATTCTGATAAACCTTACCGTACTTTTTTACATCAGTCCTAAACTTACTTTATTCATTTTGCTTTGTATTCCGGTAATGGGTTTTATAATTGGAAGGATGAGCCGTTCGCTTAAAAAACAATCTGAACAGGTTGCCGTAAAGAGTGGAGAAACCATCAGCACCATTGATGAAACGCTGGGTGGTTTAAGAGTGATAAAAGCTTTTAACATAGAAGGGAAATTAAAAGAAAAATTTCATGACATAAGCGCAGCTTTAGTAACTGCCCGTAACAAGATCGGCTTCCGCCGGGACCTTGCATCGCCAATGAGTGAGATGATGGGAGTGGCAATTTTTACCGGTATCTTATGGTTTGGCGGCCGCCTGGTTTTAAGCGGTGAGCTGGGATTGAATGGTGCCTTGTTTCTTACCTATATGGGATTGTTTTACAATATTATTGATCCGGCAAAATCAATTTCCACAGCATTTAATAATATGCAAAAGGGATCTGCTGCCATTGATAGAATTGAAGAAGTGCTGAGAGCACCTGTAACCGTTGATGAAAATCCAAACGGTAAAAAACTGGATTCATTTTCCGACAGCATCGAGTTCCGCAACGTTGGGTTTAAATATGAGGATGTGGTAATCCTGAAAGACATTAATCTTACTGTACAAAAAGGTAAAACTGTTGCGCTTGTGGGAAGCAGCGGCGCCGGTAAATCAACCCTTGCAGACTTAGTACCTCGTTTTCATGATGCATCAAGTGGCGAAATTCTTGTGGATGGAGTTAACATTAAAGATTATGCATTGCATTCGTTAAGAGCTCAGATCAGTATTGTAACGCAGGAGCCCATTTTATTTAATGATTCTATTTCGGGCAATATCGCCCTGGGTATGGATAATGCTAAAAAGGAAGAAATTGAAGAAGCCGCTAAAGTGGCGAACGCTCATGATTTTATTTTGAAGAAAGACAAGGGATACGAAACCAATATCGGCGACCGAGGAGGCAAGCTCAGTGGTGGCGAACGCCAGCGGATGACCATTGCACGTGCCGTTTTAAAGAACCCACCCATATTAATTTTAGATGAAGCCACGTCATCGCTAGATACCGAAAGTGAAAGACTGGTGCAGGACGCAATCAACAACCTCATGACCAACCGCACTTCAATTGTAATTGCTCACCGGCTGAGTACTATTCGCCATGCTGATGAAATTATTGTTTTGCAAAGAGGGGAGATCGTTGAGCGTGGTACACATGATTCACTAATAGCCCAGAATGGGTTTTATAAGAAATTGGTGGATATGCAGGAAGTAAAATAGTGGTGCAACTCAAGAAGTTTAGAAACAAAAAAAGAGAATGATTTGATTCATTCTCTTTTTAGTATTTTGAAATTTTTACTTTTGATTTATCTGGCTGCTCCCATCTTAGCTTCAATGCTTAAAGTAGCATGAGGCACTGCACGTAAACGGGCTTTGTCAATCAATTGGCCTGTTACCCTGCAAATACCGTAAGTTTTATTCTCAATGCGCATAACTGCTTTCTCCAGGTGATCGATAAATGTGATCTGGCGGCTGGCCATCTGGCTAAGCTGCTCTCTTTCCATGCTCATACTTCCATCTTCCATGGTCATATAACGTGCATCATCATTATCGCCACCCATTTCATCTTTACGGGTAATTAATCCTTGTAAATAGACCAGTTCTTTTTTTGCTGATTCTAACTTCCGGTTAATGATCTCTCTGAATTCTTTCAGATCAGAATCGCTATACCTTACAATTGGTGCTCCCAGATCATGTTTTGGCTGGTCCAACACCGACTTGGTGAACTCTGGTTGATATTTTCTTGATGTCTTGGTATTGATCTTTGGTAAAACCACCGGTTTTGCCGGAATTATCTTAATGTCTTTAGCTTTAGCCGGCGATTTTGCTTTTGCCGGAGCTGCTTTGACTTTTTTAGCCGCAGGTTTTGCTGCCGGCTTTTTTACTTCAACTTTCTTTTTCATAGGCTTAACGACCGGTTTTTTTGCAACAGCCTTCTTGGATACCGGTTTTGCTGCTTTTTTTACCACAATAGCCTTTTTAGGGGCTTTTTTTATAACTTTTGCCGTTTTCTTTACGGGTTTCTTAGCTGCAGCCTTTTTTGCCACTACTTTTTTAGGGGCAGACTTTTTAGCCGCTGGTTTCTTAGCTACTGCCTTTTTTGGAGCTGCTTTCTTTACGGGTTTAACTGTTTTCTTTGCAGCTGGTTTAGCTGCTTTTTTCTTTGTAGCCATACTATTATCCTTTTTTAAGTACGTTCACTTTTAATAAAGCATCATTCACTTCTATCTCAAAACCTTCACTTAGGTTAGCTAAAAAAACAAGCGAATCTGCCAGAATTTCGGCGCAAATATAATCTTTATATTGAATTATAGACGGTTGTAAGCCTGCATTTTCGCTAACTGTTACATCTATTCTATCTGTGAGGTTAAATCCACTGTCCTTTCTCAGGTTTTGAACCCTGTTTACAAACTCTCTGGCATCACCCTCTTTTTTTAAATCATCAGTAATAGTTATATCTAATGCCACTGTTAAATTGCCTTTTACGGCAATTTCGTAGCCAGGTATCTCATCAGTTGATACTTCCAGATCCTCTGCATTAATTATTATTGGTTCCTCCCCGGTTTTTTGATGATCGGGATTAAGAATAAATTCAGATTCAAGGACTTTATCGATAGTTGTATTGTCGAAAGTTGCTATCTGTTCGGCGGCCCACTTCATTTTTTGCCCTAGTTTTTTGCCAAGGGTTTTAAAATTGGCTTTTGCTTTCTTGCGGATAAAATCATTGTCGGCCTCCAGGATTTCCACTTCCTTTATATTGGTTTCAGCTTTAATGATTTCCTCCACTTTTTTTATCCGTTCACTCATGGTACTATCCATCGCCGGAATAAGTACTTTTTGCAGGGGCTGCCTTACTTTTAGATTTACTTTTTTACGCAGAGATAAAATCAACGAAGAAATATCTTGCGCCAATTCCATCCTTTTTTCCAGATCAACATAAATTACCCAGTTATCAGCTTTTGGAAAATCGGTATGGTGAATCGATTCATTATTAAATCGCTTTGAAACTGAGTTCAGGTTATTGAACAGCCAATCTGCAAAGAAAGGTGCTACGGGAGCCATCAGTTTACAAATGGTTTCCAGACACTCGTACAATGTTTGATAAGCACATATTTTATCATGCTCATATTCGCCCTTCCAAAACCGGCGGCGGCAAAGCCTTACGTACCAGTTGCTGAGATGGGAATCTACAAAATCTTCAATAGCACGACCCGCCTGTGTAGGTTCGTAAGCATCAAAGTTTTCCTCTACATTTTTTATCAAACTGTTTAAAGATGATAAGATCCATTGATCAATCTCGGGTCTTTCTTTAACAGGAATGTATTCTTCTTTAAATGCAAATCCATCAACATTGGCATACAAAGCAAAAAATTGATAAGTATTATAGAGTGTTCCAAAAAATTTGCGCTGAACTTCTTTAATACCCTCCCGATCAAATTTTAAACTATCCCATGGCGATGCATTGGTGATAAGATACCAGCGGGTAGCATCAGCGCCAAAATTATTGATGGTTTCAAAAGGGTCTACCACATTGCCCAGTCGTTTGCTCATTTTGTTACCGGCCTTATCTAAAACAAGACCGTTACTTACCACAGTTTTATATGCCAGTCCGGCTCCCTCACCGCCCAAAGGGGGGTTATTAGCAAAATACATTTGCGACGCTTGAATCGACAGATTATGTTTTGCCAGTTCTTCGTCAATACTTTCTTTTAATAATGAACCAAGGGCATGCAATGTATAAAACCAACCTCTGGTTTGGTCAACCCCTTCAGCAATAAAATCGGCCGGATAACTATTTGCAAATGTCTCCACATTCTCAAAAGGGAAATGCCATTGGGCATAAGGCATGGCACCACTGTCGAACCAAACATCAATAAGATCAGGCACACGTTTCATTGGTTTGCCCGAAGGGCTTACCAAAGTGATCTCATCAACATAGGGTTTGTGTAAATCCAGAATGCCTTCATGCAGGTAATGCTTATTGGTTTCGCCGCCCAATATGTCGGCAGCTTTTTTTATTTCGTTGTTTAGTTCAGCAACTGAGCCAATACAAATTTCTTCTTCTCCATCCTCGGTTTTCCAGATGGGCAGGGGAGTTCCCCAAAAGCGGCTACGGCTCAGGTTCCAATCAACCATATTTTCTAACCAATTACCAAAACGGCCCGTGCCGGTGCTTGCAGGTTTCCAGTTGATGGTTTTATTCAATTCAATCATTCTTTCTTTAACGGCCGTAGTCTTTACGAACCAGGCGTCAAGTGGATAATAAATGATAGGTTTATCGGTACGCCAGCAATGCGGATAATTGTGTTCGTATTTTTCTACTTTAAAAGCACGGTTCTCTTTTTTCAGTTTTACGGCGATGTCGATATTTACATCCACATAATCCTTATCGTCTTTATAATTTTTTACAAAGCGGTTGCTGAACTCACCAACACCTTCCACAAATTTTCCCTGCTTATCAACCAGTGTTACAATACCCAGATTATTCTTGTGTCCTACTTTAAAATCATCTGCACCAAAGGCAGGTGCAGTATGTACAATGCCGGTACCATCTTCGGTGGTAACAAAATCGCCAAGAATAACTTTAAAGGGATCAGCTCCCGGAGTAATCTCCTGAATTTTTTCTAAAGTGTTTGCTTCGGAAGGGAGGA
>JAHEBJ010000053.1:15297-16850 GCA_024642285.1 Sphingobacteriales bacterium
GTATGTACAATGCCGGTACCATCTTCGGTGGTAACAAAATCGCCAAGAATAACTTTAAAGGGATCAGCTCCCGGAGTAATCTCCTGAATTTTTTCTAAAGTGTTTGCTTCGGAAGGGAGGAGTTGTTCGTAAACCATTCCTTCTAAACCCTTTCCTTTAAATTCAGTAATGATTTTCCAGGGAAGTACCTTTACGTCTGCATTATAATTTTCTAAATCGCCATTCTCACCCTCTTCTTTAAAGTATTTACTGACCAATGCTTTTGCTAAAACAACATTGATGGGGAGATGAGTGTACGGATTAAACGTTTGCACCAACACATAATCAATATTCGGCCCTACAGTTAATCCAAGGTTAGAAGGAAGTGTCCATGGAGTAGTCGTCCACGCCATCAAAAAAGCTTCACCGCCAAAGTTTTTAATTTTTACTTTCGACTTTTCACTTATTCTGAACATGGCCACTGCACTCGTATCTTTTACATCTTTATAAGTACCCGGTTGGTTTAATTCATGAGATGATAAACCCGTTCCTGCTGCAGGCGAATAGGGTTGAATACTTACACTTTCATAGAGGTATCCTTTTTTGTACAATTCACTCAGGCACCACCACAATGTCTCAATATAATTATTTTCAAAAGTTACATATGGGTTGTTCAGATCAACCCAGTAACCCATTTTTTGGGTGATATCGTCCCACTTATCTTTAAAGCGCATCACTACTTCACGGCATTTTTTATTGTAATCTTCAACCGATATTTTTGTACCGATATCTTCTTTTGTAATGCCCAGTTCTTTTTCAACTCCTAATTCAATCGGCAAACCATGGGTATCCCAACCACCTTTACGTTTTACCTGGAAGCCTTGCATGGTTTTATAGCGGCAAACCAAGTCTTTTAAAGTACGTGAAATAACATGATGAATTCCCGGCATACCATTCGCACTTGGAGGTCCTTCGTAAAAAACAAACGGCGGACATCCTTCACGTAATTCCACACTTTTCTCAAAAGCCTTTTCCTTGTTCCATTTGGCTAAGATTTCTTCGCTGATTGATGGGAGATTCAGTTGCTGATATTCTGTGTATTTGCCGCTCATATATTTTACCTGCTATTCGTCGTTTTAATAAGTGTGCAAAGGTAGTAAAATGCAAGGGTTTAGAGTTAACGCTGTTTTCGGATTCGATTTGGGGTCGATTGATAAAGTCCACCGTAAAATTACTGATAATGATGAGGTAAATTGCGTGAAAGTCTTTCTGGGACTAATTTACAGGCATATTTATCCACATTTTTTTCCTTTGGCACAGTATTGGCGAATGTAAGTTTTGTAAAAACGAACATAGATATTTTAAAATATTATCATGAAGATTTTGCTGGTTTAGGGTTTTATTAGGGTAAAAGACGGGGGTATTCTTATTCCCGTCTTACTTTTAAAAGTTAAACAGTGAAAATAATTCAATTGTTCCGCTTTAGAATTCATTCCAATGTTGCTGTTTGAATTTATTATTCATTGAAAACAACCGCTGATTTTTCAACAGATTAATTAGTTGCAGAATAAGCA
>JAHEBJ010000054.1 GCA_024642285.1 Sphingobacteriales bacterium
CAACATCTGTATCTCAGGATACAGATGTTGTGTATAAGGCAGTTGAGTTTCCGGCAGGTTTTACATCACAGCTTAATGCGATCTACACTACCGCAAAAAATTGGGAAGGGAAAATGGATATCTATCTTCCATCAAAAGAAAATAAACCAACACCAGTAGTTATTAATATTCATGGCGGAGGTTGGAACAAAGGTGTAAAAGAATCACAAACGGGTTTTAATACTTTTTTCAAAGCGGGGTTTGCAGTGGCAAATATTGAATACCGCTTAACAGGGCAGGCAACTGCACCGGCGGCTATTGAAGACACCCGTTGTGCATTAATCTATCTGATAAAAAATGCAAAGGCATTAAATATCGATGTAAACAAAATTGTGATTATGGGAGGCAGTGCCGGCGGTCACTTGGCGCTCATGGGTGGCTTATTAGGAAACGACCATCGCTTTGATACCAATTGCCCCGGCGTGGAAAATATTAAAGTAGCCGCCATCATAGATAAATATGGTATAACCGATGTTTGGGACTGGGGTTACGGACCTGTAATCAGAAGTAAATCGGCCAAAAGCTGGTTGGGTTCAAAAGCTGATGATAAGATATTTGCTCAATCAGTTTCGCCAATCAGCTATGTAACAATAAGCAGTCCGCCGGTATTTATTGTTCATGGCAATGCAGACCCTACGGTGCCTTATCAACAATCAGTTGATTTGCATAAAAGACTGGTTGAAGCCGGCGTAAAAACACAACTCATTACTGTTGAAGGTGGATTACATGGAAAATTTGAAAAAGAGAAAAACAGCGAAGTCAATAAAGTGATGATGGACTTCATAAATTCACTTCCGGTATTTAACACAAAATGAAACAATGTCGATTAAGAACTTGATATTAATTATTGTACTGTTGAATACAGCCTGCAAAAAAACAGCTAATACACAAGTAATTGTTCCTCCTGTTGTAAATACCGAAGTAATATTAAAAGCCGACGGTCCGGGTAATACCTATGAATTAATCAATAGTAAATTAGCTCCCGGTTTTGATGCGGTTGAAAATCCGGAATGTGCTCATCCTTCTTTTGGCAGGCATATAGCCGAGGTTTGGGATGCTGATCTGGGCACAAATGTATTTGAATTTTATAGTCATGTAACACCCGATGATGACCGTTGCACTAATTTCGACAGGCAGCGTGTAGAAATTAAAACCTATGATCAGTCACCGGCAAACTTGAAAGGAGTTGTAGGCGAAACCATAACCTATAAATGGAAATTCAGGCTGGCAGCAGGTTTTAAGCCCTCCTCCAGTTTTACGCATATACACCAGATAAAACCGGTTAATGGCGACGATGGCAATCCCATGTTCACCCTTACGGCCCGAAAGGGAACGCCAAACAAGATGGAATTAATTCACGATAACATAACTAAAGTTGCCATTGTAGATTTGTCTTTGTTTGATGGCGTTTGGGTAGAAGCAACGGAAATATTAAAAGTTGGTGCAAACGGAACTTATTCGATGATCATAAAACGTGTTAGCGATAACGCAACGCTGCTTAGTTATTCAAGCAATAATATTAAAACGATCAGGCCCGACAATGATTTCCTAAGACCAAAGTGGGGAATTTACCGGAGCCTGAATAACGCCGCCGATCTAAGGGATGACAGCATTCGTTTTGATGCCTTCAGTATAATAGAAATAAAGTAATATTGTTTTATAAAAAGTAAGTTGAAATTTTACAGCACGATAAATAAAGGTTAGTCATGATAAATTTTAAGTTAGAGAATAAGGTCGCATTGGTAACCGGCTGCAGCAGCGGGATAGGAATGGCTATAGCCATTGAAATGGCCAAAGCCGGAGCATACATAATTGGCGTAAGTAATTCCTTACCGGCAACAGGGAGCGATGTTGCGAAAGCTGTTGAAGCTGCGGGTAAAAAGTTTTATGCCTATCAGGCCGATTTTTCCGACAGGAAATCGTTGTATACATTCCTGGAAAAAGTAAAAGCAGATCATCCACGCATAGATATCCTCATCAACAATGCCGGGCATATCATGCGCAAACCTGCTGCTGAACATCCCGATGAATATTGGGATACCATTATTGATATTAACCTGAATGCACAGTTCATCATTACCCGTGAAATTGGTAAGCGAATGGTGGAACAGCAAAGCGGAAAAATAGTTTTCACCTGTTCGTTGCTGAGTTTTCAGGGCGGGATTAATGTGCCGGGTTATGCAGCCAGTAAGGGTGCTGTGTCTTCTTTACTTAAAGCGTTTGCCAACGAATGGGCGCAACACGGTGTTAATGTAAATGGTGTTGCCCCGGGTTATATTGCCACAGATAATACAACACAACTTCGCCAGGACCCTGAACGCAGTGCTGCCATTCTTTCGAGGATTCCGGCAAACCGTTGGGGTACTCCGGAAGATATGGCTGGTGCATTTATATTCCTTTCATCGCCTGCGGCTGATTATGTGAACGGTACGATACTCACCGTTGATGGTGGATGGATGGGACGATAAATTCAAAACTTTAAATTCAAAAATTAAAATCATAAAAAAATGAAAATCAGATTTCAAAACAGTCCGAAAGAAACAGCACAGATGAATACGCAGCAACTGCGTGAAAATTTTCTGGTTGACAATTTAATGGTTGAAGGAACAATCCAGTTAAACTATACACATTACGATCGTATGATTGTTGGGGGCGTTGTTCCTGCTTCATCAGCCATCGCCCTGCAGGTTGAAGAAGAATTAAAAGCAAATTTTTTTCTGGAAAGAAGAGAGATGGGAATTATAAATGTAGGCGGAAAAGGAACTGTGTTGGCAGATGGTGTTGCTTTTGATCTGGATAAATTAGAATGTGCATATCTTGGAAAAGGAACCAAGGACGTGAGTTTCAGCAGCAGCGATGCAAAAAATCCGGCTATGTTTTATGTATTGTCAGTACCGGCACACCATACATATCCCAATAAAAAAATGACCAAAGAGGAGGCGCAGCCTATAAATCTTGGTGATATATCAACTTCAAACAAGAGAACCATCTATAAGTATATTCACAACGATGGCATACAAAGTTGTCAGCTGGTAATGGGACTAACTACATTGGCTGAAGGCTGCGTTTGGAATTCGGTACCACCACACACACATACCCGCCGTATGGAAGCGTATTTTTATTTCGACCTGGATGCGGCACATCGGGTAATGCATTTTATGGGTGAGCCGCAGGAAACCCGGCACCTTGTAATTGCCAACAATGAAGCGGTTGTGTCGGCACCCTGGAGCATGCACTTTGGTGTAGGCACCGCCAACTACGGTTTTATTTGGGGCATGGCTGGTGAGAATAAAGAGTTTACAGATATGGACCAGGTGCCGGTGGCCAGTATAAAATAATGTGGTAAAATTTATAGTAATGGATTTGTTCCCGAAATTAATCCGCAGATTTTAAGTAGGGGGTTACGAGAACGTTTGCGTAAATATTATCGCCGTAAAATTGTTTTTTGCGGACTAAGAATATAAACTTTACCATCATTCATTTAAAAATGAGTGTATCATATCAACAGGTATGATGGATTGCAATTACACATCTGTATGAAAAAAGTATTGTGTTTTGGAGAGTTACTTTTAAGAATGCCGCCAGCCGATGCAGGTGAGTGGCTTCAAAATAATACGATGCCTGTTTTTATAGGTGGCGCAGAGTTGAACGTTGCCACAGCCCTTGCTACCTGGGATATTCCGGTAAAATATTTTACTGCACTTCCCGATAACATTATGTCGAAGGATATTAAGACATATCTGGAGAAGAAAAAAATTGATACCTCGCCGGTAATGTATTCCGGTGAACGTATCGGTCTATACTATCTTAAGGAAGGGGCCGACATGAAAAGTTCCGAAAATATATTTGACAGAAAGTATTCTTCCTTTTCTACACTGGAAACGGGGATGGTGGATTGGGATAAGATACTGGAAGATGTTTCCTGGTTTCACTTCAGTGCTATTGCTCCGGCAGTTAGTGAATCTGCTGCTGCTTTATGTGCCGAAGCCCTGCAAGCAGCACATAAAAAAAATATTACCATTTCTGTTGACCTGAATAACAGGGCGCTTTTATGGAAATACGGTAAACAACCAATTGAAGTGATGCCCGAGTTGGTTACCTATTGCGATGTGGTGATGGGAAACATATGGGCGGCCAATGTATTGCTGGGTATTCCTGTTGATGAAACAGTTATAGCAAAAAATACCAGGCCTGATTATATGTTACATGCTACAGCGACAGCAAAAAATATTTTTAATAAATTTCCGCAATGCAAATGGGTGGCCAATACATTTCGATTTGACCAGAGCGAAAGTAGTATCCGGTATTATGCAACATTGGATTCAATGACTGGGCAAGCGATTTCTCCGCTCTTTAAGACTGATAGCATTGTTGATAAAGTGGGCAGCGGCGATTGTTTTATGGCTGGGCTTATTTACGGACTGTTATCAAACCATAAGCCGGACGACATTATCGGTTTTGCAGCCGCTGCAGCTTTTGGCAAATTGCAGGAGAAAGGAGATGCCACTAAAAACAGTATTACACAGATTCAGGATATTTTAATACAGTATCAGTAATTCAAATTTATAAACAAAAAAATAGTTTAGTAATGAGTAAAAAAGTAGTAACCCTTGGAGAAATTATGTTGCGTTTATCAACGCCCGATTTTAAACGTTTTGTACAAGCGGATTCATTAGATGTGACCTATGGTGGCGGCGAAGCCAATGTGTCGGCTGCATTATGCAATTATGGATTAAATGGAACTTTTGTAAGTAAAGTGCCTTCAAATGCCATTGGCCAGTCTGCCATAAATCACCTGCGTCGTTATGGTGTAGATACACAATTTGTAGCAAGAGGTGGCGACAGGTTGGGAATTTATTTCCTGGAAACGGGTGCAGCAATGAGGGCTTCGCAGGTTATTTACGACCGTGCAGGCGCATCAATTGCAGATGTGGATGCTTCCGAATTTGATTTTGATAAAATATTTGAAGGAGCAAGCTGGTTTCATACAACCGGTATTACACCGGCATTAAGCGATAAGGCTGCTGCCTTAACTGAAGCCGCTTTAAAAGCGGCTAAGGCCAAGGGTATTACAACCAGCATTGATCTGAATTTCCGTAAAAAATTATGGACCAAGGAAAAAGCAAGAGTGGTGATGACAAATCTTTGCCAGCATGTGGATGTATGTATTGGTAATGAAGAAGACGCTGATTTGTGTTTAGGATTTAAAGCGGCTAATACCGATGTTACAAAAGGCGAATTAAACCTGGATGGTTTTAAAGATGTGTTTAAGCAGATGAAAGAAAAATTCGGATTCAAATTTATTGCATCTTCATTAAGAGAAAGCCATAGCGCCAGCGATAATGGATGGAGTGCACTGGTGTATGATGGTAATGAGTTTTATCATTCCAGGCAATATGAAGTAAGAATCGTAGACCGTGTGGGAAGTGGTGACAGCTTTGCAAGCGGTTTAATTTATGGGTTGGTTGCTGGTATGCCAATGGCTGAAGCCGCAGAGTTTGGCGTGGCTGCATCTGCCCTTAAGCATACCATACCCGGCGATCTGAATCATGCAACACTTGCCGAAGTAAAAGATCTGATAAAAGGTGATGGTAGCGGAAGAGTACAGCGCTGATAAAATAATTGATAAATTCTAAATCGCAACAACATGATAATAGATACAATTGCCAATGCTTATAAATATTTTTCAGTACATCCTTTGTTCGAAAAAGCATTTGCATATATAATCCAAAACGACCTGCTTAACGCAGTAGACGGCAAATCGGACATTGCAGAAGGATTAAAAGCAATCATCAGTAATGCCGATGGAAAGACAAAGGAAACAAGTCTGGCAAAGTTTGAATGTCATGATAAAAATATCGATATACAACTATGTGTGAACGGAACGGAAACCATTGCCTGGAAGCCAAGAGAAAAATGTGTAATTGCCAATGGCGGTTACAATGAAGAAAAAGATGTACGTTTTTTCAGTGATGCACCGGATATGTTTTTTCAGTTAACAAATGGTCAGTTTGCCATTTTCTTTCCCGAGGATGTGCATGCACCCATGATTGGAGAAGGGCCGATTAAGAAATTAGTAATAAAAGTAAAAATTTAAAATGATGAGCAAGACACAACAAATTACAGATGCAATTGTACAACAGGGAATACTTCCTTTGTATTTCAATCCCGATGAGACAGTAAGCGTTGATATTTTAAGAGCCGTGCACAAAGCTGGCATTAAAGCAGTGGAATACACCAACCGTGGCGAAGCAGCGCTCAATAATTTTAAAAAAATGGTGGTTGTGAGAAACAGCGAAATGCCCGGTATGTTATTGGGTGTAGGCACTATTAAAAATTTACAGGAAGCAAAAAATTATGTGTCAGCAGGTGCCGATTTTCTGGTAAGTCCCGGTTTTGTAAAAGAAGTAGCTGACTATGCATTAGGTAATGATATATTTTACGCACCGGGCTGTATGACGCCGGGAGAGATCATTGCAGCAGAAAACTGTGGGGTAAAATTCATTAAACTTTTTCCCGGGAATATGTTGGGCCCTGAATTTCTCAGTGGTATTAAAGATATTTTTCCAAAACTTTTATTTATGCCAACCGGCGGTGTTGATACAACAAGGGAAAATATTGAAGGCTGGTTTAAAGCCGGCGTATGTGCTGTGGGCATGGGCAGCAAACTGATCAGCAAAAAATTAATGCAGGAAAAAGATTATCAAACGATAGAAAATGAAAGCAGGGCAGTTCTGGAATTAATTCAGGCGATTAAAAACTAAGATCATGAAAATCAAAGGACTTCGCTGGTGGATCATAGGCCTTATCTTTTTGGCAACCATTATCAATTATATTGACAGAAGTGCCCTTTCTATCATGTGGGGTAACGAAAATGTTGATGGTTCAATTTCTAAAACTTTAGGATTAACAAAAGCTGATTATGGCCTCATTTTGAATATTTTTATGGTTTCATATGCACTGGGGCAATTATTTTCCGGAAAATTATTTGATAAAATAGGTACAAGAATTGGTTATGTAGTTAGTATTGGTGTATGGAGTTTATCTACTTTAGCGCATTCCTTAGTTGGTGGATTTTACTCATTAAGTTTTTTCAGAACTACATTAGGTTTATCAGAAGCAGGCAACTGGCCCGGAGCGGTAAAGAGTAATGCCGAATGGTTTCCCATCAAAGAACGTGCTGTAGCACAGGGTTTGTTTAATGCCGGGGCTTCCATTGGTTCAGTTATAGCGGCCCCATTAATAGCAACTTTTTTTGTGGCTTTTGGCTGGAAAGTAACATTTATTGTAATAGGCTCTTTAGGACTTTTATGGATAATTCCGTGGATGATTATCAACAAAACCGGTGTAAAAAAACATCCCTGGATTACGGAAGAAGAAAAAAAGTACATCTGCGATGGTCAAAGTAAAGCAGATCAAATCGCAACTGAAGACACAAAAGGTTTAAGTTTAAAACAGATCCTGTCGCACCGGGAATCCTGGGCAATAATTATGGGCAGGTTTTTTTTAGAACCCATCTGGTGGTTATTTGTAGGCTGGATGCCGATTTATTTATTTGATCAATATGGTTTTGATGTGAAGGAAGTTGGCATGTTTGCCTGGGTACCTTATGTAGGGGCAGCCATTGGCAGTATTGTGGGTGGATATATTTCGGGTAAGATAATTACAAAAACGAATTCAATTGATAAGGGAAGAAAAATAACCATTCTGATCGGCGGAATTATTATGTTTATTGGCCTTTTGGCAACGGTGCTGCTGGCATCAACGCCCGAGCGGTTTGTGGCAATCGTTTTTATAGTTTTATTTGGGTTTCAGTTTGCCATTGGCAATGTACAAACCATACCCAGTGATTTGTTTAGTGGAAAATCTGTTGGTTCTTTAGCAGGTTTGGGAGGCATGGTTGGAGTCTTTTCCGTAATTATTATGAATTTTTTAGTTCCGCTCATTGCAAAAGTTTCTTACACACCAATTTTTATTGCCATAGCTGTTTTCGTACCTTTAGGCGTGGGCGCTATATACTTTTTTGCAAGAAAAATAGAGTCAGTAGAATAATTACAGTTAATAATTTTAAAAGTGCAGTTAAAAGCATCACTGAAAAATTACCGTTGATTTAAATAAAATATTTGCAACTTAAAAAACGGTGCTCATAAACAGCGCCGTTTTTTTTATTCCCGCTCATCACAGTTCTCTTTGAAATTTTTACTTACCCGAAGCCGTATTTTTTTGTATCTTCAGAGGGTACCTGTTTAGTTCAAGTAGCAATTTTAACAGGCGGCTCCATTTTTTTATCTTAAATCTTTTCTATGATCGATATCCCAACAGAAAAAGAATTTAAATACAAGGCATTTACGGCTCTCAATTTCCGCCAGATCCCTCAAATTTCCTCGCTTTCTGATGAACAGATTGAAGCGATAAGTGTAGTAAGTCATGTGCTTCCGTTTAAAGCAAATAATTATGTTGTAGATGAATTGATCAATTGGGATAATGTACCCAACGACCCGGTTTTTATTCTCACCTTTCCACAGAAGGATATGTTGCTGCCTGAGCATTATAATTTAATGAAGTCAGCTATTGATAAAGGCCTTTCTAAAGAAGAGGTAAAACAGGTTGCGCATGAAATCAGAATGGAACTTAATCCGCATCCCGATGGTCAGATGGATCATAACGTTCCGGTGATTGATGGGCACAAACTTACCGGCATGCAGCATAAGTACCGTGAAACGGTATTGTTTTTCCCCAGTCAGGGCCAAACCTGCCATGCCTATTGTAGTTTTTGTTTTCGCTGGCCACAATTTACCGGCATGGATGAGTGGAAATTTGCCATGAAGGAGACAGAGTTGCTGATAAAATATTTGCAGGAACATACAGAAGTTACTGATCTCCTGTTTACCGGCGGAGATCCTATGATTATGAAGAATAAGGTCTTTGCTGGTTACATCGATGCGCTTTTGGAAGCGGATATTCCAAATCTGCAAACCATTCGCATAGGAACGAAATCCTTAAGTTATTGGCCTTATAAATTCACGACAGATGTTGATGCAGATGACATGTTGCGAACTTTTGAGAAAATTGTGAAAAGCGGAAAGAACCTTGCTATAATGGCACATTTTAATCATCCTGTTGAGTTATCTACTGTTGTGGTACAGAAAGCAATTAAAAGAATAAGAGCAACAGGGGCACAAATAAGAACACAGTCACCCTTGATGCGAAACATAAATGCTGATGCAGATGTTTGGGCTGAACTCTGGCGCAAACAGGTCAACCTGAATTGCATTCCCTATTACATGTTTGTTGCCAGAGATACCGGTGCACAACATTATTTTAAAGTACCGTTGGTTGAAGCCTGGCAGATTTTTCAGAATGCCTACCAGCAGGTAAGTGGAGTTTGCCGTACCGTTAGAGGCCCAAGCATGAGCGCCACTCCCGGTAAAGTACAGGTGATGGGTATAAGTGAGGTAAATGGCGAAAAAATCATAACCCTTCGTTTTCTCCAGGGAAGAAATCCCGACTGGGTAGCAAAACCTTTTTTTGCACGTTACGATGAAACTGCGATTTGGATTGACGACCTGAAACCGGCATTTGGCGAAGAGAAATTCTTTTTTGAAAATGAATTAAACGAAATATTTAATGAGCATCTTAACAAATCAACAGCAGGCCACTTCGAATAATGGTGAAGATGAACTTACCGAAAAAAAACATCTTTATCTTAACCCAAATGTAATTGGCATCAGGGAATCACCTACACTGCGTATTAATCAGCATTGCAGGGAGTTGGCAGCTCAAGGAAGGCATATTTATAAATTAGGATTAGGGCAGTCACCCTTTCCAGTACCCGATCCGGTGGTGAATGCACTGCGATTGTATGCACCTCAAAAAGATTATCTGCATGTTCAGGGACTTCCTGAATTGAGAAATGCAGTGGCGAAATTTCATCGTAAACAGGACGGCGTTGATATCTTGGCGGAGAATGTGATTATTGGTCCCGGGTCGAAAGAGCTATTGTTTTTATTGCAGATGGTTTTTAAAGGGGAGGTGATTATTCCAAGCCCGAGTTGGGTTTCTTATCTGCCACAGGCAAAAATTATCGGCAATACCATTCATGTATTGCATACAAAACCGGAAGAACAATGGAGGTTAATGCCGGAACAGCTTGAAGCGTTTTGTAATACGAATAACAAAAATGGTAAGAAAAATTATTTATTGATTTTGAATTATCCGGGAAATCCGGACGGCATCACCTACAGCAAAGAAAGCATTCAGGCGATGGCAGAAGTTGCCCGAAGAAATAATATTTATATTTTGTCGGATGAAATTTACGGACAGTTGCACCATACTGGTAACCACACTTCCATAGCAAAATATTATCCCGAAGGAACTATTATCAGTTCGGGTTTGTCAAAATGGTGCGGAGCCGGAGGCTGGCGATTAGGTACTTTTTCGTTTCCTTCAAATCTGCACTGGCTATTGGAAGCAATGGCCGCCGTTGCCAGCGAAACCTATACTTCGGTAAGTGCTCCTATACAGTATGCTGCGGTTACTGCATTTATTTGCGGCGCTGAAATTGAAAATTATTTGTGGCATGTGAGAAAAATTCTCTCCCTGCTTGGAAATGAATTTGCAGCCATTATAAAAAAAGGAAACATTCTTGTGAACGACCCAACCGGTGGCTTTTATCTTTTTCTTGATTTTACACCGCTAAAGGAAAAGCTTCATGCCCGGGGAATTACAAATGGCTCAATTTTGTGCGACCGGCTGTTAGATGAATGTGGTGTGGCGATATTGCCCGGTGTTGATTTTAACAGGCCCGAAGAAGAATTGTCTGCCCGTTTATCTTACGTTGATTTTGATGGTGCCAAAGCTTTGGCTGCAAGTTATACTATACCGCTGCATGAAAAATTACCTGCGGATTTTTTACAACATTATTGCGGTAATGTTATTGAAGCAGCTGAAAAAATTGCTGAATGGGCAAATCGTGAGGATTGATCTTACAAATCGATCAAATCATTTATTGATGCCACGTTAAATCCATTTTTAATAACCTGTCTGTATTGTTCAGTGTTTTTGTTTATGACAGGATTGGTATGATTGAAATGGATAAAATAAATTTTCTTTTTTTCAACGGCAGGTAGTTCCTTGAATTTGTTCATGCTTTCAATTATAAAAGGGTGGGGGATGCTTGAAATATCACGGTTATTAATTTCGGCTGCATCATAAAAAGTGGCGTCAACAAATGCGTAGTTCACCTTTGCAATAGCATCGATAATGTTGGTCTCCCATTTCTCCCATTTGTCTATATCAGGAATAAACAAAGCGCTTTTATTTGGGCCGAGGATCTTGTATCCAACCGTTTCAGAAAATTCATCCCGGTGCGGCACAGTAAAGGGAACTACCATCAAATCTTTTGACAATTGAACTTCTTTTCCATCCTGCAATTCCTGCAATGCAATATTTTTATTATTCACTAGCTGGCTCCAGGGACCGTTTTGTTCCAGGAAAGCTTTCATGCGTGGCATAGTATAAACAGGAATGCTGTCGGCATTCATAGCTTCCTTTCCTAAATACATCAGGCCGGTATAATGTCCGATATGTGCATGCGTTAAAAAAATACCATCGGGTGTTTCATTTTTGCTGAAGGGGGAATATTTTTTTAAGGTCTTAGTCTGCAGGGTTAAATCGGGAGTTGCTTCAAACAAATAATTTTTTTTGTTCAGTGCATCGATGATACCAAGTGAGACAACTCTTCTGTTTTTATCAGGGTTCGTAAACAACTCTTTACAACAATCTTTTTTGCAACCAATTTGTGGTGAACCTGCATCCTGGATGGTTCCTAATACAATTAGTGAGACGCCGGTAGATGGTTTAGTACTATCTGTACCTGACGTAACATTATGCTTCTCATTTGCTTTGTTGCTGCAAGATGCTATAACAATTAATAGCATCAAAAATGTAATTGATTTCATCCTTTTAAAATATAAAATTAAAATGTGCCGGCAGTATTTCAATTTCCAGTCGATTACTTTCCAGATACTCTCCATCAAGGTGCGATTGAATGGGTTGATCACTTGAAATCGAAATTTTTCGGGTGTTATAATAATCAACTACCGAAAGACCAAGGTGTTTTCCTTTTTCAATAACCGGCAGGTAGCGCAGTCTTTTTAAAGCGGATAAAGGACTTACGAGGTTGGCATCAAACAATCCATCATCGGGCCTGGCCAATGGTGCCACATAAAAGCCTCCGCCGTAGCGGGTTCCGTTGGCAATGCTGATCATCAGGAATTTGCCGGTAACTGTTTTTTCTGCCGAAGTAATCTTGTATTGATGTTCCTTGTAAAACAAAATATGCCGCAGAATGGAGATCATAAAAGAAGTTTTGCCACCGAATTTATTAACTCCTATCAGGCTTTTAGCTACTGCTCCTTCAAAACCTATTCCTACTCCGTTTAAAAAATACCGGTCGTTGCATTTGCCTGCATCAACAGGCCTGGGCTTTGCTAGCAATATGTGTTCAACCTGTTTTTCAACCGATGTTTTTCCATAAAGCAAAGTGTAAAAATCGTTTCCGGTACCGCCATTAAAAATACAAAGCGGCTTTTTAATATCATGGTATCGGTTTACGAAATAGTTCACCGTTCCGTCTCCACCGGTTATCCATACCTGGTCAAAATGATAAACCCGGTCGTCCCATTCAGTTTCTTTAAAGATCGCTGATTGAATATTTCTTTGTTTCAGCAATGCCTGCAGTTTTTTCGAAAGCTTTACAGCTTTTCCGTTTCCAGACAATGTATTGGTGACGATGGCAATCTGCATGCGTTAAATTTATTCAACGAAAATATAATTATCAATTGGACAGGCCTACAGATTTTTTTATGTATGAATTAGCGGTAAGTTGTTTCAACATGAAATCAACAACATTGGCTCTAGATATCATTTTAGTAAGGATATAATGTCCGATCTTATCGCCATGTTTGTACCTGCCGGTTTTTTTGCCATTCGTCAATTGAACCGGCCTCACAATTGTCCAGTCAAGATTACTATTCATAATTATTTTTTCCTGCTTTGCCTTGTCTATGAAATAAAAGAAAAGAATTAGCGGAATTACAAAGAGCGTATAATACAAACCGAGTTTAAAACGGCTGTCGTTGATGCCTAATGTGGTGATACAGATAAACCGTTTTACTTTGTGATCATTCATCGCCTGAATAATGTTTGAAGTTCCTTTTGATAATATGTCGGTATAAACAAAGAATCGTTTGTGTCCTAAAGCAGACAGTACTGCATCCTGCCCGGCCATAGCCGCGTGGATGCTTGCAGAATCCAAAACGTTTCCTTTTAGAATTTTAAGATCGCGGTTGGTTACTTTAAGCTTGTTCGGATTTCGAACAAGTGCTGTGACCTTGTACCCTTGTTCCAGCGCCTGTTTTATAAGTTCCCTGCCTGTTGCGCCTGTTCCTCCAATGATCAGGATATTCATGCTCTTTGGTATTGAAGTTTTTGAATAATCGGTCTATATAAATGTACTCATTATTTACAGAAGAAGTTAGCAGTCATTATATTCAATTTGGAATACTGGAAAAGAATTCGCACTTTGAGGGTGCTGATCTAGTGATTATTTTGTTACCCAGATGCATCAGTAAAATTATGTAGTATGGCAGCTTACGAAATTGAGATCATATTGAACCGGCAGTTGGCCGACTGTCTCTCCATCCCGGTTTTTATTACAGACACCGTTGGCAATCTTATTTTTTACAACGAACCTGCCGAGGAAATTTTGGGAAAGCGTTTTGAAGAAACCGGTGAAATGCCGGTGGAACAGTGGTCAACTGAATTTAAACCAGTTGATGAATACGGTGTTGTCTTGCCGCCTGCCGAACTACCGCTGGTAAAAACACTTACCAACTCAAAGGCCTATCACAAAAGTTTTTGGATTGAAAGCCTGAAAGGTGATAATCAACAGATATCGGTAACATCATATCCCATCATTGGCCGTACCGGAAAAATGATTGGTGCTGTAGCCATCTTCTGGAAATTGACAGACGAATGAAAATTAAAATTTGTGGCGTAAGGGGTTCTTTAACTACTACCGACCCCGCAACTGTTTTATATGGTGGTAATACTTCCTGTATTGGCGTGTGGGAGAATGGATGGCAATTGGTATTGGATGGCGGATCGGGAATACAAA
Organism: Sphingobacteriales bacterium; assembly: GCA_024642285.1. Classification (GTDB taxonomy): domain Bacteria; phylum Bacteroidota; class Bacteroidia; order Chitinophagales; family Chitinophagaceae; genus Ferruginibacter. The sequence continues at coordinate 14,219 of JAHEBJ010000054.1, forward strand.
AATTAAAACTGGATGAAAAGCTTGCAGCAAAACGAATTGATATTTTATTAACGCACCTTCATCTTGATCATATTCAGGGACTTGGTTTTTTCAAACCGCTTTTTGATCCCGAAATGGAAGTACATATCTGGGGGCCGGTCAGTAGTTCCGAATCATTACATGCAAGACTACGCCGCTATCTTTCTCCACCTTTGTTTCCGGTTCATATACGTGATCTGCCCTGTCAGCTTGAGTTGCATGAAATTGAGAAAAGCAGTTTTGATATAGGCCCGTTCAGCATTATGTCAGATTATGTCATTCATCCCGGACCAACAGTAGGGTACAGACTGAGTTGCAACAAGGGCGTGGTTTGTTATATTCCCGATCATGAACCTGCGCTGGGAGAGAGAGGAATTATAAATGACAGTAAATGGATTTCTGGCTTTGACCTCGCCAAAGGTGCCGACCTGCTTATTCATGATTCTCAATACACAGCAAAAGAGTATCAATTAAAAAAAGGCTGGGGACATTCCTCCATTGATGATGCCGGCTTTTTTGCTTCTATTGCGGATGTAAAGCACGTGCTTTATTCTCATCATGATCCTTACCGTACCGACAAACAAGTTGATGAAATGTTTGCTGAATTTACCGGCAGAACAGAATATCCTTTTAAACAAGAGATGGCAAAGGAGGGAATGGAAATTGAGTTGTAATATATTTGTAGACGATGTTTGGATAGACCAAATGTTTTTGCATGCGCCAGTTACTCCATGCTTTTGCCCCTTCCCAGTATGCAGGCAACAACGATTCCAGTTATACTTCCCCTCATTCCATGACCTGGAACATCGGTAACTACAACAACCTAGTCAATCAAATTCATTTGTGCTAAAGTCATCAGGGCAAAACACAATCCTATTATGGAGCCTGTAAATCCACCTGCTGATAGTAGATTACGAATTCCCGCCTGTACTGATATTTACCGGGGTACAAAAAAGAGGCTACAAAAAGAGCCTCTTTTAAAATATAGATGAACTACTAATTATTTTTTAGGGTCCAATGCATTGTCAATTCTTCTGCTCATGTCTTTCAAATGAATTTTGGTCATCTGGTCTGCCGTTGCATTTGCAGCCGCATTTATTTCAGTTTTAAGTGATGTAAGATTTGCTCTTAAAGAACTTTTCACGTCTACCATATCATTATCAACCGGAACTATCTGCGCCCTTAACGCTGCCGGAACTTCAACAGGTTTTACAGGTTCCGGGTTTAACAGCTTGTCAATTTTCTCCACGTACAATTGTTGCAATTGCCTGCGGTAAATATCAATTGGTTTACGAGCTGCCAATTCGCTCCAGATACCCGATTTAATATCGCTCAGTAATTCGGTGATCTTATAATCATCGCTACCGGGAAATGTTTCAGCTTCTACCAAATGATTAAGTGTTGAGGTTCTGAACATGCCGTTTAAGACATTCTCCTGTAATTTTCCTATTTCTTTCAGGCTGTTTAAACCGGTCTTGGCAACAATATCGTTATTGATAAGCCAGGTTGGGGTCGCAAACAAATTGCTGTTTAAATAGGCAACGGCTTCTTTTTGTTTTGCACGGGAAACAGTTTCATACACAACACCAGCTTCTTCCGTCATCTTTGGTGTTTTCATAACACCGCCAATGATCCTTAACACATGATTATTGTAGCGGTTAAACTGGTTGGTAACTTCGCCATACATGGTTGCAAGGTTAGCGTAATCCTCATTAGCCTCTTTAGTCCAGCTGTCTAAGTTGGGTACCATTCGTTTTAAATTCTTTATTCCATATTGACTGCTTAAAACCGGATCATCACCAACCTGCTCGGTCTGGTTACGTGGATCATCCCTGTTTGATTCTCCATCACCAAACCACAGGCGTTTGTTCTTAATATTTTCCATCACCCATTTATTCAAATACGATTTCTCATCATCAGGACTTGTGTATTGAGGAAATAAACGGTAACCCCAGTCAATCGCCCAATCATCATAATCGCCTATGCGTGGAAAAATTCCTTTGTCGCCAATTTTATCTTCGGGTTGTGCCACATAATTAAAACGTGCGTAATCCATAATGGAAGGAGTGTGTCCGTTGGCATCCAACCATGCTTTGTCTCTGAGTTTTTCAACCGGCACGGCAGAACTTGATCCGAAATTATGCCGCAGTCCCAAGGTATGACCAACTTCATGCGATGATACAAAGCGGATCAGCTGTCCCATCAATTCATCATCAAAAACCATTTTCCTGGCACGCACATCGTTAGGCGCTGCCTGTACAAAATACCAGTTACGCAACAGCATCATTACATTGTGATACCAGTTGATATGGCTCTCCATGATCTCGCCGCTGCGTGGATCGGCAATACTTGGACCGCTGGCATTAGGGATGGTAGATGGTTTATAAACAATGGCCGAAAAACGTGCGTCTTCAAGGCTCCACTCGGGGTTCTCTGCTTTTGTTGGAGCCCTTTTTGCCATTACTGCATTTTTAAAACC
>JAHEBJ010000135.1 GCA_024642285.1 Sphingobacteriales bacterium
CTGTCTACCCATGTATCCAAAACGAATGCTCAGCAAACTTGCTGCTCAGCCACCATCCGGTTAGATTGTTACTCATTTTTTTTGTTGTCTTATAAACCAGTAAATTGATTCTTTAAGAGTTTTAATACATTTTTAGTATAGTATAAATAATATTTAATAATTTAAGTACAAATTAATTTCCTTATTGCCATGGTTTACATTAGCGCATCAAATAAATTTACAAATACAAGAAGCCACTAAATATAAAATAAATGCGGTACTCGTTTTCTTTAATGCTGCTTTTAGTATTAATAAACCCTATTCTTGCTCAGGACAGTCTTCAGCAAATAGTACAGGGAAGAAAAAATGCCATTGCACAACTAAACAAACCCTATGTTATACTCATTTCAGCCGATGGTTTCCGGTACGACTATGCAGATAAATACGATGCAAAATATTTGTTGCAACTGCGAAAGACCGGTGTGCAGGCCGAGAGTATGATCCCTTCTTTTCCGAGTGTTACCTATCCCAATCATTATTCGGTAGCAACCGGCTTATACCCTTCGCATCATGGATTGGTGTACAATCAGTTTTATGACAGAAACCGGAATGCAACTTACAATGTTGCCGATCGTAAAACAGTTGAAGATGGAACCTGGTATGGAGGAACCCCACTTTGGGTTTTAGCAGAGCAACAAGGCATGCTCAGTGCGTCGTACCAATTTGTTGGAACCGAAGCAGCCATTCAAAATGTTTACCCGACTTATTGGTATCGTTACAAAAGCAATAATAAAATTGAACAGAGTATTGATATTATTATCAACTGGTTAAAATTGCCAGAATATACCCGACCGCATTTTATAAGTTTTTATCTTGGTGAAGTTGATCATGCAGGACATGTTTTTGGCCCTGATGCCGAACAAACAAAAGCAGCTGTTCATTTTGTAGATGAAGCCATTGGCTTACTTACAAAAAAAGTGGGAGCACTTAATTTACCAGTCAATTTTATTTTCCTTGCCGATCATGGCATGGCCAATATTGATACGGTAACACATATTAATATAGCGGCAATGATAGATACCGCCCGGTTCATCATGCGTGGTGGAAACACAAGCCTGCACTTGTATGCAAAAGACAACAACGATATTTTACCAACTTATGATTTGCTGAAAAAGAAAGCCAAAGGCTTTATTGTTTATCTTGCGCAGGACATTCCTGAAAAATGGCATTTCAATAAAACTGATGACGTTTTCAATCGCATCGGCGACATTTTTATAGTTCCCGAATATCCAAAGGTACTCAGCACATATACTTCACGTTTCTCCCCCGGTGCACATGGTTTTGATCCTGTGTTGAAAGATATGCATGCCAGTTTTTATACCTGGGGGCCACAATTCAAAAAAGGAAAAATAATTCCATCATTTGAAAATGTGCATGTTTATCCAATGATTTGCAAATTACTCGGACTGACTTTTACCGGGGATATTGACGGAAAAACTGAAGTACTTGGTGGCATTTTGCGTTAGTATTGGTGTACAGAATTTAGTTCAGCAGAAAATTATACATTCATGGTATCTTAGTTGTTTCTAAGTTTTATTTTATTATAACAATGAACATCAATAAAAGAAATATTTCGGGTTTCCTGCTTTCGTTTTTGTTTGTTTGTGTTAGCAACCAGAATGTTGCTGCTCAAAAAAATATGCCGAACATTGTTTACATCTTTGCTGATGATCTTGGCTATGGAGATGTAGGCTCTTACGGGCAGCAAAAAATTGAAACACCCAATATTGACAAGCTTGCAGAGAATGGAATGCGTTTTACACAACATTATGCTTACCCTGTTTGTGCGCCATCAAGATATTTACTGATGACCGGAACCGGATCGGGCAAAGCCTATATAAGAGGCAATCACGAATGGGAAGAAAGAGGACCGGTTTGGGATTTTAAGGCCATGGAAGAAAACCCATACCTGGAGGGACAATGGCCCATACCTGATGCTACCATTACCATTGCTGAAATTTTAAAACAGGCAGGATACACTACTGGCATTGTTGGTAAGTGGGGATTGGGAGCACCATTTACTGCAGGCCTTCCTAACAGGCAGGGCTTCGATTATTTTTACGGATACCTTTGTCAGCGGCAGGATCATACATATTATAACGGGCATTTGTGGGAGAATGAAGATCGAGTGCCGGTTGATAATAAAATTGTATCGCCCAATGTTAAGTTTCCCAAAGATCTTGATTCGCTGGATGAAAAAAATTACGATGTGTATCAGCAGAATGTATACGGTCCCGACCTGCTGATAAAAGCTGCAATAAATTTTTTGGATAAAAATAAAAGCAAACCTTTCTTTTTATATTACCCCTCGCCGCTGCCCCATGTTTCGTTACAGGCTCCAAAAAAATGGGTGGATTATTATCACCGGAAATTCGGCGAAGAAAAACCATTCCTTGGTGGTTCCTACTTTCCCTGCCGGTATCCAAGAGCTACCTATGCAGCAATGATATCTGCTCTTGACGAACAGGTTGGGCAAATTGTTCAGGCATTAAAAGAAAACGGAACATACGACAACACGATCATTATGTTTAGCAGCGACAATGGTCCGGCATACAACGCAGGTGTTGATCCTGTTTTCTTTAACAGCGCAGGTCCTTTTAAAGGTGAATATGGTTGGGGCAAAGGATTTTTACATGAAGGAGGAATTAGAGTACCTTTTATTGTGCAGTGGCCGGGAAAAATAAAACCGGGTTCTACTTCTTCTCATGTATCAGCAACCATCGACATCATGCCAACTTTAACTGAATTGGTAAATATTCCCAATCCCAAAAATGTGGATGGAATTAGTTTGCTGCCTCTGATAGCTGGCAATCCCAGTCAACAAAAGCAACATGAATACCTGTATTTTGAATATCCCGAATACGGTGGTCAACAAGCGGTGCGTTTAGGGAATTGGAAAGCCGTTCGGTTGAATATTATGAAAGGTGAATTAAAAACCAGGTTGTATGATCTGGATAAAGACATTCAGGAACAACATGATGTAGCCGCTCAATATCCCGACATTGTAAAAAAAATGGAAGCTATAATGTTGAAAGAACATCACACACCGGAGGTGAATCGTTTTTTAATGCCGGCACTGGAGAAAGAATAAATATCAATTCTATCCGTTTTGTTTTTCCTTTAATGCCTTTCGCACAGCTGGTGCGATCTTATCACCGAAAATTTCAATCGACTTCATCATTAATTTATGCGGAGGGCCGCCTACATCCATGTGCGCTGAAAAACGGGTCAGTCCAAAAAGTTCTTTCATGTGCAGGATTTTGTCAACAGCTTCACTGGCATCGCCAATTATTAAATGCCCAGCATCGCCTCTGCCTGCATCATATTGTCCTCTCTGGAACGTTGGCCATCCCCTGCTGCGGCCGATCCTGTTCATCTGCGCAGCGTAAATGGGATAATATTCATCGGCGGTCTGCTTACTATCTTCTCCAAAGAAAGCATGCATATGTACACCCACCTGAAATTTATTTTTATCGTGGCCAAACTCTTCATAAATATCTTTATAATATTTGAACAGTGGTTTAAACTGAACAGGGTTGCCTCCAATGATAGCAAAAATTACCGGCAGCCCTGCCTTGGCTGCTCTTAAAACCGAAGCAGGTGTGCCACCAACAGCTACCCAAATATTTAAGTTATTGTTTACTGCTCTTGGTAAAATCTGCTGATCTTTTAATTCGGGTCTGAATTTTCCTTTCCAGCTAATCTTTTCTGATTTGTTTATTTTAAGCAGCAGATCCAGTTTTTCCTCAAACAGTTCATCGTAATTATTTAGATCGTACCCAAACAACGGAAAAGATTCGATAAAGCTGCCGCGGCCGGCTACCAGTTCTACCCTCCCGTTTGAGATTAGATCGATGGTTGCAAAACTTTGATAGAGTTTAACCGGATCTGAAGAACTCAACACAGACACTGCACTGCCAAGTTTTATGTTTTTTGTTACTGTTGAAGCAGCGGCTAAAATTATTTCGGGAGCTGATACAGCATAATCGGGACGATGATGTTCTCCAATTCCATAAAAATCAAGCCCTAACTCGTCCATCAGTTTTATTTCTTCAATTAATTCCTTCAAACGCTGTCCTGCCGGTTGTATTTCGCCCTTTGAATTAATATGCTGATCGCCAAACATTCCTATACCGAGTTCCATATAAAT
>JAHEBJ010000136.1 GCA_024642285.1 Sphingobacteriales bacterium
GTTATTTTCCAAATCAGTTACTGTTGTATGGATGGATGCCCCGTATTCATTTGACATCAGGTTAAATCGTTTTGATAACAGTTCCATGCCTTTGGAATGATGCCCCTGGCGGTAAAGCTTTTTCAGTTCGGCTGCTTTTTTTCTACCTATCCCATTGTCTTCAATTTCAAATTCGGTGGAACTACCATTATCATGAATTCTTACCTGTAGTTTCCTGTTTGTTTTTTTATTTGATAATCCGTGCCAGATGGCATTCTCAATATAGGGTTGCAGCATCATGTTGGGGATCATCCTTTCTTCCATATTGATCTTCGGATCTTTTTCAATAGAAACCTGTAGATCGGGAATACGTAGGTTCTCCAGCGATAGATACAATTCAAGGAATTCCAGCTCCTGCTTTACTGAAACAAAAGGCTGGTTGGCATTATCCAGGAGCATGCGTAACAATTTAGAAAACCGGCTCAGGTAAAGATGAGACCGTTCATTGTCTTCTTTTAAGATCAGATCCTGTATTGCGTTCAATGAATTGAACATAAAATGTGGGTTCAGTTGCGCTCTTAAACTCTGCAATTCCAATTCTGCCATCTTATGTCCGGTCTCGGCTTTTTCAACAGTTCTTCTTTTTAAATTTTGCTGACGGATCAATAAGGAAATAAAAAATATAATGATCGCAAGAATCGCCAGCCCTGCCAACAGTAATTCATTTTTTCTTTTGTTTTCGGTCTTTTGTTGTTCTACCGCATCCGCACTTTGTAGTTTCTCTTCTTCCACAGATTTTTCCACTTCGTATTGTATTCGCTGTTGTTCAAGTTTACGGGTGGTTTCATTATTCATCAGGGAGTCTTTCATTTTAACATATAGATTGTTATACTCCAGTGCCTTTTTATAATCATTCATTCCTTTATATACATCTGACAATACCCTATAGGCATCCCTGATGTTCCCTTTAGCCTCAGTATTTTTTGCCAGGGAAAGCCCTTTATTCATAACCTGAATAGCTTCATTATACTTTTTAATTCTTGCTTCGAAATTATTTTCCAACGCAGCTTGTCGTGATAATATATCGCCAATATTGGTATAAGAATCGGCAAGGTCTTCACTAGCACCAATTTCCTGGCATATTTTTACTGCAGCAGTGTATTCTTTTAATGCTTCGGTATATTTGGATTGGTGAAGATAGACACTACCGATGCTTGCGTAGGTTTTGGCGATGAGAGATTTAATTCCTAATTCAATAAACCCTTTCAGAGCTACTGAAAAATTATTCAAAGCTTCAGAATAATTACCTTGTTTTTCATATAGCCTTCCAATCGCTCCATAAGCACCCAAAATGTATTCCTTTTGCCCGATTTCCTGAGCAACTGACCGATAGCGTTGATAGTTTTTCAAAGCCTCGGTGTAATTTTCCATATTCAAATAAATGTTGCCAATATTCAAATAAAAGATGGACGTTAAATCTTTGTCTCCCGTTTCCCTCAACTTTTTTAATCCTGTAAATAAATATTTCAGTGCTTCGGGATAGTTACCCTGCACCTCAAAAGTTGAACCTAAATTATTGTAGGTTTGGGCAATCCATTTTGTACTACCAACTTCCTCGTAAGCCGTTAAGGCCAGTTTATAATATTTTATAGCTTCAGCAAATTCATTTTTGACATAGTGTATATTCCCAATATTGTTCATGTTGAAGCCTAATTCAAGTTTATTCCCAATTTCCTCATTCATTTTGGCACAGGAGTTATACTTATCCATAGCTGCCTGCAAATTGCCAGCCTGAAAATCAAGAGTAGCAAGGGTATTTAGTGCAGGTGCTTCAGCTATTTTATAATTTAATTTTTTAGATAATTTGATGGCTTGTTCAGCAGCTTCTCTCGATTTTATTTTCTCTCCCACGGTATTCAAATCCCAACTCAGCCTGGCCAGGGTTATTGCTTTGGTTGTATCTTCTTTTGCAGTTTTTAAAATATTATTCATCGAATCGATCTTCCTTTGAGTTTCGTTTTGTGCCAATAAATTATTTTGACAAAAACAAAACAGCAACAGGAAAAGAAAGTATTTCCAGATTCTGGGCATATAAAATAATTTAAAAAGGCTTTTTCACCGGGTGCGATTCTGTTAGATAGGGAGCGGAGAAATAATACAGAATAAGCAACATTTTTGCATCACTGTTAAATTCCATGCAGCAAAAGCTGTATTAAGGTAGTAATTTAAATCAATGGCTCATAGCAATATATCGGGTTTAATAAGTGCAAATACTATTTAATAAGTGATTGATAACAGGCATAAATGACTACTATTATAAACTACCCGGGTAGTCTGCCTGCATCACTTATTGTTCTTAAGCATCACTTATTAAACCAATTCCACGCCTGTTAATCCTGTATTGACAGGCACTCTTTAGTAAAGTAGATTTGGCGTTTGTTCATTAATGCACCAAACTTAACATTATGAAAAAAATACTCAGCAGCCTTGCACTAATTGCTCTAATTACTGCCTGCAAAAAAACCGATCTACCTGTTCAGACTGAACAGGAAACAGCAACTGCATCTTCAAAGAAACCACCACCTCCTCCACCACCAAATGCAAATCCAGTGTTTGCATTCCAGGACAATTACCAGGTTAATCACAACCGTACCGTTCCCGCAATTTTTGTTATGGATGTTTCGGGTGCTAATAAAACAAAAGTTTTTACCAGTTATACAAACCAATCTTCTGATTCGCCTGATTTCCCTGCATGGTCCGGCAACGGTACACAGCTCTGCTTCACATTAAACGGTGTTGATTTGTACACTTTAAACATCTCAATTGTAAATGGTGTGCCCACGGGTTCTAATGCTACTAAAATTGGTGATGGTGTGGCCGGCGGTGGCAGTTATAAGCAAGGTAAATGGAGACCAGGACAAAGTCAAATAGCCAGTGTATGGAAAAAAACAGGCGACCCGGATAAAATTCATCTTCTTCCATCTGCAGGTGGATCAGCAGCCATTTTATATACGGCTGCAAATACGGATTGGTTTATTGAAGAAGATATTGCCTTAAAATCTGATGGTTCCCAATTAGTTTTCAGCGAAAGGCAAATTTCAACCGGTAATGTATACCTAAAAGTGCTTGATGTAAACACAAGCCAGGTCATTAAATCAATTGACCTAAGCCAGTATAAATCTGTCAAAGAAATGGATTGGGCAAGATCATCCGGCAGCAATATGGTAGCTATTACAACCATCCCGCTTTGTAGCAACAACCCTAATGCACAGCATCAGTTACAAACCATTGATGTTGGTGCTGCCTCACCTTCTCTTTCCTTGCTGAGGAATGATGAAGGCAATATTTGCTGGGGACCCGATGATTTGCAAATAGGAGTACAAGCAGGCCTTGCCCGGGCATGTGGAAATGGATGTTGCCTTAGTTACTATGATGGGAAAGGCATTTACACAATAGCTACAAATAGCTACACTTTACCCAGTTATTCCAGAGGAGATCATCATGACTGGAAGCGATAAAATATAGATCAACAACTAAATTGATTGTTATGAAAAAAAATATTTCCTGCTTTACAATTGGGCTTTTCCTTATTACAAATGCAATTAGTGCACAAGATAATTGGAACAATCAGAATCCTGCCACCAGCCCTTCGCCTCAATATGGTCACTCAATTTCATATATCGGCGATGATAAAGTAGTAGTATTTACTGGAGGAGGTGCCGAAACCTGGATCTATGATCTGAGTGATAATATCTGGACAAATAAAAATCCTGCAAGTCATCCTTCTGCAAGATGGACAAGTGCAATGGCATATTTAGGAGGTGATCAGGTCTTACTGTATGGAGGAACAGAGGATATTTTTGGTAACCCACTCATTGGAACAAATGAAACCTGGATATATGACCTTAGCGATAATTTATGGACTTTGAAAAATCCTTCGTCAAACCCCGGGTTACGTTTTTTTCACGCAATGTCTTCCGCCGGTGGCGATCAGGTCTTACTTTTTGGCGGTGATGGTTCGCCTAATGATACCTGGGTTTACGATTTAAGTGACAATACCTGGACATCGAAATATCCAGCTGCCGCTCCGTCGGGCGGGCAAGGAGTAGGGATGTCTTCGATTGGCAGCGATAATGTAACCTTATTTGGAGGAAGTACTTCACCTGATCAAACCTGGGTGTACGACCTTAGCGA
>JAHEBJ010000009.1 GCA_024642285.1 Sphingobacteriales bacterium
AAGGCTGTTTCAATTGAAAGAAAATAAGCCGCCGTTGCAAATATCAGGATGTTTATGATGATAATGATATCACCGATGGTCGTGCCCAGCTTGCGGCTTAGAAATATGGCCAACACTTCAGTGCCATCAATCACCGCACCGCCTCTTACCGACAGGCCAATACCTGCGCCAAGAAAAAATCCACCAAAAGCAGCCACCAAAAGTTTATCATGTGTTATCTCAGGAAAATTTACAGTTGCAACACAAAAAGCCAGTCCGGTTATGGCCAATGCAGTTTTGATGGCAAATTGTTTTCCAATTACTTTATATCCAAGAAAAATAAACGGCAGATTGATGAGCAATAATAGCAAATAAAGCGGTATACCCGTCGTTTCCGAAATAAGTAGGGATATGCCCGTGGTGCCTCCATCGATAAAATTGCTGGGTAATAAAAATCCTTTGAGCCCAAAAGACGCCGCTGTAATTCCGGTAACAATGAATAATACATTCTTTATGGAACTGGTAACAGTAATTTTTAATTCTCTGAAACCGCTGGCCAGCTCATAGGTGGAATATTCATGCTTTTCGCCTGGTTTTATCTTTTTATGGCGAAGAATGGTCTGCCTTATTATTTTAGATAATAACGTATTCATGAATATGACCTGTTAAATGGAATCGTGTGTTACCCACTCAAGATAAAGTTTATTTGACAGTACAGCAATGTTATAATTGGTAAAAATTACCTGTACTTAACAGAAATAGTGTAACAAACCTTATCGTTAATGCGGTAAAATATATCGCCGTTAATTCTGCGAAGTTTTCTGATTGAACGTTTGTCTAATAGTTTGCCCTGTTCATCAAAATACTGTGCCTTCTGAAAATAAGTAAGTATATAATATTTTTTGTTTGAGAAAAGTGCATTTAAAGCAACAGGTTTTATCGACATAAATGTGAGCGTCTGTTTCTTCTCATCAACATAGAAATCGTAATTGTTAATCCAGATGCAACGGATAGATTGCATTTGCTGCATGAGTTTGATAACCTCCTTTGCAGGCAATTGATACTTTGTCAATGTATCCGCCAGGCGGTTTTCTGCCGGGTCAAATTCATAGATATAATATAAACTGTCGGTTTTAATACCTAGAGATACCCGTTCAAAATTTTTGCTGGTAAATCCGATATTGAATGGAACATTTTTGCTTATTCTTTTGTAGGATGACTCTATTGAATCAAGTATTTTTTCATTTTGATAATAGTAGCGGGTTGAAATATTTCTTGGCGAACAGGAAACCAAAACTGTTACCATAACAAGTATGATGAAATGGATTTTTTTAGCCGGCATCAGTTGCCGGTTTGATAAAAACGGTTATTCCGTAAACTATTCGTTTCAAAAAAGCAGGACTAAGCTGTATCAGCGTTTTACCGCCATTGTCCCAATAAACCAACGTTATAAGGTCTCCAACCTTTTTCATATTTTCCAGGGCGATAAAATGGGTAGGTACAGCAAGTTTGAGGTTGGTATGATTTTTTTTGTGAACAATACGGTTGTTGATGTATAAAACAACACTGCCTTCACTTAGTTTTTTTGTCAGGTAAGAGTACATGTCTTGAACCCATGGCCTGAAAAAATCAGTACCTCTTGCTTGAATGCCGTGATTCAATAATTTTTTGGCTATTCTGTTAAATTTGGCATAGTTCACAGATGCCCAAAATTTACTTTCATCGCCTGGGTCGTATTTACGGTTAAAAATATTAAGGTATCCTTTGTAGTGTCCTGCTAAAGTTAAAAACCACAATTGATCGGCTGGATGAATATCCATGATGCCTCTATTTTTCAGTAAACCGGCCTCTTTTTTTACAGCTGCAGAAGGAGAATACAAAACGCCTTTGAATTTGGCAGTTCCATTAGTGTATAATGCGGTAATAAATTTTGTGTAACCTAGCGGGTCATCCTGTAACAAAAGGTAAGTAATTGCTGAATAGGCGCAAAAATAGGTACCATCACCGGGATAAATGCTTATCGGGTTTTCAATATTTTCTTTAACATTCTGAACAAATAGTCTTGAGTTAACGTTAGGCCAATAAGCTGCAGAAGTGGAAAGATCGCAATTTGAAAGGTACTCAATGGCCTCCTGAACAGAGGAAGTTTTGTGTTCACCCTTCAATTTCCTGCCGCCTGTAGAAGCATGAGCAAAATTAAACAGGCACAAAAAAAGTAAAACCGAAATCAGACTTGGGAATCGGGAAGTTTTATTTTTTATGATCTTATCAACTGAAATAAAATGTTTCATTATTTGAATAAAGATAAATATTTAAAATAGAACCGGCATCACTCAACCATGATAACTTTTAATATTAACTATGCAGCCGTTGGGTTTTGGGTAATAATTAACCTTTTAACCAGGCAATTTTACAAATTCAATGGTTAAACATTGTATATTTGTACTCTGAAAAATTGTAGACAACTATGATGACAAGAAAAATGAAGCCCGGGTTAAAAAAGTGGTTGCTTGCAATTTTTATTTTATCGCTTGGTGGTGCGTCATTTGTGTGGTACATGTTTACATTAAAACACGATGACACAGCTCAATTAAAAGTAGATTTTACAGTTGAGTCTCTTGTCTTTATTAACGATTTTAAAACTGATTTGACTGCTGCAAATGAGAAATATTCGGAGAAGATCGTAGTTGTTAACGGTACGGTTTCTGAGGTAGAGATGGCCGATACAACCGCCAATATTAAGATGGTTGACACAACAAACGGAGATTATATCATTTTTGCTTTTCAGCAACAATACCTGAACGACGCAAAAAAGTTAAAACCCGGCGAGAAAGTTTCCATCAAAGGATCTTGCAGTAATGGTGATTTTAGTGCAATTTTGGAAACCTATTATGTTACTTTTAAACGCTGCACAATTAATAAATAAACTTTAATCAATAATATAAAAATCAACAAATGAAAAAAGGATTACTTTCTCTGGCACTGGTTTTAACAACCGGTTTGCTATTTGCCCAAAAGAAAACTACTACTTCGGCAATTATTAATTTTGATGCTACTACGGCGATTGATGCATTGCCAAAAGCAGAAAATAAAACCGTTATTTCTTCTCTTGACACAAAAACGGGTAAGATGGCTTTTGAAGCATCCATCAAGAACTTTAGTTTTACGAACCCGAGAATTCAGGAACATTTTAATAACAAAGGTTGGATGGACAGTGACCAGTTTCCAACAGCAACATTTGTAGGTGCAATTGGTAATATAGGCGCTGTGAAATTTAGTAAAGATGGTACTTACCCCGTTAATGTAATGGGTAATCTTTCTATTCATGGTATTACCAAATCGATTGAAGCAAAGGGTAGTATTGTGGTAAAAGGAGGAGCAATTACAGCCAATTCTGAATTCAGTGTTAAGCTGGAAGATTACGGGATAGATGGTGGAGCAGTTGGTGCAGGCAAGGTCTCAAAAGAACCAACAATTTCTGTTATAGCGGTTTATTAATCTAATCGAAATAAATAAAAAGCTTTTGTTCGTAACCGGACAAAAGCTTTTTTAATTTATATCATCCCTGCAATCAGATCGATTTAAATTCTTCTTCTATAATTTCGTGAAAAGATGATTCGCTTTCGGCCACCCAGTTTGGAATCGGGCTGCTGATGATCTTCCAGTTGCTTTCCTCTTTTTCCATATTGAAAATGATTCGGGTACCTCGTTCATCAATTACATCAACTGTGAACAAACCTTCCTCACGTCCGTTTGGTTTTCTGAAATTGAATTCTTTCAACCGTCCGTCAACTTTTATCAGGCGGGTAAATTGTACATTCTTAATATACTTTAGTTCCATCAGGGGGTGCTTTAGCGCAAACTTACGGCTTTAGCTTTAAAAGAAAACCAGATATTAGTTAACAAGCTGTAAAATTTTTATTATTTGCAGATCTTCAATTTTTTGAATAAAAGATCTCCGTCAATTTCCCTCACTTCTCCGGCCCTCAATCCTCCCAGTTCGAGGTCTTCAATACTCAGCCTGATAAGCCTTTTACATTTGTGCCTGATAGCGCTGATCATTTTACGCACCTGGTGGTATTTACCTTCGGTGATTGTAATCTTCAGCCATGTGAAAGGAGGATGAGCAGTTAAACGATCATCAAGTTTATATAGTTTTTCTGGGTTATTGACAATGGTTACTTCGCAGGGAGGAGTTGTATACATGACTCCTGTTTTTATTCTTATCGCAACGCCGGTCTGTAGTTTTTTTAAATTTTCTGCAGATACCTGTTTGTTAACCTGAACAAGGTAGGTCCTTTTATGCGGTACCTTACTTAAAAACAAAAGGCGGGTAACTCTTTTATCGGTAGTTAAAATGAGTAAGCCTTCCGAATGATTATCCAGTCTACCTACCGCATGTGTATCAGGAGGAAAATTAAAATTGAGATTACCTAGTAGATTAACATCATGTGAGCTCACAAACTGCGAAACCATATCATATGGTTTGTTGATGATAAAATAACGGTTGGGAGATAGCTGCATTGGGTTGCAAGTTCAATTAAAATATTTTAATTGGAAAAGTTATCTGTATCCTGATTCCTGCAGATGAATCACCTTAACAAAACTGTACTTCCTTTGGCTTTATAAATTTTATTGTCGGCTCCCAAAGCCTCAAGCATCCAAACCAAAGTATGTGTCTGCATAGGTATTCCTTTAAATTTCCCATCCCAGCCACGATTGGAATCCTGGGTTTCAAATATCATTTCTCCCCAACGGTTAAATATCCTGAAATAATTCAGTTCTTTTATGCCGATCATGAACGGTTTCAGGAAATCGTTTCGGCCATCGCTGTTTGGCGTGAATGCGTTGGGTACAAAAATGGTGATGCTCTTGTTTATTTTTACCACCTGGGTATCTATTGTAATACAACCCGAAATTGTTTTTAATTCAATGGTATAGATCGTTTCTTTATTTCCGATAAACTCAGGTTTATAGCTGTTTTGATTGTCCAAAAAAGTTGGCGGAGACCATGTTACCAGGTCGCCTACAGGCCTCGCTTGCAGCGTTAGAGGTAAATCCACCACAGCATAGCTAACAGGATTTGTAACACCCGGTGTGGGCGCATCTACTTTTACATATCTTTTTTGTATGCTCTTAGGGAAAGGACATTGTGATGTACTTACAGTAAGACTTATAACATAATCTCCGGCCACAGGGTAAACCTGTGCAGGCGGGTTGCGTAGCATTGAAGTTTGACCGTTTCCAAAATCCCACAAATAACTTACGCTGGTCGAACTCATTTCCATCGTTTTATTAACCGGTAAAACCGGAATGTCAATGCAAACCGGATCAATTGAAAATTCGGCCGCCACATTTGGGAAAACCTGTATGGTCATACTCATGCTGTCGGCACATGCCGTGTTGCTGCTTACAACCAATACTACTTCATAGGTTCCCGGATTTTTATAACTATATGTGATATTTCGGGTAGTTGCAATAAATCCATCTCCCAAAATCCATTTGTATTGCATGTTACCAACTGCATTTGTAGTGGTATTACTGAACACAAATTTATTATTGAGCATACATTGCGTTGGCTTATCAACAGTAAATCCAACAATCGGTACTGATGAAATATTGACATCCTTTGCCGAAGTAGTTAACGAGCATCCCAGATTACTGAAGACCATGGCATAGTACGACCCGGTTTGTGTAATACTTAAACTCAGTTGATTGGCGCCTGCAATGGCAACACCGTCTTTAAACCACTGCACGCTATCTGCCGGCAGTACTCTTAAAACAGTACTGTCGCCGCTGCCAATACACCATTCCTGTTTACCAATTACCTGTAAACTATCATAGAGTTTTGCGGCTCGTACTAAAACAGTATCGGTGCTGAGGCAGCCGCCACCATTATGTCTTACTGTTAATACGTATTCTGTAGTTACATCAGGTGTTGCAATCGGATTAGCCAGTAGAGGGCTATTCAGCCCCGTGGTTGGACTCCATAAATAAAACCAGCCAGGCTTTGGCGGTACGCCTATTTGAATAACACTGTTATTGCAAGAATTTTTATCAGGGCCTGCGTTTGCCTGGTAAGTAAGTGTATCATTCAGGTAAGTATATAATGTATCCCTGCAACCGTATCCACTGTAGGGCACCACAACAACGGCAACCTGCGTTCCGGCGGCAGGAGGTGGAATAAGTGTGAGTGTTTGTGAATTGCCGATTACTTGTGTAAAATCATTATTAAACCAGGTGTAAGATTCATATCCATAAGGTGCGTTCACAAAAACAGCATTATCATCCGGACAAAAATCGGCACCTTGAAACCTGTCGCTGCATTCTGTATTAACATCAATATAGGCATAGCCAAAATGAATCCTAAAAGTACAGTCGGCGGTCTTGAAAAAAAGCTTGATGGTTTTTCCGGCAAGATTATCGAGGTTGATAGAAACCGCTGTCCAGGTTTTGTACCAAACAGGTGTATTCCCTCCCGGATTTGGAGAAAGTTGAAATCCGGGTAAAGGAGAACCATTGGCAAAGAATGCAAAAGAGGAACAATTAATTCGCATTCCGTCAGAAACATTTTCAACGATCAGATCCAAACGGGGTTGTTCCGAAACATGATGACCCGGATCTTGAAATACCACAGCATAATTATAAATGAGGTTGTAGGTATTCGCATTGGCTGGTATAGTGAACTGATAGGAAACACCTTCGGATTCTCTACCGGCAGAGTTATTGCCTAATTTGATCGAATGTCCGCTTCCATTTGGGCAATTTTTAGGGAATCCTCCATACTCATCCATTCCGGCGCCTGAAAGTGCAGTGTACATAGTATGTCTGTTTTCTACAGGCAATCCCGAATAATCAAAAGTTATCACATTAGTGCTGTCGATAGACGCTACAGTTCCGGTATAACAGGTCCAGCCGTTAAAACTGCCCTGCTCAAAATCGATATTTGGAGGACAATTCTGGGCTGTTGACGACTGCGAAACAAGACATAGGCATGCTAAAACGAATAAATACCCAGTCTTTTTAATAAAAACAGTCATTCAAAAGAAATTTGAAACCTCTTAATAGAAGTTAGTTCAGTTGTATTAAAGATAACTTAATAACAAAACATATCTTATAATGTTAAGATGGATTTAAAGGCATATTAGCTGCATGCCAAGTACATTTTCGTTATTTACATACGAAATTTTTAAAAGGCTGGTTGCTTATTATAATTACTTGTTCTCTGTTTATTAATCCGTTAATTTTGCAGCCATGACAATTGAGCACTTAAAATCTATTAGAGACCGCGTTTTGGTTTTGGGGAGGTTTCTTTGACGTTGCGAACAGAGAAGCAAAAACCGCTAATGACAAACAACTTTCACTTTCGCCAGGCTTTTGGGACGATAACAGCCGGGCAACTGCCATTCTGAAAGAAATTAAAGTAAACGAATACTGGATTGATATGTATCATGCGGTTAATACCGCAGTGGAAGATTTTGCTGTACTTTTCGAATTCTGGAAAGCCGGAGAGGCAAGTGAAGAAGAAGCCAAAGAGGCTTTTGATAAAGCTATTGGGCTGATTGAGGATGCTGAATTTAAAAGCACCCTTAATGAACCCGAAGATGAATTGCCTGTTGTAGTACAGATAAATAGTGGTGCAGGTGGTACCGAAAGCCAGGATTGGGCCGAAATGCTGGCACGTATGTACCGCATGTATGCCGAAAAGCAAGGCTGGAAAGTTACAGAGATAGATTGGCAATGGGGCGATGGCGCAGGAATTAAAACATGTACTTATGAATTTGAGGGACCGTTTGCTTATGGATTTTTAAAATCGGAGAACGGCGTACATAGGCTGGTACGAATTTCACCGTTTGACAGTAACGCACGCAGACACACATCATTTGCATCTGTAAATGCATATCCTTTGGTTGATGATACAATTAAGATTGAAATAAATCCTGCCGACGTAAAAATGGAAACTTCACGTAGTGGTGGCGCAGGCGGACAAAACGTAAATAAAGTAGAAACAAAAGTTCAGTTAACGCATATTCCAACGGGTATTGTGGTAGTTTGCCAGCAGGACAGGAGCCAGCTTGGAAACAGGGAAATGGCCATGCAGATGTTGAAAAGCCGCTTGTATGAAATTGAAATACAAAAACGCAACGAAATAAAAGATGCCAGCAACAGTAAAAAGAAAAAGATAGAGTGGGGAAGCCAGATACGCAGTTATGTTTTTCATCCATACAAAATGATCAAAGATCATCGCACGGATTACGAAGTTGGCAACGTAGGACCGGTGATGGATGGAGAACTGGACGGTTTTATTAAGGCCTACCTCATGAGTGAAAAAGAAACAGCTTAAGTTGAAAAATTTTTAAAAAAATACAAAGACGATTTTGTATTTTAATAACCAAATTATCAAATCATCAAATTAATATTATGCAATACGGAGATTTTTATTACCCAATGCCAGTAAACGAACCAGTGCTTAACTATGCGCCCGGTTCAAAAGAAAAACTTGCACTCAAAGCTGCTTTAAAAGAATTAAAAAGTACGAAGATTGATGTACCCATGTACATTGGTGGCGACGAAGTGAGAACAGGTAATACGATGGAGATTCGTCCGCCGCATGAGCGTAAACACGTGCTTGGGCATTTTCATGTGGGAGAGGCTAAGCATGTTACCAAAGCCATAAATGCAGCACTAAAAGTAAAAGACAAGTGGGCCAACATGAGTTGGGAGAACAGGGCAAATATTTTTTTAAAAGCTGCTGATCTTCTGGCAGGAAAGTATCGTCCTTATATTAATGGTAGTACCATGTTGGGGCAAAGTAAAAATGCATTTCAGGCCGAGATAGATGCCGCTTGTGAGTTAATCGACTTCCTGCGTTTTAATGTTCACTTCTTAAGTGATATTTATCGCCAGCAACCGGTAAGCGGGCCAAGTATGAACAACCGTATGGAGTACCGTCCGCTGGAAGGGTTTGTTTTTGCATTAACCCCTTTCAACTTTACAGCTATTGGCGGAAACCTGCCAACATCGGCAGCCATGTGCGGAAATGTTGTGATCTGGAAATGCGCCAACACACAGGTGTACAGTGCTCAAATGTTTATGCGTATTCTAAAAGAAGCCGGCTTGCCTGATGGCGTTATCAACCTTGTTTTTATTGATGGACCAACCATTGGCGAAGTGGTATTTAATCACCGTGACTTTGCGGGTATTCATTTTACCGGAAGCACCGGAGTATTTAATATGATGTGGGAAACCATCGGAAAGAATATGAGCAGCTATCGTTCTTATCCACGTATTGTTGGAGAAACGGGTGGTAAGGATTTTGTTATTGCACATAAGAGTGCCGATCCTGATGTGGTTGTTACGGCTCTTGCCCGTGGCGCATTTGAGTTCCAGGGACAAAAATGTTCCGCAGCTTCAAGAGCATACATTCCTTCTAATATTGCAGCGGAAGTTAAAAAGAAACTGGTGGAGCAGGTAAAGACGATGAAGATGGGAACTGTTGAAGACTTTACAAATTTTGTAAACGCTGTAATCGACGAAAAAAGTTTTGATAAACTGGAAGGTTATATAAAAAATGCACGTAAAAGAAACAGCGGAGCAAAAATTTGGGTTGGAGGTAAGTGCGATAAAACTGATGGATTTTTTATTGAGCCAACAATTATTGAAGCAAGCGATCCTAAATATGTAACCATGTGCGAAGAATTGTTTGGACCGGTTCTTACCGTTTATATTTACGACGAGAATAAATTTGAATCAACTTTGAAACTGGTGGATGAAACTTCGCCTTATGCTTTAACAGGTGCAGTGATTTCACAGGACAGATTTGCGGTTGAATTGGCCACAGATAAGTTAAGAAACAGTGCCGGCAATTTTTACATCAACGATAAACCAACAGGCGCTGTTGTTGGCCAGCAGCCTTTTGGCGGAGCCAGGGGAAGTGGTACTAATGATAAGGCAGGATCTATTTTAAATTTATACCGCTGGTTAAGTGCAAGAACAATTAAAGAAACATTTAATTCAGCAACAGACTATCGTTATCCTTTTTTACAGGAAAAATAAGCAAACAACTAAAACATAAAACACAAAATGAAGACTAAAGTTACGTTCACATTGACCGCTGCCAGTTTAATTGGTGCCGAGGGCTGTGTGTTATTGGGAGAATTTAATGACTGGAATCTAGAAGAAGGGCATTACCTTACAAAGCAGGCTGATGGCAGCATGCAGGTTGATGTTGAACTGGAAGCGGGTAAAGAATATCAATATCGCTACCTTTTAAGCAATGGCCGCTGGGTGAATGATGAATCAGAAAAAGCGACATCAGAAATCAGGGGCTTTCCTGTTACGAATTGTATTATAAGAGTGCCTGCTATAAAAGTAAAAGCACCTGCTTCTGAAGCAAAAACTGTAAAACCAAAAACTAAATCAGCAAAACCAAAAACTGTTGTGCATCTAAAAGACAACCTTACAAGAGTTGAGGGAATAGGCAAAAAGATTGAATCGCTTTTATACAAAAACAAAATTTACAGTTTTAGGCAACTTTCAAAAACTACCATCAAAAGTCTAAATGAAATATTAGAAGCCGGTGGAAACAAATTCGCCATGCACAATCCGGGTACCTGGCCAAAGCAGGCTAAACTGGCTGCAGAGGAAAAATGGGAAGATCTGAAATTATTGCAGCAGCATTTAAAGGGCGGCAAATAATTGAAAAAAAGAAAAAAAAGTTCCCCTTGAAGTTGGGGACTTTTTTTATCGGACAATTAAAGATAAATTCGCCTTACAATAATTAGCATTGAAAACAATTTTAGATAAGCAACAATTACATCTTACCATTCTGCGGCTGGCACACCAGCTGCTGGAGAATAATTTAGATTTAGATAATGTGGTTTTCATTGGCATTCAGCCAAGGGGAATACAGGTTGGTGCTAGGTTAGTAGAAAGTATGGAAGAGCTTTACCCTGAGAAAAAGATCCAATATGGAATGCTGGATATAACTTTTTATCGAGATGATGTTCGAGATGAACTGCATGTTGCCAATGCTACAAAAATTCCTTTTTCGATTGAAGACAAGAAAGTGGTGTTAATAGATGATGTCTTATACACCGGCCGCACAATCAGGGCCGCACTTGATGCCATACAGGACTTTGGAAGGCCCAGAAAAGTTGAGTTATGTGTATTGGTAGACAGACGTTTCAACCGTGAATTACCTATTCAACCTGATTATTGCGGCAAGGCCATCGATACGGTAATTTCTCAAAAAGTAAAAGTGGAGTGGGATAAGGAAGCGGTGGTTTTATATTAAGTTATAGATATAAAATATAAATAGTAGTTTCAGTCTTTTGTGTTTTGAATTTTTACTTTTGCCTTTTTACACTAACTTCGCTCCTTAATGCAACTATCTACCAAACATCTATTGGGCATTAAAGACCTCTCAGCTACCGACATTTCACTTATTTTATCAACAGCCACTCAGTTTAAAGAAGTATTACAGCGCTCTGTAAAAAAAGTGCCGTCGTTACGTGACGTAACCATTGTGAATTTATTTTACGAAAATTCAACCCGTACAAGGATATCTTTTGAATTAGCTGAAAAAAGACTGAGTGCTGATACCATAAATTTTTCAGCATCAGCTTCATCAATATCAAAAGGTGAAACGTTGTTGGATACTGTGAACAACATCTTAAGCATGAAGGTGGATATGGTGGTGATGAGGCATAGTGCAAGCGGGGCACCGCATTTTTTGGCAAAGCATATTCCCGCTGCAATTGTTAATGCAGGTGATGGTATAAACGAACATCCTACGCAAGCCTTACTGGATGCGCTTTCTATCCAGGAGAAGACAGGTAGTCTGGCCGGAAAAAAAGTTGTGCTGGTAGGAGATATCATGCACTCGAGGGTAGCATTAAGTAATATTTATTTATTAAAAAAGATGGGTGCCGAAGTAATGGTAGCGGGCCCGCCAACTTTGATACCAAAGTACATCGAGGAAGCACTCAATGTAAAAGTTGAATACAATATTAAAAAAGCTTTGGAATGGTGCGACGTGGCAAATGTGTTACGTATTCAGTTAGAAAGACAAAATCAGGTTTTATTTTCTTCTCTCAGAGAATATAACCTTGCTTATGGGGTGAGCAGAAAATTACTGGATGGCTTAAAAAAAGAAATTGTAATTATGCATCCGGGGCCTATAAACAGGGGAGTGGAGATAGATAGTGATGTTGCCGATAGTCATGAATCAATTATATTACAACAGGTGGAAAACGGTGTGGCGGTAAGAATGGCTGTACTATATTTACTGGCTGGTAAAAATCCTGATTAACAAAGAAAAATTATTTAAACCAATGAGTCGTATTTGTTTATTTCCCGGCACGTTTGATCCGGTAACATTGGGGCACAAGGATATTATTGACAGAGCGCTGCCGCTATTCGACAAACTTGTAATCGGTATCGGGCGTAACGCTAATAAGAAACCCATGTTCAGCGAGGCACAACGACTTAAATGGTTAAGGGATATTTATAAAAACAATCCAAAGGTTGCTGTACTTGCCTATGATGGATTAACGGTAGAATGCTGCAGAAAAGTAAATGCCAATTTTATCTTGCGAGGCATCAGGTACGTCAATGACTTTGAGTACGAAAAAGCCATTGCGGATATGAACAGAAGTATCGATCATAAAATAGAAACTATCTTTCTCACTTGTTTGCCGCAATTCACTTCGGTAGCCTCAACCCTTGTTAGGGATGTATTAAAAAACGGCGGTGATGTATCTCAGTTTTTGCCGGAAGTGGTGAAGAAGTCCATTAAGCAGAAGAAATAAAAATTTCAAACACCTATTTTTAAGCTATGTCTATCTGGTTCAATAAAAACCTTGCTTTAAATAATCTACACCCCCTTGGTCCGCAAACTATGGGTCAATTTTTAGGCATGGAGTGGGTTGAGTTAGGGGAAGATTATCTCATTATGCGAATGCCGGTAGATGACAGAACCAAACAACCTTATGGGCTACTGCACGGAGGCGCCAGTTGTGCGTTGGCAGAGACTATTGGAAGTATGGCCTCTCATTCCGTAATTGATCCGGAAAAATACATCTGCGTAGGTTTGGAGATTAATGCCAACCATGTTAGAAGTGCCCGAAAAGGATTTGTAACGGCTGTTTGTACCCCATTGCACCTTGGTAAATCAACTCATGTTTGGGATATTAAGATACAGAATGACGAAAAAAAATTGGTTTGCGTAAGCCGGCTTACAGTTGCCATATTAGACAAACCAGCTAATTAAAATTTTATTCAAGGCGGTAGGTTTACCATTACGGCTCATCAAAAAACTTACTTAAAATATCCTTTATAGAAGGATAAGTGTTAGAAACAGGTTCTTTTATATCTCTTGTAGAAAACCATTTTATTTCGGTGATATGTTCTTCGGTTTGCGGTACTAGTTCCTGTTTTGATGAGCAGGTTAGATGATACCAATGCGATATTTTTAAAAAATGCTTCCCAAATTCATCATATACATGATAGGTTTCACCGATTTTATTTTTTAATTGCAGGCCTGTAACGCCTGTTTCTTCAGTTACTTCACGTAGAGCGCATAACTCCTCTTTTTCACCCTTTTCTATCTTTC
Organism: Sphingobacteriales bacterium; assembly: GCA_024642285.1. Taxonomy (GTDB): domain Bacteria; phylum Bacteroidota; class Bacteroidia; order Chitinophagales; family Chitinophagaceae; genus Ferruginibacter. Next base: position 13,595 of record JAHEBJ010000009.1, read on the forward strand.
CTTTTGGAAGATCCCATTTGCCCAGTCGTTTAATAAAGAGAATTTCTTTCTTATCATTTTGAACAATTCCTCCTGCCGCCACTATTGTATTAAAGTTTTTGAAAAAGGTCTGCTTAAGTTTTTCCAAATCAGAATGCCAAATCACGCCTGCATGAAATTCTTCCTTTTTTATTTCATGCAACATCGACTTTATTGCTTTAGATGATATCTCATCAACAAATACAGCGTCTGGATGATGAAGAATTTCATTGATATTCTTGTCAATCTCATCACAGAGGATAACCGGTTCATCTCCAAAATAGATTCTGATATGCATAAAATAAATTTCCGTGTTCGGTTTGCTTTGGTCAAATTTGCAACATGACCAACGAAAAAGCCGTAGCTGAAAAGCTTTTACAAATTAATGCAATTAAGTTGAGTCCGCAAGAGCCGTTTACCTGGGCCAGCGGATGGAAAAGCCCAATCTACTGCGATAACCGAAAGGTTTTGTCGTATCCATACATCAGAGATTTTATCAAAAGTGAAATGTGCAGTGTTATTTTTGAAAAATTTCCGCAGGCCGAATTATTGGCCGGTGTTGCCACTGCAGGGATAGCCTGGGGAGCAATGGCTGCCGATCAACTTAAATTCCCATACATATATGTGAGGCCAAAGCCAAAGGAACACGGTTTAGGCAATCAAATAGAGGGGAATTTGGAAAGGGGGCAGAAAGTACTTGTTATTGAAGACCTGATTTCAACGGGTAAAAGTAGTTTGCAGGTATGTGAAGTACTCAATGCCGCTGGTGCCGAGGTAATTGGAATGGTTTCAATTTTCAATTACGGGTTCGAAATAGCCGTTCAGGCGTTTAAAGCCGCAAATATTTCCTACGTATCATTAACCAATTACGAAACACTCATTGGCCTTGCTTTGGATAAAGGTATAGTTGCCGAAAACGAGGAAAACACCTTGTTAAAATGGAGAGAAGATCCCGCTAATTGGACCGGGATTATATAACTTTAACGAAATTCTTCAAATATGAAAGCATTTTCACTTTGTTTCCTGGCTGTTTTTTGTTTTATCTCTGCCAGTTTTGGACAGTATCAAAAGGTTTCAGGGAAGGCTGTTATTAAAACTCCTACTGTTCAGTGTGACAAATGTAAGGATAGAGTAGAGTTTTTTATGGCAAGGGAATATGGAATTACATCAATTAAAGTGAATACAAGGCAAAAAACAACCACAGTTACATGGTTAAATGACCGCACAAATTTAGAAACCCTTAAAGTAGCTATTGCTAACCTGGGCTTCGATGCAGACGATATTGAAGCAGAAGAAAGCGCCTTTAAAAGGTTGCCGAAAGAATGTAAGCTTCATAAACCACCACCTGTTCCGGCAGGAACGCCAGCTATAAAACAGTAGCAATCTGACAACTTAAATCTTCAAGTATAATAGTTTTCTGGTATTCGCAAGGCAGCGCAACACTTCAAAAAATTGAAAAATTGTGCCTTCCCTCATAATTCACCGGGAATAATTTAAAAACATTAGCTTTTCCCAGCTTAACTGTCCCGGTTATTTTAACCGACACTTCTTTGCCCAACAGCGTTGGAATAGAATTTTTAAGCAGATTCTTCATATCAATATCGATAAGCAGGGGCAGTGTAAATTCCTCCAGCCTGGGGATCGTAATTTGATAATCCTGCGAACTATGCCCTAAATAAATACTATCCACAAAAATATCAAGATCTGTGTATTTCAGTTGCAATCCAAAATTATTGGGGTTGTAGTAAATCAATTCGAGCCTTAGAGATGTAGAAGCAAATCCCACTTTCTCTATTTTCAGGTTTTTAAAATCTCTATAAACTAATTCTTTGGGTGCCTGACAGGATGGCGTAATTAAAATAATGCTGATTAACAGGATAGGGTAGAGAAGGAGTCTGAAATTCATGCTGTGGTTATTAGGCCTGTAATTTACTTTAAGAAATTTGAATTACAATATCGCCTTTAAAAACTCTTTCTAACCGTACTAATAAATTTAGAAAATAGAGTAAAGGGGGGATTAAAACTAGTTGATATAAGTATGCTAAATATTATGGCAATAATTAAAATACTATAAATAGCTGAAAATAATTGTATAAATAAAGAATGGTGCTAAATAAAATTATATAGAATTGGATAAAAAATAAAATTATAGCCCCGTAAACTAATAAATTTCTTTTTTAATTAAAAAAAGATTAAAAAGTAATATAAATAATTGAATATAAAGTAAATATAAAAAATATATGCTATTATATAGTTTATAATAAATCATATAATTAAAATATTGTAATTGTAATAAAAATCTAAAATCTAAACTTGTCTTTTCAAAGTCAATGAAAGATTAAAGGCGATGTCATAAATCCGTGTTTATATGTTTAGTGGTATTCAACCCAGGGGTTATTAGGTAAAAACTATGACAAAGGAGCAGTACTCGTATTTCCTTATCTGCCTGACTTTATTAGGTGCAGATAACCAAATCAAGCTAAGCTGGTATTTGCATGCTGTTTGAATAGCAATTATTGATTTGTTTACATGTGGCGTGATTTTGCCGGTTTACATGTATAAGCCATATTCGGGCAGATAAGGCAACTTTCCTCGTTGCTGAAGAACTAATGATTTAGCCGGAATCTTACGATTTATATAGCAATGCTCTGGTACAAAAAAAGATTTCTAAATTATTTTCTATTTTGGTAGATTTTGTTCAAATGGATGGTAAATTTACTTAGAATATTTTTAATAAAACAGGTCGTTTACGCATTTTTACCCTAATGACCGTAAAATTACTGCCAAAAAAATTTGCGTTTTCCGAAAACTAATTTATGTTTGTGTTGAAATTGGAAATGAAGATTACCTCCTTTATTCCTTTATTCGAAACCTTAATCTGAAAACTCGTTTAAATTTAAACCTTACTAAAAAGGAGAGGATTTAGACAACAAACCGCAAGAAATGAAAATTATTACTACTCAAGTAATCTATAAGAATATTATATTCTTAGTTTTTTCCTCTTTATTATTTGTAAACAATTCATTCAGTCTTTCTATCAGCCTTGAGCCAGGTGTAGAATATTCTTCAATCCAAGCATCTTCCAATTCGAAGATTGTGCTTATTAACTGGAAAACAGTAGCTGAAAAGACTAACAACCATTTTGAAGTTGAAAGATCATCAGATATGAGCAGTTTTAAAACTGTAGCGTTCGTTTTGGATGGCTTTTCTGCAGAAGGAACAGGAAAAGCATACAGTTTTAAAGAAGCAGCTGGTCAGTTAAACAACGGTAAGTCGGTTTATTATCGCCTGAAGCAAATAGACAATGACGGCATTATCAACTACAGCCCTATCCTGAAAGTTGAAGTGAACAAACAAATTTCCATTAATTAATAATATCAAGTTTTTTAATCTGGAAAGAACATTGCATCCAAACAATCCACCTTTCCTAAATTAAGCATTACCCCTGTAGAAGGTTAAAAATAAAATCTCTATCCTCGAAAAAACCCAAAGATTTATTTTAAACCTCTAACCATCAAGAAAATGAAAAAGATTACATTTAGTTTTTTGTTACTGACATTAACCGTAACAACATTTGCTCAATTACCAATTTGCCCAAGTTATTTTAGAAGAAATAATGGAAATGGACAATGCGGCCAGGGACAATTAAAAGTATATTTTACAAATTGTCCAGCTATTCCACCGGTAATTGATTCTATCTACAACGAGGGACTAAAGTTAGATATAACATTATCTGTGCCCGATCCGTCGAAATGCGCTTCATTGGGTTATATTTCTTATTGTATCTTAAGTGGCAATATTGCGCAGGCAACTTCGACATGGCAAATATTTTTTCACTACCCTAATTTACCCACCTACTCTTGTAATGTACCGGAGGGAGGGTCTTTACCAGTTAAATATTTATCATTTGACGCAATAGTTGTTGATAATCTAACTACAATAAAGTGGGTTACTACTCAAGAAGTAAACAACAGCCATTTTGAAGTCGAAAGGTCATTTAATAACAGCAGTTATAGTATTGTTGGATTGGTTCTGGGGGGCGTGGCAATAAACGGAACTGATAAACGCTACGAATTCAAAGATAATTCTCTTGAGCTTAAAGCTAATCAAGTTGCCTACTATCGTCTTAAGCAATTTGATATTGATGGAAACTTTACATATAGCAAAATAATTGCAGTGAAACTACAGCCCAGGACAGATGTTTCTATTGAGGTCTCTCCAAATCCGTTCGTGGAGACCGTGAATCTTAGGTTTAATGCTTTAGTAAATGGTAATGCGCAAATTCGTATAGTGAATATGACCGGTCAAACGATGTTATCCAGACAATCCATCATAAGCAAAGGCTATAATAATATCCAGATTGACGGCTTAAGCAGGTTGGCTTCAGGTATCTATATCGCTCAACTGGTTATGAATGGTGTTGTAATTGACAACCAACGGGTAGTGAAAGCCAACAGCAATTAATAAAAGGCGAGGACTGAAAATTTAGTAATCTAAGTCGGTTGCCATTATTGATGTAATTTTTTAAATAACTTGTAAAAATTGATAACTATGAGCGTAAATATCTTAATAAACAGAATGGGCAAAGGATTGTTATCGTCAAAAAAAATAGTTTTTTTAATATCGGAGCTTTTAAGGTTTGATGAAATTTTTCAGACCAGACGTAGCCTGGAACCAATACTCATTAAACCGGCTGCCACAGATCGTTTGAAGGGAAATGAATAACGAATGGCCTGGTAATATTTTAAAAGCAGCCGCATAAAATATGGGTATGGAGTTTTAAATTAATTAATAACCGGCAAAATAATAAAGCCTTAACCACGTTTTAAGCCCGACCCCCGGGGCGATATTACGTAAGTGCTTGGTTTACGATGTTTTCTTTGGGGGTTACAGAATCGAAAGATTCTTAACAAGGGCCGCATTTCTATGTGGCCTTTTTTTTGTTTTTTCCCGAAAAAAAATAATAGGAACAGTTAAAGATGCATTGCCTGTGTTTTCCAAATAAGTATGTTGTACTCTACTTATTTGCGAACTTTGATTTAGCAGGCGTTCAGCAGTTTTACAGTAAAATATTGATCCTAAAAATAGCTATCTAATTTTGTGTCTTTTTTGATTATTCTGTCTATATTTGATTCGTCCAATACCTCTGCAAAACCTGTGTATAAGTCATTAACTTAATAAGCAGCACCCCCCCCTAAAAACAGCATCCGGTAACCGGGTTACAATTATTTAATAAAAACGATTTATTTATACTAACCATCATGAGAAAAATTTTACTTCTGTTTATAGTCGTTATTAGCGTAATAGCTGCTTCTGCACAGGATTTCAGTAATAAGGGAAAGGATTTTTGGGTAGGGTATGGTTATCATCAGGTAATGACAGCTGGTAACGGGCAAAATATGGTGATGTATTTTGCTACCGACCAGATAACAACTGTAACGGTAGAAATCCCGGGAATAGGTTATACCCAAACCTTTACCAATATTCCAGCGAATACCATTTTTACCACTCCAATCATGCCAAAGGCAGTTCCTGATGCAAGGTTATTAACTGAAGGTACTGCGAATAAAGGGATTCATGTTACAGCAACGAATCCGATTGTAGCCTATGCTCATATTTACAATTCGAGTGTATCTGGGGCCTGCGTTTTATTACCCACAAATACATTAGGAAAGGAGTATTATTCAATCAATTATACCAATGTATCAAATTCAAATAATGCCAACAGTTGGTTTTATGTAATTGCTGCAGATACAGGTACAACAACCATTGAAATAACGCCCAGTGCCAACACAATTGGTGGCTGGATAGCGGGAACAACCTATACCATTACACTTACCCAGGGCCAGGTATATAATGTAATGGGTGTTTTAACAGGCGGCGGGGGTGGAACGTTTACAGGTGTTGATCTGACCGGATCAAAAATAAAAAGCATTAGCTCAGCAACCGGAGGATGTAAACGTATTGCCGTTTATTCGGGTAGCGGTAGAATAAGTATCCGATGTCCGAATACTGCTGGAACTTCTTCGGATAATTATATGGTGCAGGCTTTTCCAAAAACTGCCTGGGGCAAAAGATTTCTTACAGCCTCTACCGGAGGTAGCCAGACTTTTAATATCTATCGTGTTTGCGTTTCTGATCCGGCTGCAGTTGTACGGATAAATGGTGCCGTTACTTCGTTACCACTCATAAACAATTTCTATTATGAAATTCCATTAACCAATGCTCCTCAATTAATAGAATCAAATTTAGCTATAACGGTTGCTCAATATACAACATCGCAAAACACGTGCGGTAATGGAACTCCTGGAGATCCCGAAGTAATTTATTTAAGCCCCACTGAGCAGAATATTAAGAATGTTTTGTTTAATTCAAATTTATTGGCCGCCAATACGCCGCCTGCACATGAACATTATGTAAATGTAATAATTCCAAATGGAGGAACAGCCATCAGTTCGTTTTTGATAGACGGGATGGCGCCTGTAGCTTCATTCATTCCTCACCCGCAGGATCCATCTTTCTCTTATATAAGAATATCCGGACTTGCACTTGGACAACATACGCTGGTATCTGATTCCGGTTTTAATGCAATTGCTTATGGCTTCGGAGGAGCTGAGTCTTACGGGTATAACGCCGGAACCAATGTAAGAGATCTTACTCAGCAATTAGAACTTGAAACTACATACGGCATTGAAACATCACCTTCAGTTTGTACAAACTCGCCCTTTATATTTAAAGTTTATTTTCCTGATTCAACGCTTAGTGCAACTCCGGTTGCTATTCGTTTTGATTCATTAAGATGGCGCATGACCAATCCGGCGATAATTGTTCCGAATAATTTTCCAATACTGAATATTATTCCAACGATCGACTCAACAAATATCAGAAATGGAAGGCAGGTAAATTGGTACTCGTTACCTACAACATATTTTTTTAACACTGCAGGCGTAGATACATTAATTCTGACTGCTTACACCAGCACAAATGAAGGTTGCGGTTCTTCGCTCGATTACGAATTTCCAATTCAGATATCGGATCCGCCTGTCGCAGATTTTGCCTGGACGGTAAGTGGTTGTTATTTAACCCCATTCCAGTTTACCGAGACCACGCCACAGCTACCTAAACCAACTTACAGGTTCTGGTGGAATTTTGGAGATCCGGCCAGCGGTGCAGCAAATACATCTACATTACGAAATCCAACACATTTATTTAGCGGTCCGGGAACTTACACAGTAAGGTATGCTTCAATTACAACACCTGGTTGTTTAAGTGATACGATTTCTCATACAGTTACTGTCGCCGATATTCCCAATGCAACAATCACCGGCAATACAACACCGGTTTGTATAAATGCACCCGTTGGGCCCGATGTCACTTTCACAGGTACACTGGGAACCCCTGAGTATATTTTTACTTACAGAATAAATGGCGGAGCACCAATAACAAGCTTACCAAGTGCTGGCGGAGTTTTAACAATACAAGCGCCCACAACTGTTGCAGGTACCTTTATTTATGAATTGTTGAGTGTTAGAAATGTGGGCACTGCAGTTTGTACCCGAAACATAACAGGTCAAACAGTAACTGTAACTATTACAGCCGACGGAACTATTATACGCACTTCAGCAGCAGGAACCGATAACCAGACTGTTTGTATCAACACGCCAATAACAAATATTACTTACGCTGTTGGCGGAAGCGGAAATGGCGGATCTGTTACCGGATTACCTGCAGGTGTTACCGGAACCTATGTTGGCGGTATCATTACGATTACTGGAACTCCAACAGTAAGTGGAGTATTCCCGTACACAGTAAATACAACCGGTCCCTGCGTTAATCCAACTGCAACCGGCACAATTACAGTAACTGCTGACGCTACTATAGCTTTAACTTCAGCGGCAGGCTCAGACAACCAAACTTTGTGTATTAATACGCCATTGCTTGTTAGCATTACTTATGCTGTGGGTGGAACAGGTACCGGTGGAAGCGTTACCGGATTACCAGCCGGTGTAACAGGAGTTTATGCCGGTGGCGTAATTACAATTTCGGGGACTCCATCCGTTGCCGGAGTTTTCAATTATACAGTATTAACAACAGGACCGTGTGTAATTCCTACAGCTACCGGAACAATTACCGTAACTGCAGATGGAACTATCACACTTACATCGGCAGCTGGAACAAATACCCAAACACGTTGTATAAATGTAGCTATTACAAATATTACTTACACAATTGGCGGAAGTGCCACAGGCGGAAGTGTAACAGGATTGCCTGCAGGTGTAAACTGGGTTTTAGCGGGAAATGTATTTACCATTTCGGGAGCTCCTACTGTTATTGGTACATTCCCTTATACCGTTACAACTACGGGTCCATGTGTAATACCTACCGCAACCGGCACTATTACAGTTAACCCGGATGCGTCAATAAATTTAACATCGGCGCCACCTACTACTGCGCAATACCTTTGCCGAAATTCTGCCATAACCAATATTACATATTCAGTTAGTGGGGGAGGAACCGGAGCTACGGTTACGGGATTACCGGCTGGTGTTACCGGTGTTTATGCTGCTGGCATAGTTACCATAAGCGGAGCGCCATCTGTGGCAGGATTATTTATCTATACAGTAAATACTACAGGAACTTGTGTTCAGACAAGTGCCACTGGTTATATAAATGTTTATCAGTTACCCACCGCAGCTTTTAACTCAACTGCTCCGCGTTGCGAAACCAGGGTAATTGACTTTACAGATGTTTCGGTAGCTAACACTGGCGCTATAACAGGCTGGCAATGGAATTTTGGCGATCCCGGAAGTGGTGCAGCCAATACTTCGGTTTTACAAAATCCATCGCATGTTTTTTCAACTGCGGGTTCTTATATCGTAACATTGATCGTAACAACTGATAGTGGTTGCGTAAGTAATCCAATAGCAAGTATTCCAATCGTAATCAATAACCGGCCGGCTGCGGGGTTCATCATTCCTGAAGTTTGTTTGAGTGATACGTACGCTCAGTTTCTTGATACGAGCAGCATAGCTGCCGGAGTAATTACCGGATGGAACTGGAATTTCGGCGATCCCGGTAGCGGACCGCTTAATACCTCAACTCTGCAAAATCCTCAACATAGCTATTCAGCAGTTGGTCCTTATAATGTTGAATTAATTGTAACCAGTGCAGCCGGTTGCAGGGATACCATTGTGCAATTATTATTTGTCAACGGAAGTTTCCCGGTGGCCAATTTCAATGTAATCAACCCGGCAACTTTATGTGCTAATGATTCGGTAGCTATTTCTGAAGCATCAACTGTATTTCCGGGTGTAATAACCAAAGTTGAAATTTATTGGGATAATGTTGGTTTTCCGGCTGTTTTCGATACCGACAATAGTCCATATACCGGAAAAATTTACAAGCATCTTTATCCAAACTTCCAGGCGCCTTTAACCAGGGTGTTTACCATAAGGTACCGTGCATATTCCGGCGGTGTTTGCGTGAACGACCGGGTGGCTAATATTACAGTGAATGCTGCGCCATTGGTGCAATTTAATAATATACCCGACACCTGCTTGCTTATTGCTCCATTCCAGATTACACAAGCCAGCGAAATTGGCGGCGTACCCGGAACGGGTGTTTTCAGTGGCCCAGGCATTTCACCAACCGGTATTTTCTCACCTGCTATTGCAGGTGTGGGTACGCATACATTAATGTACACATTCACTTCGGCAGTTGGAGGATGTGTAGATACAATGAGCACTACAATAAGGATTATTGATACCGCAACGGCCTTGTTCACCAATGTTACACCTGTTTGTGAAAATACTCCGGCATCATTTACTGATGTGTCAACTGCACCGGCAGGTGTTGTGTTAGCCAATACCATTTGGGATTTTGGCGATGGAACTCCGCTGGAAAATCATGCGCCGGGTTCAAACTTTACCCATGTCTTTATAAATCCAGGTACTTATACAGTTACCATGTACAATGTTTCTGCTGCGGGCTGTAACAGTACAGTCTTTTCAAAAACGGTGACTGTTGATTCAGTACATCGACTTACATTAACTCCTGCCTCGGGTACTATAGATCAAACTTTGTGTATCAATACTCCGATCGTTCCCATTGTATTTACACTAGCAGGTGGCGCAAATGGTGCTACGGTAACCGGCTTGCCTGCAGGACTAACGGCAGTGGTAACCGGCGGAAATACGTTAACCATTTCCGGTTCGCCAACAACCACAGTTGGTTCGCCATTTGTGTATTCAATCATCACAACGGGTAATACCTGTTTAACTGCTGATACAACCGGAACAATTACAGTTGAACCTGATCATACCATTTCCTTTATTTCGGGAGGATCCACAAACAACCAATCTGTTTGTGTTAATACAACCATTCAGCCTATTACATATACTTTGGGCGGTGGTGCTACCGGAGTTACTATAACCGGTTTACCACCGGGAATTGGTTTTGCTGTTGCCGGAAATACGTTGACCATTTCGGGATCACCAACTGCTTACGGAACAGTTCCATTTAAATATGCTATTACAACAACAGGTAATAGCTGTATTGTTGCGCAGGACAGCGGTGTAATAAAAGTTAATCCTTACCCGGTTCCGGATTTCACAATTGATAAAGCCAATTACTGTTTGCCTAACGCGTTGGTTAAATTCACCAATACTTCTACTGTGGCTGATCTTACGGCGATGACTTATATGTGGAATTTTGGTGAGCCTGCGAGTCCTTCTAATACATCAACAGTTGTAAATCCGAGTCACTGGTATTCAGGTACAGGTCCTTATCCTGTAAACCTTTCTGTAAGGAGTGGAGCTATTCTTACACCTTCAGGAATTGGATGCGTACATGATACGACTGTCATGATCAATAATATTCATCCACAACCAAAAACCGATTTCACATTTAATAAACCAAGTGTTTGTATTGGCGATGTGGTTACGCTTACTGATAATACCGATTATAAAGATGGTACGTCATCAATCTGGAATTGGAATATGGGTGACGGAACAACAAGGAACACCAGTGTAGTCAGTCATACTTATCCTGATACAATAAGTTACAGTGTTACTTTATTTACAGTAAACAGTTTCGGTTGCAACAGTGATACCATTTCAAAATCTTTCACCGTGTATCCTTATCCTCATGTAAATGCAGGGCCCGACAGATCGATCCTCGAAGGCGGAACAATAATTTTAGAAACATTTGTATTTGCAAATGATGCTCAAATATTGTGGACTCCAAATCTGTATTTGAACGATAACAAGATCGCCCGGCCAAAAGTTCATCAGCCGCTGTCGGATATGACCTACAGACTTACGGTTACCGGAAGAGGTGGATGTGTATTGAGTGATGAAGTATTCATTAAATTATTGAAGTTCCCGATCATACCTAACACCTTTACACCAAACAATGATGGGATCAATGATCAGTGGCGCATCGATTTCCTGAATACCTATCCAAACAACAGAGTACAGGTATTTACACGTACTGGAAAACTGGTCTTCGAATCAAGAGGTTACGACACACCTTGGGACGGAACGATAAAGGGCAAGGCATTGCCTATTGATACATATTATTACATTATTGAACCCGGCAACGGCAGAGATCCGATAACGGGATACGTTACCATTCTAAAATAAAAAAAAGTACAGCAGCTGAGATATGCGCTGCTGTACTTTTTTAAAACGAATAAAGTAATTTGTTAAATGAGATTTACTTGTCTGTTTAAAAAGTAAAAAAAGTTGATAGCATGAAGAAAATGTTTTTTATCGCAGTTGTTTGCTGCCTCTCAGGGTTTACCTCCTTTGGTCAGGCGAAGCCGTTCTATACACAATATGTGCTGAACAATTATATTTTAAATCCTGGTATTACGGGTATTGAAAACTACACGGACATAAAATTAAGCTATCGCAATCAGTGGGCAGGTATCAATGGTGCGCCGGTAACAACTTATTTAAGTGTTCACGGACCAATTGGGAAAAAAGATCTCCGTACTTCGGCTACATCGTTCCAGGTGCCGGGCAATAATCCGGCCGGCCCCAAAGCATGGGATGAGTATGCCGTATCTCCGGCCCACCACGGAATTGGGCTTACCGCAATAAACGATAAAGCAGGTTATATAAACCGTTGGTCAATTGCCGCCAATTACGCTTATCATCAGCCGTTGGGAGTAAAAACCAGTCTGGCTGCAGGTATAAGCGCAGGTATAACTAATGTGAATTTAGATCGTTCAAAAATAGAATGGGGTAATCTGGATCCAAATGATCCTGCGATTGGATACAATACTGGCTCTATCAGCAGGCTGCGGCCCGAGATCGGAGCAGGAGTGTGGTTGTATTCAGCAAGATATTTTTTAGGTGTGTCCGTTTTAAATATTGTACCGGGCAAAGCAAAATTTGTTACCGACGATAAATACGGAACATATTTCACACCCAATTTTTTTGCTTCGGCCGGTTACCGTTTTGCGATGACGGAGGATATCTCTGTACTACCTTCAGTAATGGTACAGTATTGGGAGCCACAACTCACCGGCATACATGCCAATGTAAAAATGCAATACCAGGATTTTTTATGGATAGGCGCAAGTTATCGTTTTGCTGACCTGGTTGGCGGCTACTCCGGAATGATAGGTGTGAATGTTTCCAATACATTTAATGTCAGCTATGCTTATGAACACGCCACTACTTCACGTTTACAAACCTATACAAGAGGAACGCATGAAGTTGTTCTTGGGTTCCTGATAGGAAATAAATACGGAGATTCCTGTCCTAAAAATGTTTGGTAAAATAAGATTATTGCTGGGCCGGATATGAATGTTTGATCAGCGAATCTTTTTTTACCGATAAAGAATCGGTATTAAGTTCTTTTGCAGATATGATCCATTCTGGTTTTAAAATCCATTTACCATCTTCAAAACTCAAATAGAATACTCTTACGATTGCTCCCTCAGAGCTTTCTTCTTTAATAATGATTTGTTTTGCTGCATCATTCTCTTTTTCAGCTACAGGTATAATTAAATTTTCAGGAAGAAAAGAACTTTCGGTTTCGTAAACAAGGTCAACAGGTTTAGTTTTTACAACAGGGGTCGGTTTAGTTTTATTTGAAATATTGACCAAAGGATCTTCATTTATATTTTCAGAAATATTTTCTTTTGCGCTGAATTCATTTACAATAGTCTTTCCTAAATCTGCATTGGTTACAAGAGAATTATTTACAGGTAAATAAGGAATGCCGGCAGTGGCATTAACGCTGAAATGACTACTGCCTGATTCAGTGATCAGCGCTATTGAAAGCATGGATATCAAAATCAACCCCACAATCGGTGCGACGATATTAAATCGGAATGGCTCGGTAAGTACTTTTTCATTAGTGAAAAAACGAATGCGGTGTAAAAGGTTTCTTTTATTGTTAACAGCAGCCAGCTGAAACGCAGGGATAGCTTTTTTCATCTTCTCGGCTTGTAATAATGTTTCAGCATACAGGGCAGGCGAGTAGTTAAAACTAATGACCTGTATATCACAATTCAATTCTCTCTCAAGTCGTATTCTTTTACAGATACCAATAATCGCCGGATTGAAAAAGAATAACGTTTCAGCAAGAATTAAAAACCAGTTGAGCAGGTAATCATTTGTGCGGATATGAGCTAACTCATGCAGGATAAGGGTTTCAGCCTGCGTAACACTGATGTTATTCAGCAATGCAACAGGCAATAATATTACCGGTTTAAAATAGCCGAATGTGACTGGTGTTTGAACAGAATGGCTGAGCCAGAGTTTTACTTTTCTTTTTATACCAAACTGGTGGGCTTTTAATTCGGTAAAAAGTTTAAGTTCAACCACGGGTTTTTGCAGGCTGGTTTTAAAATTTAATTTAAAGCGATACCAATTAATCAAAGCCTGAAGCAATTTATAACTAATGGCAAAAATGTATATGCCGAAGATCCAGGGCGCTGCTGCCTGTAAAGTTTCAACACTGATGAGGCTGGTAACAGCAGAAGTCATTATCCCAATGCCAGATGAGGTACTGCTGTCAAAAAAATAAAATGAAAAAGTAAAAATTGATATAACCACCTGGGTGAATAAAGCCGCATACAATACATTCCTTTTAGCAAGAGGAGCATTGTTCTTGTGCATGATATTATCTACAGCAAGGTACAACAGAACCAACATAGCTGCCTGCCATAAGCTGTGCAACATAGTCATGCAAAAACTGTAAGAAAAAGCCATCATAATCGGGTTCCTGTTTTATTTACGATTACCGTTCTATTTTCCTTTTTTAAGTTGGTTGATCAATTGCTGAATCTTTTCAAGCTCTTCCTCACTGGCATCATGTCCTCCCAATGCCTGCAAAACCAGGTCGGATGATGAGCCTGCAAATAATGAATTGATCATTTTATTCAAAAACTGTTGCTGTGTTTTTTCACGGGTAACAGCAGGTTGATAGATATGTGTTTTGTTGCTGTCGTCACGGGTTACCAAACCCTTTTCAAACATAATCTGCATCAATTTGAGAGTAGTGGTATATCCGGCATCTTTGGTTTTCAAAAGTTCTTCATGTACGGTTCTAACTGTTGCCGACTTCTCATTCCACAATACCTGGAGTATTTCCAGTTCACTTTCGGTGGGTTTATTACTTTTAATTAATGTCATAGTACGAGTGTTTTCGTAAGCAATTTACGATTTTAGTCGTAATAACCAAATCCAATTAATACTGATTTTAGATTTTTAACGTTTTTTAACAATTGGCTGCAGAAAAAAAGCCCTCAGAAAATGGAAAAATGCGCAGAAAATCCTTCTGCGTTATCTGCGACGTCTACGGGCATCAAAAAAGCCCCACCGAAAAACAGCGGGGCTTCAATATCAGTTTATATTAAAATTACTTTTTTGTAGTGTTGATATTTAGTTTTGCATCACCCAACGCATCTAAAAAAGATTTATATTTAGAAGCAACTTCAGCGGCAACTTCTTTTCCATTGAGTGAAAGTTTTCCTTTATCCAGCGAAAGTTCAAAATTATCTTTTTCAATTACCTTATCTGCAGCCAGAGCATCTATCAATGCATCAACTGGAGCTTTCAATGCATTTGCATCTGCAGTAACCGTTATTTCTGCTGTGTTGGTGCTGTCGTTCTTAACAATAGAAATTTCTTTTGTTACTTCCTGCATTACAGCTTTTGGCGCAGCTGAACCGTACATGCCGGCCAGAGTAGGAGCAATAACCAATGATACAATCGACATTAATTTTATAAGGATGTTCATTGATGGACCAGAAGTGTCTTTAAAAGGATCACCAACAGTATCTCCGGTTACAGAGGCCTTATGTGGTTCTGATTTTTTGTAGAACATCTCACCATTGATCTCAACACCAGTTTCAAAAGATTTTTTAGCGTTATCCCATGCACCACCTGCGTTGTTCTGGAACATTCCCATCAATACACCACTTACGGTAGCACCGGCCAAAAATCCGCCCAAAACCTCGGGACCAAAAGCAAAACCAATAATTACTGGTGTAATTAATGCGATGGCACCTGGTAACATCATTTTCTTCAATGATGCTTCAGTAGAAATGGCTACGCACTTGTCGTACTCAGGCTTTCCGGTACCTTCCATAATACCGGGAATAGTACGGAATTGTCGGCGCACTTCTTCCACCATGGCCATGGCAGCTTCGCCAACGGCACGGATGGCCAGAGAAGAGAAAATGAAAGGTATCATTCCTCCTACAAACAAACCTGCCAATACCGGCGCTTTATAAATATCAATACCATCAATACCGCTGATACCAACAAAAGCGGCAAACAAAGCCAAAGCGGTTAATGCTGCAGAAGCGATTGCAAAACCTTTACCGGTTGCAGCAGTCGTATTACCAACAGCATCTAAAATATCCGTTTTTTCACGAACGTCTTTTGGTAGTTCACTCATTTCAGCAATACCACCCGCATTATCGGCAATAGGTCCGAAAGCGTCAATTGCTAACTGCATGGCAGTAGTCGCCATCATACCGGCAGCAGCAATAGCCACGCCGTACAAACCTGCACACCAGAAACTCATATAAATACCGGAAGCTAAAACCAAAATCGGTAAGAAAGTACTTTCCATACCCATCGCCAAACCACCAATGATATTGGTTGCATGACCAGTTCCGCTCTGGCGTATGATTGTGTTTACCGGGCGCTTGCCCATTGCAGTATAATACTCAGTGATCATACTCATCAGCGTTCCAACAACCAACCCAACCATTATAGCACCAAAAACACCATTCTTTGTGAACTCATGTCCACGTAAAGTCATTGTATCCGGCATTAAAAAATTAACCAGGAAATAAGAAGCAATTGCAGTGATTACAATTGAACCGTAATTACCCATGTTTAAAGCGTTCTGTACTTTTTGAGTACTTAAACCTGCGCTGTCGCTGATGCGTACAAACCAGGTTCCAACAATAGAGAAAATAATTCCCATTGCCGCAATCAACATCGGCAAAAGAATAGGAGACATGCCACCAAAAGCATCGGTCATTGCATCTGTTTCTCTTCCTAAAACCATTGTTGCTAAAACTGTGGCAACATAAGAACCGAAAAGATCAGCACCCATACCGGCCACATCACCTACGTTATCACCCACGTTATCGGCAATAGTTGCAGGGTTACGAGGATCATCTTCAGGAATGCCTGCTTCAACTTTTCCCACAAGATCAGCACCTACGTCAGCAGCTTTTGTATAAATACCGCCACCAACACGTGCAAACAAAGCAATTGACTCAGCACCTAAACTAAAGCCGGTTAAAATTTCTATGGTTTTCTCCATCTCATGACTATCAACAGCAGCTTCTGGAGCAAAGATCATTTTTAAAACGATGAACAATCCGCCAAGACCTAATACCGCAAGTCCGGCAACACCTAAACCCATGACACTACCACCGGTAAAAGAAACTTTAAGCGCTTTTGATAAACTGGTACGGGCAGCCTGTGCAGTACGCACATTAGCCTTGGTGGCTACTTTCATACCTATAAACCCTGCAAGTGCGCTAAAGAACGCACCGATTACAAATGCAATGGCTATACTCCAATGACTGTTGGCATTGCTGTAACCCATTACGCCCAACAAAAGGGCGCCAATGATAACAAAATAAGTAAGGATCTTGTATTCGGCTTTCAGAAAAGCCATTGCTCCTTCAGCAATATAATTGCTGATCTCTTTCATGCGGTCGTTACCAGCATCTTGTTTTGAAACCCAGGCAAACTTTATAAAAGTGTAGAGTAATCCTACGATACCCATTGCCGGCACAACATAAATCAGATTGTTCATAAGTAGTATTTGTTCTGTTTTTTGGACGGCAAAAATAGGGCAAATGGAGTGAAAAACTGGAATTGGGGCACTAGAATTTGAGATTATCCATGCATAAAACACAAATCGGGCATTAAAATATTGTTCCGCATTGCTAAGTCACTGGTTATTGGGGTAATAATCAACTGAGATTATCATATCCCGAACTCCGGTATTTGCATTATATTTAAAACAATTTGTGTTCTGCATCCTTTTAAATTCACATTTTACTATTTAGAAAGGTAGATTATGAAGAAAAAATTATTACTTGCGGGAGTGTTAGTTTTCCTTTTTCAGGATACAATAAACAATCTTTCTTTTCCTGAAATGCAGGTCCATAAGGGAAAAGTATCGCAAGGTTTTTCAAACCCAAGTCAACGCAATCCTGCAGCTCTTACCTCAAGTATCCCTTTTTGGGAACTTGGTAACCAAAAAAACAATGATAAAGATCAAGCAACTTTAAAGGAAAGTAATTGGTATACAGATGCAATGAAAGGAATTGAAGAAATGGAGTATGAAATAAACTATGATGAAGCTTCCAGAAGTTATGCCTCTCCAAACCGCAAACAAAACCTCCGTTCTTTTTATACTGCAGATAAATTCACTTTGTTACCGCGAAATGACAGCGCTGATAAATGGAAGCTGGCTCTTACTTTACAAGGAATTTATTCGGGGAAGAAAAGGATTTACAAACCTGCAAAAAATGCTGATGTAATTCAAAATGGCAAAATCATACGGTTCAATCACGATAACGATTTTACTGTTGAATACATCAACAATAAAGAAGGTGTAAGGCAAAATTTTATTGTAGAAAAAGAACCTGTTGGTAAACTACAAACCATCATTATAAAATTACAAACTAATAAAGGGTGGTTTGTGAATAAAGTAAATGACAAAGAAATACACTTTGCAAAAGAAAAAAAGAATGGTTACGATAAAAAAATCACTTACAATGATTTAAAAGTTTGGGATGCGGATAATAAAGAACTGGAAGCCGGCTTTGACGTAGCCAATAATAAACTGAGAATAATTGTAAATACCCAAAATGCGGTTTATCCCATAACTATTGATCCCCTTAGTACAACAGCAGCCGCTATTATAGAGAGCAAACAGGCAAATGCAGAACTGGGCTGGTCGGTAGCATCGGCTGGCGATGTAAATGGAGACGGATACAGCGATGTAATAGTTGGAGCTTATTCATTTGATAATGGCCAGACTGATGAAGGTGCTGCATTTATTTACCATGGTTCGGCAACGGGTATCAGCACAACTGCAGCAGCCATGGTAGAAAGTAACCAGGCGGGTGCATCAATGGGCTCATCAGTTTCAACAGCAGGAGATGTAAATGGCGACGGTTACAGCGATATTATTGTTGGTGCAAACTATTATAGTAACGGTAACACCAATGAAGGCGCTGCTTTTATATATCATGGTTCTGCTGGTGGTATCAATACAACAGCGGCAGCAATTGTTGAATCAAATCAAAATCTTGCTTATATGGGAGGGTCTGTATCTTCTGCCGGCGATGTGAATGGAGATGGGTATAGTGATGTGATTGCAGGAGCAATACAATATAACAACGGTGAAACAGATGAAGGCGCTGCATTTATTTACCATGGCTCTTCTAGTGGAATTAATACCATTGCAGCGGTAATATTAGAAAGTAACCAGGTATCAGCTTTTTTTGGAAGATCAGTCGCTTCGGCAGGTGATGTGAATGGTGATGGATACAGCGATGTG
This sequence comes from Sphingobacteriales bacterium, assembly GCA_024642285.1. Lineage (GTDB taxonomy): Bacteria > Bacteroidota > Bacteroidia > Chitinophagales > Chitinophagaceae > Ferruginibacter. Next base: position 32,675 of record JAHEBJ010000009.1, read on the forward strand.
ATAGTTGGAGCTGATAGTTTTGATAATGGCGAAACCGATGAGGGCGCTGCTTTTGTATATCATGGGTCGGCAGCCGGCATTAATTCTGCAGCAGCTGCCATGGTAGAAAGTAACCTGGCAAACGCATCCATGGGCATATCTGTCTCTTCCGCCGGTGATGTAAATGGCGATGGATACAGCGATGTAATTGTAGGCATTTATGCCTATACCAATGGCCAAAACCAGGAAGGCGCTGCTGCTATCTACCATGGTTCTGCAGTGGGCATAAATACTTCAGCTGCTCTTATGTTGGAATCTAACCAGAACATGGCTTTTTTTGGCCATGCAGTTGCGGCGGCTGGAGATGTAAACGGCGATGGGTACAGCGATGTAATTGTTGGTGCAAACTATTATGATAACGGCCAGGTTGATGAAGGGGCTGCATTTGTATATCAGGGTTCGTCAACCGGTATCAATCCCACGTTTGTGGCATTGGTAGAAATAAACCAGGCTGGTGCTTTATTTGGAAATGCAGTTGCCGCAGCAGGTGATGTAAACGGAGATGGATATAGCGATGTGATAGTGGGGAGTAATTTTTATTCAAACAGTGAAACTCATGAAGGAGCAGCTTTTGTTTACCACGGCGCTCCATCCGGTTTATCTACTGCACCTAAAGATTTTCTCGATGATGCCGACCAGGCAGGTGCCTATTTTGGCTGGAGCGTGGCCAGTGCAGGAGATGTAAACGGCGATGGGTTCAGTGATGTTATCATTGGTGCTTTTCAATACGATGGAGGTAATAATAACGAAGGCCGTGCCTTTGTGTATTATGGTTCTGCAGCAGGTTTAAGCCCGATTCCCGATGTCATCCTTGATGATGCCAATCAGGATTTTGCTTTTTTTGGCAACAGTGTAGCCAGTGCCGGCGATGTAAACGGCGATGGCTATGATGATGTAATTATAGGCGCCTGGCAATATAATGAGCCAACTATCAATAATGGAGGCAGGGCATACATTCATCACGGCAGTTCAACCGGTTTAAGCTTTTCACCTAATACCATTCTTGATGGTGTTAATCAGGCCGGCGCTTATTTTGGCATCAGCGTTGCCGGTGCAGGCGATGTAAATGGAGATGGTTATGCTGATGTTATTGTTGGTGCATATCAGTATGATGGCGGACCAGTTTTTAATGAAGGAGCTGCCTTTGTTTATCATGGCAGTGCAACCGGCGTAAGTACGGTACCAAATAGTGTTCTTGATGATGCCGACCAGGCAAGTGCTCAGTTTGGTATCAGCGTTGCCGGGGCAGGTGATGTAAATGGAGATGGTTACGGCGATGTGATTGTTGGCGCCAATCTGTATGATCAGCCCGGTTTTACAAACGAGGGCAGGGCTTTTGTGTATCATGGTTCTGTCGCCGGACTGGGGGCATCACCCGCAAGAATTCTTGATGATGCAAACCAAGCAAATGCAAATTTTGGTTACAGTGTAGCAAGTGCAGGCGATGTAAATGGGGATGGGTTTAGTGATGTTATTGTTGGTGCCAATCAATATGATGAAGGAGCAAATATTGATGAAGGCCAGGCTTGGGTTTATCACGGATCTGCGGCGGGTGTAAGTACCATTCCTAATAGTATTTTAGACGATGCAAATAGGCCAAGTTCATCCTTTGGGCACAGTGTGGCCAGCACCGGTGATGTAAATGGAGATGGCTACAGCGATGTAATAGTAGGGGCTGTTGCTTATGATGATGGATTCATGAACGAAGGCCGGGCGTTTATTTATCATGGATCTTCCACAGGATTAAGTGCTGTCCCCGATAATATACTTGATGACGGCAATCAATTAACTGCATTATTTGGTAATTCAGTTGCTGGCGCCGGAGATATTAATGGTGATGGTTTTAGTGATGTAATTGTTGGATGTTATTTCTTTGATGATCCGCCATATACTGATGAAGGGCGTGCATTTGTTTACTATGGTAATAATGGTGGAGGACCTCCAAATAATCTGAGACTTTATAACACTGATCTTGTTACACCGATATCGCATTTTAATACAACCGAACCCGGTTTCTTTGGCGCAGGCCTTTTTACAAAATCGCCTTTGGGAAGAGTAAAAGGAAAACTGGTTTGGGAAGTTAAAGCACAGGGAGTTCCGTTCAGTGGTAATCCTATAACCAATAGTACGGCTTATTTAAGTAAGCAATCTGCTTTCTCCGATTTAGGATTGACAGGCGTAGAATTAAAAAATAATGTTGCCAAACAAGGCAGGTCAAACAAATTACGGGTGAGGGTTGAGTTCGATAAAATAACTGCCATTACCGGTCAGGTGTATGGGCCATGGCGTTACCCGCCAGGTTATTTAAAAGGTGCAAACGGACAGGGCTCGGTGCCGCTGCCCATCACACTGATAAGCTTTAACGGGCAGTTTATTAATGCAGATGATGTGAAGCTGAACTGGATAACTGCTAATGAAATAAACGTACGGGATTTTATTGTAGAGAGAAGTTTGGATGGAATAAACTATACAGCTGTGGGCATGTTACCGGCAAGAGGGCAGGGCAGTACCAGAACCGATTATTCATTTATTGACAGGAATGTGCAACAGAATTTAATTTTCTATCGGTTAAAAATTAATGACAGGAATGGTGACCTGTCTTATTCAAATATTGTTTCGCTTAAAAGAAATAGTATAGTGAAGGGCTTTGTTTCTCCAAATCCGGCGCAGCAGGGCACCAATACTAAAATAACTATATTTTCTCAAACCGCTGATCATCCTGTTAGCATTGTTGTAACTGGTTCGACAGGTCAGGCTGTGTTGAAATTTGATGATGTGTTGAATAAAGATAAAAATGAACTGCGGCTGCCCACCAATAAATTGTCAAAAGGAATTTACCTGGTTACCGTTTTCGGAAATGAGATTAAAGAAACTTACCGGCTTGTGATACAGTAATTTATTTGCTGTTGATTAGTAAGTATGAATGCGGTTAAATGCTTCCCCTAAGCTGCTGATGATATCACCGGCAATTAATGCTTCCTGCGAAAGTTTTTCTGTCGCAATATCTCCTGCCAGTCCGTGCAGGTAAACACCAAATATACAGGCATGTAATGCAGAGTAACCTTGCGCAAGCAAGGCCGTTATTATTCCTGTTAACACATCTCCACTACCGGCAGTAGCCATTCCGGCATTGCCGGTGTTGTTGAAAAAATTTTTTCCGTCGGGACCGGCAATAAAACTAAAATGGCCTTTTAAAACGATGAACACATTCAGCTCTTTTGATTTGACAAGAGCAAGGTTTATTATTTCAAAATCGTTTTCAGCTTTGCCAAACAACCTTTCAAATTCTTTAGGGTGCGGTGTAAGAATACTGCCTGCAGGAATAAGTTTTAATAATTCCGGGTTTTGTGATATGATATTCAAAGCATCGGCATCAATTACCATCGGATGGGAAGTGTTATTAAAAACCTCCTCTAATAAAATTTTATGAGTTGGTTGTAATCCAATGCCGGGCCCAATTCCAACGGCATCGAATTTTTCTGTACCGGTTGCTGATAAAAGGTAATCATCTCCGGCGATGATACACATAGCTTCTGGAACGCTGCTTTGAAGAATATCGTAGCCGCATTTTGGAACAAAGGCAGTTAGTTTTCCAACGCCACTTCTTAGGCAGGCCTGTGCTGATAAGACCGCAGCACCCATCATACCTATAGATCCACAAAGCAATGCGGCATGTCCAAAATTTCCTTTGTGCGAAAATGTTGAACGGGGTTTGTAAATTTTCTTAATAATTTTTTCATCTGTCATTTCATAAGCCGCTGTTTCATCTTTTTCAAAAGCATCATGTAAACCGATATTTAACAAGTGAACATTGCCACAATATTTTTCATTCTCCGGCAATAAAAAAGCCAGTTTATAATTTTGAAAGGTGAGGGTATGAGTTGCTTTTACAACAGTATTATTCTTTGATGATTCATCGGCAAACAGTCCCGAAGGCAGATCAATTGAAATGGCCGATGCTGCTGATTGATTTATTTTATCAATCACCAATTCGAAAATTCCTTCTGCTCGTTTGTTTAGGCCGGTTCCAACAATGGCGTCAATAATTATTTCTTCAGCTTTAATGATTGGCAAATCATCTGCAGTCTTTATAAAATTAAGATTGGATTTTAGTTTTTGAAGTCTTAAAAGATTCGTGTCAAAATCGCTGCTGCCAGGTTTGCCGGTTTCTATTACATATACTACAGCCTTAAAATTATTTTCAATCAGCAAACGGGTAATAGCCAGCCCATCGCCGCCATTATTACCCTTACCACAAAAAATGTGAATTGATCTTCCGGCAATATTATTTTCAAACAACCAGTTGTAACAGGCCATAGCAGCACGTTCCATCAAATCAATAGAAGCAACGGGTTCATGAGTAATGGTATAGGCATCCCATTTTTTTATTTGTGCCGCCGTGAATATTTTCATCCTGTTAAATTACAAAACAAAAATGGGAAACTAAATGATTGAAATAATTACAAGTGCTGAGGATTTGCTTTTGTCAACTCATTTTGTACATCGCCGGTATTTAAAGTTGTGGCCGGTTCAAACAATAAAATATGTACTTCATCATCGGCAACCGGCTTATGTTCCACACCATGCGGAATTATAATAAATTCGCCTTCGTTAATTTCTTCCGACCTGTCACGGAATTCAATTTTAAGTGTTCCCTTAATTACAAGAAATAACTCATCTTCTGCATCATGCTTGTGCCAGATGAATTCGCCTTTCAATTTGACCAGCTTAACCTGTTGGTTATTCAGTTCGCCAACAATTCTCGGGTTGTAATAGTCATTGAATAATGCCAGCTTTTCTGCAAGATTAACTTTTTCCATCTCCCGTTTTTTTAGAAAGGGTCAATAATTTTTCATGCAGCTCAAGTATTTGCGGTAACAGCATTTCACGGTCTGCATTCGTAAGTACAAAATCACAGAGCTTCATTTTTATATTTTCATCCAGTTGCTTTTCCATTCTTGACATCACATCTTCACGGCTGGCTCCGTCACGCTGCATTGTTCTTTGGATGCGCTGGGGAAAGGGAGTTGATACACCAATAACATAATCCAACTGTTGATTGGCACCACTTTCAAAAATGAGTGCTGCTTCTTTTATACAATAGGAAGCAGTTTGTTGTGACATCCAGTTTGCAGCGTCTTTAATTGTTGCGGGATGAACAAAGGAATTGAGATGTGCCAGTTTTTCAGGATCAGAAAAAACAATATCGGCCAGTTTCTTTTTGTTTAAAAATCCATCTGAATAAATGTCCTCGCCAAAAGCTGCTTTTACTTTTTGTTTTAAATTCACATCGTCATTCATCAACCGCTTTGCGGCATCATCAGCATAGTAAACGGGCACGCCAAGTACTTCAAAAGCCCTGGCAGCAGTACTTTTACCACTTCCTATTCCTCCTGTAAGACCAATTTTAAGCATATGCCTTCCTCCGCTAAGGCGGAGAACAATTGTATTTTGGTGATAATAAAAAATCCGGAATCGAAGTTAAACTTCAATTCCGGAAAAATACTATAAATCTGCGTAATCAATCACAGCAACCTGCCTGCCGGCAGGCAGTTCAGTGGTCTATTTTTTCGGCTCAGCCAGTGGCTTATTAATATTAGCCGTCCATTCCATACTGATGGCGCTTCTTTCAATTTTTAAATAACTTCCCGGACTTACTTCCAGTTCCAGGGTATTATCATCGCTTACTTTATTTACTTTACCATGTATGCCGGCAATGGTCACAATCTTATCACCTTTTTGCAGATTGTTGATGAACTCTTTTTGCTTCTTGGCTTTTTTTGCCTGTGGCCTTATCATAAATAACCAAAATACCAGGATCATTAATCCCATCATAATTAAAGTTCCGCTGCTTCCGCCTTTTCCCTGCGGATCCATCATCAAAAAAATACTTAGTAATTGCATGTTGTTTGTTTATTTGTTTATGAAGTTATTATCGTTTAATTTTTTTTTTCTACATCGCCGGTTAATATCAGTTGTGGAAATTCCGGTTTTGCATTTGATGTTACTTTGATGGTCTTATATGCATTGCCAACCCTTCCCTTGCTATCGAATACAATTTTTATAAAACCCATTTCGCCGGGTAAGATCGGTTTCTCCGGTTTTTGTGGCACCGTACAGCCGCAACTTGCCTCTGCATTTATAATAACAAGTGGTTTGGTACCTGTGTTTGTAAAACGGTAATTGTACTCTACTTTTTCGCCGTCGGTTACTTTGCCAAAATTAAAGGAGGAGTCGATGATCTGCACAGTAGTTGAATCGGCCAAAGCTTTTTCAGTTTGCACAGTAACATCGTCTGCTATCTTGTCTTTCCTGCGGTTGTCGCAAGAAATCATCGAGATCATTATCAACAAAAAGAAAAAATATTTTTTCACGTTTGTACTTTTTTGCAAAGTTATTTATATCGTACTGTTTTTAAAACTCTTCTTGTGAATTTTATCCTGGGCTGATAATTCTTTATGAATATTATCAAGCAAACCGTTAACAAACTGCCCACTCTGCACCGTGCTGTATCCTTTCGCCAGGTCGATATATTCATTTATAGTAACCTTAGTTGGAATGGTTTCAAAAAATAAAAACTCACAAACACCCATTTGTAAAATGATAAGATCGAGTGCAGCTATCCTGTCGGCATCCCAGTTTTTAAGTTTTGGTTTTATCATCTCCATGCACAGCTCTTTTTTATCGATCACTGTTTGAAGGAGTGATTTTGCAAATTCCCATTTATCCTTACTGAGTATTTCGTTGAAATTAACGCCGGCGGGCTTGTGAAGGTAATTAAGCACAAGCTGATTCATCATTTCGGCGTCGTCATCCCAGTGGATAAACTGCTCCTCAACATGGGCAATAAAATCTTCACTGGGCAGCATCAGATTAGTGAATATAAATTCCAACATATCCTTTTCCACTTTGCCATTCCGGCTTTGTTCTTCAATATACTCGGCATATTCGGGTGAATTAGCCAGTTGCAGGTAAGTTTTTTTCAGCAACTCAGCATCCAGCATATGTTCGGGCTTGATGTCGGCTACTGCCGTTTTAAAACTTGGATTTTCCAGAATTTTCCAAAGAAGTTCATTGCCTGCTATTTTCGTATTGATATTAAGATCAGCTGCAGTGGGAAGATGCTTTGATGCTTTTTGCCTTGCATCGGTTTCGGAGTACCGGGCAACTTCCGTAATAAAATAAATGAGGTAGGTAAATATCTGCCTGCTTTGTTCAATTTTGTTGGTCAAAATTCCGGTGGGTTCACCTGGTTTTATATCGCCACTCATACGGTCGATGCCATATAAAGTCTGCATCACTTTCACCCTGATATTTCTTCTGCTGATCATGCTCTTAAGAACTTGCTTTTATTGAAGCTGCAAAATTAAGGGATTATATGTTGCTTTTCGGCGTTATTAAGTGCGTTGGCCCCAATTGTGAAAAATTGTCTGTTTTGCCAACTTTTAACTGACAGCTCACCTGTTTAACCTGACATAAATGCTTTTTAAGTTAGTTGGTACAAAAATGGCAGTACCTTTGCAACCCGTTGAAAAAACGGATATTATTAAACTTACTAAATCAAAAAACAAATACAACTATGGCTAAAGTAAAAAATGCTGCTAAATTAAGCATTACTCCTTTGCACGACAGGGTTATTGTACAACCTGCTGCTGCAGAAGAAAAGACTGCCGGGGGAATCATCATTCCGGATACTGCAAAAGAAAAACCACAGCGTGGTGTTGTGCTGGCTGCCGGACCCGGAAAAAAGGACGAACCGGTTATGGTAAAGGCTGGAGATAATGTATTATATGGTAAATACGCCGGAACAGAAATCTCTATTGAAGGAAAAGATTACCTGATCATGAGGGAAAGTGATATACTGGCGATAGTGTAAAAAGTACTTAGTACTTAGATATAAGTATTAAGACAGGACGCTAAACAATTAAATAATTTCTGGGTATTATCTAAATACTCAATACTAAAATCTAAAAATCTACTTATTATGTCTAAAATGATATTCTTCGATATTGAAGCAAGAAATAAAATGAAAAAAGGCGTTGATACATTATCAGACGCTGTAAAAGTAACCCTGGGCCCTAAAGGCCGTAATGTGGTTATTGAGCGCAAATTTGGAGCACCAACTGTTACAAAAGATGGTGTTACCGTTGCAAAAGAAATTGAACTGGAAGATCCTATTGAGAACATGGGTGCACAGATGGTTAAAGAAGTAGCATCTAAAACTGCAGATATTGCAGGTGACGGAACTACTACGGCAACCGTTCTTGCCCAGGCGATCATCAGTGAGGGTTTAAAGAACGTGGCTGCTGGTGCTAATCCGATGGATTTAAAGCGTGGAATTGATAAAGCCGTTAAATCAATTGTTGAAAATTTGAGAAAGCAATCAGAAAAAATTGGAAGCGACAGCAAGAAGATTCAGCAAGTTGCTTCAATCTCTGCCAACAATGATTCTGAAATTGGTGCATTGATTGCCCAGGCAATGGCTAAAGTAGGTAAAGAAGGTGTAATAACAGTTGAAGAAGCTAAAGGAACTGATACGACTGTTGATGTTGTAGAAGGTATGCAGTTCGATCGTGGTTATATCTCTCCGTACTTTGTAACCAACAGCGAAAAAATGCAGGCTGAAATCAGCAACCCATACATTCTTATTTATGATAAGAAGATTTCTACCATGAAGGATATTTTACATATTCTGGAGAAAGTTGCACAAAGCGGACGTCCGTTGGTGATTATTGCTGAAGATCTTGATGGAGAAGCATTAGCTACATTGGTGGTAAATAAATTACGTGGCACTATTAAAGTGGCTGCTGTAAAGGCACCGGGCTTTGGCGACAGAAGAAAAGAAATGTTACAGGATATTGCGGTGTTAACGTCTGGTACAGTTATCAGCGAAGAGCAAGGTTATAAATTGGAAAATGCTGATCTGGAATATTTGGGCTCTGCAGAAAGCATTACAATAGATAAAGACAATACAACTATCGTTGGTGGTAAAGGTAAAAAAGCTGATATCACAGCAAGGGTAAATCAAATTAAAGCGCAGGTTGAAACAACCACTTCTGATTACGATAAAGAAAAATTACAGGAGCGTTTGGCTAAATTGGCCGGCGGTGTTGCAGTATTGTACATTGGTGCAGCTACGGAAATAGAAATGAAAGAAAAGAAAGATCGTGTTGATGATGCTTTGCACGCTACAAGAGCTGCCGTTGAAGAAGGTATTGTACCGGGCGGTGGTGTTGCTTATGTACGTGCAAGCGATTCACTTTCTAAAATGACTGGCAGCAACGAAGATGAAACAACTGGAATTGCGATTGTTCGCCGTGCTGTTGAAGAACCATTGCGTACTATTGTTGAGAACGCAGGCTTTGAAGGAAGCGTGGTTGTAAATAAGATTAAAGAAGGGAAGGCTGATTATGGTTTCAATGCCTATAGCGAAAAGTATGAGAATCTTTTCAAAGCAGGTGTAATTGATCCAACTAAAGTTAGCCGGGTAGCTTTGGAGAACGCAGCTTCAATTGCTGGTATGATGCTGACCACCGAATGTGTGGTTGCCGACAGACCAAAAGAAGAAGCACCTCATAGCCATGGAGCTCCGGATATGGGCGGAATGGGAGGATATTAAAATTTGGTTGAATTATAATTGTTGTGTATTCTATAACAATTAGACATAATAAATCCCTCTTACAAAGGTGTAAGAGGGATTTACTTTTTTAAGTGTATTAAGTTAATACTGTTTTGTGACTGTATAATAGAAAAAAGCAGGAGGCCCTTCCACACCTGCTTCTTCCATTAACTTTTTCAGTTCAGGAGATTTTGACCGCTCCTCAGCTTTTTTCATATCGCTTATCGCAAGGGCAATAGTTACCATATGATTATCGCCAACGCTGTATCCAAGTGCCCTGTCTGAACTCCCGGCCGCTAACCGATTTGGTTTATCGGCATCAAATACTTTCTTCCAGGCATCCCAGTCTTTTACTTTATGAGTAATAAGCACACGGGATGTACCGGTTACTGTGGTATCAAGCATCTGCATATCAATATAGCTAATAGTTGGCGGACCAACCACGCCTGCCTTTTTCATTCTTTCTTTTAAGTCTGGAGAAGCGGCAAATGCTTTTGCTTTGTCAACATCGTCCATTTTTAAAACAACCATTACTGTATTGGAATCTTTGGTTCCTCTGCAAATTAAAGCATTGTGAAGTCCAGATGCCTTTCGAACTGAATCATGGGATTCATATTCGGGCAGCCAGTTGTCATAATTGGCAACTTTGGATATTATGACCATTATGTTATCTGGTTTTACCGGGGCCGAAGTTGCGGTGGAATCTTTAACAGGTTCTTCCGCTTTTTTTTCTTCTCCGGAATTACAGGAAGTAATGGCGAAAGACAAACCAGCAGCAAAAAATATTGCTGAAAAAAACTTAAAATGCTTCATGTGTTTAGATTTTAATTGTGATTAAGAAAAACTTATTTGCAGTAAAAAAAATCTCCTAAAAGTAAAATAACTAATTGAGCAATGCAAGTATTGGATGAAGAATCCGTTACTATTTTGTGAATACCTTTCTAAGAACCGTAAAGGCAAGAAAAATTCCTGCAGAAAGCGAAATAAGCAACAATATTCCTGACCGGTTTTTTTCTTTAATGATTCGGTAAACGTAAGGTCGGTTAAGCGGCTTCTCCCATTTTTTATAATAGGTTTCAAAGATTGGATTCGTAGTTAATTCCCAAAGCTCTTTCATCTGCCCCGTTAGCAAGGTATGGTACTTTTTGTCGGAAACTGTTTTCTGTGCATCATAATAACTCCATCCATCGCCTTTGTCATAATTCGCCAAATTATTAGTCAATGCACTTAGTCCTCTGCTAAATACATATTCCGCCGAGTCGTTTCTGCCCAATTGCAAAAAATGATATACACCCATCATGGCAAAAATATGCCCATCCAATACCCTTGGGGTATGCAAATTGCTGTCGGCGAATTCTTCAAACCACCACCCATTTTTTTCCTTATAGGTAAATCCTCCCGATTGAATGGGTTGATAAAATCCTCTCAATAAAGATTGGGCGTTTTTAAGATGCTCTTGATTTTTATCCAGCTGGTAGGCTAATGTGAATGCTTCCATTGCTCTGCCGGAAGTCATGCCCGATGTCCATGGAGCACCAACCGAATCGTAAAAGGTCTGCCGCCATTTAAATTCAAAAATGGCAAAGGAATCTTTCAGCGTCATGTTTTGAGAAAGCCAGGCAATGCAGTTATAAAATTTTATATTGGCAGAGCCGTCTGTTCCTGTTTCTATCTTTTTAAAATAGTCGATGGCGTAATTGCTGACAATAGTAGGGTTGTAAACTTCTCCCGGCTGAATGCCTTTGGCTTCTTTGTATTTTACAAATGGAATTCCTTGTTGATCGGTTACGGTTTCTGAATAAATAACAATTGAGTCGTTGCTGAGTTGGTATAATCCGGTTCTTAATTTTTCTTCCCAGGCATCGCCGGTATACTGGCAAATTAATCCTGCTGCAAGCAGCGAAACCAAAATGAGTAAAACATTTTTCAATACAAAATGATTGTGACCGAAATTACAGATTATATTATTCTTCTTCTACGATCTCGCCATAATCAATAAACAACTCTTCGCCTTTTTTGATGTTGGCGATCGCTTCAAAAAACTCGCCATCATTTATGGAGATGATATTTGGCGTATCGGAATGATTCAAAAAATTTACGAGATCCATTTTTTTAAAACCGTAGTCGGGAATAAAATAATTATCCTCATCGTACAGACAATAATTTTCTATCAAGGCTTTTGAATGAGCCGGCAATTGATTAACTTCAATTCGTAAAACAGGAATCCACTTTTCATTGACATCAGATTTCGAAAACATGGCACGGCAGCCTTTTGGAATATCCTGCACAGCAAAAACGCCGATACCTTCAATGGGAGAGGGTTTTATCATCACCCAGGTATTTTCAGATAGTTCCTGTAATAATTCTTTTTTCGTCATGATTCTTGTTCAATATATCCACATACGATTAAATACTGTGCCAGGCAATAGGTTAACATGATTAATACGCCGGCATTGGTAAAAGGCTGGTAAAATTTATTAAAAGCCAGGATGGAATCGGAAATTACAAATGCTGCAGCACCAACAACGAAAAGTATTGCCGATTTTTTATTTATCTTATTATATACATGCAGACTACAGATCATCATACCGCAAATAACAAATGCATACGCTATCACTGGTAATTTCATGTCGCCAAGTTTTGGAAAGAGTTGCCAAACCAGCGTAATACCATAGGCTAGCACAATAGCCACTAAAACCGGTTTCTTTTTTAACAAAGATGTATTGGAAGATATTATCCTCAGAAAATACACGATGTAAAAAATATGAGTGGTTAAAAAACTAACCAATCCCAAAATAAAGAACAGGTCGTTCCAACTATCAAACATCAGCAACACATCGCCAATCCAGGAAAAAAACAAGCCGGCGAGTAAAATATACTTTCCTGGAACTGCAGAATTTGTTGTGTATAGTAAAATGAATAAAACCGTTAACAGTAGCGGCTTGGCGATAAAATGAAGGACGGGGTTAACAGTGATAATGGAAATTATTTCCGCAGCAGCAATCACCCAAAACAAGATTGATATTTTTTTTTGAAAAGGTTCCTGCATGAATTGGTAATAAAATGATTTATTTCAGCTCAATAGATGCTGCGCCGAGGAAATAATAACTGTTAAGCGAATCTTTAATATGCGTAGTATCCGAAAGCGGATTTTTAAATGGTTCAGCCAGTTTAAAATAAACAGAATCGCTTTTGTACATGATCACATTGTGACCACGTCTTACAAAATCATTCATACGTAACACTGCCCTTGCCGAATCCCTGGTGGTCATAAAAACTACTTTGAAAGTATAACCGTCATTGGGTTTAACTGCAACCGGAACAACAGTCGCTAAAGTATCGGGTGAGGTTACTGAGTTAATCGGTGTGTCAATTACAACCTCTTTATTTACAGCCACCGGCACAGCATTATTATTCTTTTTGAACAGGAAATACCAGGCTGCTGTTACGATCAATCCCACGCCGATTACACTAAAAACGGCTACCAGCGATTTCTTTCCATTATTTCTCGTTTTGTTTTCGGAAGTAAATGAAATTTCCTTGTCTTCTTTCTTTTCTTTTAGTGTTGCTGGTGCAGTTTGCAACTTGCTGTGAAAACTATGTCCCTGTGAAAACTCATATTCACCTTGCTGATTCTTAGCTACAGCCCCAATACCTTCTATTTTAAATGCTTTTCCAATATTTAAAAACTGTTTGCAGAGAGCCAGATATGAATCGAGATCGGCGGCTGCCAGCGCCCTCATTTTGCCGGTTTGTTCATTTATATAGCCAATAAGTGCATCATCTGCTTTAGCCCTTGAATTATATTGAAAGGTAATGGCATTATCAGGGATATTGAGGTCTTTGTCAGATTCCTTCGGCATCACAAAATCGGGCGAAAATTTAAAAGTGCCAATACCCTGTAAGGTAACTTCTCCTGAATTATAAAAATGCTGAACCAGCAGTTGTTCAATCTTCATTAATAAAAGTTAAGCTTAACAAACCTACAAGATATTCACTAGATGGCAAAGTACTGTTAAATTGACTTAGTTTTGCAGTATGTTATCGGCAAAGGAACAGGAATTTGTAACCTATTGGGAAAAAGAAAGGGAAAAGCAAAGCAAAATGTCGGCTAAGCTGTTAAGTGGATTGCCAATGGCTTTTTTGTTTTGTTTGCCGGTGCTGTTGCTGGTAGCTGCAACCTATTTTTATTTACCTGAATGGTATTACCGGATATCTAACAGTATTTCGGGTTCTTTTGTCACTATTATAATTGCGTTGTTTATTTGCATCATTTTTTATGCTTATTTCAGAATGCACTATAAGTGGGAAACCAATGAACAGGTTTATCGGGAACTAAAAAGCAAACTTAACAAAGGAAATAATTAAACAGAAGCATACTTTAAAAATCAAATCAAAAAATGAAATCAAAACAAGTTTTAATTGCCGCATTTGTGGTATTATCGATGTTCGCTGCAGGTTGTCTTAAATCCGATTCTAATCCGTCGAGCAATTGTACGCCGAACACAACAGGCGTGCCTACAGCAGCCGAAGTGAGTGCTGTACAGGCTCACCTTACGGCCAATAGTATTACTGCAACCCAACATCCATCAGGATTATTTTACAAAATAAATGTTCAGGGTACCGGAGCAACTCCAACGGCAACTTCCAGGGTTACCGTAAAATACACAGGTAAATTAACCAATGGCTCGGTGTTCGATCAGAATACAACCGGCACTACCTTCACATTGAATCAGTTGATCACCGGCTGGCAAATTGGATTACCACTAATTCAAAAAGGAGGATCGATTGATCTTTATTTACCGCCTACACTTGGTTATGGTTGTAATTCTGTTGGTGGAATTCCCGCAGGTTCGATAACCATCTTTAATATCGAGTTGATCGATGTTCTGTAAGTAAATTTTTTCTTTTGAACCACGAAGCCATTTCAGTTTTTGATATGTTTAAAATTGGTGTAGGACCCTCAAGTAGTCATACGCTTGGCCCATGGCGTGCTGCTGAACGATTCGCCAATTCTCTCATGCAAAAGAATTTGTTGCAGGATGTAAAGGAACTGAGGATTTTATTGTACGGCTCGCTTGCTAAAACAGGAGTTGGGCATGGTACTGATATTGCCGTGCAATTAGGATTGAGCGGCGAAGATCCTGTGTACTTTAACGTGAATAATATCGACGCCAGGATAGCTGATATCAAAATGATGAAAAAACTGATACTGGCTGGCAAACATGAAATTGATTTTGATCCTGCCGAGGATATTGAATTCCTAATGAATGAATCATTACCCTTTCATCCTAACGCACTTAGTTTTTTGGTTACCCTGCATGGAGGTGAAAGTTTTTCAGAAACCTTTTATTCGGTAGGCGGCGGATTTGTGAGTAAAGAAGGAGAGGCTGAAATGGGTACTTTGGATATACATCTTCCATTTCCCGTTAATACTTCCGGCGAATTACTGCATTGGTGTATGAAAACAGGGATGAACATCAGCGATGTGGTGTTGGAAAATGAATCGGCCTGGCGAAGTGAACAACAGACAAGGGTAGGCCTGCTTAAAATTTGGCAGGTGATGAGAGAATGTATTTATCGTGGTGTACATACCGATGGTATTTTGCCTGGCGGTTTACAGGTTAAGCGCAGGAGCAGTGCTCTTAATAAAAAATTAATTAACGCCAGGCCTTACACCGATTACGAAAGCTGGTTAGGACTTGTAAAACAAGGCGGCACTAATTTTACCTATATTTTAGATTGGGTGAGTTGTTTTGCGTTGGCTGTGAATGAAGAGAATGCCAGTTTTGGTCGTGTGGTTACAGCACCTACCAATGGTGCAGCTGGTGTTATTCCGGCGGTGCTGCAATACTATATTGCTTTTTGCGATGGCGACAGCGATGAAAAAATAGTTCAGTTCCTTTTGACTGCCTCCGAAATAGGAAGCATATTTAAAAAAGGCGCCACCATTTCAGCCGCCATGGGCGGCTGCCAGGCGGAGATAGGAGTGAGCAGCGCCATGGCTGCCGCAGCGCTAACAGAATGTATGGGTGGGACACAAAAGCAGGCCTTAATGGCAGCAGAGATCGCTATGGAACATCACCTCGGTATGACCTGCGACCCAATTGGAGGATTAGTGCAGGTACCTTGTATTGAAAGAAATACAATGGGCGCTATAAAAGCCATTACAGCAAGTCAGTTAGCTATGCAGAGCTTACCCGATTATGCAAAAGTTACCTTAGATAGTGTGATAAAAACCATGTGGCAGACTGCCATTGACATGAACAATAAATACAAGGAAACTGCAGACGGTGGTTTGGCAGTAAATGTGCCTTTGAGTTTGTCGGAATGTTAGTTAGTTTTTAGTTACTGGTTGAACCAAATACATTTAATAGCAAAGAACTAAGAACTAAAAACTATATCCCATACTTCCTTTTAATATCCCGTTCCGTTTCTCTTCCCTTAATCGTTTCTCTTTTATCATAGTGCTTTTTTCCTTTACCGACGCCAATCTCCATTTTAAAATACCCCGACTCGGCGAGGAATAGCCGCAATGGAATAATGGAATAACCTTTTTCTTTGATCTTGTTTTCCAGTTTACGCAGTTCTCTTTTGTTCAACAGTAATTTGCGTTCCTGCATGGGTTCGTGGTTGCTGTGGGTGCCGTAGGAGTATTCGGAAATGTGAAGACTTTTTACGTACAACTCACCTTTATGAAAAATACAGTAACTGTCATTGAAGCTGGCTTTGCCTGCCCTCAGTGACTTTATTTCGGTGCCGCTAAGTACCATGCCGGCAATATAGCTGTCTTCAAAAAAATATTCGTAATGCGCTTTTCTGTTGTTTAGTTCCAATACTTTTAGAGTAAAGGTATAAAGTTTGTGCAGTTTATTCGCTCGTTTTGTAATGATTTTAGGAGTAAAAGAGATAATTCCATAAAATCCTTATTTTTTAAAATAAAAATTCAACATGGTAAAAAAAAGGTAGCCTTATTGTTCAGCAGCAATATCTAACATTGCCTGTAGTTCATCAACTGCCTTTTGCTCATCGCCATTGAACCCAACAGAAATAAACCGGATCCTCCCTTTTTTATCGATAATAACTTTAGTTGGGATACCTTTTATGTTAAAATCCTTTACAGCTTTATCATCTGCATCCATGTAAACATCAATTTTGTATGGCTTGTCTTTCAAAAATTGGCTTACCGTTGCAAATTTATCTTTTTCTTTTTGCCACGTATTTACAAAAAATATTGCCACGTTGCTGTTTGTTTTATTGGAATTTACCAACTGTTGCATTGCTGGAAAAGCTGCAACACATGGGCCACACCAGGTTGCCCAAAAATCAAGCAATACAACTTTACCTTTTAAAGATGATAAAGATATGCTGCCACCATTCAGGCCGGGTAAGTTAAAATCCGGTGACGGCATATCAAGTATTTTTGATTTTACTTCCTCCTTCATTTTGTTTTTTGCATCTGCAAGCAGTTCTTCCAAAACCGTTGTTCCATCTCTTTTCATTGCTAATTTATACACTCTGAGAAACTGCTCTTTTAAATTAAAACTCACTCCTTTGCCTTTCAAAACAGGTTTCATTGCTTCTACGGTTTCAAGCGGCGGCTTTATTTTTTCCATCGCCAAAAAATATCTTTCATTATAAAGAGGGGATTTAAATTCTTCAAAAACAGCAGCCAATCTGCTATAATAAAAAGAAGAATCATACTGCTTCATTTTATACAACACTTCGCCATAAATACTCGCCAATTCCATGTATTGCTTATTGGATTCTTTCAGGTACATCTGGTTGGATTGGTAAGGCTGAATATTTACAAATGATTTTGTTTTTGCCAGAGACCTTTGTAGCGGCTTTTTAATAAGGTTATAAGCATCGTCCAGCAATGTATCATTTGCAATAATATTTTTAATAAAATCTGTATAATAATAGTCCAGTCTTTCTTCCGCATTTTTTTTCCCTTCGAGCAATGAAGAATATAAGATCACACTTTGCAAATCCCTGTTTCGAACGGCGGTGCGTAAAACATCGAAATACAGTTCATTTGCAAGCGGATATTCATTTGCTGAATCCTCGGGGCAAACAAACTGGAAGGCTTTTATCCATACCAATTTTTCCTGAATAGTTTGAAATTTTCGTATCGAATCAATCCATGTGCGCCAATACCATTTGCCACGTGGGAATTGCTTTACTTTTTCATTTTCAACTATTTTTGATGTTGCCTTACCATTAAGCCTGGTATAAAAAGCAAGATTGGTAAATTGGTCCTCTGTAATTCCTTTTGCTTCAGAAATTGCTGCAAAGTGTTTTAACAGAGCCAGGGTATCTTTTCTAATAAACAACGAAATAGCTTTATCATAATAGGGCATCTTATCAATATCCTGTGCCTGAAACCAATCGTTATAATAGTATTCTGCCTGTTTTGCATTTCCTTTTGTTATTCCAGCCAGGTAATCACCAGAATTAAGCCGATACAATGAGTAACTAGATCCAATCTGTACTTGGCCGTCTTTATCATTCACAGTATAATAATATCCATTTCCATTATTGGCATATTCACGGATACCCTGCATGAATTTAAAAGCAATAGCATCGGCGGTATCTGGTACAATAAATTTAGCGCTGAGCATTTTTTTGCCAGTCATTAGTGTATCTGTTACTTTTACTTTGCCTGATTTGTACACAAACATTACAGCATACACCGGTTCTCCGGTGGTTGCCAATCCGGCTTTTGAACCATCAAACTTTATTTGAATTATCTGACCTGCGCTAAGCGGCAGCGTCTTTATATCCAAAGCACCATCGCCAGTTACCTGTGCGGTTAAAGGTTGTATCCATATTAAAAGGCAGAAAATAGCTCCTATTCGCAAAATATTCATGTTATTTTTCTATTAGCCTATCCAGTATTTTTACCAAGCCGGGATCTGAAGGTATTGGAGCATCCATTTCCACAACTTTAAAATTTTTATCAATTAGAATAAAGCGAGGAATGCCTTCCACTTCATATGCAGCTAACTTTGGCCTGTCAATACGCCATTGAATCCCATCAGGTTTTCTCTGTTCAAGATTTTTAAGCCAAATAGGATCGTTATTATCCACAGAAAGAGAAACGATAGCAAGATCGGTTCGTGATTTATATTTTTCTTTTAATTCTTCGAGATGAGGCATTTCGGCCATGCAGGGCCCACACCAGGTTGCCCATATATCAATATAGATCACTTTCCCTTTGAGGCTGGATAAAGTAGAGCTTGTTCCATCCTGATTTGTAATTGCAAAATCAACGGCAGGATCACCGGCTCCAAATTTCATTTTTTCTGCCAGCAACAAATTCAGTATGTCCCTGTATTTTTTTGTATTGATAGAATCAGCAGAAATTTTTAATTCTGGTATTTTAGTTTTATCACCTAAGGGCTTTATTTTTCTTCTGGCAAGGTTTTCTGCTTTTAACCAGTCATTTATCACTTGAAGTTGAGCAGTAGTTGCCGAACTTAAATCAAGATTATCATAAATATCCCTGTAAACTTCTACTTGTAAATAGTCGGGGTTAACAAAATTCTTTAATAAAGAATCTTTTACCGGGCCGCTAATTTTCTTAAACTCACTTAGATAAGAATCCAAAAATGTTGTTGGCTCTGTTCTGAAATGGTAGCCGGCATACGCCTGAACTGCTGAAATTGTTTTGATGATATCTGCTCTGTTCCTTGCTTTTTCCAGTTGAATAAATTGAACAGAAACACCTTTTAAAGAAGCAAGTATTTTGTCCTTTCCTTTAGCTTTATCAAGAATAAATTCCAACATCTCCGAAGGTGAGGACTTTATGTATTTCCCAGCTTCAATAAATGACCCACTTTTAGGAAATGGGACGTTACGCAGGTAATTGTTTGCTACACTACCTTTCCCTTTAAATATTGCACTCCCTGGTTCCATAAAATCAATGGTGAAATCAATATTATCTCCCGGGCTCAGATAAAGTTTATTCCTTCCTAACCTGAAGTAGCAGGGTGTCTTTAAAGGCACAATAATATCAATAGTTGAGTCTTTGCCAAGTGTAAAACGCTGATTAGTAGAGGAAGGTACCATATTCTGAACATCAGAAAAGTCCTCCAAAATTACCGTTGCACTAAAATTGATAAGCCTGCCTTTTAGTACAGCATGTCCCGCTTTTTGCTGGGCATAATCTGTTTGTGTAATAAAACAAACCATAACAGCACATACCAATGCCTTTATTCTAAATTTCATTATCAATTTTTAATCAAATAAATAAAAAAACAGAAAGCATACGTTAGCAAAAGCAATACGTATTAAGATAAATGGGATTGCCCAGCTTATGGATGCCACTGCTTTAGATAATTATTAAAGTAGGCAACTTTTACCTGATCAACTACCCTTGTGTACTTTATGGTATCGGTCCTTGTAGTTAAGGGTTCGCCGGTGTTACCGTCTCTCTTTGTAATTACCAGCCTGGTGAACATCATCTCATTATCTGTTTGGCTTATCAGATTATTACCCGGGTAGGTGTTGCTCGTACTTGGTGAAGGACTTGGCAACATGAGCTGATTTCCACTTACCTGATAATAGGATATTAAAGAATCTGATTGCGGTTTTAATGTTAATACAGAAAAGTCGTCTGTTTTAAGATAACTGAACCTGTAGTAGGCATTCGGACTCTTAAATAAATGATACAGGTCTCTTGTAGAACTTAAAGTGTAGGTAGGGTCTTGTATGCTCCAATAGCCTTCAACATTAATATTATTGATAGTTTCATTTTTGCTGCACGACATAACTACGCAGGACAGAATAAATACAGTTAGAATATATTTCATGATTTTTTTTATTTAAAGATTGTATAAAAGACTTCCATTACAAATCTTTCTTTGTCAGTTGATGTATCACCGAAGAAAGATTTTTTGAACTTCAATAGTAATTTTTCCTGATCTTGAAATCCTACGATTGCCAGGTTCCAGTTACCTCCGGTATTTTTAAAAATATTCATCTGCTCGCCAGCAAGTTCCCATTTGTACGTGGACTGCTTTACCCACGCATTATTAACAACCACTGCCACTTCACCACTTTTATAAAATTTAAATGACCCACCTGAAACCTCTTTCTGACGGGAAGCTGTTAAAGTAGAATCGAGTTTAAAATAAGTAGTTGGAGGTGTTTGTGCCGGTAATACAGCAGTAACATAAGGTATATCGGTTACTGTATGTTTGTAAACAACCCAGGTAGCAGCTTCTCCTGCACCGGAAAATCCAGGAAATATATTTCCTCTGTAATCTTCCCCTTTTTTACAAGCTGCAAAGCTTGCAGCAATTAATATGATAAACAGATATTTTTTCATCGTTATTATTTTTTTGTTTTTTTGAGTTTTTACTCACCTAAAAATTATTGTTTTGTAACACCTCCATATTCATTCTGTGGCCAGGTACCTAAAAGAATGATCTCCACCTCAGGAATGGGCAAAGCATAAGCCGGTGCATTAGGAGCCAGTTTGTAGGTTACAATATTTGAGTTTAACTGATAGACATCATTCCGGCCACGTTTTGTAACGGTAATGTTATCATTATCCAAAGCATTATATCTTTTTAAATCATACCAACGCATTACAAAAGCAAGTTCTCTTCTTCTCTCATCTTTTACATCCTTAAGGGAGCTGCCGATATTGTCAATATAACCAACGGGAAATCTTGTCTTTCTTAATGCCTTTAATATTATGCTGGCATTCTCCCCATCACCCTTTCCCCTTGCCCTGCACTCTGCCATTATCAACATTACTTCGGGAACACTTACACCTAATGCAAAACCAGATCTGTTATTTCCCAGTGCATGTTTCATGTATTGCTTCGAAACCAGTTCATCCTTACGGCATGGAGTAAAAGGGCTGTTATTACAGTTAAGATTATTATCGTAGAATATTTTTTTTCTCAAATCTGTTGCTTCATACATATTGTATAAATCCTGAGATGGAGGTAGTTTAGCCGCTGCCGCCAGCTGGGCAACATACCTAAAATAATTTTCTTTGTAATTCCAAAGACCATTGGGGTCAGTTGCACTTCCTCCAACATTACTAATTACCGGGCTTTGAGATGTTACCGAAGTACTAACTCCATTACAGGTAGTTGTAGTAGTCACTCTGTTTTGCATTGTAAACAATGCAGCATTGTTCATATCATATAAAAAGCTGTAGGCCGTATATGCTTTCTTTGCGTATTCAAAAGCTTTGGCATAGTTACCCATATACAATTCTACCCTTGCTCTTAATGCCTGTACCGTAACCACAGTTGCTCTCCAAGGTTGAGTAATATTAAAATCACTTTTGCCAACTTCATTTAATAATTGTTCGGCATTTGTGAGGTCTTCAATGATTCCGCTAAAAGTAAAATCTACAGTTTTCCTGTCATCATAAGTTGAGGGATCGGTACTGATAGTATTTTTATAACCTAACCCGGGATATTGACCCCCATTTAAACCCGGATGCATGCAATATTCTACTGCAAGATTGAAAAAATTAAATGCCCTGAAAAACATTGCTTCAGCTTTAACTTGTTTTTTTAATAAAACACTGCCAGAAATGGATGGGTCATCAATTTTGTCGGTTATATAATTATAGGTGTACATATACGACCAACCTCTTTGAAAACCATTGGAAGATGTCAGGCTTCTTAATTCATTTTGGTTCCAGGTATTAAAAGCTTCCGGCTGCAGATAAGACGCACTTGCTGTTTGAAAATCGGGGTCAATAAAACAATCGTCAGAGCCATAAATGCCAAATCTCCATTCAAAAATATTCCTGGTAACTCTGATATCATTTAACAGACCATCAAACTGATCCACATTATTAAATCCTACCAAACCACCTTCACTAGGCGATTTATCAAGGTATTTTTCGCAACTTGTATTAAACAGTGCAATTGTTATAAGTAATACAAATATTTTTTTCATTTTTTTTCTTTTATTAAGTTTTTAATAAGCTAACGGGTTCAACTTTACATACCAAGCCTTACGCCAAAAGTGTAGGTTTTTACAGGTTTCAAAGTTCCCAGTGGATATTCAGGATCCACGCCATAATCATTTGCTTTCCACAACAAACCCAGATTTCTTGCCTGTGTATAAACAGTAACAGATTTAAAAAACTTTTTCAACTTATTCAGGGCGCCATCAGATAAATCATAACCAAGATAAATTTCATTTAACCTGATATGAGAAGCATCCGAAACAATTTCTTCAGAATAATAATCCCTGAGTAAGGCTGAGTTAGACCACATTGCCTGATTTAGTAAAGTAGGGTTAATATTACCGGTTGAAGTGGTGGCAACCAGAGAAGGAGGCTGTATGCTTGCCAGCCCCGAAGCACTATAGTTATTGTTAATTAAACTGTATGATAAATATTCGTCAGTTCTAAGAAACTTATGCCCGAATTTACCGGTTATAACAGCCATTAATGAAAGGCCTTTATAATTAAATGTGTTGGTAAACCCTAAAGTAGCCGGTGGTGTTGTTCTCCCCTGGTAGTACATTCTGTCATCATCACGAGGGTTAAGACCGGGTATCATCCTGCCCATTCCAAATCCACTTACTTCTGCAAATGAATTTGATGAATTATTCGCAGTAATTAATTCCCCATCTTTTTTCTGCTGTACATAATATCCATCTTTTGTTGTACCTGCTAAACGAACCATCATAAGCCTGTCGGTTGGTAAACCTTTAATAAAAGAGCCGTTTGATCCTAAATAATAAAATAATGCAGGTGAAACAAAGTTATAAGAAAGTACTTCATTATAATTATAATCAAAATTTACATTGCCATTCCAGCTTAGGTCTTTGGTGATCTTCATTTCTGTTCCAAGGGTTACTTCAACACCTTTATTTAATACCTCTGCAAGATTCAGCGTTAACGAGGAAGTTGACTGTACTACCTGTGAGGTCTTTACTGAAGACAGCAGATCTTTTGAGTGCCGTCTGTACACATCAATACTTCCGGTAAGTTTTCCTCTAAATAATGAAAAGTCGGTACCAATATTTGTAGAATAGGTTTTCTCCCAGGTAAGAAAGTCATTATCTCTACCGGTAATAATTCCGTTCGACAAATTACCTGTTTCTGTAGTTGGCGCAAGGCTGGTATAAACTGACAAAGCAAGAACAGATCTTTTGCCTGCTGCATTTCCGGTAACACCATAAGTAGCCCTCATTGCAAGACGGTCAACAAAATCAACATTTCTCATGAACGTTTCATTCTTAACATTCCATCGCACACCTGCTGAATAAAAAGGTGAAAACTTTTCCCTGACTGTTTTTGATACATAATTTGACGCATCAGTTCTCATACTAAAGGATGCAGTGTATTTGCTGTTATAAGTGTATGAACCATTAAAGTAACCAGCCAGAAACCTTTCGTTATATTTATAATCCTGCCTGAAATTTGGATCTCTGTAATTGTAGATCAGGTTTCCTTCGTAACTAACTGAATTTTCAAGTACAGTACCTAAATTAAACATGTCGAAACGATCAGTAGCATAGTCAAATGCAGCATAATTCAGGCCGCTTTTATTATATCCAAATTTTAAATCAGGGCCTGTAACCTCAGTTTTCGTTGAAATCACTTCGCCACCGGCAAGGGCTATTAATTCATGTTTACTTCCAAATCTTTTATTATAATCAAGTTGCGCCCTAACTTTTATTGATTGCCGCCTGTTTTCCCCATTATTTCTGTAGATACCACCTTTTGGAATCTGGCTTACATAATTATTTGTAGTAGTATTTAACACAGAAAGCCAATTCGCATAGTTTCTAACAGCATAGGAGTTTTCGTCGTACAAACTGGTACTTTGATCGTTAAATAATTCGTACTGAAACATTGGTTTAAAACGCAATCCATTCATAATCTTAAATTCAAATTCGTTTTGTAACCTAATGTCCTGTCCACGGTATACATTATTGCGAAGGCTTGCCTCTTCAAGTAAATTATACCTCATACTATAAGGCATTCTGGGCTCAAAGGTTTTAACAATTGGCTCATAGTTCTGGTAATTCATTCTTGTATAATTACCTTCTGCATCTACCAGTTTTGTCCATGGTGCCGTAACCGATTTAGCATGGCTTAAAGAAATACCATTATTTTTTGAACTATATATCGTGTAGTTACTGTTAAAAGTGTATTTGATATTATCTGTAATATTAAAAATATTGGTAAACCCAAGCAATACTTTGTTATTATCATTGAATTGCATGCTGGTGCGATCGTTATCCAATAAAGCTGAAAATTTATAACTATTTCTATCTCCGGTTCCTGAGATTATCAGGTTCTGCTGGTGAGAGATTGAATTTCGTAAGAGATATTTATTATAATCATCTTTGTAATTTGAATTAAGCATTTCCTGCCGCTTGCTATCAAAATATTCCTGAGTAATGTTGCCTTTATCCTTTTCGATAAGTAGGGTTGCATAAGGTGAACGGATCCCTCTGAAATTTCCATTTGCGTTAGAATAGGGACTATTGGCAGCATTTATTTTCAACACTGAATTCAAATTATCTTCAAAAGCAATCTGGGATGCAGCGTCTGCCATATTCATATAATTATCCAGATCTATCTTGCTGCCAATACTGACAAATGAATTAAAGTTAACATTCAGTTTCCCCTTTGGTCCTGTTCCTTTTGTTACAATTACAATTACTCCATTGGCCGCCCTTGCACCATAAATTGATGTAGCTGCTGCATCCTTTAATACATCAATACTTTTAACATCATTTGGATTAATGGTATTAAACCCGCCTTCGATTGGAAATCCATCAACGACCAATAGTGGTGTTCGGTCAGCAGCGCCAGAAAGAGAGCTTCTTCCCCTGATGGTAAAACCTGTAACCGGGTCAACAACTAAACCGGCTATCTGGCCGGCCAAAGCATCGGCTATGTTGGCATAAGGCCTTTTTCCTAATATTTCTTCTCCAACTTTGGAATGTGCTGCAGTAACTCTTTCTTTTGAAATAGTTTGATAACCGGTGTTCATTACAATTGCTTCACTCTCAATAATTTTTGTTATAATACTTATTGTTCCAAGTTCCGTGCGGTTGCTTATCTTTATTTCTTTTGTTTCTATATTGATTGAAGTAAGTACAAGGATGGCATCTTTGTCAACATTGTTAAGGGTAAACTCTCCATTAGAATTGGTTGTAGTACCCTGTTTTGTTCCTTTTACAATAATTGATACACCTTCAACAGGTGCGCCTTTTTCATCTACAATCCTTCCCTTTACATCAATTGGCGGAATTTCAATTGTGACAATGTCCTCTGCAGACTGTTTTTTCGGTTCAATCACAATTGTGTTATCAACGATTGAATAGGAAAGTGCCTTACCTAAAAGGCATGTGCTTAGAGCATCCTGCACTGTAACATCTTTTACGTTAATGCTCACTTTTCCCGATTGCTGAAGTAATTCAACACTGTACAAAAAATCAAATCCCGTCTGGCGGTGTATTTGTTTAAATACTTTCTGTAGGGTTACATTCTTTTCAGAAATAGTAACCTGAGCATTTCCTTTTGCACTAACCTGAAGACAGGCGGCAAATAGGAAAATAGTTGTTAATTTCATTACCAGCAGCGTTTTGTTCAATGTTCTCCGGCAATAATCCGAAGGATAACAAAGACTTTTAAAATTCATAACTTTGTTTAGTTTAGGTTAACGATTAG
>JAHEBJ010000010.1 GCA_024642285.1 Sphingobacteriales bacterium
GGCGGACAAAGACAACGTATTGCTATTGCACGTGCAATACTTGCTGATCCAAAAATTATTATTCTGGACGAAGCCACCTCAAACCTGGATACAGAAAGCGAATCACTCATTCAGCAAAGTTTAAACGAGCTGATGAAGGGCCGTACTACTTTTGTAATTGCACACAGGCTGAGTACCATCCGTAAAGCCAGCCAGATACTGGTAATTGAATCGGGCAGCATTGTGGAAAGTGGAAACCACGACGAGCTGATAGCGAAGCAGGGCAGATATTTTGAGCTGTTTACATACCAGTCGAGGATATAAATGCTGCAACTGGTAGTTTTTATTCGAGTGTTGTCTTTGAATAACTTTATCTTTAAAGCCCAACCAATAACTAATGAATCTGATTATTGTTATACCTTGTTTTAATGAAGCCAACCGGTTAGACAAACAAAAATTCATTGATTTCATAAACAACACTGCGGATGTGGGATTGGTTTTTGTAGATGATGGATCAACCGATGAAACTTTTCAAATACTTACAAAACTGTCCGGCGAATTCACCAATCAGATGCATGTGGTGCGTTGCGAAAGCAATAAAGGGAAGGCTGGCGCAGTTAAGGCAGGCTTTCAGTTTGTATTCGATAGTTTATCATGCAATAAAATTGCTTATCTCGATGCTGACCTTTCAACAAGCCTGGAAGAATGCCGGGAAATTTCAAAACTTGTCAATGGTGAAATTCAGTTTGTTTTCGGATCGAGGATATTAAAGATAGACAACACGATAAAAAGAAAATGGTACCGTTATGTTTTCGGACGGGTTGTAGCAACATTTATTTCAAGGTCATTGGGGCTGCCGGTTTATGATACACAATGCGGCTGCAAAATTTTTGAAATTTCATTAGCGAAAAAAATATTTACAGATAATTTTATTTCCAGGTGGTTGTTTGATGTGGAACTGTTTCATAGAATGATACGCATTTTCGGGCGGGGAAATATGCCTGTTTACACAAAGGAAATTCCGTTAAATGCGTGGATAGATGCAAAAGATTCAAGAGTTAAATTCACTTATTTTTTTAAACTTTGGCTCGACCTCTATGCCATAAATTCGTTTTATAATAAATGATCTCATCATTAAAAAAATACTTTTCGGGTAAATCAGATAAGTATGCATATTGGCTTACTGTTATTATTTTTATCCGTGCCTGGTTAAATGCAGCGGTGCCGCTTATGGATAAGACTGAAGCCAGGTATGCCGAGATTGCACGTATCATGTCGGAAACAGGAAACTGGATAGTTCCGCAAATTGATTATGGTGTGCCATTTTGGGCAAAGCCGCCATTGTCAACCTGGGTTTCGGCTGCAGGCATTTTTTTATTTGGAGCAAATGAATTTGTGGTACGCCTCCCCTATTTAATTGTGTCAATTATTATGGCGTTTGCAATAGGGAAGTATGCGGCAAAAAGCAAAGTTTCTTTTTTTCTTCCTGGCCTAATCCTTTTTACCGTACCGGAATTTTTTCTTCATGCCGGCGTTGTATCTACTGATGTGATGCTGGCATTTAGTGTTGGTGTCGTTATGTTGTCATTTTGGGAATTTCTCGACAATGATAACAATAAAAAAGCCGGATTATTATTTTTTGCAGGTATGGGAATTGGTTTATTGGCCAAAGGACCAATAGTAGGAATACTTACATTGCCTCCGCTTTTTATCTGGTGCATACGGTTTAAAATTCCACTGAAAAAACTTTTTAAAATTCCCTGGATAATCGGTCCGCTCGTTATGTTGTTGATTGCTGTACCATGGTATTACCTGATGGAACTGAGATCGCCGGGCTTTAATGACTACTTTATAGTGGGAGAACATTTCAAACGATTTTTTGATTCGGGCTGGGCGGGTGATAAATATGGATTTCCCAAGCAGCAGCCATTGGGCATGATTTGGGTGTTCCTAGTAATTACAACTGTGCCGTGGATTGCCATTGTTGCAGTAAAAGGATTTCAGCATTTCAAAAACATACTTTCAGACAGGTGGCGATTATTTTTGTGGCTATGGCTTTTGTGGACACCATTATTTTTCAGCACATCAAAAAGTCTTATCCATCCGTACATTCTGCCGGTTATGATTCCGATTGTTTTATTGGTGGTACATGAATGGGGAAATATCAGGCATAGAAAAAGAATTCTGGCCATCGGTCTTTTTATTCCAATGGCGATGTTTGTGATTTTATTATCGGGACTTGCAAAACCTTTCTTTAAAGACAATACAGATAAGTATTTTTTAGAAGATCCGTTTATTGCTGCAAATCCTGTCTATTCATTGGATGAAAAAAGTTATTCAAGCCAGTTTTATTCCAAAGGAAAGATAAAACAGATTAACAATCTACAACTCGATTCTTTGTTGAAGACAAAACAACAATTTTCGGTGTTTATTAAAAAAGACAGATGGGCCGGCTTGCCGGCTTTGGAGACAAAAGAGATTATCAACATAACAGAAAACAAACTAAAAGGAGTATTAGTGCCTGCGTACAGCAAATTCAGATAAATAATCGTTTTAGAAATTTAAACAATAAAAAAAGGTCAACATTCATGTTGACCTTTTGCTCCCCCTGTTGGACTTGAACCAACGACCCTCTGATTAACAGTGATGAAATTGACACAAAACAGCGCAAAGAGAATAATAAGCAAATTCGTATAAAAATCAGTTTTTCAAAATCTTAATAGAAGATATCTGGTTGTTCCACTCCGGCGGTGCAATCCAGGCTCCTTCAATGATTATTGATTTTTCTTCAAAATGAAAATCGTAAAATACCTGCAGTTTATATCCTTTGTTAACATGAATTGAACTGATATGATCGTTCCAGTGTTCGCCTACCCAATAGATATCATCAACTACTTCAAAGCTTTCGCCGTTAAAATCGGAACCATCAAACAATACCGCAACAGGCGTACTTTTCCCTTCTTTATTTGTTATGGAATAAATTTCTTTACGGCGGGGTTCGGAATAATTTATTACGATCTTTTTATTTTTCAGATCTACCAGTAGCTTTTGGCCATTTTCTTCGCTGCGTAAAAAAACATTCCATTCGTCTCTGCCGGTTTCAGTATAATTAGTTTCTCTTCCTGTGAACCTGCTGTTCCAGTCCTTCCATCGTTTACCTTCTATATTGCCGTTGGTATTAACGAGTATGCCTTTCTCCGTACCATCAACTGATTCATAGACCACGGTTTGTAATAGAAAACCTGTTGCACTGTCAGCGTTGTTTTTTTTATGAAAAAAAGAAGATTCAGTACCCAGTTGAGGCCATGTGGTATAATTTTTTTGAGTGCCGGTAGCGGACTTGTATATTTCTGGATATTTGACCAACTCTTCTTCAGTGAAATACTTTTGTAGTATAATTTTAAATTCCTTTGAGCTGCGGATAAAGTCAAAATCAGAATCATCCGCTATCGTATTTAAGGCCAATGCTTTCTTTTTTATCGCCAGTTCGAAATTGAACAGCGCTTCAGTCTTGTTTTGTTTTGCGCTGTATAAACTGGCAAGGTTATAATAAACAAACGAGGCATTTGGGTCAATTTCTAAAATCTTTTTGGAGCACTGCAGGGATTTATCATATTCCTTCAGATAATAGTAAACAACACCAAGACCCCAATAAGCATTTTTAAAATCTGGTTTCAGTGCTATGGCCGCCTGGGAATATTTTATAGCGTCATCGAATTCCTGCAGTTGCCAGAAAATTGTCGCCGTTTCAAGACAGGCATATGCATTCTTAGGCATCAGTTCAATATATTTTCTGAAATTAAGTTTTGCTTTTTCCAGGTAGCCTTTAAACTGATATCTTTTTGCCAGGTAATAGTTAGTATATGGGGCATTGGGCTCAAGTGATGCCGAAAGTTCAAGGCAGGAAATGCCATCGTCGTTATCGAGCGTAAGTGATTTCAGGAACAGGATACGGGCTACAAGATTCCGGTATAAAAAATGTTTTTCTCCTAACAAACCGGCTGCTATCTCCAATTCGTTTACAGCTTTTTTCAGGTCGGCAGAATCCACGGATTTAAAATTTCTCAGGGATTGGTTGTTTTCTCTGAGCATGGGTAAAAGTATGGCCGCAGCTTTCTCCTGCATGGCAGCGCTGAGGTTTCGCCTGAGCCCCAAAGCAATTTCACTTGTACTGTCTTTTTTTGTATAAAGTAAATAGTTACGATGGGCCAACAGCGTTTCTTTTTTTTCTATCAAGCTGTCGCAAATGCGGTACAATTTCTTTTGGGTACTGTCCAGTTGCTGTAACAATGAGGTGGTGGTGCCTTTAACATCTGCTTTGGCCAGAAAAACCAGGTTCTTGTTTCTCTCGGTTTTATAAGCCGCCAGCAAATCCTGATTTACAGTAGCGATTTTTTTTTCGGGATCCTCAATCTTTACAATTGGATATTGTTGATTTGGGGCAGCCAATTTAGGAATATTGTCTTCAAGATATCGTTGTATTTCTTTTAGGTTGATTTCATTGTTATTGTCGGCATCAGCCATACCATAAAATCCTTCCATTAAAACGTAGGAAAAGAGACCTCTTCCGCCACCCCACTGTTCGCTTTCCAGCGAAAATTGATCGGATTTGCAGGAATAGATCTTCACAGGTGCCGTCATGTTTTGCAAGGCCAGCGTTGTTATGCGTCCACCTTCGGTGCCGCCACTAAGGGGTTTGTCCAGGCCATTTGCATGGCAGGCATCAATAATTAAAATTACTTCGCAACCCTTTGCCGCCAATGGGTCAACAAAACGTGAGTTGAGATCTGAAGTCGAAATAAAATCGCCACTGAAAATATTTTGAAAATAATTCTGTTTGGGTGCGGCATATAGTAACAGTAAAGCCTGGTCCTTTAAAATATTGGCATCGTAGTCTCCATGGCCTGCAAAGAAGAATATGACTCTATCTCCTTTTTTGAGATCATTAAGAATAATATCACTGATGGCATTACCAACATTTTGAAGCGTAGCTTTTTCGTTCACGAATAATTTCACATGACTGCTGTCCAGGCCCATTCCATCCTTGCTCAGCATATAATTGGCGAAGACTTCGGCATCTTTGTGTGCAAAATTTAAGGGTGTCACTTCTTTATATTCAGAAACTCCGATGACCACAGCATAAGTAACGCTTGTGTTTGTAGATGAATCAGCAGTAAGGATAGCTCCACGGTTGTTTACAACCTGGGCATAATTCAATATGGGTAAAAACCAAAGGAATGATAAAATCAAAGACTTGAACATATCTGACTTTTCGAAAATAATGACCAGGCTGGTCAATGTATTAGATGGTATTCTGTGTAGTAATATAGTAAAAAAAGCGGGATGTTGTGTAGCCGGAAAAGACAGGGATTGGCAAACAAACTATGAGATCATTGAAATTCGGAGCAATCATAGGTGTAAATAAAAAAGGATTTCGTTTACCGAAATCCTTTTTTTTGCTCCCCCTGTTGGACTTGAACCAACGACCCTCTGATTAACAGTCAGATGCTCTAACCAACTGAGCTAAGGAGGAATGTACCCTTATTTGGGGTTGCAAAAATAGGGCTTTTTACCTTTTACAAAAAAATAATAACTATTTAATTAAAAGGTATTTTAAAGAAAGACGACGTGATGTAAAAAGCCCCTTCAAAACGAAGGGGCTTTGGTTGAGAGGCAACTGTAGATCAATGAAAAAGAATTGGCTATA
Organism: Sphingobacteriales bacterium; assembly: GCA_024642285.1. Classification (GTDB taxonomy): domain Bacteria; phylum Bacteroidota; class Bacteroidia; order Chitinophagales; family Chitinophagaceae; genus Ferruginibacter. The sequence goes on from JAHEBJ010000010.1 coordinate 5,687, forward strand.
CTTTCTATTGAATGATACTGATCAGGCTGCGTACCTTCTGTGCATCATTGTGTTACTTTTTCTTTGGATATTCCAAAGGTCGGCTGTGGTTAGTGTTTTAACAGGATTTACTGCCAGGCCTAAAGTTTCTTTTACTACAGTGGTTAACTTGTTTGTTTGCTCATTACTCATTTTTGCGAAGTTGATTTGTGATTGCTTTTTCATGACTTTTAGTTTTTTATGTTTTAATATTTGTTTCTTTTTTTGTTTAGTAAATCTGGCTTTTTATCGCTTTGCTTACTTTGATAACACAAAGATAAGGGGAAGTACAGTACTATGCAATATAAAGTACTAAGCATGTTTTAGTAATAGGCAGTAATTATTACCGATTGTAAGCTTCAAACCCGCTCTGGTATTGATTTTTATTTTTTATTAGGAAATTTTATGCCCAAAATAGCTTTGTGATGAACGGTAAATAGATGGGATGAATGACTTGAAAAAAGAAGCAAAAAACTGTTTTTGGGCAAATTTGCGAATAAGAAAGATGGAAAATTACTTAATCTCCAGGTCGCTGAGCTTTCTATTGTGCAATCGGCCTAGTTTCATAAGACTGATCATTGGGCCAAGCACAAAGTTTAAAAAGCCACGGCTGTATCCCCGGTAAACGGCTTCGCCTGAGAAAATGCGGGTAAGGTGCCGCTGCATGTGAGGGCCGATAAATCGCCCGAAAGCAGTATCCATTCGGTCTTGCCCTACTTTAAATAAAGTAAAAAGGCTGCCACTATACCAGGTATTTACCAGCTTCTGCCATATCTTAAGCTCATACAATTGCTCCTTCTGGTATTTTGTAAATGCAATATCGGTTCCTTCGCTAATTGCATCGGCGGCCCGGAAAGCTCCTTTTATAGCAAGAAACAATCCGGATGAAAAGATCGGATCCAGAAATCCACCGGCATCACCAGTTAAAAGCCAATTAGAACCATACATTTTTTGAGAGATCAGTTGGTAATTATCATACTGGGCTACACCTGTTTGCCGTACCGCGTTTTGAGTGAACTTTAATAAAGTTTCATCCGATTTCAGATAATTGTCATATTGTTCCTCCTTATTATTACCAAAGCTCTTTAAATGATTGGGATTAACAACAATACCCACAGAGATTCGGTCGGGCAACGGAATACGCCAGGCCCAGCCTTTTTCTAATCTGTGCAAATGAATATTGTAAGGCTCTATTTTTTCAGCATCCGATAGATGAGCAAAAACTGCAACATCTTTTCTATCTCCTTTTTTAGTTTCAATATCCAACAGTCTAGATATTGTTCTCGATCTTCCGCTGGCATCAACGATCAGGTCAGGTTGCCCGTTGAAAAAATTATCAGTTGAACTAAGTGTATCGTCGCTTAATTTTAGTTCATCTCCGTTGCCGGTTTTTTCAATTTTAGCTGGTTGGTTAAAAAATGTCACACCTTCACGAACAGCCAGATCAAAAATGGTTTTGTCAAATTTTGTTCGGGGAACATTGTATGCATAATGGGGTAATCCGCCGCCGCCAAAACTAAATGGCGAAGTGGCTTCTTCATCTTTATTTACCCAAACCGAAGCACCGGGTTTATAGGAGCTGTACGATTTAACTTCATCCTCTACTCCTAATTTTTGCAAATAAGGGATAATAGCCGGTACAAGCGATTCGCCAACGATTATCTCCGGTCTTTTTTCAATATGAAAAACGCCAACTCTCATTCCCTTACGGCTTAAAAGCGTGGCCAAAGTGCAGCCAGACGGCCCTCCTCCAATAATTGCAACAGTTTTGATACTTCTCTTCATAAATTTTAAAATGCAAAAGTAACAAATTATAAATGCAGAAAACATGATATAGACCTGTTTGTTCTTAAACTGAAAAGCCATCCGGATTTTATATCGGGATGGCTTTTTGTGTTGCGGCTTAACGCAACTATTTGAATAAATAAACCAAGACTAAATCATTAACTGAATAAACCGCCTTTCTTTAATTCACGGCTGCTTTGACCAATTAAAAAACCGTTCTGATAAATTTGAACTGTATAACTGCCCTGAACAAAATCAGCACCTGGAGAAAAAGCAAACTCTACGTTTTTCTTTTTGGCTGTTTCCAGGTCAACCGGAACCTTGGCTGTGTAAGAAAGGTCGCCGTTTGTTCTTGTACTGAATGTTTCCGGGCCGGTGCTGATGGCTTTTCCATCGGGGCCAATAACCAAAACATACAGATCGGTTGACCCTGTTTCAATAATTCGGTTATCTACAACAAAGCTTACCAAAAGTTTATCAACACGTTTTGCCGTTGTTGAAACTTTTTCTTTACCTGATTTTTTTACATTTATCGGTGTAATTGAAATGTTGGACGCATGTAGTGTTGACGCAATATCAACTTTCTTTTCCAACTCCTGCTTAACTGCAGTAGTTGCGGTTAAGTTTTGAGTTAAAGATTCTTTTTCCTGCTTTAAAACGAGGTTGTCATTGCTCAGCAATTGATTTTCCTGCGTTAACCGGGCAACATCTTCTTCCATAGATGAAATTTTCTGATTAAGCGAAGCGATAAGTGTTTTTGCCCTCGATAATTCAGAAGCAGTGGCGTTCTTTTTGTTCAGAATACTGCGTATCTCCGATTTTACCTTTGCAATTTCATTGTTCTTTTCGGCTAACTCAGTTTGTAATCCGGTGTTGATCGTCGACATAGAGTCAAGCCTGGCAAGCGAGGCGTCAAAACTTGTTTGCACGTCACTTTTTTCAGCAGAAACCTTTGCAATCTGGGTTTCCTGCTGTTGAATTGTTTGCGAACTGTCGTTCATCGCATAGATCAGATAACCTGATACAGCGATCAATCCTGCCGCCAAAACCCCGATAATGATGTTTTTGTAATTTTTACCAGCTTTTACATTTGCTGCCGGTGTTGGAAAATTTGTTTCAGACATTGTATATTGATTTTAAAGTTTAAAATAGTTTTTCTGATCTGGGGTACCTAAAATCCAAAACCATGCCATAACTATTTTTTGTTCAAAACTTTGTTGATCGAATGCAGTTGTTAAAAGGCTCAAAACTATGTGTTAAGCGTTGAGCCTAACCTTTTTAAGGGCCGGGCCACAAAACATCTGTTATCCAAAACTTCTTTAAAACAGTTATCTTCATCAATGCAAATGATTCAGGAATTTGATACCATAATAATCGGATCTGGTGCAGGAGGGCTGTCGGCGGCACTCTGTCTGGCAAGGGCCGGACAAAGGGTTGCTGTAGTTGAACAGCACTATGTTCCCGGAGGCTGGTGCCATAGTTTTTATTTAGACGGGCACCGGTTTAGCCCTGGTGTGCATTATATAGGAGCCGTTGATAAAGGCGAATCGGCCAGTAATTTATATGAGGGATTGGGTATTGCCAATGAACTTGTTTTTTTCAGGATGAACCCAGATGCTTATGAGCATTGCTGGATAGGAGAAGAGCGTATTGATATGCCGGCTACAATCGACCGGTTATATGATGCCCTTTCACAACGCTTTCCAAAAGAAAAAAAAGGGTTAAAAAAATACCTGTCTCTTATTAAAAAGGTTAGTGCACAAATTCATCTCATTCCTCAAATGAATGGCTTTTGGGATAATATTACAATTCCCTACCGTACCAGGCATTTGGGTAAGTATGGCCTTTTTAGTTTAAGGCGGGTTATTGGTTGGCATATTAAAGATCCTTTGTTAAAAAAAGTCCTCAATATTCAATGCGGCGATCATGGGCTCCCCCCATCCAAGGCAAGTTTTCCATTGCATTGTGCGCTTATGGATCATTATTTTAATGGCGGGTTTTATCCAAGCGGTGGCGGCGCTGCAATTGTAAAAGCCATGACTAATGCCATTAAAAAATACGGCGGCGAAATACATACAGGCAAAGCGGTAAAAAAGATCATAACTGAAAAAGGGAAAAAATTACGGGCAGTTGGTATAGAATTACAAAACGGAGAAATAATAATGGGGGAAAGAATCATTTCCAATGCAGACCCTGAAACCACTTACAAACTGATTGGCCATGAAAACCTCAGCAATAAATTACTAAAAAAACTATCCAGCACACGTTACTCTGTAACCTCATTAATGTTTTTTATTACTGTGGATATGGATATCAGGGATGCCGGGCTCGATTCGGGCAATATCTGGTTCATGCCGGATAAAGATATGGACGAGTTACATGATGACCTGACCAAACTTGATATTTTGGAAAAAGATGAATTTGCTTCACTATTTATAAGCTGCTCTTCCTTAAAAGACCCGTTAAGCTATAACGGGAAGCAACACACCATTGAGGTAGTAACTTTTATTGACTACGATTCTTTTAAAGCATATAATGCTGATAGAAATGCAAATGATGAAAAATACAATAAGATAAAAGAGCGGCTTTGCCAGAAATTATTAAATACCCTCGAAAGAATTATGCCCCGGGTTCATCAGCATATTGTTCACCTCCAAATGGGTACGCCACTAACAAATGAACATTATATTAACTCTACAAAAGGAAATGTATATGGCACTGAAAAAGGATTTTGGCAAACCGGCCCCTTCTCCTTTACCAGTAAAAGTGAAGTGGACGATTTATTCATGTGCGGTTCCAGCATTATGAGCCATGGCGTGGTAGGGGCAAGTTATTCGGGTGTAAAAACAGCTGCCTGTATTTTGGGTTGTACCGAAGCTGATTTACTCAAGACTGACGGCACTCAGCATGTAAGGGTTTATGATGCCGAAGATGATTCGCAATGGCCCGAATGGATAAATCAGAAAATTGCAGATAAAAAACAACGAACAGAAAACCGGCTTACTAAAGCAGGCTAAAGGCGTAAAATTTAATTCTGTTTATTGTTTTAATTTTACTGCTATTATTTTTTCAATTAATGACAAACAGCAAGAATAATGAAAGGTTCCGGTTTCCAGGAGGAGAAAGATGATGAATTGAGAGCCTGTGTTATTATTCCTACATATAACAATGCGGCAACAGTTGGAGCAGTAATTGAAGATGTAGCCCGTTACACCGATCATATTATTGTAGTAAACGATGGCTCAACGGATGAAACTGATGACATTGTAAAAAACTTTCTTTCGGTACAATATATCAGTTATCCAAAAAATGTTGGCAAGGGGTGGGCATTACAAAAAGCTTTCATGTGGGCTGTTGAAAAAGGGTACGATTATGCAATAACGATTGATTCCGACGGACAACATTTTGCAAAAGACCTGCCGTTGTTTTTTGAAAAGGTAAAGGAGTATCCCAACGCTATTATCATTGGAGCAAGAAATATGAACCAGGATTCGGTGCCGGGCGGCAGCAGTTTTGGAAATAAATTTTCTAATTTTTGGTTTAAGGTTGAAACAGGGAAGAGCAGTTCTGATACACAATCCGGCTATCGCCTTTATCCTCTGCAAGCGTTAAAAAATATGCGTTTCGTTACCCGTAAATATGAATTTGAAATTGAAGTACTGGTACGTGCCGCCTGGAAAGGTATTGACGTAACATCAGTGCCTGTAACAGTCTATTACGCACCTGGCAATGAAAGGGTTTCGCATTTCAGACCATTCAAGGATTTTTTCCGAATTAGTATTTTAAATACGGTTTTAGTGCTGATCGCTTTTTTATATATCAAGCCAAGAGATTTTATAAGAACACTATTCAACCGAAAGAAATTTAAGAAGCTGCTGGATGATCATCTTTTTAGTCCGCATCATTCGGCACAACTAAAAGCCATTTCTGTGGCTTTCGGAATTTTTATGGGAATCATTCCTATCTGGGGATTTCAATTAGTGACTGCTATTTTTTTATCGGTATTGTTTAAACTGAACAAGCCTTTGGTGATTGTTGCTGCCAATATCAGTATACCGCCTATGATACCGCTGATTATTTTTTTGAGTTATAAAATGGGTGCTTACTGGATGGGAGAAAATGCAACACAGTTTATTTTCAGCAAATCAATCACACTCGATTCCATTAAGAATAACCTGGCTCAATATATTTACGGAAGTATCACGCTGGCCATAGTTGCTGCCGTAGCGTTCGGGTTACTTACCTTTATTTTTTTAAAATTGATTGAAAAGGAACGCACGCCTGTTTTATAAGTTTACTTGCACATGAAAAAAATACTGCTGCATATTTATGGGTATTTCCAAAAGCGCCGGGCAGCTTTGTATATTGTATTTGGACTAATTTTTTTGGCCTCAGCCTGGTTTGCGTGGCAGGTAAAGTTTGAAGAAGACATTTCCAGAATATTACCAAAGGATAAGAAGATTGAAAAACTGAATGAGATTTTTCAAAATTCAAAATTCATAGATAAGTTAGCGGTAACTGTATCACTAAAAGATACAACAGCTGCCCCCGAGCCAGATAGTCTGATTGCTTATGTTGATGAACTGGCTGAAAATATTGAACTGAAACTGGCACCCTACATTAGCAAATTGAATGTAAAAGTTGATGACGGACTGGGATTAGAATTATTTGAAACTATTAGTGATCACTTACCCGTTTATCTCAATGAAAAAGATTACACCGAAATTGACTCCCTGATTCAGCCTGCAAAAGTTAAGGAAACGCTGGAGCAGAATTTCCGGACACTTACATCACCATCCGGCTTTGCTTTAAAGACCATGATCAGCAAAGACCCTGTAGGCATAACTTTCCTGGGTTTAAAAAAATTGCAACAATTACAATACGACGAAAATTTTGAGCTACACGATAATTATATTCTTACAAAGGACAAAAAGCACCTGATGCTTTTTATCACACCAAAGTATCCGCCAAATAACACAGGAAAAAATGCTTTACTTTTAAAAGGGCTGGATAGTTTGGTAAACAATAACAACAGTATAGTTACAGCAACTTATTTTGGTGCAACAGCTGTATCGGTGGGTAACGCTTTACAATTGCGTAAAGATTCTTTGCTCACACAAGGTATAACAATTCTTTTCATCATTGTTTTTTTAGGATTTTATTTCCGCAGGAAAAGAGCACCGTTCATTATTCTGGTACCGGTGGTTTTTGGAGCATTATTTTCGCTGGCCCTTATTTATTTTTTAAAGGGAAGTATTTCGGTGATTGCTTTGGGTACAGGTTCGGTAGTGCTGGGAATTGCTGTAAATTATTCGCTGCATGTATTTAATCATTACCGGCACACCAGGAATATAGAACAACTGATAAGTGACCTTGCCATTCCTATGACGGTGGGCAGCTTTACCACCATCGGTGGTTTTTTATGTCTGCAGTTTGTTGAATCGGAAATGTTGAAAGACCTGGGACTGTTTGCAGCATTCAGTTTGATAGGAGCCTCTCTTTGCTCACTGATCTTTCTTCCGCATTTTATTGCATCTAAAAAAGAACAGGCTGCTCACAAGGGTGAAGAGTTTTCCTGGATAGATAAGATAGCTTCTTTGAAACCCGAGATCAATAAGTATTTGGTGTTGCTTATTTTGGCGCTAACCATCTTCTTTGCCTTTTGGGTAAGAAAGGCGGGCTTTGAATCTGATTTGCAGAACATGAATTTCATGAGCAGCAAATTAAAAGCCTCCGAGAAGAAACTGAACCAGATCAATCAGTTTGCTTTACAGTCTGTTTATTTAGTAACCGAAGGAAGAACACTGGATGATGCATTGGTGAACAACGAAAAGCTCGTTATTGAGATTGAAAAATTACAGGAAAAAAATGTAGTGAAAAAATACTCGGGTGTTTCCTCTCTCATCATTTCAGATTCGTTGCAGCGGATAAGAATTGAACATTGGAATAAATACTGGACACCAGAGAAGAAGCAAGCATTGATGGCTACCTTGGTAAAAGAAGGGGTTGCACTAAAGTTCAATGCATCGGCATTCACTAATTTTAAAATGATGCTGGACAAGGCCTACGAGCTGGTTGATAAAGATTTGATGGCTGATGTGCGTAAAAATTTCCTGGATGATTATATCACTGAAAAACCGGGTAAGACAACCGTAGTTACTTTGGTAAAAACTGTTCCAGAAAAAAGACAGGAGGTTTACAACACATTCGAAAATGAAACGAATGTCACAGTTCTTGATAAGCAATACCTCACTAAACGATTTGTGGAGATCATCAATTCAGATTTCAGCCGAATCGCTATTATGACATCCATGCTGGTGTTTTTTGTTTTGCTGCTCGTTTACGGAAGAATAGAGCTGGCGCTGGTTTCCTTCATTCCCATGGCCATAAGCTGGGTGTGGATTCTTGGTATCATGGGTTTGTTTGGCATACAGTTTAATATCATCAATATTATCATTTCGGCATTGATATTTGGTTTGGGGGATGATTACAGTCTCTTCATTATGGACGGGTTATTGCAGGAGTACAAAACCGGAAAAAAGAATTTGTCTTCTTTTAAGTCCTCCATCATTTTATCTGCGGTTACAACAATTGCCGGGTTAGGAGTACTGATCTTTGCACAGCATCCCGCCCTGCGGTCCATCGCTTTAATTTCAATCATCGGTATTCTTTGCGTGGTGGTTATGGCGCAGATATTGATTCCATTTTTATTTTCGGTGCTGATAAGAAACCGTGTTAAAAGAAATCGCTTCCCATGGACAGCCTGGGGATTCATCAAATCATCTTTTGCGTTTTCTTATTTTATAGGATGGAGTGTTGCGTTCACCATCATCGCTTATATTTTTTCAATCTTTAATATAAAAGAGAGAGGCAAGTTGCTTTATCATAGAATTATTGCAAGGGTGTGCAGGCGTTTGGTGTATATCATGATTAATGTAAAAAAGAAGATCATTAATTTGCCCGATGAAAAATTTAAAACGCCCGCCATCATCATCGCCAATCACCAGTCTTCACTGGACATACTGCCGCTGATCATGCTGCATCCGAAGCTTATCATGTTTACGAACAACCGGATATGGAACTCTCCATTGTTTGGTAAAGTCATCCGCATGGCAGATTATTTTCCAACAGAACAAATAGAAAATGACTTGAGCCTGGTTGAAGACAGAATTAAGAATGGTTATTCAGTAATTATTTTTCCTGAAGGAACAAGGGCTGAAGATGGTGTAATAAAGCGGTTTCATAAAGGTGCTTTTTATCTGGCTGAAAAATTGAATGTTGATATTTTGCCGATAATGATTCACGGAACCAATTATACCTTAACCAAAAAAGATCAGCTTTTAAAAGACGGTCAGCTTACGGTTAAAATATTACCAAGAATAAAACCCGATGATAAAACCTATGGAGATGATTATGCCGCCAGAGCAAAGGGTATAGGACGCTATTTCCGGTCTGAATTTGAAATGCTGAGGGCAGAGATTGAGCAACCAAAATATTTCCGTAAGCAGCTTATCTATAATTATCTCTACAAAGGCCCGGTGCTGGAATGGTATATGCGGATAAAAACCCGGCTCGAAAAAAATTACAGGCCTTTCAATAGTATTGTTCCTAAACAGGGAAAGATACTGGACATTGGCTGTGGTTACGGTTTTATGCCGTATATGTTATCTTTTGTTGCTAAAGAAAGGCAGATCACGGGCATTGATTATGATGAGGAAAAAATTGATACGGCCAAACACTGTTTCAGCAAAACCAATAACATTAATTTTGTACACAGTGATGTGATGGGTTTTGAGTTTGAAAAATATGATTGCATCATCATGGCAGATATGTTGCACTACCTGCAACCAGACGAACAAAAACTTGTTATAGAAAAATGTATCAGTAATCTTAATAGCGGTGGTATGGTTATTATCAGAGATGGAGATAAAGACAAGGAAGCGATGCATAAAAAAACAAAGCTCACAGAATTTTTATCAACCAAAGTTGTAAATTTTAATAAGACAAAAGAAACGGGATTAAGTTTTTTATCGGGCAATATGATAAGGACTTTGGCAGCGGCAGGCCGTTTGAGCTGTGAGGAAATGGCCGATTCAAAACTTACATCTAACACGATATTTATTTTAAAAGCAGGAGCAGATTAATGGCAAAAGATTTTGACATAGTGGTTATCGGCAGCGGCATGGGCGGACTCGTATGTGCTGACATACTGAGCCGGGAAGGTTATAAAGTTTGTGTGTTGGAAAAAAACAAACAGGTTGGCGGCAGCCTGCAAACCTATGTACGTGATAAAGTTATTTTTGATTCGGGTGTGCATTACCTGGGCGGATTGGGCGAAGGACAAAACCTTTATCAGGTTTTTAAATACCTGGGACTAATGGACAAACTGAAGTTGCAGAAAATGGATGAAGATGTTTTTGATAAGATCATTATTGAGAATGATGATACAGAATATGTGTACGCACAGGGTTACGAAAATTTCATTCGGCAATTGTTGAAAGATTTTCCTAATGAAGAAAAAGCGCTTCGGCTGTATTGCGATAAGATAAAAGAAGTATGCAGCAAATTTCCTTTGTACAATTTGAGGAGCGGCGGCGATATCAATGAAAAAACGCCCGTGCTTGAAATTGATGCACAGTCCTATATTGAATCAATAACTACAGATAAAAAACTGCAGGCAGTACTTGCTGGTAACAATACGCTGTATGCCGGCAAAGGTGGCATGACGCCGCTTTACGTGCATGCAATGATCCTCAACAGCTATATCGAAAGTTCCTGGAAATGTATAGACGGCGGTTCGGCCATTGGTAAATATATGGTGCAGAATATCCGTAAGCATGGCGGCGATATACGCCGAAACACCGAAGTGAAAAGAATCGTAGTGGAAGAAGGTAAGGTAAGTTCAGTTGAATTGAAGGACGGTTCATTCGTAGCCGCAAAATATTTTATCAGTAATATGCACCCGGTACGCACACTGGCAATGACGGAAACGACCATCATTAAACCGGCTTACCGCAGCCGTGTTAAAGAACTGGAGAACACTGTATCTTCTTTTATAGTAAACATTGTTTTTAATAAGAATGCATTCCCTTACTTAAAACACAACTACTATTATCATAAAGAAGGACAGGTATGGAATATGACGGAATACACTGAAAAGAACTGGCCGCTGGGTTATGCTCTATTCTTTTCTGCTTCATCAAAGTCGGACGTTTATGCCGAGTCAATGACGATACTGGCTTACATGAAATTTGATGAAGTGAAACAATGGGCAGACACATTTAATACCGTTTCAGATGAAGAAGACAGGGGCGGAAATTATGAAGCATTCAAAAAACGAAAAGCAGAATTGCTGATAGATCTGGTGGAAGAGAAATTTCCGGGGCTGAAAAAAGCCATTAAATCTTATTACACGGCAACGCCTTTATCTTACCGTGATTATATCGGCAACGATGACGGGTCTATGTATGGCATTGCCAAAGATTACCGCAATCCGTTGAAAACTTTTATCTCTCCCCGAACAAAAATTCCTAATCTTTATTTAACAGGGCAAAACTTAAATTTACATGGCGTGCTTGGCGCCGCCATGAGCGGAGTAGTTACTTGCGTGGCATTTATGGGAAACGAAAGCGTAGTTGAAAAAATACGAAATGCTTAAAAGGAAAAAATTCTGGAAACGGGTTGGCTATATATTCGGCAGCATTTTGTTGTTGCTGCTGATTGGCATTATCTATATTGTGCAGGTTTCGAAAGTTAATCCGCCAAAGGTTAAAGACGTGAGCAGCCTGCAGTTGCAGCGTACTGATCATGGCAATGGATTTTTTACTCTCAACAATAGTTGGTTCCGCCACAGCAACAGCGGGCTCTATGAAATGTATGTTGAAGGTGCTCCTTTTGAAATGGGGGTCATCAACGGAAAACTAAGTGAAGAACTGGTTGTAAGGCAGGAAGATCATTTTGCTGAACAGATCAGCAAGATGATTCCATCAAATTTTCAGCGAAATTATTTAAAATACATGATTGGTTTTTTTAACCGCAATCTTGATAAAAATGTAAAAGAAGAATATCTCGAAGAAATTTACGGCGTTTCAGAATCTGCTTCTCCCAAATACAAATACCTCGGCACAAACTACCAGCGCATTTTAAATTACCATGCGGCACATGATATTGGCCATGCCGTTCAAAATCTTGCACTCGTTGGTTGCACTTCATTTGGCACATGGGGTGCCATGTCGCAGGACAGCACGATGATCATTGGCCGCAATTTTGATTTTTATGTAGGCGATAAATTTGCCGAAGACAAGATCATTGCATTCTTCAACCCAAAACAGGGGCACAAGTTTATGACCGTTACCTGGGGCGGATTTGTTGGTGCTGTTTCCGGTATGAACGACCAGGGATTATCTGTCACCATCAATGCGGCAAAGACAGACCTGCCAACGGGATCAGCCACACCCGTGTCAATTGTTACAAGAGAAATTCTGCAATACGCAAAAAATATTGAGGAAGCAATTGCCATTGCAAAGTCGAGAAAGATGTTCGTTTCTGAATCTTTCCTGGTAGCATCTGCCAATGATAACAAAGCCGTGATCATTGAAAAAACACCTGATGCACTGGATGTGTATGACCCCAACAAAAATTTTATTGTTTGTGCAAATCATTTTCAAAGCCCTTCACTTTCAAAAATAAAAATGAATATTGAGCAGGAAAATGAAAGTGCATCCATGTACCGCTACAAAAGACTTACACAATTGCTGGATGCGAATGGGAAGAACACCGTACAGAAGACGATAAATATTTTACGTGATCAGAAAGGATTGAATGGAGCCAATATCGGCATGGGCAACGAAAAAGCCATTAACCAGTTGATTGCTCATCACTCGATTGTTTTTGAACCGAAAAAACTGATTGTTTGGGTCTCCACTTCGCCATGGCAATTGGGCGGATATGTAGCTTATAATCTGAATAAAATTTTTGCATTGCATGGTTTAACAGATAATCATGAAATTGCCGACAGCAGTTTAACAATCGCCCCCGATTCTTTTTTATTATCTCGGAGCTATAAAAACTTTATTGTTTTTCGTACATTGAAGCAGCATATCATGGATGGCGGCAAAGTAAATGTTGACAGTTTGATAGCCAGCAATCCGGAGTTTTATAATGCTTATATTATGGCAGGAGATTATCTGTACAAACAAAAGAAATATGATGCCGCTTTGCGTTATTATCAGGTTGCCTTATCAAAGGTTATAGCAACAAAGAAAGAAGAAGATTATATTAAGGAACAGATCAAAAAAATAAGTAAAAAACAAGCCCCATGATTTTTGGTATTGGTACCGATTTGGTTGATGTGGAAAGGCTGGCAGAAAAGATGGAAAAGAAAACAGGTTTTAAAGAACTGGTTTTTTCTGCCGATGAAATAATTTATTGCGAAGCCCGTACTTTTAAATATGAACATTATGCAGCCCGCTTTGCTGCCAAAGAATCTTTTTTAAAAGCCATTGGTACAGGCTGGAGCAAAGGAACTGCTTTTAATGAAATTGAAGTGGTTAATGATAAACAGGGAAAACCCGAATTGCATTTTTCAGGAATAACTGAAAAAACGATTGAAGCGTTGAAGCCGGGAAAAATATTTATTTCCCTTTCGCATACAAAAACAATGGCTTCGGCAATTGTAATTATTGAAAACTGAAGAAAAGAAAATTATGGCATCAATATTTCCAACTAAAGAAGAGATCAAAACCATACAGGGGCAGCAGCTGCAAAAGTTAATGACCTACCTGAATGAATATTCACCTTTTTATAAAGAGCTGTTTACAAAATCCCGTTTTAATGTTGCCGGTATAAAGTCGGTTGACGAACTGGATGTGATTCCAACAACAAACAAAGAAGATCTGCAACAACGCAACAATGATTTTCTATGTGTGCCAATCAATAAGATCATTGAGTACAGCTCCACTTCCGGAACTTTAGGAACGCCGGTTACCATTGCCCTTACCGAAAATGATTTGAACAGGCTTACAACCAACGAATACAATTCTTTTGTTTGTGCCGACGGAAAGGCCGATGATATTTACCAGTTGATGTTAACACTCGACAGACAGTTTATGGCGGGCATGGCGTATTATGCAGGCATCCGTAAAATGGGAGCAGGAATCATTCGGCTGGGTCCGGGCGTTCCCTCGCTGCAATGGGAAACCATATTTAAATTAAAGCCGACTGCTATTGTTGCTGTGCCTTCTTTTATTTTAAAACTGATTGCCTATGCAAATGAATATAAGATTGACATTAACAGTTCGTCAGTAAAGAAAGCCATCTGTATCGGCGAAAATATCCGCAATGCTGATTTTAGTTTGAATATTTTAGGGAAGAAAATTACCGAAAGCTGGGACATCAAATTATTTTCTACCTATGCTTCTACTGAAATGCAAACTGCATTTACCGAATGTACAGCCTGCCATGGAGGTCACCTGCAACCGGACCTGTTAATAGTTGAATTGCTAGATGAAGCAAATAGACCTGTGCAGGCCGGCGAACCGGGGGAAGTAACCATTACAACTTTGGGCGTGGAAGGCATGCCGCTGCTCCGTTACAAGACAGGCGATATATGTATATATGACGACAGCCCGTGCAGCTGCGGAAGAAACAGCCTGCGCCTTTCGCCATTGCTTGGCCGAAAAAAGCAGATGATCAAATTCAAAGGAACCACCTTGTATCCGCCAGCTTTGTTCGACCTCTTAAATGAAATGGAAGAGATTATTGATTTTGTGGCGGAAGTGTACAATAATGAAGTGGGTCTTGATGAAGTGTTGTTACATCTCCATGTTGCTGATCAAACAAAAGAAATAGACCGTAAACTAAGGGCTAATTTACAAGCCCGGTTAAGGGTAAGCCCCAAAGTACAGTATCATTCCAAGGAAGAAATGCAGAAAATTCAGTTTCCCGAAACAGGAAGAAAAGCGGTGCGGTTTATTGACAGGAGGAATTAGGGTCCTGATTTTTATCATGAAGGAATTTTTTCATTAGCCCGTTAAATTCACTATTATTGTTGCAGAAAAAATCTAGCCAAAATTATGCAACAGAATTATGATGTGGTAATCCTCGGTGGCGGCCTTGCCGGCCTTACACTTTCCTTGCAACTAAAAAATGCAAAACCTGATATATCAATTTTGGTTTTGGAAAGACGTGAAAGCGAAGCTGCTACTGCTGCACATAAAGTTGGCGAATCAACCGTAGAACTAGGTACACATTATTTAAGAGAAGTGCTCGACCTCAAAGGTTATTTAGAAACACATGAACTTCCTAAACACGGACTTCGTTTTTTCTTTCCATCAAAAACTAAAGAAGATATTACAAGCAGAGTAGAACTTGGCCCCAGGTTTCGGCTTCCGGTGCCCAGCCACCAGGTTGACAGAGGTACATTGGAGAATCACTTACTCAAACTTTCCCGGGAAAAAGGGAATGAAATATTGTTGGGTTCAAAGGTTTCGAATGTGGAAATTTTACCCGAAAGTCTTCATGAAATAAGTTTTATTAAAGACGGAGAAGAACAAAAAGTTAATTGTAAATGGATTGCAGATGCATCGGGCAGGGCAAGTATCTTAAAAAGAAAATTACAGTTTCAGAAACCTATGGAGCACCACAGCAATGCAGTTTGGTGGCGGCTTAAGGGCGTTATTGATGTGGATACCTGGACGGATAAAAAAGACTGGCAATCGTTTCTGGAGCCTGGTCTGCGTTATTTAAGCACTGTGCATTTTATGGATACAGGATATTGGCTTTGGGTCATTCCGCTGGGCTCAAAGAACACAAGTATTGGTATAGTGGCAGATCCGGCAGTGCATCCTTTTGAAACTTTCAACACCTATGATAAAGCTGTTGAGTGGATGAAAGTAAATGAACCTCTTCCTTACAAAATGCTTGAACCATTGGGACAGGGCGATGGACTGATGGATTTTAAAATATTGAAACACTATGCCCATCACTCAAATAAATTGTATTCAAAAGATAGATGGGGTGTTACCGGAGAATCGGGAGCTTTTTTGGATCCACTCTATTCGCCGGGTACCGATTTTATAGCAATGAATAATTCATGGCTGAGCGATTTGATACTGCGTGATCTTGGTAGTGAGGATATTGAAATACGGGCCAGCGTTTTTGAACAGAGCCATCTTGCATTGGTGGATAGCTGGATTCCGGTTTACCAGAATAAATATTTGTTGATGGGCAACACCCAGATTATGGTTATTAAAATTTTCTGGGACTGGGCAACTTACTGGGCAGTGCCTGCACATTTGTTTGCCAACAAAGCATTTGTAAACCTGCGTATTTTAAAAGATCTGTTTGCAAAAGAAGATTTTCTTGGCCGTAAATTTGGACGCCTGAATAATATTATGCAGGATTTGTTTTTAGAATGGCTGCCATTCGAGAAGGAAACATTTTCGAACCGGTATATCGATCCCTTTGATCTTGCTTTTTTAAGAAAATTCCAGGAAGAGATAGAAGTTCAAAGAGCTCCTGCGGAATTGATTGAGCAGATTGCTATCAATATGAACATGCTGGAACAGATAGCTGTAGCCATTTTCAGGAAAGTAAGTACACAGGTGAATGGAACAGCTGTCGACATAAAAGTAAATCCCTACACAATTAATCTTGGTAAAAAAGAAAATGTTGTTGTGCTGGATACTGAGAGTGAAGCGGCGATTTCTCCGGGCGACATGATCACTAAAGATGTTGATGTGATGTGGTTTTATCCAGAGAAGGAAATGGAAACGGCATAAAATAAAAAAACCGGAGTTTTAAATCTCCGGTTTTTTTATTATTAAACTGGTCAATTAACCCTTGTAAGAAACGGCTTATAATCGCCTTTTTCGAAAATTTATGTTAGGACAATTACTTTAAGCTTTTCCCTAACTGTTTACCAGCTTTGGCATAAGCCTCAGAAATTCTTTGTCCGGTATCAAAGTCGTAGCCAAATGCAGTGCTCCCAGGCACATTGCTAATCGTAAATGTGGCTGCTTTATTAGATTTATTAGAGGTTTCCACAATCCACACCTCTGCATCTATTTCAGCGTTTTTACGCATGACTCCTACGTTAAAGCCAGGTTCTATTGATGTAGTTTTGAATATTAATGTGTATTTGGCATCAGCGTTAACTTTCATATTGCTGTTATCAGTAAAAAGTTCGATAAACTTAGGCTCGAATCTCGATTTTCTGTCGTTAACCCAGCTTGCTGCCCAGGCATCGCCCTTGCCGGCTTCCTTTTTATTATACTCAGCAGTTTTATCTTTAATATATTCCTGCTCATCCTTGTATTTACCTACACTCATATTTTCGTAGGTAAATTCAATATTTATAGCCGATTCAGATTTTAGGATGTTTTTGTCACCACTTGTATTTTTAAGCTTTTGTGCACCGGCAGTCAAAGAAAGCAGGGTAATTGCTAAAACAGCGGGTATTATTTTAAAGATTTTCATATGTTTTGTTTTTAAGTTTATAAGTATCTAAAAGTATAAAAAAATAAGCTAACAAAAAATACCCAACATCCGCAAAATTTGCCGGCAAACCATTTGTATCTTTATTAGTAACGGGTAAAAATTAAAGTTTGAATTCTTTATTCTATTTTTACCTCTTTGGTTACCAAAAATATCAGTTAAGTAAATATTCGGATCATGGTTAATGTTGGCGGCGGAGCCCTTTCTTTAGATAAAGTCTCTGAAATATTGTTTAATAATACGGGAATTGAACTGGACAAAGACGCAGTTGAGAAGGTGGACACCAGTTTTCAGTTTTTACAGCAATTTTCTTCCAATAAGCTCATTTATGGTATTAATACCGGTTTTGGGCCAATGGCTCAGTATAAAGTGAGCCAGGAGAATCTGTTACAATTACAATATAATCTTATTCGTAGTCACAGTTCTGGTGGGGGTAATATGATGTCGCCCCTATCGGTTAAGGCGGTTATGATTGCCCGGCTTAACAGCCTTATGCAGGCTTATTCAGGTGTTCATACCGAAACGGTTGAGTTGCTTAAAGAACTCATAAATAAAAATGTTTACCCTTGTATTTTTGAACACGGCGGAGTTGGCGCAAGCGGCGACCTTGTTCAATTGGCACATCTTGCATTGGTTTTAATTGGCGAAGGTGAAGTGATTTACGAGGATAAGCTGCAACCAACCGCGGAGGTATTTAAAAAACTTAAGATTGTGCCGCTTTCTATTCATATCAGGGAAGGACTGGCCATTTTAAATGGAACTTCCGCCATGACAGGAATTGGAATGGTAAATATCATTCAGGCTCAAAAATTACTGGAATGGTCGGTGATGTTATCTGCCATGATCAACGAAGTGGTAGAAGCTTTTGATGATCATTACAGTTACGAGCTGAACATCGTTAAACATCATAAAGGGCAAAATAAAGTAGCTGCCATGCTGCGTGATATTTTACAAGACAGTAAGATGATCCGCAACCGATCGGAACATTTATACAATCCTGATAAACTTAATCAGGAAGTTTTTGAAGATAAGGTGCAGGAATATTATTCGCTGCGTTGTGTAACGCAGGTACTTGGTCCTATTTACGATACCATTTGCAGTGCCGAGAAAGTAGTTGTTGACGAACTGAATTCGGTAAACGACAATCCCATCATTGATGTAGCGAATAAGAATATTTTTCATGGCGGAAATTTTCATGGCGATTATGTTTCGCTGGAAATGGACAAACTAAAAATTGCTGTTACCAAATTATCTATGCTTTCAGAAAGGCAGTTAAATTATTTGCTGAATGAAAAGCTGAATAAAAAATTCCCGCCTTTTGTGAATCTGGGGGTGCTTGGTTTTAATTTTGGAATGCAGGGTATGCAGTTTACAGCCACATCAACTGTTGCAGAGAATCAAACGCTTTCGTTCCCTATGTATGTACACAGTATTCCAAACAATAACGATAACCAGGATATTGTAAGCATGGGATGCAATGCAGCCATCATGACGAAGAAAGTAATTGACAATTCTTTTGAAGTGCTCGCCATACAGATGATGACCGTTTTACAGGCAATTGATTATATTGGATGTGTGCCGCGGCTGTCAACAAAAACTTTACAGGTTTATAAAACCATCAGAGATCTGTTTCCGAAATTTGTTGGCGATCAACCCAAGTACAAAGACTTAAACAGGATCAAAACCTATTTTGAGAATTCGGGATTATTAATTGCGTTTAAAAACGGTAATTCAACCCAATAAAATCAGCATAAGATAAATGAAGTTTGCATTAGTTACAGGAGGATCAAGAGGAATAGGCAGAGCCGTTTGTATTAAAATGGCGGAGATGGGTTATAATGTATTGATCAATTACAAATCGAATGAAGAAGAAGCTAAGAATACTTTAGCCATGGTGAAGGAAAGAGGAACGGATGGAGAGATCATTCAGTTTGATGTATCGGACAAAGAAGAGATAAAAAGCAAACTCGGTGGCTGGATGGAAGCCAATGAGGATAAGGTTATTGAGGTATTGGTTAACAATGCCGGCATACGGCAAGATGGACTAATGATGTGGATGAAAGATGAGCAATGGGAAGACGTGATAAAAACCAACCTCGACAGTTTTTTTTATGTAACCCGTTTGGTGGTTAACAGCATGCTGATGAAAAAATATGGCCGCATCATTAATATGGTTTCGCTGTCGGGATTGAAAGGTTTACCCGGGCAAACAAATTACAGTGCTGCAAAAGCGGGTGTGATTGGTGCAACTAAAGCACTGGCTCAGGAAATTGGCCGCAAGGGAATTACTGTAAATGCTGTAGCGCCCGGTTTTATTAAAACAGATATGACTGAAGAACTTAACGAAGCTGAATTAAAAAACATGGTGCCACTGAAACGTTTTGGTTTGCCTGAAGAAGTAGCACATGCCGTTGCATTTTTAGCATCAAAAGAAGCAGCATATATAACCGGCGAAGTGATTTCGGTAAACGGGGGATTGTATTCTTAATAAAAGGCAAAAGTATAAAGTCAAAAGCAAAAAGTACTAAACGGCAATCTTTCACTTTTTGGTTTTCACTTTTCACTTTTCACTTAAAGCAAATGAACAGAGTAGTTATAACAGGCATGGGTATTTATTCCTGCATCGGAAAAAATCTTGATGAGGTAAGGGAGTCTTTGTACAAAGGGAAATCGGGTATCATTCTGGATCCGGTGCGTAAAGAATATGGTTACCGCTCTGGACTAACAGGCTTTGTTGATAAGCCTGAACTGAAAGGCAAACTGGATAGAAGAGCCCGTATCATGCTGCCCGAGCAGGGAGAGTATGCATACCTGGCCACTGTGGAAGCACTGGAAAACGCAGGTATCGATGAAGGCTACATCAGTGAACATGAAATTGGAATTTTATATGGCAACGATAGCTCTGGTAAAGCTGTAATAGAAGCTAACGATATCATCAAGGAGAAAAAAGACACTACGCTGGTAGGTTCGGGTGCGGTTTTTCAAACCATGAACTCAACCGTAACCATGAATCTGGCTACCATCTTTAAGCTGCGTGGTGTAAATTTTACAATCAGTGCGGCTTGTGCCAGCGGTTCACATGCTATCGGACTGGGTTATCATTTTATTAAATCGGGTTTGCAGGACATGATCATCTGCGGCGGCGCACAGGAGATTAACCATTTGAGCATGGGAACTTTTGATGCTTTGTCTGCTTTTTCCATAAGGGAAAGCGATCCTGCCAAAGCGTCCCGCCCATTCGATAGAGACAGGGACGGCCTTATACCAAGTGGCGGATCCGCAACAGTAATTTTAGAAACACTGGAATCGGCACAAAAAAGAGGCGCAAAAATTTTAGGCGAAGTAATAGGTTATGGATTTTCATCAAATGGAGGACATATTTCCAATCCTACAGTTGACGGCCCGGTTAGGTCTTTACATATGGCGATGAAAGACGCCGGGGTACAGGCAAAAGAAATAGATTATATAAATGCGCATGCCACGTCAACCCCGGCTGGCGACAGCAGCGAAGCAAGGGCAATTGATGAAGTTTTTGGTGCTCACTTGCCGTTGGTAAGTTCAACAAAATCGATGACAGGCCACGAATGCTGGATGGCAGGAGCAAGCGAGATCGTGTATTCTGTACTCATGATGCAGAATTCATTTGTGGCTCCTAATATAAATTTCGAGAACCCCGATGAAGATTCTGCTAAACTGAATATAGCAAAAAGCACCACCGAAAAAGATATAGTTGTATTTTTGTCTAACTCCTTTGGATTTGGAGGAACTAACTCATCACTTATAATAAGAAAACTGATTTAATGTACTGCTTATGACAAACGAAGAAATTATAGCGAAGATTCACGATTTCATGATTGAAGAGTTTGAGGTGGAATCTGAAAAATTAATTCCCGAGGCCAATTTAAAAGATACACTTGGATTAGATAGCCTTGATTATATTGATCTGGTTGTGGTTATTGAAAGTAATTTTAAATTTAAGGTAAAACCAGAAGACTTTACTGATATCGCCAGCTTACAGGATTTTTATGATTATGTGATCTCCCGGGTAAATTCAAAAGAATTGGCATAATGTCTGCCTGGCATGGTAAATCCAGAGGCACTCCACTTGGATACAGGATTTTTGTATGGGTGTTAAAAACTTTCGGGATTTTACCGGCCTATTTCCTGCTGAGGATTGTTGTTCTGTACTATTTCTGTTTTTCTTTTAAGGCATCCCGTCAGATTTATCTGCTGTACCGCAATAAACTTAAATACGGCCGGTTTACCTCCCTCATCAAATTATACAACAATTATTTTTTGCTCGGGCAAAGCATTATCGATAAGGTTGTGCTAATGTCGGGTATAAAAAATAAATTCAGTTTTCATTTTGACGGAGAAGAGAATCTTTTGAAAATTGCCGACATGAAAAAAGGCGGCATACTGCTAAGCGCCCATATTGGCAATTGGGATGTAGCCGGTCATTTGTTTACCCGCCTGCAAACACCTATTAATATTGTATTGTATGATGCAGAACATGAAAACATAAAAAAGTATCTTGACGGAGTTACCGGTAAGCGGAATATGAATATCATTGTTATTAAAGATGACCTGAGCCATATTTATGCCATCAGCGATGCATTTGCAAAGAATGAGCTGGTTTGCATGCACGCCGATAGATTTTTGCCCGGCAATAAAACCATTAGATCTGAATTTTTAGAACAGTCCGCAAAATTCCCATTGGGCCCTTTTTTATTGGCAGCCACTTTTAAAGTGCCTGTTTCTTACGTATTTGCCTGCAAGGAGAGTAAATTGCACTATCATCTTTTTGCCAGTGAGATAAAAGACTATAGTAAATTTGGTAAAGATGAGATGATGAATAATATGTTACGTGACTACGCCGCCGAAATGGAACTGAAGCTGAAAAGATATCCCGAACAGTGGTTTAACTATTTTAATTTTTGGGAGTAAATAAAAGATGATAACATCAATTAATATTAAGGACCTGATACCGCAAAAACCGCCCTTTGTTATGGTGGATAAGTTGCTTAATTTTAATGAAACTACAACTACCACAGAATTAACAGTAAGGGTGGATAATATTTTTGTAGAAAATGGAATATTTAGAGAACCAGGTCTTTTAGAAAATATCGCTCAGACAGCAGCAGCAAGAGCGGGTTATATTTCTAATAAAGAGAATAAACCGGTACAGGTTGGTTATATTGGAGCGGTTAATAGTTTGCAGATTTTTTCGTTGCCTGAAACCGGCGATGAACTGACTACAGAAATAACAATAGAGAATCAGATTTTTGATGTAACCATAATATCCGGAAAGATCACTTGCAAGAATGAAATAATCGCTCAATGCAAGATGAAAATATTTGTTAATCAAAATAAAAACTCCTGATCATGAAATGGACAAAGAAACTAAACTGGCTGATGACTGTAGCTTTTGTATTAGGCATCAGCACCCAATCTTTTTCGCAATCAATAAAAGATTTTTTTAACAACAACTCTATCCAGTTAACATACCTGGGAATCGATTATTACAAAAACAAGCTGATCAACGATCCCGGTTCAAATGAAAATGATATTAAGAACCGGCTGTATGCAAGCATGAATGATGTAGTGGTTAACGAAATGGATAAAAATTATAAAATTGGCAGTGCTTTTAACCGAAGCGGAAATATAAGTGTAGATATAGCCGCTGTTACAGCACGTAACGAAAAGATAAAAGCCAATGATATAAACTCGTCCAATGAAGCCGATTTCAACCGCCTTTCAGAAGCTGATATAGCGGCTGAAGTAAAAGCAATTGGGATTAAGAGTAGTGATGGCGTTGGCCTTGTTTTTATTATGGAAGGTATGAAAAAAGAAGAAAAGAAAAGCTATGGAGCAGTATGGGTTACCCTGGTTGATTTGAAAACAAAAAAAGTATTAATGACCGAACGCATGGAGCAGGAAGCGGCGGGATTCGGCTTTCGTAATTTTTGGGTATCAATTGTTAAAAAATCATTGGTTGAAATAGATAAGAAAAAATATAAAGCCTGGAAAAACCAGTATAGTGGATGATTTGTAAGCGTATGAAAAAAGAGCTGAGCAGCAGAACAGAAATTTTAGTAAGGTTTAATGAAGCGGACCCATTAGGGATTGTATGGCATGGTCATTATATCCGGTATTTTGAGGACGGACGTGAAGACTTTGGAAACACACACGGGCTTTGCTACCTGGATGTTTATAAACATGGCTATGTTATACCTGTAGTAAGTGTGCAGTGCGACTTCAAAAGGTCGCTACGTTATGGCGACAGGGTAATCGTAGAATCAAAATACATTCCCACCGATTCTGCTAAAATGAAATTTACCTATCGGTTATTTAAATCATCAACCGGTGAGCTGGTGGCAACCGGTTCTTCCGTGCAGGTTTTTTTAAGCAAGGAAGATTCAGTTCTTCAGCTGGCTAACCCGCCATTTTTTGAAGACTGGAAAAAGAAACACGATTTGGCTTAATGAGTAAAAGAATAATGACAGATATTTTTATTAGTTCAGATAATATTTTATCGCCGATAGGTTTAAACACTGCCGTTAATTTTGAACGGCTTAAGCAGGATAATTCGGGAATAAAGAAGCAGGAGAATAAAGAAATGAGTGAGCAACCATTTTATGCTGCCCTTTTTGAAAATGATTTTTCTGAAAATGGACTTCCGGATATTTTTACAAGATTTGAGAAGCTGCTCGTCGCATCCGTTGAAGATGCTTTTTCAAAAACCAATGTAAAAGCAACAGATAAAAAAACGGTCCTTATCATTTCCACAACCAAAGGAAATATCAGTTTGCTTGAAACAGAAATACTTTCTGATGAATTAAATAAGAGAATCTCTTTGAATACTTCTGCCAAACTTGTTGCTGATCATTTTGGATTTGTAAATCAACCAATAATTATTTCAAATGCATGTATATCCGGTATGCTGGCTATTTTAACAGGTATGAGGCTGATTCAATCCGGTCAGTACGATCATGCAGTTGTTACCGGCGCCGATCTTATCAGTAAATTTGTTCTCTCAGGTTTTCAGTCTTTCCAGGCCGTCAGCCCATCGGTTTGCAAACCATTTGATGCTGCAAGGGATGGAATAAATTTAGGTGAAGGTGCAGGTACTGTTGTGCTTACGTCAAACAAAGAATATTCATCAGGAATAAAAGTTAGCGGAGGTTCGGTAAGTAACGATGCCAATCATATATCGGGTCCGTCCCGTACCGGCGAAGAATTGAACATCGCCATTGGCAAAGCTATGAAGATGGCGCAAGTTACTTCAGGCGATATCGGATTCATTTCGGCCCATGGTACCGCTACTTTATTTAACGACGAGATGGAAGCTAAAGCCATTAATTTGGCTGGGCTGCAATCTGCACCGGTAAACAGTTTAAAAGGTTACTACGGCCATACATTAGGAGCAGCGGGATTAATTGAATCAATAATTTCTATACAATCGCTTAAAGAGAATACAATAATGCCAACACCTGGTTTTGAGAGCATGGGTGTTACACAACCGGTAAATGTATCTACAACAGTAATTCAAACTCCTTTGCAACACTGTTTAAAAACAGCTTCGGGCTTTGGTGGTTGTAATGCCGCTTTGGTTTTCAGTAAACAACAAAATCAGCAATAAATATTTATGAAATTTTTCTCAAAAAACAAGAAATCAGCTATTGAAGCAAAAGATGCCGCACAATGGATAGCGTTTGGGCCCGTAATTTTTCAAGTAGCCCGTGTGCTGAGAAATAAAGGAATTCTAAAACTGATTGAAGACAGCGGGACGTCTGGCATTACCAATGAAGCAATTGCTGAGAAACTCAACATGTCGCATTACGGCGTTCGTGTTTTATTGGAAAGCGGCCTGGGCCTTGGTTTAGTTTTAGTAAATGATAAAAAATATACATTGGGTAAAGTCGGATATTTTATTTTGCACGACCCATTAACCATTACCAATATGGATTTCATTCACGATGTAAACTATAAAGGTCTTTTTTATCTGGACGAAAGTATAGAAAAAGGAACAGCAGCTGGATTGAAAGAGTGGGGCGATTGGCCAACTATTTACGAGGGCCTTTCTCATCTTCCGGCGCATGTGCAAAAAAGCTGGTTCAGTTTTGATCACTTTTTTTCTGATGATGCTTTCCCCAAAGTATTACCCATGGTATACAATGGCGGTGTTAAAAAATTACTCGACATTGGCGGCAATACGGGCAAATGGGCCATCGCCTCAACAAAGTTTGATCCGGATGTGCATATCACCATTATGGATTTACCTGGACAATTGAATGTAGCCATGAAAAGAATTGAAGAACTGGGCTTGACTGACCGGGTTGATTTTAACCCGGTGAATATCCTGGATGAAACAGTTCAATTCCCGAAAGGATTTGATGTGATATGGATGAGCCAGTTTCTGGATTGTTTTTCAGAAGCACAGATCGTTTCTATTTTAAAAAGATGTTACGATGCGCTGGATGAGAACGGAACTGTAATTATTCTGGAACCCTACTGGGACAGGCAGAAGTTTGAAACTGCAGCTTTTTGCCTGCAGCAAACATCTATTTACTTTACCGCTTTGGCAAATGGGAACAGCCAGATGTATAGCGCCGAAGTGTTTATGAAATGTGTTACTGACTCAGGTTTTGATATTATTGAGGAAACGGATCATATCGGCCTCAGCCAGACTTTAATAAAATGTAAAAAACGAAAATAACTATTGATGAAAACAGAGCAGGTTGATGTGCTGGTAATTGGTGCAGGTCCCTCGGGAACTGTTGCAGCATCCATCATTAATAAAGCAGGGTATAAAGTTAAAATTGTGGAGAAGATGAAATTTCCACGATTTGTAATTGGCGAAAGTTTATTGCCTCGTTGTATGGAAGCTTTGGAGGAAGCCGGTTTTCTGGACGCTGTTAAGGCGCATGGATTCCAGGAAAAGTACGGAGCCAAGTTTGTAAAGAACGGGAAGATATGTGACTATTTTTTCGGTGATCAGTTTACTGCAGGCTGGACCTGGACCTGGCAGGTACAGCGTGCCGACTTTGATAAAATTCTGGCCGATGAGTTAGAAAAAATGGGTGTACCCGTTTGCTACGAAACCTCGGTAACCGATATAAAATTCAATGACACCGATTCGGTAACTACCATTGTAGATAGTGATGGCAATCAATCTCAGATAGAAGCGAAATTTATTATAGATGGCAGTGGCTACGGCCGGGTGATACCTCGTTTGTTTAATATGGACAAACCATCAAATCTGCCGCCACGCAAAGCTTTGTTTACTCATGTAACAGATACCAAAAGAACTATGGATGATGAGCCCAACCGAATTACCATCATTGTTCATCAATATGGGATATGGATCTGGGTTATTCCGTTCTCCAATGGTACAACCTCCGTTGGCTTTGTAGGTGAACCTGAATTTTTTAAATCAGCCGGGGGTAATCCCGAACAACAATTGAGAGCCTTACTGGCGACAGAACCATATCTGGCTGACAGAATGAAAGATATAGAGTTTGTTTTTGAACCAAAAGTTCTTGAATCTTATTCGGTAAGTACGACTAAATTTTATGGTGATGGGTTCGTGTTAACAGGCAACGTAACGGAGTTTTTAGATCCGGTATTTTCGTCAGGCGTTACACTTGCCACTGTGTCAAGTCAAATCGCAGCACGTTTGGTCATTCAAAAATTAAAGGGCGAACAACCAGACTGGGAAAAAGATTATACCGAAGTGATGATGCAGGGCGTGGAAACTTTCCGCTCTTACGTATTGGCCTGGTACGAGGGAACGCTGGATACTATTTTCTTCGCCGATAACCAGGTATCCGAAATTAAAAGCATGATCTGTTCAGTTTTGGCCGGTTATGTTTGGGATACCAACAATCCCTATGTGAAAGATCATAAAACTGCTTTACACAAATTAGCCAAGCTTATCAATTTCAGAGACTCAATAAAAAGCTAAATCAAGTATTGTCTAACGATTTATACATAACGGCCAGCTCCTCAATTAACACAAATATTGTGAGTAAAAATGAATTGCTGGTTTTTGAGAATAAGGAGCCAGACCTTTCCCAATTTCTGCTTTCAGTATACCGTCACCTCGATACTCAATATCCAAAATTTCATAAGATGGATAACCTTAGTAAACTGGGTTGGCTGGCTAATGAAGTTTTACTGAAGGATAGTTTTGATACGGCTAAATACAAACCGGAAGACATCGGAATTGTGTTGTCTAATGCCAACAGCAGTCTGGATAACGATATAAAATACATGGAAACGGTAAAAGAAATTGCCAGTCCTGCACTGTTTGTTTACACCCTGCCTAATATCGTTATTGGTGAGATCAGTATCAGGCATAAGTTTAAAGGCGAGAATGCTTTTTTTATAAATGAGGATTTCGATGCTGCATTTATTCAGCAATACGTAGGCAACCTGATGCACAATGAAGTGCTGCAATGCTGTATATGTGGTTGGGTTGAAGCGTTGGGAGAGAATTATAAAGCGGTTTTATTTTTAATAGAGAAAGATAAAAGCAGTAATTCCGTTATTTTTACAAAAGAAAATCTTAATAAAATATATCAGATAGAAAATGGATAAATTAATGTCGGATCTGAAAACACAGATCATTGCCCAGTTGAATTTACAGGATACAAAACCGGAAGATATAGGAGATGACCAGCCTTTGTTTGTTGAAGGACTTGGTCTGGATTCGATTGATGCGCTGGAGCTGATTGTTTTATTACAACAGCACTATAAGATAAAGCTTTCCAATGCCGAAGACGGTCCCAAGGTTTTTCGTACCGTACGTACCATGGCTGAATATATTACTGCTCATCAAGCCCAGAATGCATAAATATGAACGCACCCGTTTTTGTTGCCGGCACAGGTATCATATCGGCGATTGGCAATAATGTCGCCGAATGCCTTGATGCCCTGGAAAATTGCCGTGCAGGAATGGATGCCATGTATTTGCTGAACTCTGTTCATAAAGACAGATTGCCTGTTGCAGAAGTTAAATTGAGTAATGAGGAACTGGCAAAACTTGCCGGTCTTCCAAAAACAAAAAGCCGTACCGCTTTATTAAGTTTGATAGCTGCGAAAGAAGCGCTGGCAAATGCAGGAATAGATAATCTCAAGTCATTGCGATGTGGTTTTATTTCTGCCAACTCGGTTGGCGGTATGGATAAGACCGAAAATTTTTTCGCAGATTTTATTGCAGATAATAATAAAGGCCGGTTGCGTAATATTATCAATCACGAATGTGGCAGTGTAACAGAACTGGTTGCCGATGCGTTGCGCATTAAAGATTATATCACTACCATCAGCACTGCTTGTTCGTCTTCAGCCAATTCAATTTTTTTTGGCGCCAGGCTGATAAGAAATAATATGCTTGACGTAGTTATTGCCGGCGGAACAGATTCGCTTACAAAATTTACATTAAATGGTTTTAATACATTGATGATAGTTGACGAACAGTTTTGTCAGCCTTTTGATGAAAACCGCCGGGGCTTAAATCTTGGTGAGGGAGCTGGTTATGTGGTATTGGTATCCGAAAAGATTGCGTCAACTTTAAAGAGCAAGCCCAATATTATCTTAAGTGGTTATTGTAACGCTAATGATGCATATCACCAAACAGCTTCATCGCCTGACGGTACAGGTTCTTATCTGGCTATGAGTGGTGCATTAAAGAAAAGTGGATTGCAACCATCAGATATAGATTATATCAATCTGCATGGTACAGGTACACAGAACAATGATATTGCCGAAGGAACGGCCATTAAAAGATTGTTCGATGGGCATTATCCAAAAATGAGTTCAACAAAAACTTTTACAGGGCATACATTGGGTGCCAGCGGTGGAATAGAAGCTGTGTTTTCTGTGTTGGCTTTGCAACATGGAATTATTTTTCCTAACCTGCGGTTGCAAACGCCCATGGTAGATCTGCCATTTGTACCTGAAAGGAAAGTTGTAAAAAATATAGAAGTTAAACATGTGCTTTCAAACTCTTTTGGATTTGGAGGAAATTGTTCGTCATTAATTTTTTCGAAAATATGAATACATCGAATTCTATTTGCCACAAAGACACGAAGACGCAAAGAAAAGCGAAGCTTTTTTCAGTTCGTGCCTTTGAGCCTTCGTGGCAAATGAAGTTTTTTTGCGAAGCAATAAAAATAAAAGCTTAATGTATATAAGAGCATTAGGAAACATCTCATCGCAAAAAACCTTTGGCCATCAGCCATTGGATGGAGCGCCTGTTGCTTATACCGGAAACCGCCTTACCTGCATTGAACCCGATTACAAAGAGTTTATTGATCCCAAGCAGATACGCCGCATGAGCCGTATCATTCGCATGGGCGTGGCCGCAGCCATGGAATGTTTACAAGAAGCAGATGTAAAAGTACCCGATGCGATTGTTACCGGCACTGCCTATGGTTGCCTGGAGGACACCAATTCTTTTTTGAGCAAGATGGTGGAGTTTAATGAGGAGTTACTTACACCAACATCATTTATTCAATCAACCCATAATACCATTGGCGCACAAATTGGATTAATGCTGCAATGTAACAATTACAACAATGCATTTGTGCATAGTGGTTTTTCTTTTGAAAGCGCTCTGCTTGATGGTATGATGCTGTTAAAGGAAAATGACGCGACGAATGTTTTAGTTGGCGCCATTGATGAGATTACCAATACCAGCCATACTATTTTAAACCGGCTGGGTATGTATAAGCAGGGTGAAATTTCAAACCTGGATATTTATAAATCCAAAACTAAGGGAACCATCGCCGGTGAAGGCGCAACATTCTTTTTACTGGCCAATGAACCCTCTGCAACTGACTACGCAGAACTGGATGGGTTACACACTTTTTACAAGCCTGGTAGCCTTGCTGAAATTGAAAAACAGATAGGTTCTTTTTTAGAAAAACAGAATATCAGCATTAACGATATTGACCTCATCATCATCGGTAAAAACGGCGACGCCGGCGCAGATGAACAATATGAATTGCTGTATAAGACAATTTTTGCAGGAAAAGAAAGCATTAACTATAAATATTTATGTGGCGAATACCCTACTGCTGCTGCATTTGCGATGTGGCTGGCTGCAACGATCGTAAAGACGGGGAGTGTTCCGCCAACAATTGAATACAAAGGTTCAAAGGAAAAAAGTATCAAAAAAGTATTGGTTTATAATCATTACCAGGGCATACATCATTCTTTATCTTTGCTCTCGGCATGTTAAACTTCCGTAACACAAATATCTTTTTTATTTTACTGGCGGCTGTATTAGGCGGCATACATATTCTAAATGGCCTGCCCTGGTTTTTTTATTGCCTGTTGCTTATTGCCTATTCTTTAATAATCTTTTGGGGTTGTATTAATGTTAGTTCCAATTTCTTTTTACCTGTTGTTTGCAAAGCCCTAACTGATAAGAAAGAAATTGCCATCAGCTTTGATGATGGTCCGGCGGCCAATTATTCTTCAGATATTTTAGACCTGCTTAAAAAAGAAAATGTACCGGCATGTTTTTTCTGCATTGGCAACCGCATTGCCGGAAATGAAGAGCTCTTTAAAAGAATACATAACGAAGGGCACCTTATCGGAAACCACAGTTATTCTCATCATACTATGTTTGATCTGTTCTCAGCAGAAAAAATGAAGAAAGATATGAAAATGATGGATGCCGAAATGGAAAGAGTGATTGGGATCAAGCCAAAATTGTTCAGGCCGCCCTATGGTGTTACTAATCCAAATTTAAAAAGAGCGGTCATAAAAGGTGGATATACACCAGTTGGCTGGAGTGTAAGATCTTTGGATACGGTAGCGAAGGATAAGCAGAAACTACTGAGTAAGATTGACGCAGGAATAAAACCTGGCGCAGTTTTCCTTTTTCACGACACTTGTAAGATTACCTTGAATGTGTTACCCGAATTTATAAAAGAAGTTAAAAAAAGGGGATACAATATTATCCCGTTGGATAAATTGTTAGCTTTGAAGGTTTATGACTAGATTTTTACTTACTATACTGATACTGGCTGTAGGTTTTACCAGCTTTGCACAATACCCGGGCTTCAGCCCGGTGGCCGACCTGGGCAAATTTAAAACAGAATTTGCGTCAGCCACTCAAAAAACAGCTTCTATAAAATCTGATTTTACGCAGGAGAAAAACCTCAGCATGCTTTCAGAGAAAATTATTTCCAAAGGTAATTTCTGGTTTAAAAAAGACAACCGGGTGCGGATGGAATATACCACGCCGTTTAAATACCTGATGATCCTGAACAAGGATAAAGTGTATGTTAAAGACGGAGTGAAGGAAAGCAGGGTTTCAACCAGATCAAACAAAATGTTTCAACAGATCAATAAGATTATGATTGACTGCATGCAGGGAACCATGTTAAGCAATACAGATTTTAAGACCAGAATTTTTGAGAACAAGAACAGTGCCTTTGTTGAGTTGACACCGGTTGCAAAAGGCATGAAAGAAATGTTTAAGTCCATCAATGTGGTGGTAGATAAAAAGGATTTTTCTGTGCTGAGTATTCAGATGCAGGAACTTTCCGGCGATAATACCATCATGCGTTTTACCAATAAAGAACTGAATGCTTCCATCCCGGATAATTTATTTGATATTAAGTAGCGGCCTGTTTATATTGTTAAGCTGCTCACCGATGCATAAACAAATGCAATCGGCAACAGCAGATGTAAATCTGCTGCAAAAATTTAAGCCCGACTTTAACGTGGCATTGTACAGCGCCACGGTTGATGTGGTAGGTAATCATTTAAGCGGATTACTTCTCATCAAAAAAATGCCCGACAACAGTACCCGTATGGTTTTCAGCAACGAAATGGGTTTTACTTTTTTTGATTTTGAATTTGCGAAAGATGGCAGTTTTAAAGTTTATTCGATCATTAAAAAAATGAAGAAAAAGTCGGTGATAAAAACACTGCAACATGATTTTGAACTAATCTTGATGAATAAACTGGATAACGGCAAAGCTGTTCTAAAAACAGATAACGAACTACTTTATTTTATCTTTCCACAAAACAAGGGATACAATTATTATATTACCAATGCCGATGGTGCTGAACTGATTCGTATGGAACGGGCATCGAACAAAAAACCGATTGTAGAAGCCGTTATGAAAAATTACAGCAACGGTATTCCGGATACCATCAGCATATCGCACAAAACATTTGAATTTAATATTGGACTTAAAAGAATAGAGCGATGATCTTACTGAATGATTTTTTTACCATCAGCGATAAAGTTTCATCTGAAACAGAAATTTGGGCGGAGCTGTTCATTAACGCCGATCATAAAATATTCGAAGGACATTTTCCCAAACAGCCGGTTGTGCCGGGTGTTTGTATGATGCAGATGATCAAGGAGATTTATGAAGAAGTAACAGGCAATCCTACTAATCTTGTTCAGGCTGCCGAGTTAAAATTTCTTGCAGTTATCAATCCGCTGGAGAATAACCTGGTACATGCTTCTATAAAGATTGCTGCAGAAGAAAATGGAATGATCAATATTAACGCTTCAATATTTAAAGACGACCTGGTGCATTTTAAATGTAAAGCAAAGTTTCAGTTGATTATTTAACCGCTTTAAATCTGTAAGAAGCTCCAACTGAGTAAAAATTATCCGGCGCATTTTTATTTAACCCAAACCCGGCAGAGGCATCAAATTTAAAATTGTCATTGAGTAAATAGCCGACGCCGAAATCAATAGAGTTTTGTGGCGTACGCTTTTGCCAGGCAAAACCATAGAATTCTATAAAGACCTGCCAGCTATCATTTATATTGAAACTTGGAATAAAAGTATAGAGATACGCAGGCTGTGATTGAAAGCTTGCCCACTCCATTCCTACATTATAACCAATTGAAAAATTTCGGGAGATAGTATTTGACATGGCAAGTCGGAAATTTGCTCCGTCAATTGTATCCCGACTGGCTTTGAAAATTTTAATTCGGTTGAACCGGTAATGTGCGACCAGTGATGTTTTTGGAATGATACCTTTTTCATTCAAAAAATTTAATTTTCCTCCCATTTGAAAATTATTGACGCCGGCAAGAGAATGGCTTCCGTTAACCGCAGTCTCTTTAATGGAAACGATATCAATAACTGTTCTGAATTCGAATCGTTTGCCGATACCGTATTTTATTAAAGTTGAGGGATGTTGAATAATAACGTCTTTATGTGTGTTTGTTATTTTATCTGATTGCCTTAAAAATCCGAACTCAGTTTGTAACCATTTTTTAGGAACTGTTCCTGCACTGTTTGAATTACCCGGCCGGTCGGTATCAACAGGGCCGGTTTGAGCAAATGATAAATTGCAGGCAAAAAGAAGAACAATAAATAATTGCATTCGAAACATAGGGATAAATTTAAAGAGCAGTTCTATACAGTCGGTTTATCTTTTAACCAATATAAAACTATGCTGATACCCTTTAAAATTATTGTAAATCAAAACAGTTTTGTATTCTTTTTTAACAGATTTTGTTTTGAACATCTGTTCAGGAATGTGTTGAGTTTTTAAAATCTCACAGGCGTACCATAGTCCGATACCCGATGCGGTTGCAAATTCGCCGCAAAGATGTTTGAAACGAACCACAGGATTGTTGTTATCAAGTAAAGACTCAGCCGCTGCATAAAATGGCAGAGTTCGTTTGTCGCCATTTTCGCCAGAGATTAAAAGATCGATTTCCTCTCCGGCTGCTAAATTATGTTCAACGAATAATTGCAACTGTTGTTTTACCAACTCAACATCATCAGTATGTAAATTCTTAACTGCATTTATGGCGGCAATGGCGTTTTCTTTTTTCCCGTCAATCAAAAACATAGCTGCACCTTCGCCGGGCAAACAGCCGATGCTATCAGATTTATAAAGTGATTTGTTAGAGATATCTTCTTTTTTATAAGCGCCGTTCAGCGTTTCAATATTGTAGTGGAATGAAGATATTTCATCAACGCCTCCCAATAAATAACTGTTATCCGGAAAAGCATTGAGTTGCATCAAAGCATCAATCACAGCATTTTCAAAAGCCAGCCCCTGATGAATATGAGTGATATTGTATCCTTTGTTCTTGCTGATCATTCCTATCTGACCGGCAATTACATTGCCGGTACTTTGTACAAAATTTCCGGGTGTAAGCTGCCCTTCGTCATAGTCAACAATCTGAATTAAAAACTTTACACACTCATCCAGTCCCGCATTTGCCGAACCAATGATAAAACCATTTACCGGATTTTCGTTATCCAGTAATGGCAATGCTGTTCCAACTCCCATTCGAATTGACTTACCCATACGACGTAAAACGCCGGGCGGTATCATATCGTACGACGGTTCAACGGCCAGCAATTTTTTATCAACCGGGTCATTAATTTTTTCAAGATCATTTTCTAAAGGATCATGCTGCGCCGATATGCAATATTTTTTATGAATATACAGCATCAGGCTCTTGAAAAAATTAAGGATGAACAATTGCCGCCAAATCCAAATGAATTACTCATTACATGATTCACAGCCATTTTTTTGTATTGCTGCAACGGTATTAATCCGGTTGATGGAATTGCATTTTTAAAATGCAGGTTGGGATATACTTCCTGGTTCATCAAACTTAATATACTGTACACCGCTTCAATAGCCCCTGCAGCCCCTAATGTATGTCCAACATTTGCTTTAGTTGATGCAAATGCAGGAGGCTTATCAAATAAACGGATCATTGCCCTGCTTTCCACTTCGTCGTTATTTTCAGTGGCTGTGCCGTGTGCATTTATAAAATCAATTTTATCTGCAGATAAATTCGCAATTTTCAATGCGTGCTGCATGGAAAGAAATGGACCGTCGCCTTCATCACTCAATGACGATGGATGAAAGGCATCATTGTTATTGCTATAGCCCGTTAATTCGGCATAGACTTTTCTGCCCATTATATCTTCTTCTTTTTCCAAAACTAAAAATGCAGCGCCTTCACCAAGGTTAAGTCCTTTTCTGCCGGCATCAAAAGGTGTGCAGTTATCTTCCGATAAAATATGCAGTGCATTAAAACCATTAATGGTAAATTTTGCAAGACTATCTGTTCCGCCAACGATTGCACGTTTAGCAAAACCATTTTTCATCAGCATAGCTCCGTACATAACTGCGTTGGCTGATGAGGAGCAGGCTGTGTTAATGGTATTGATAATGCCATTCATCTTATAATGTTTCTGCATGAAAAGAATAACAGAAGCACAATCATAAGATGATGTGTACTCCGAACCGGCTTCTTTTGAGTTGGCATCTTTGTACAGTTCATCTGTTAAACACATACCGCCAACAGTGTTTGCCCCAATCAATGCGGTGTGGAAGTTGCTTATTTCATCAGCCTGAAGTCCGGCGTTGTTTACCGCCTCATTAAATGCGTGCATCGCCAGCATGGTGGTTCGGGTAAAACCTGGCGTTGTGATCTGTAATTTGTTTTTAAGCTCGCTATCGCTTAGCTGTACCTGGCCAAAGGGTAGTTTTCCGGCAAATTTTGAAGGAAAAAGATCGAGCTCGTATTTAACGCCGCAAATTCCATCTTTGAGTGCAAGATGATTTTCGGCTACAGAATTTCCTATAGCACTTATTACGCCCATGCCGGTTATGAAAATCCTGCTCAAAGAAAAATATTTTTATTTAGTACGATGTTGCTCAATATAGGCAACCATAGTGTTAATATCCGTTAAAACCTTGCGACCTTCCTTAGGATCTTTAATATCGATACCGTATTCCCGGCCCAACAGAACGATCAATTCGATGGAATCGATTGAGTCTAGTCCGAGTCCTTCGCCAAACAAGGGATCGTCATCTTTTATGTCTTCGGGTTTAACCGAAATTAAGTTTAAGAATTCAATAATCTGTTTCTTAAGCTGTAGTTTTAATTCTGCTGTTTCCATATTTATAAATTCAAATCAGATTTTTTCTTTTTAACCCGAACAATGTAATTAACTGTATTGCAATTGTGATACCCAATAAAGGTATAATATTTAAGACAACATCCTTCAGTTTACCCCCTTCTAAAAATAAACCATAGTAAGCCTCCAGGCACCAGTGCAATGGAGACATCTTCATTACAAACTGAAATGACTCCGGCATGGCAAAACTCGGTACCAGCAAACCTCCTACAGCTGCCATCAAAACAATTGACACTGCGCCAATACCATTGGCCTGCTCCTGTGTTTTTGCAAATACGCCAATCATAATGGCATAACTAACGGCGCACCATCCGCAAATGAGTGTAACAATTGCTACTCCGCTAAGGTCGGCAGGTAAATTAAGTTTTGGTAATCCCATTGATGGGAACAACCAGATCCCGATTGAAAAAACTACAGCGGCCTGAATACAGGTAACAAAAAGATAGGAAAGCTGTTTTGAAATAAGGGCCACTAAATAATTTGTTGGCAATGTTTTCAGGCGGATAAAACTACCGTTTATTTTTTCCCTTACTACACTTCCTCCTAAAGAGATTACCACAAAGAACATGGCAAACACAGTCCATGCGGGTACATTATGCTGCGATGCATTTGGAATATTGCGGCTGCCATCTCTTGAAACCGGAATTTCGTTGATAGCAACCTGGCTCCGCATCAGATCATTCTCCAGCGAATCAGGCAGATCAGTTTCATTCAAAGAAAAATAAAGACTTTTTAAAACTTCCTTATTCTGCACCATCTGCAAAGAGCTTTTTAGTGCTCCCTGTATGGAATGACGGAATGATTCCTGCAAAACAGGATGATATAATAAAGTAATAGGCTGAATGCTGCTGCTGTCCTTGGTTACAAGACTGTCTGATGGAACTCCAAAATCCTTCAATGCTTTTTTTGCAATCTGATCGGCACTTGATTTTATTTTTTGCGTAAAATCTGCCGGAATGATGATGGCAATAACTGCATCTTTTGCATGCATACGGTCGGCGATTTCTTTATCGGTTACATCAGACGTTACCTGCCTGAGATCGAACATGCCTACTTTGGTAATCGCCGTTTGCATTTGTTTGCCGGCATCACCTGTATCCCTGTTGCAGATAAGCATGGGAATGGTATTTGTGTTCAGCATTTCAAAAGTGCTGTTTTGTACGGCTGTAATTACTACAGCTAAAACAATGGGCATAACAAACATAAATACCAACCCCAGTTTGTCACGTGTTAAAATGCGTACGTCTTTTAATATAGTGCTCCAGAGTTTAAACATTATGAGTCTCTGAATGATTTGCCGGTTAAATTAATAAAGAGCCCTTCCAGTCCATCTTCTTTATGATCCTGTTTTAGTTTTTGCAAGGTATCATGAGCAATAATCTTTCCATCATCTATCAGTGCTACTTTGTTACACAGTTCTTCTGCTTCGCTGAGCTGATGCGACGTATAAATTAATGTAGTTCCACCAACATTTAATTTTTTAAGGTAGCTGATGATGGCATGCCTTGTATGCACATCAACACCAACCGTTGGTTCATCTAAAAATAAAATGCGTGGATTGTGAATAACACCGATAGCCAGATTCACCCTGCGTTTCATACCGCCGGAAAATTGCTGTACCTGTTTGTTGCGTACATCTGTAAGACCAAGCACTTCAAGTAATTCTTCGGTTTTATTTTTTATTTCGATTTTGTTGAGGCCGGACCAGGCGCCGAAGAAAGCCAGATTTTCAACCGGGCTCAGTTCCTGATAAAACGAAAAATCCTGCGGCACAAAACCAAATAAGCTGTTAATTGATTTTTTGTGATGGGCAATTTCATGACCTAGTAACTGAATGCTGCCTTGCTGATAGATAAGCAGTCCGGTCATACAATTCATCAATGTGGTTTTGCCGGCACCATTAGGGCCAAACAAACCAAAGCGCTCGCCTTCCTGCACCGTTAAGTTTAAATTACTGAAGCAGGACGATGGCTGTCCTTTATAAGTAAATCCAAGATCATTTATGTTTACTGCGGCACTGCTCATGAATTCCATTTTATTTTGCCCAATGCCTGAAATGCCTTTTTTTCTATTTCCGAAATCTCAATAAGATAATCTCCCATTACATCATAATCGGCCTGGCTGCCAATGCGGCCTTTGTAAATACCTGCAGCTTGCACCGCAGCGTTACGCCATTTATCACCAGCTTCGGTAAATATTTTTGAAATATCCAGTAGTTCGTCCTTGGGTATATAATCGTGTGATTGTTGCAGGAATGCGGCATATATATACCTGAATCCGCCGCCGCCTGTGCCGATCTCTTCCTGCATACGTACGAGTTGCGCCAAATACAAACCTGCTTTTTGCGGACCCAGTTTATCTTTCCACTTTTTTATTTTTTTTCCCGTACCTGCTATTCCTTTTACACCCGCAATGCTGCCGGGAATACGAATCATGTGATTTACATTTCTTTTAATTCCCTTTTCAATCGCCTTCCGCATCTGATCGTCCGTTACTATCTTTTTTTCCTTCGGGTAATAGATTTGACCTCGTGGTGCAAAGGCTCCTTTGGCAAAACGTACTCTTTCCAATTCATATTCCGATAATGATGTGGCCGTTTCCATTACCGGATCGCTGATAAGATAGCGCCCATCTTCTTTGCCAAAAACGATCATGTTATGTGCATTGAAATGGAAACGGTATTCTTTTGGAAAATAAGTAAGATAATAAACACCAACCTGGCAACCAACGGGTTGCCCATTGATCAAACATTCGTCTAAATATTTTTTACCTGCTTCTTTTGATGAAAACTTTTTTCTGAAAACCGGTATGTTCAGTGCGTTGCAAGTTCTCTTGAAAATAAGGCCAGGCATGGTTCTGAAAGCGATAGCAGGTCCGTTATTAATTTTAAGAAAGGGAAGCTGCACATAAAATAATCCTGAGCCGATGCCAAAGGCAAGGGGTTCTGTCAGTTTTTCGGCGCCGGCCGATTGTAAAAGATTTGTGGTAACACCGTTTTCGCAATGTGCCGCCTGCAGGTGTTTAAATTCAGTTGTCATGCATGTTCATGGTTTTTAATTCCTCCACACTTACATTAAATGCATCGGCGTATTGCTGTAATTTTTTGTCGGATAATTTTTTAAAGGCAGTGGGCTTTATATGTTGTTTGATGGTCCATTTCCAGAAACCGGTATAAGCAGCAACAATGCCTATATCCATCAACCGCAGCTCCATAAAATATAAAATAGGACTGGCTTCGTTATTCAACACTTTTTGCTTTGCATCAGCAATCCGATGTTCTATATCGTTCCATGCCAGATTTAGAGCGGTTGATTTAACTTCCCAGCCGGTGCTCAGTTCGCTGCTGTAGTTTCCATCCTTATCAACAGCGTACACAACTTCCTTGGTAAGCTTGTTGAGTGCGCCATCATCTTGTGGGATTTCTTCTTTTTTCATTTGAACAAGCTTTTAGCTAAGGCAATTTGCTTCTCAGCAAACCGTAAGCAAACTATACATATAAGAGAACCTTGCGCTTTCGGGCACCAGTAAAAAAATCTTATCGCCTTTTTTAAGTTTGCCGCTGTGAAATAATTCATCTACCATAAAATAAACCGACGCTGCGCCTACATTACCTACTTCGCTGAGGTTAACAAACCATTTGTCGTACATGATACCAGTTTCGTTTGCAATCAGTTGCTGGTAAATTTTGTCTTTAAAAAACTGGCTGGACATATGTGGCAGAAAATAATCGATCTCCTCGGATTTAACGCCATGCTTTTTTAAAGAAGCTGACACGCCATATCCGCCGTATAACACAATGTTTTTACTTAATAGTTTTACATCCTGCTTAATGCTTAAAATTGATTGAGCAGTCAGCTCCTCGGGACTATAATCCTGGTAACCTTTTAAGGAACCATCTTTTAGTTTTTCACTTCCCTGATACATGCATGGCTCCAGTTCGTTGGCGTATGAAAACCCTTCTATCCATTCAACTTTAAGACTTATTCCGGTTTCATTCTTTTTATTGGAGATTTGAAATGCAGCTGCACCATCCGACAACATCCATCTTAAAAATTCTTTTTCAAAACCGATATAGGGATCATCAACAAGTTCCTTTAGTCTTTTCGCTTCGTCTTCAAAATTGGCAGAAACTAGTGATACAGAAAACCGCTCCGATCCAGTAGCGACAGCCTGTTGTACTTCTCCAGCTTTGGTTGACAGGTACGCATATTTAAACGCATGCATACCGGCGCAGCAAACGCCAGATGGCGAAACTACTTCAAACGCTTTTGTTTCGGGTAGGTGGCCGTGCACCATTACGCCATGCGATGGCATCATTTGATCGGGTGTAGATGTTCCGGTGCTTAAGAGTTCGATATTCTTAATGTCATCCGGGTTGTTTTTAAACAAAGCTTTAACGGCTTCAGCCGTCATCTCCGCATTTGTGTGCGTTGACTTGCCATCTTTACTGAGTGCATAAAACCTGTTTTTTATTCCGTTATTCCTGAGCACTATCGCTTTCGACCTCGACGGTGCGTCATTAATATAACCCAGGTAATCTTCCATCTCATCATTAGAAACGGGGTCGTTAGGGAAAAAAGAAGAAGTGTTTGTAATGTAAACCTCGTTAAAACTCATTTCTGCCATAATTAATTTACTCCTGAATAAAGTTGTTTCTGTTTTTTAATACGTGCCGATAAAAAGGGTTTGAAGAAAATTGCATCTACAGTAAGTATTATCGGCGCAGCTATAAACAGTGCAATTAAAAGATAATATTTGAATGCAACAAGCCAGGGGCCTCTTTTTTTCTTTTTTACAATAATGTTGGCCCATATCGCAAAAATCTTACTGGCCTTCGATTCAATAAACATTAAATTATACTTTACTTCGATGGCTTTTTGTTGAATCAATTCATCTTGTAATCCATCATAGATTCCACTTTGCAGGTACTTTTGCAAAGTTGCGCCGTATAAAGCGGTATTTGCAATATCTGTATCTGCCACACCCGGTTTTGGAAAGATGCCCAGCCAGCGACCTTTTTTGCCTTTAAACATCCAGTAAAAAATGGTGATGAAGCTGATTAAGTTGTGATGTTTGTCAAATAATGCAATACTGCCAACCAGTTTTGCTTCTGAATCTTTCAGTATTTTTTTGATGCGCTGCATAGCGCTGATCCACATATTTCTGGCACCGGTTATGGTAACAACCGGCGTATCTTTTAAAACAGCTTTTACAGCCGGATCTTGTAAAATAGAATTAGTAGGAATGCCCGGCGAAAGGAACCATGCCTGGTAACCGAGTATGACCAGATCGTATTTATTTTCTTTTAGTTGAAACGGTTTCAATTCGGTTGGTGCGCTTAACACACAATCAGGCATCACGCTGAAAAAAGCTTTACCATTCCATGGAAATGGATAATCATTGGCAACGTGCACTCTTACTTTCTCTACAGAATTGCCAGCTTCTATTAAAGGTGCTGTAAAATTGTTGAGGATATCTTCCAACTGCCCCGACTGCGTATAATAAATAACCAGAATTTTCTTACCCATCAATGTAAAGTTAAGGCCGGAGCGATTTTAAAACACTTGATTTTTTGCTGTAGTCATTTATCGCCTGTTGTACCACAGGTGAAAGGTTTTTAAAATTGGTTTGAATCAACAAACTATCACTCTCAATATTGCTATTATATTTAACCATTTTTGGAGCATGCTCCTGGATAATGAGCCGAAGGAATGCAAATTCACTATTACCGGTGTTCTTTTTTATCGATGCTTCCAGTTTGGCCCTGCCGGCATTAAAAAGGTTCAACTTCTCTTTGGCTTTTGCTACCAGGCCCGCTTTCTTCATGAGTAAAGCACCTTCGAAAGCTTCTTTATCAGTAAACGTCGCCGTTGAAACAATTGCTAGCTGACGATTTATTTCTTTCATGTCATCTGAAGCCATTGCATTGTAAAAAGCCGATTTATCAAATCCGGCTTTTTGTGAACTGGCCTGAACGGCAATTACAGAAAACAATAATAACAGGTTTAAAAAAAGCTTCATACTTTATCCATTTCTTTTGCAACAGCAAATATAAAGATTTATGAATCCTTATATATAATATCATATGTCGGAAACAGGAATATTATGATTTCATTATGTGATGAAGATTTACAGGATTATCGGAACAGATAAAAGTAAAATTTCGAGGTAGATTTACTAAAATAATAGCACAATAAAATAAATCTGTCAGGTTTTAATTCAAAACACAATAAAACGTGACGGTTAAACGATTTATAGAAGTGAATTTTTTCAGGCATTATTACAAAGAAAAACCAACTATGAAAACTAATATAAGCGTATTGCTGAGTCTGCAATCAGCAATTTTTAAAATCAACATCGCATAATGTATTGTTTTGGTCAGATACTTTCATTGAAAGTATCTGACCGAACAAAAGACTTTGCAGTGAAAACTATATTTCCTCTACAGTTTTAAAGTTTTTATTGTTAGGCACGACAGGAAAAAAAGAGGCTCTGCTTTCTGCAGGGCCTTTTGTATTACATGATAATAAGGGCCGCTGCAAACTGGCACAAAAAGCCAACGAGTAACCCCATATAAATTTCTTTTTGAGTATGATCGCTGATCAGCAATCTTGAGGTGCATACTATGCCGGTTATTAAAAAGCCCAAACTAAGTGGCCATGTCATGAGCATAGTATTGCCGCTCATAATAATAATAAGAATCCCCAACAAGCCACCACAACCAATGGCATGCATACTTATCTTGTAGTATATATTGGCAATTAATGCAACCGATGTAGTTAAAAAAACGCCGGTCATAAATGCAGTGAGTACAGGATTTACTTCGGGTTGGAATTTGTAGAATACCCTTGCCATCCAGAAGTAAAATATCATACTACTCAGGTAAGGGCCAATACGGTCCTGTTGGGTTCGCAGAAAAACCGATTTAATAAAACCCAACCCTTTCATGATGAGTATTGCAAACACCGGAAAAAAAATAGTATTGAGAGCTGTAGCCATCAGCAATTTTAATTTGGTATAATCGCTGAAGCCCGAAAAAAAGGAGGGGTGATAGAAAATGAGAAATGCAACTAAATAAAACGGGATGAACAGCGGATGAAAAACCACAGAAAAGAGATAGGCAAAAAACCGCAATACTGGATTTTGTGTTTGTCCTAAACCCGGTTGTTCATTATTTTGTA
This sequence comes from Sphingobacteriales bacterium, assembly GCA_024642285.1. Taxonomy (GTDB): domain Bacteria; phylum Bacteroidota; class Bacteroidia; order Chitinophagales; family Chitinophagaceae; genus Ferruginibacter. The sequence continues at coordinate 49,109 of JAHEBJ010000010.1, forward strand.
TGGTTGCTGTCATTATAATTCTTTTCTCAGCCGGGCTACAGAAATATTCAACTGCTCCCTGTATTTAGCTACTGTTCTGCGTGCAATATTATAACCTTTTTCCTGCAGCAGCTCGGTTAATTTTTCATCGCTGAAGGGATGCCTTTTGTCTTCTGCTTCAATGATGTCACTCAGTATTTTTTTTACTTCCCGGGTACTTACTTCCTCTCCACTGTCTGTTGATAAACTTTCACTAAAGAAAAATTTGAGACGGTATGTGCCGAACTCGGTCTGAACGAATTTGCTGTTGGCTACCCGGCTTACTGTTGAAATATCGAGGTTGGTTGCTTCGGCAATATATTTTAATATCATCGGCCGCAGATCGGTTTCATCTCCACTCACAAAAAAATCGTGCTGATAGTTCATGATTGCTTCCATTGTGCCAAGCAATGTGTTTTGCCTTTGTTTAATTGCATCAATAAACCATTTGGCCGAGTCAATTTTTTGTTTGATGAACATAACCGCTTCCTTTTGCCGCTTATCTTTTTTGCTTCCCCGGTCATAGTCTTTCAGCATATCACGATATCCTTCGCTGATACGGAGGTCGGGTGCATTTTTATTGTTAAGTGTCAGTTCAAGTTTTCCTGCATTGTTGTAAATAAAAAAATCAGGTACAACATAGGATTCGGCCTTACTGGCGCCGCCTACACTTCCGGCTGGTTTAGGATTAAGCCTTACTACCTGGTTAATGATCTCCCTTAAATCATCATCGGTCAGATCAAGTCCACGCTGAATTTTTTCGTAATGTTTTTTTGTAAACTCATCAAAGTATTTTTCAAGAACTTTGATTGCCATTTTCACTTTCTTTCCTTCGTTAAGTTTGCGTTCCAGTTGAAGCAGTAAACATTCCTGCAGGTCACGTGCAGCAATGCCGGGCGGATCAAATTGCTGTATCTGCAAAACGAGTTTTGCAATTTCTTCTTCGGTGGTTTCTATGTTCTGCCTGAAAGCGAGGTCATCAACAATTGCAGAAAACTCTCGGCGCAGGTATCCATCATCATCTAAATTGCCAATTATTTGCAATGCTACTTTTTTCTCATGGTCGGTCAAAGTCAGCATACCCAGTTGTTCCAACATGATCTCATTGAAACCCCGTTCCACTTTTATGGGGATCACCCTGTTTTCATCAATTTCGGGATAATTGGTGTCTTTTAGTTTATAGTCTCCTATTTCATCATCGCCTTCTTCTACATATTCACTGATGTCTATATTATCATATTCTTCTGCACTGCCATCCATTTCAGTCTCTTCAGCATCATTGTCAGCAAATTCATCTTTTATCTCGTCGTATTCGGTTTCATGACCATCTTCCACTTCTTCGAGAGCAGGATTCTCTTCAATTTCTTCTTTGATACGCTGTTCTAACAATCCGGTAGGCACCTGCAGCAGTTTCATTAACTGAATTTGCTGGGGCGATAATTTTTGTAGTTGCTTTTGGTATAGTCCCTGACTTAAAGCCATAGTTTATTAATCCGTTGATGTAAATTTTAATTTAAAATGTCAACTCTTTACTTGATAACAACGTAAATTTACAGAGATGAAGTTTGTGAATTTGTATAAAAATGGTAAAATTTTGATTTTCTGCATGATTTTTGTGGCAAAGGGAGCTTTTTGCCAAAATTATGCCGAAAAATCACTCTCAGATTTTGATCTGTTCCAGGTAAAAGCGGGTGAATTATCCATGGTCAGTTACGCTGACTATTTTCAGTATACCAGGCAGGAAAAAGAAAATGAAGCAGGGCTGCGGCTTATTGAAAACTTAAACAGGCTATCTTATCCCTGTTTAACAATTCCTGCCGATCATTACACTCAAAATTTTGGATTCTTTTGTAAAAAAGAATTACAGATTGAGAAAGCTACAAAAATTCCACTGCGATTCAGGCTCGGATCTCTGCAATACAATGATTATTTGGAAGGGAAGCCAAATGCTTTAAAACCACAATAAACAGGAAGTTGCTTTGTTAAGCATTCGCTTTTTGTTCGCTCAAAACTTTTTTAACCACAGCAACCATCTGTTCACATTTTGTTTTCAATTGCTCATCTGTCCAGGTTAAGCCAATGGCGGTAGAGATGCAACGGCTCATAACGGCATCACTGGCGCTAAAATGTTTCGTTGCATGATGCATGACCGCAGCCTTTAGTTCGGGATGAAGCGCATTCAGTGTTATTGAGTTTTTAAGATGATCCCATTTGCTGATATAATGCCAGTTGTTTACATACCAGTAAAAATTCCCTGCTAGAATATTCTGCGTTTTTAATTCTGCTACAACAGCCTTGGTTGATTCTTCGGTTGGCAGGAACCAGCTCAGGAAAGAACAACTATCACCACTTTCATCAGGGATTCTTCTAAAAGAAACTTCAGGAATAGTTGATAGCGCATTTTTTAAAGCCGTGTGATTGTTTTTCTGGATAGCTAAAAAATTGTCCAGTTTTTTTATCTGCGCCAAACCTACAGCAGCATGCAATTCGCTGATGCGGAAATTATAACCAACAAAAGGATGCAGATCTGCACCACGGTCGGCGCCTTTATGGTCGTGACCATGATCGCTGTATCCATCGCTTTTAATATACACATCTTCACGGTTAGTCATCACTACGCCACCTTCGGCACAGGTAATTGTTTTTACAAAATCAAAACTGAAGGTTCCGGCATCGCCGATGGTGCCCAGTTTTCTTCCTTTATAAGTTCCACCAATACTTTGGCAGGCATCTTCCAGTAAAATTAAATTGTGCTCTTTGCAAATGGCCTGCAGCGCATCCATATCGGCCATGCTGCCGCACATATGTACGGGCATAACACATTTTGTTTTTGCTGTAATAGCATTTTTTACTGCAGCCGGACTCAATGTTAACGTATCATCTACATCCACAAATACAGGAACAGCACCAACGCTCAACACCGCTTCAAAACTTGCAACAAAAGTAAAAGAGGGTAAAATTATTTCGTCGCCGTAACCAATACCCAAAGCGCTCATAGCAGTTGTAAGCGCTGCAGTGCCGCTGCTTACCAATTGTGCGTGTTTGCAGCCGAAGGTTTCGCAAATGGCTTCTTCCAGCTCTTTAGCTTTCCAGATACCCTTGCGTGGGCCATCAAAACCATAGCGCATTAATATGCCTGTTTCCAGTACATCATTAACTTGTTTTCTTTCTTCGGGTCCAAAAAATTCAAAGCCAGGCATATATATTAATTAAGAATTAAAAATGTAGAAATATGAATTGCAAAGGTAGATAAATTGCTGTTGTATTAATTGGAGTTGCTTACAGTTATTTGATCCAGTTCATTGCAGGTTGCTTCGCAGGTTCTTTAAAATAATTTAACCGAAGACTATCACTCCAGCCATTTTGATTTTTTTCAAATGTTTTACTGCTGAAAAAAGCCATGCCCTGAATATTAGGTGTTTTCCTGAGCGCCTCTATCATGCGAGGCAATTGAGTTGTATCCTTCCACGCAGCATTACTGTTTGCACGGTAAATGCCCAAGCCGATATAGCAGTTACGGCCGTAAGTATGTTTGCTCCACCAGTCAAGTAAAATTTCATAAGGCGCCACTTTGTGACCAAACTCCCAATATAATTGGGGAGCTACATAATCAATCCAGCCTTTGCGTAACCATAATAAAATATCGGCGTAAAGATCATCATAGTTTGTTTGAGCTCCGTTCGTTTTACTTCCATTTACTGAATCTTTATCTTCATTACGCCATACTCCAAATGGGCTTATACCAAACTGGCATTTTGGATTTTCTTTTTTTATAACGGCACTTAACATACTGATAATAGAATCGGTATTACTTCTTCGCCAGTCATCTTTCTTCATACCCTTGCCGTATAGGTTGTAGGTTTTGTAGTCAGGAAATTCCTTACCCGGAATTTTATAAGGATAAAAATAATCGTCGAAATGAATGGCATCAATGGGGTATCGGTTCACCACATCTTTTACAACATTAGTTAAATAAGCCTGAGCTTCTTTATTGCCCGGATCGAAATATCTTTTATCGCCGTAGGTTAAAAACCATTCCGGATGAATGCGGGTTATATGATTAGGAGCAATAGAAGAGCGGCCAATATTGAATACTGCCCGGTATGGGTTCATCCAGGCATGAAACTCCATACCTCTTTTATGCGTTTCGGCGATCATAAATTCCAATGGATCGTAATAGGGAGATGGTGGCTTTCCCTGCGTGCCGGTTAAAAACTCACTCCATGGTTCGTATTGCGATGGATAAAATGCATCTGTTACCGGCCTCACCTGTACGATCATTGCATTCATACCATTTCGCTGGTGCATGTCCAGCAATTTTATAAACTCCTGCTTTTGCAATTCGGAATTAAAATTGCCTCTGGTAGGCCAGTCGATGTTATCAACTGTGGCTACCCAAACGCCACGAAACTCGGGCCGGGTTTGGGCTGAAGCATTTATAGAAAATAAGGAATAAGAAATAAGGAATAAGCAAGTGAAGAAAAATTTCATGTACATTTTTAGTTAGGCCGAAATTCGGATTTTATCTAGTAATTTATTTAATGTCTTTGCTTCGGTTTCGGAAAGATTGCCCAAAATAGCATCCATATCTTTTTCTTGTTGATCTATTTTTTCAAGCAGCTTAGCTCCTTTGGGACTTAAACTAACGTCAACCAGCCGTTTATCATCTTTACAAATTGTTTTTTTTGCAAGAGTTTTTATAACAAGGCGGTCAACAATGCGGCTGGTATCACTCATTTTGTCCAACATGCGTTCACGTATCTGTAATGTGGAAATGGGCTTACCGGCACCTCTTAAAATGCGGAGAATATTATATTGCTGTGCGGTAATACCTTCAGCATCAAAAACCTTCTTCATCTTTTCATTCATCCAGTTGTAGGTATAAATAATATTGATGGTGCCTTTTTGATACTCGTTGCGGAAGGAGCGCTGATTTATGTCTTTTTCTAAACTCATACTTAATTACTATCCGGATAACCTTCTGTCGTGAGAGACTTATACCTGCGGCCCAGAGGTCTTCCAAATTCGTTGATATATATTTTTACTAAAATAATAAAATAACTGATGAGCAAGGGTCCGAATATAACGCCCCAAAATCCAAACAAGCTGATTCCTATAATCACTCCAAAAATTGTTATTAATGGATGAACATCCATAAACTTCTTTAGCAATGTTAATCTCACCACATAATCAATATTTGTAATCAACACAAGTGAATAAATCAACAATCCAATTGCATGACCTGTTTGATCTGTTGCGAATAAATAGGCGGTAACAGGAACCCATATCACTGCTGTGCCAACAATTGGAACCATAGAAAAAATCCCCGTCAAAAATCCCCAAAGGGCATAATCTTCAACACCAAAAATCCAATAACCAAGGGTGGCAATAATACCCTGAACAATGGCCAGTACCGGTATGCCTATTGCATTTGCCCTGATCATCATTTTTGTTTCTTTACCCAGCAAGTCAACATTCTCTTCTTTTAGGGGAATAAAACCATCAAGAAATTTTTCTGTTTTACGCCCGTTGATCAATAAAAAATACAACAGGAAAAACATAATTGCAAAATTACTAAGAATAGCAGCCGAACTGTTTATTATAGATGGCACGATATGCGCAGCCTGCTTTTGAAAATTTACTATGTTCTCATCACTAAGGAGCTGAAAACCGGTGACTGAATAAATTTTTTCGCCAACCAGTTTAGCGTCGGCAATTATTTCTGCCTGGTTATTGAGCAGGACAGCAAGTTTTGCCGATAACAACCTTATAGAAAAATAAACCGGTAAAGCAATTACAACGAGACTGCCTGCGATAAACATCAGAGACGTAAGGGTTTTATTCCAACGTTTCTTTATGGTCAGGTAGAAATAAGTTTCTCTTAATAGTATGTATAAAGTGATAGCGCCCAAAAAGCCAGGTAAAAAAATAAACAACTGATTTACCAGCAAGAGTGCCAATAACACTATCAGCAGCAGTAATATCAATTGCCTGAGGCGGTTGTTGAAAATATCCGGCATGCCGTAAAATTAAGTAATCGCCAATAAACAAAGGATTAAAATTACTCTTGCCAAACAGATACACCCTCACTGCAGTTGGCGCAAATGTCGATGTTCTTCCTGCTTTTAACTAATTCGCTGCGGAATTGTTTGTAATTGTCGTTATGCCAGATCTCTTTAAAACTTTGGGTTTTTAAATTGCCCAATTGGTGGGTTGCGTCTTTATCAAAACAGCAAGGCACTACCAGGCCGTCCCAGGTAATTACATTGGCGTGTTGCATTTTCCAACAACGGTTAGCCAGTTTATTCTTTGCTGTATAAGTGCCATCAGCATTTTTTTTGTAACGGCTAAATTTATCGATGGTGGGTATCAGGTTATTGGGATCGGTTTTGTAATTGTAAACCTGTGCAGTTTTAAAACGCACTTCATCCACGCCTACTTCTTTGGCGAGGCGTTTAATATCTTCTACCTGGTGCTCGTTTGGTTTAACCACCAGAAATTGAAAAAACACGAAGGGTGTTTTGCTTTTTAATTCTTTTTTCCATTTCATAATATTTTTAGCGCCTTCCAGAACTTTTTCAAGACTGCCGCCCACACGGTACTGTTGGTAAACATCCTGTGTGGTACCGTCAATGGAAATGATCAACCGGTCCAGACCACTTTCCACTGTTTTTTTTGCCGCTTCATCATTTAGGTAATGTGCGTTGGTTGAAGTAGCGGTGTATATTTTTTTATCGCTGGCATATTTTACCATCTCCAGAAAATCGGGATTTAAATAAGGTTCGCCCTGGAAATAAAAAATGAGGTACAGTAACTCTTTATGAATTTCATCAATGGTTTGTTTGAAAAAATCGTTTTGCAGCATTCCTGTTGCCCGGCTGAACTGCCTCAACCCACTCGGGCACTCGGGGCAACGAAGGTTGCAGCTGGTGGTAGGTTCAAAAGAAATGGAAACAGGATAACCCCATTGTATAGGCCTGTTCAACAAACGACTTGCATAAAAACTGCTTAATACTTTTACGCCATTAATAAAACGGAGAAAACTGAGTTTGCTCAACAAATTCCAGCTATCATTCCAATTGAATTGGGGCATTTAACAAAGGTAAGCTGATTGAAACTTAATAAGGAACTACAATATGCTATAAATGGAGAAAAATCGGGGTACTTATTTTTGAAGGTCAGAAGAAACCAGTTCTTCAGTCTTGATCCCCTCCGGATTATCAATCTTAAACTGCGTTTGAGAAAAAAGTAAAGTATTGTTCTCAAATTTATCATAGTTGTGAAAGATTACATTCAGTGTGATAAAGTTCATCACATAGGCCTGTGTTTCGGCAGGCAGGTAACTTTTAATATCCCAAAAATCCGGATCAGTCTTACCGGTTTTTTTCATTGCTTCCCAAACATTACCAACGCCGCAGTTGTAACTCGCAACCATCAACAGCAAGTCGTTGTCGAGGTTTCTGCTTCGGTCTTTTAAATAACGGGCCGCAACATAAGTTGACTTATTAAAATTTTTACGGTCATCCCTGGCCGGGCCGGTTTTAATTGCTGTTTTGGCGGTTGTTGTTTTCTTTACCTGTTTTGATCTGGATTGTTTGGGAACATACTTTAATCCATACTCCCTTGCCACTTCATCCATAATCTGCCAATAGCCAACAGCACCTGCCTTCGATACGGCATTTCCGTTGAAGGCGCTTTCGAGCGCCAGCAAAACCTTAAGTTCGTGTGGTAAATTGTATCTAGTTAAAACTGCACTTACTTTTGGAAAATACTTTTTGCTTCGGTTGTAGGTGCGTATTAAATAGGCTCTTCGGTTGGTGGCAAATTTTTCAATGTATTGCAGCGATTGTTCTTCGTTCCCTGTCAATACATCAGGAAAAGTTATATTTGCCTCAAGTGTAATTGAACCTGATCTGTTTTTATCAACGGCGGCAAGTAATGTTTTCTTGGAGGTATCGGTATAGGAATAAGCCTTAGTAAAAGCACTAATAAGTACCGAAAAAAAAAGTATCCAAAAAAATTTGGATACTGTAAAATGCTTTGAAATTTGTTTGATCATGCCTGATTAATTTTCAAGAGGTACGCCATTAAATACGGGCAAATTAGTAAACGGAACAAGCTTAATTTTATTGCCCATATTGGGTCGCTTATTTGGAATAATAAATTTGTTTTATGCGATTATTTTTTGCTTTGTTGATATTGGCCAGCACGGGCTTATCAGCGCAAAACAGCCAGGGAGTTGTAACTCCGGCAGATGAAATTTCAGAAATTGAAAAAAGGGCGCACCTGCCAATCATCAATGGCATCGAAAATATCGTTAGCAATGCGGTATCTAATAATTATGATGTGAAATATTACCGCTGCGAATGGGAGGTAGATCCTTCTGTAAGGTATATAAAAGGAAAGGTTACCATGTATTACCTGGTTACCATTGCTACCAGCACACTTCAGTTAGATTTAATGAATCCGCTTATTGTTGACAGTGTTAAGCAACGGAATATGCTGCTTACCCGTCAACACAACAACAATGTTGTAACGATTAATTTCCCTGCATCTGTAAATGCAGGTGTGTTAGATTCCATAAGTATTTTTTATAAAGGCGTTCCGCCAAATACAGGCTTTGGTTCTTTTATTAATACAACCCATGCAGGTACGCCTGTAATATGGAGCCTGAGTGAGCCGTATGGCAGCCGCGACTGGTGGCCCTGCAAAAACGGATTGGATGACAAGGCAGATTCGATTGATATCATTATTACCTCATTGCCGCAGTATAAAGCTGCATCCAATGGATTATTGCAAAACGAAGTTCTTGTAAACGGCGGCAGTCAAAAATCTACCTACTGGAAGCACCGGTATCCAATTGCTTCTTACCTTGTTTGTTTTGCTGTGACCAATTACGCTGTGTTTAATAACAGTGTTGTGTTAGGAACTACCACATTGCCAATGCAAACTTTTTGCTATCCGGAAAGTCTGGCCTCTTTTCAGGCAGGTACACAAAACGTGCTGGATGCCCTGAAATTATTTCATACCAATTTTGGCGACTATCCATTCATTAAAGAAAAGTATGGACATACTCAGTTTAGCTGGGGCGGAGGAATGGAACACCAGACCAATTCATTTATTGTTTCGGTTGGCGAAAGCCTGGTGGCACATGAGCTGGCACATCAGTGGTTTGGCGACAATGTTACTTGTGGCTCCTGGGAAGATATCTGGTTGAATGAAGGTTTTGCCACTTTTATGGCAGCTTTCTATATGGAGAACAAATATCCTGCAAGTACAAATAGTAACAGAAAATCTATTATCGATAATATTACTTCTTCTATTGGGGGGTCGGTTTGGGTTGATGATACAACAAGCGTGGGCCGAATTTTTTCGGGACGGTTGAGTTATAACAAGGGCTCTTACCTGTTGAACATGTTGCGTTGGAAACTGGGCGATGTCGCTTTTTTTTCCGCATTACGCAATTATCAGAAAGATCCCAAACTGGCATACGGTTATGCTGTTACCAATGATCTTAAGAAACACCTGGAACAAACCAGCGGACAAGACCTTACCGAATTTTTTAAAGACTGGTTTAAAGGCGAAGGCTACCCATCCTATAATGTGGAGTGGAGTCCAATCGGTTCAAAAAAAGTATGGATAAAAATGAACCAGACAACATCACATCCTTCGGTCGATTTTTTTGAAATGCCTGTGGCACTTAAATTTAAGAATGCTACACAGGAAAAAACTATTGTGATCGATAATAAAGC
>JAHEBJ010000011.1:0-55479 GCA_024642285.1 Sphingobacteriales bacterium
CAGGGTGGAACATGCGGTATCACCATTACTGCAGGTGGAGGTCCTTTACCAATTAAACTCAGTTCGTTTTTTGCAAAACGTAATGGAAATGACGTAGTACTTAATTGGAAAACCGAAAGTGAAATAAACGCAAAAGAATTTATTGTTGAGCGTAATTCAGGAAATGGATTTGTAGCAGTTGGTGCGGTTCAAGCAAAAAATCTTGAATATGGCAGCAGTTATACATTTAATGATAACAACCTTGCTAAATCAGTTTTGCAGTATCGTTTAAAAATGGTTGACAAAGATGTCAACTTTACGGTAAGTGATATTAAAATTGTAAAAGGTTTGGCAGCAGTGAGTGACTTCATTGTATATCCTAATCCGAGCCTTGGAAATGCGAAAATAAGTGTGAGTGATGTTACTGAGGCAACCACTGTTGAAGTAATAGATAATTCTGGACGGGTTGTAAAAACAGTGGAATTTAAAGGTAGCAACTTTGTGAATATAGATAACCTGCAAAAAGGAATTTATCTCATCAGGGTTACCAATAAAGAAACGGGTGATGCGCTCACAAAAAAATTAACCGTTAGTAACTAAATAAAGTTTTTTATTGAAACCAAGCACAAACTGGCTGCCTGAAAAGGCGGCCTTTTTGTTACCTTTCCGGAAAGAAAAAATGAATTATGATTAAAGCATTCTGGTTTACTTTTTTTTTGTGTTTTCAATTGAAAGTAAATGCGGGTACTGTTGATACAGTATTTATGTTCAGCGCAGGTATGCAAAAGTATATTGCCTGTGTTGTAATAAAGCCGGATACTTATTCAGCAACAGATAAAAAATTTCCGGTTGTTTATTTGTTACACGGGTATTCAGGTAATTACAGTACCTGGATTGTTAAATCCCCCGAACTAAAAAAATTTGCTGATGTTTATCAAACCATCATCGTTTGCCCTGATGGTAATACCAATAGCTGGTATTTTGATAGTCCGGTCGACAGCACCTACAAGTATGAAACTCATATTGCTATTGAAGTAGTTGATTTTATCGATAAAAATTACAATACCCTAGCTGATAAAGAACACAGGGCTATAACCGGTTTAAGTATGGGCGGGCATGGAGCTTTATTTCTTGCATTGCGGCACGCTAATATTTTTGGAGCAATGGGCAGTATGAGTGGTGGAGTTGATCTGAATGAAAGTAAAAACAGGTTTGACATAAGCAAGCGAATTGGCGATACACTTAATTATGCTGCGAATTGGTTTAATCTTTCCGTTACCAATCTTATCGAAAAGTATAAAGACACTAAACAAAAAATAATTTTTGATTGTGGTGATGAAGATACTTTTATAGAAGGCAACCGAAGGCTTCATCAAAAAATGAAGCAGTTAAAAATCCTACATGAGTACACCGAACGACCCGGCAAACACAATTGGGATTACTGGCGTAACAGCATCAGCTTTCAATTACTATATTTCCAGCATTTTTTTACAATTGCGGAATAAAATTATCCACCCGAATAGGTTCTTCCATCACGAACAGCATTCTTTTTCCCTTTATTCTTCTTTTCCCACTCAATCATCTGAGGCGTTTTTTCCACTTCTTTCTTTTTATCAACCTGCGTAGCTGCAGTTTTTTTAACCTCACCTGGAATTTGTAAATGCCCACGGTCATACATCTCAGTTTTTACCAGTCGGCCTGTACCTGCATCAAAATATTTCCACTCACCGTGTTTAACACTGTATTGATCGGCCTTTACAATTTTATAATCGATGATCTCATTGTTGCCTTCACCATAGATGGCAATAGTATCATAAGGCGCATCAGGATCATAGCCCCTCCAGGATTCTTCCCTGATCAAATCGCCCAGGTATGTATAATACTGCTGAATGCCGTCTTTACCCCCAAGTTTATACACTTCAACTGCAATAATATCACCAACCAGGCTGTATTTTCGCCAGATGCCTTCCTTGTTATTATTTTTAAAAATACCTTCTTCCTCATATCCGGGTTCGCCTCTTAAAGGATCTACATGAACAACCCACTTGCCCTGCTTCATACCATTCATGTCAAGGGCATTTAATGTGTCGCCATCTGTACTTAAATTAAAAGTCTTATACTGAGCTATACCATTAGTAAAAAATAAAATAAGGAAGATGGGAAGTAGGCACAATTGCCGTATTTTTAAAATCCGCATAACAATATTTTTAAAGGTTGCTTCAATTAAAACCAAAACTATCAATGATGAAAAATGTATTCAAATTTACGTTATTCCTGCTTTTTTGTTTTGTTAATTCTGTTCAGGCACAAGTGAAATCCAGTACTGCTGCCGAAAGATTAAACGGTATTCAAAAAAGAAAATTGCTGGAAGACAAACCTCTTTTAAAAGATATTAAGTTTCGCAACGTGGGGCCAAGTATTATGAGCGGCAGGGTAGTAGATGTTGATGTGAACCCGGCCGACCCCACCGAATTTTATATTGCTTACGCATCGGGCGGTTTGTGGTATTCCAATAATAACGGGCAAAGTTTAACGCCGGTCTTCGATAAAGAAAATGCATTCAGCATGGGAGATATTGCCGTTAACTGGCCCAAAGGAATTGTATGGGTTGGCACAGGCGAAGTAAACAGCAGCCGTTCTTCCTATTCGGGTTTGGGTGTTTACAAAAGTTCGGATAAAGGGAAAACATGGGAGCATCTTGGTTTGCCCGAAAGTCATCATATCGGCAAGGTAAATCTTCATCCATCAAATGATAATATTGCATGGGTGGCAGTGCTTGGTCATTTGTATTCGCCCAACAAAGAGAGAGGAATTTATAAAACAACTGATGGTGGAAAAACCTGGAAACAAACTTTGTTTGTTGATGACAATACCGGTGCTGTAGATATGGATATCAATCCAAAAAATCCTGATGAATTGTATGCAGCCATGTGGTACCGTACCCGCCGTGCCTGGAATTTTGAAGAGGGAGGAAAAACATCGGGCATTTATAAAAGTACTGATGGTGGAAATAACTGGAAGCTGCTGACTAATGCCGGTAGCGGCTTTCCGCAGGGTGATGGAAATGGACGAATAGGTGTAGCAGTATTTGCTGCCAACCCCAATATAATTTATGCAACGCTCGATAATCAGGGCCGCAGGCCAGATACCGCACAGAAAAAAGTAGATACCAATTATGTGCTTAAAAATTTTAAAGATCTTTCCAAAGAAACTTTTGCCAATCTTGATAGTAAAAAGCTGGATACTTTTTTGAAGAAGAATAATTTCGAAGAAAAATACACTGCTGCCTCAGTAAAAGATTTGGTGAAAAATGATAAAATAAAGCCCACTGAAATGTACAATTATCTCTTTGATGCCAACACTGCTTTATTTGAAACGCCCATTATTGGTTGCGAGGTTTACCGCAGCGATGATGCAGGTGCAAACTGGCGAAAAGTAAATACCAAAGGATTGAATTTGTATAATACTTATGGTTATTATTTTGGAAAAATAACGCTGAGTAGTACCGACGAAAATAAGATGCTCATCAGCGGAGTTAGTTTATTATTGAGTGAAGATGGAGGCAAAACTTTTGAAGCAACCGACAACGATGCTACTCATGGCGACTGGCATCGTTGCTGGATCAATCCTAACAAAGACAGTCACTGGATTGCAGGAAACGACGGCGGATTTAATATTACCTACGACAATGGTAAACATTGGTTCAAAGCCAACACACCTTCGGTTGGGCAATTTTATAAGATCACTGTAGATGATGCAAAGCCATATAATGTTTATGGAGGCTTGCAGGATAACGGAACCTGGTTTGGTCCAAGTACTACAAAAGATGAATCGCAGTGGGATTATGAAGGCATCTATCCGTGGAAGCGCATTGGTGGAGGCGATGGTATGCAGGTGCAGGTTGATACTAGAGACAATAAAACAACCTACAGCGGTTCGCAGTTTGGATTTTATGGCCGCCGCAGTACCGATGGAGGCCGACGATTATCTATTTATCCAAGGCCCGACCTTGGTGAAGATAAATACCGTTTCAACTGGCAAACACCCATCTGGCTGAGTAAACACAACCAGGATATTTTTTATTATGCAACCAATAAATTTCATCGCAGCATGCAAAAAGGTGAAGACCTTGAAACTTTAAGTGCCGATCTATCAAATGGTGGTAAGGAAGGCGATGTGCCATTTGGAACGTCTACAACACTTGTTGAGTCGCCGTTGAAATTTGGGTTGATCTATGTGGGTACTGATGACGGAAATATTCATGTAACCAAAGATGCAGGGTACAATTGGACTAAAATAAGCGGATTGCTTCCAAAGGCAATGTTGGGAATGTATGTAAGCCGTGTTACGCCTTCAGCGTTCAAAGAAGGCAGGGTTTATGTTTCGTTAAATGGATATCGCAACGATAATTTTGGTGCCTATATTTTTATGAGTGAAGATTATGGCGCTACCTGGACACAGTTAGGAAACGATCTGCCATCAGAACCCATTAATGTAGTTACAGAAGATCCTAAAAAAGAAAATATCATTTATGTGGGAACCGATAACGGACTCTATGCTTCATTCGATATGGGAAAAACATTTATGCCGCTTGATAATAACCTGCCCCGTGTGCCTGTGCATGATATTGTAGTGCAGCTAAGAGAAAATGAATTGGTGATTGGAACACATGGCCGTAGCATCTATATAACAAAGCTGTCCGCGATTCAAAAGTTGAGCGATAAATAAGTAATGGCAATATTCAGATGATTGTACCGGCAGCGGACTCTATAATATATGCCTGGTTGTCGTTTAAGGGGATTGTCTTAAATCCTGCTTGTAATAATTTAGCATTTGCCTTAGCTGCGCCGTTAGCAAAATCTGGGTTATCCATATGTGGCACTATTACTTTATCAGTCAGGTGTAATCCTTCTTCAATTAATTCGGGTGCTTCTGCCGGATCGTCTCCCATTAACTGAAAATGTTTTGTGGTTGGCCCGGCCATGATGGCTCCGGCACTCCATCCTGCGTAAATAATGCCTTCTGCAACCAGCGTTTGTATTATCTTATCTGCACCACTGTATTTTAGTATCCACCTTAAATAGTATGTATGGCCGCCGCAAACCCATATAACATCTTTAGTTTTTAATTTTTTATTAAGCTCGTCCAGCTGGTAGCCGGCGCTTCTAAGATCCATTGTTTCCACCTGATAACCTCTGTCAATGAGCTGTTGCCTTATCCCGGGAACCCAATGTTCCGATCCCTCAATAATGTCAGTCGCATTTTCAATACAAGCCAATCGTATGTCAATCGCTTTTTTCCCGGCAAGGGTTTCTAGTTTGTCAAAATGTGTTGGAGTCAGCGCCAAAGAGTATAAGAATAGTTTTGGTGTGTAGTTCATTGCTAAACTTTCGTTGATTATTATATAATCTAAATATAAAAAATAATTCGGGTTGTTTTTACGTTTTACCTATACATTTGTACCTGCATTTTAAAAAACAGCTATCATTGATAATGTTTTTAACAGCGCAAGATTTATTTTTTAAACATATACCCTGGTGAAGGATTTAAATTTACAGCGTGTCAAAACATGTTAACAAAGTTTCGGCAGCCGGGCTGCTGGTTGCGTTAGGAATTATTTACGGCGATATTGGAACTTCTCCGCTTTATGTTTTTAACTCAATTATTAAAGGAAGGGTGGTTGACGATAGTCTGATTCTGGGTACACTTTCTCTCATCATTTGGACTATCACGTTGCTTACTACAATCAAGTATGTGATCATGGTATTGCGTGCCGACAACCGTGGCGAGGGTGGAATATTTGCTCTGTTTGCATTGGTACGACGGCGCAAAAAATGGCTGGTTATTCCAGCTATGATTGGTGGTGCAGCTTTACTATCAGATGGTATTATTACGCCACCCATATCTATAACATCCGCCATTGAAGGATTAAAAGAGCTACCAAGATTTCATGAGCTTAGCCAGGATACAATTGTTTATATCGTTCTCGGAATTATTTCAGCTTTCTTTTTTACCCAACAATTTGGTACCAGTAACATTGGTAAGATGTTTGGCCCGTTTATGTCCATTTGGTTTGGAATGTTGGCTGTGTTAGGATTGATACACATGAGCGACGATTTTAGCATTTTCAGGGCGCTCAATCCTTATTACGCCATTCATTTTCTGTTTACTTATTCGGAAGGGTTTTGGTTATTAGGCGCCGTCTTTCTTTGTACAACAGGTGCCGAAGCACTTTACAGCGATCTTGGCCATTGCGGTCGTGGCAACATCCGTATCTCCTGGATCTTTGTAAAATCCTGTTTATTGATTCAATATTTTGGCCAGGGTGCCAGTTTGTTAAAGCACCATAGCGGAAAATTATTAAGCGATAGTGTGATTAATGCCGAAGGTATCAATGCCTTTTACGACCTGATGCCAAATTGGTTTATTGTGCCAGGCGTTATCATTGCAACCAGTGCGGCTATTATTGCCAGCCAGGCTATGGTTACGGGTTCATTCACGTTGATCAATGAAGCCATTCGTTTGAACCTTTGGCCAAAACTGAAGATCAATTATCCGAGTGAAGCAAAAGGACAAATTTATATTCCTGCCATCAACACGTTGCTGTTTGTAGGCTGTGTGGGAGTGGTTTTGTTTTTCCGTGAGTCAGCAAAAATGGAAGCAGCTTATGGTTTGGCCATCATCACTACTATGTTTATGACAACCATTCTGTTTGCGAATTATTTGGTGCTGCATAGGGTAAAAGCACTTTGGATCTATGTATTCCTTGCAGCTTATGTAATTATAGAATCGTCATTCCTGTTGGCCTTAATGGATAAATTTATTCATGGTGGTTATATCACCTTAATGATAGGTTTTGTTTTGTTCTCGGTAATGTACGTCTGGTACCGGAGTCGTAAAATTAAAAACCGGTATGTGGAGTTTGTTCGTATGGAAGAATATGTTCCGAAGCTGGAAGAACTCAGCAATGACTCTTCGGTTCCTAAATATGCAACGCACCTGGTTTATTTAACCAGCGCCAATAATCCAAAAGAGATTGAACATAAAATTATATACAGCATACTGAGTGGTAAACCAAAGCGTGCCGATATTTTTTGGTTTGTGCATGTGGATACCATGGATGATCCGTACACCAGCGAATATTCTGTAGAGCATATTATTCCCAACGACATCATTAGGGTAGAATTCAGGCTGGGCTTCCGTATGCAGCCACGCATTAACCTGATGTTTAAGAAAGTAGTGGAAGACCTGGTTGCCAACCGTGAAGTGAACGTGATGAGCCGCTACGACAGTCAGCAGCGAAATAACATGGCCGGCGATTTTAAATTTATCGTGATGGAAAAGTTCCTGAGCCAGGATAATGATCTTCCCTTCTTTGAGCGGATCGTAATGCGGGCTTATTTCTGGCTGAAAGAAATTTCACTGAATGAAGAAAAAGGATTTGGCCTTGAACAAAGTACCGTGGTGGTGGAGAAATTCCCACTTATTATTGCGCCGGTAAGTAATTTAAAACTGAAAAGGATCTACCCGGATGAGGAGGAATAAACAACCATGCATTCAATAACTGTCAAAGAACTAAAACAAAAAATTGATGATGCAGAAGAGCATCAGTTGATAGATGTACGGGAAGATTTTGAACACGAAGAGTTTAATATCGGAGGAACACTCATTCCTCTTCACGAAATTGCACAGCAGGTAGACAAAATTTATACCGACAAACCCGTAATAGTTTATTGCCGCAAGGGAATCCGCAGCCAGATAGCCATTCAGCGGCTGCAGGAGAAATTTCCGTTTACAAATCTCTACAATCTTATCGGCGGCACTGAAGCATGGAAGAAACATTTTGAGGGTTAGTGGTTTATAGTTTGTGGTTAGCATTAGAATACCTAATTTAACAGAGTGCTGTTAAACTCAAACTAATTTTTTGCTTCAAATTCTCGTCTATATTATAATTGGTATTGCTGCGCTTTCTATCCTTGCATACTTTATACAGGAGCGTTTCATATTTAAGCCAGAAAAATTAAAGCAGGATTTCATTTATAAATATGATGTTCCCTTTGAAGAATTATTTTTTGATGTAGAGCCCGGCGTACGAATCAACGGCCTGCATTTTATTGTTGATAAGCCGCTTGGCTTGGTGCTTTATTTTCATGGCAACAGCCGCAGCATTAAAGGCTGGGCCAAATACGCAAAAGATTTTTACCGCTATAAATATGATGTGGTGTTGGTTGACTACCGTGGTTTTGGTAAAAGTACGGGCAAGCGTAATGAAAAAGATATGCTATCTGATATGCAGTTTGTTTACGAAACCCTGGCCACTAAATTTCAGGAACACCATATCATAGTTTACGGACGCAGCATGGGAAGTGGCTTTGCTGCTAAGGTTGCCTGCGATAACAAACCTCGGTATTTAATTCTTGACGCTCCGTATTTCAGTTTTAAAAAAGCGGTAGAACGATTTTTACCCATTTTACCTGTACGGTTGGTTTTGCGCTACCATATACGTACCGATAAGTGGATTCGTAAAGTAAATTGCCACACTTATATTTTGCATGGCACCAAAGATTGGTTATTGCCCATAAGCAATTCTGAGAAACTGCAGGCGCTTAACCCACGTAAGATCACACTAATCCGAATTCCAGGCGGCGGCCACAATAACCTGCCCTCATTTCCGGAATACCATAATTTTGTGAGGGATATTTTGCAGTACTAAGTTAAGGCAAAAGTAAAAATTCAAAACCTAAAAGGAAATTCGCCGCTTATAACTTATAATTCCACAAATCCTACCTTTGCCCACCATGAAACGAAAAATTATATTCCGCTGGTTAAAGATCATCATACTGGTTTATTGTGCCATTGGTATTATTTTATTTTATTTACAGGAGAAATTTCTTTTTCATCCAGAGAAACTTTCCAGCAGCTACAAGTATTCGTTTTATCATATTTACTCCCGGGCTATTCCTTTTGAAGAAGTAAATATTGCTTTCAATCAAACCGATACGGTCAATATGATAAAATTCTTTCCCGAAGATTCGCTAAGGAAAGGTGTTGTGGTTTATTACCATGGCAACAGAGAAAATATAGAACGTTACGCAAAATTTGCAGGCAATTTTACAAATCATGGGTACGAAGTCTGGATGGAAGATTATCCCGGATTTGGGAAAAGTACTGGAGACCGTACCGAAAAAAAATTATATGAGCAGGCGTTGCAGGTACAAAAAATGGCAGCGTCAAAGTATGGCAAAGATAGTATCATAATTTACGGAAAGTCATTGGGAACGGGCATTGCAGCCTATGTTGCTGCCGAAACAGATAATAAAATGCTGATTTTGGAAACACCTTATTATAGCATTCCTTCTTTGTATAGTTGCTATGCACCTATCTATCCAACCAGTCGCATGTCAACTTATAAGATTCCAACTAACAAATTTTTAGCTGATGTGAGGTACCCGATTACAATTTTTCATGGAACTGATGACGGCGTAATTCCTTATCGCAATGCCACCAGGTTGAAAAATATTTTAAAATCAACAGATGAGTTCATCACCATTAAAGGTGGAACGCATCATAACTTAAACGATTTTGATGAACTAAAAAAGAAACTGGACAGTTTATTAAATCTCCGATAAACGGGTTTTGTTTTTGGTAACACTTAAACTGTACTCCACACCAACTTTTAATGCATAGTTTTCTGTTTCATGACTAACAGGAAAACCAAAAGCAATGGGAAATTCATAATCAACCGTTATTTCACGAATCGCTTCATAAATTGATTTTCCAAAAGGCCGGTCGGTATCTTTTACTTCAGTAAATCCGCCAATAATAAGCCCGGCAAGATGATCCAGTTTGCCGCTGCGTTTTAACTGGTAAAACATGCGGTCGCTGCTGTATATCTGTTCACCTATCTCTTCTACAAACAGAATTTTATTTTTTGTGTTGATGTCGCTGGGCGTACCAATCAGGTGTGTTAGCAACGAAAGATTGCCGCCAACTAGTTGCCCGCTTGCAATGCCCGTTTTATTAAAAGGATGTGCATCAGAAATGTATTTTGCTTTTTTACCGGTAATGGATTTTTTTATCGAATCAATGAATTCGTTTTCTCCTTCATTAAATGCTGCCGCCATAGGTGCATGCAACGATGCCACTTTTATTTTAGTAAACAAATGCGAATGCAAAACAGTTACATCGCTAAAGCCAATGATCCACTTGGGTTTCTTTTTGAATTTTGTAAAATCAAGCTGATCAATGATGCGTCCAATTCCATAGCCGCCTCTTCCACAAATTATGGCCTGAATATTTTCGTCATCAAGCAATGCCTGCATTTCATCACGCCGCTCATCATCGGTACCACTAAAATAATTTTTTGATTTGCTGCCCAATGTTTTACCAACCATCACATCAAAGCCCCAGCTCTGTAATGTACCTATACAAACCTGCGCTTTCTCTGCAGGCATATAACCGGCCGGGCAGGTAATGCCAATACAATCGCCTTTTTTTAGGTAGGGTGGAATTTTGATCATGTTTATTATTTAATTTCTGATAAACGGCATTCGTTGGTATGCACTCCAAGCGAATGTACAACACCACACTTCAGTGCAAAATTATTTTTCTGATGTCCTACAGGAAAATCAAAGCAAACCGGATATTTGAATTCTGAAACTTTTTCCAGTACGATTTCTTCCAGCGTTTTACCAAATGCTTCACCTGTATCATCGGTTTTTATTTTAAAACCTCCAATGATAAGGCCTTTCAGCTTTGAAAGTTTACCCGTCCGTTTCAGGTTCCAGAACATACGATCAATGCTGTACAGGTATTCGCCTGTATCTTCAACAAACAAAATCTTATCCTTAGTGTGTATGTCAGAGTCGCTGCCGGCAAGCGATTCCAGCGTTTTTAAATTACCTCCAATCAGTTCGCCTGTTGCCAAACCTGTTTTATTTTTTTCGTTGGGAGTAAAAAGATATTTCATTCTTTCGCCTTTTAAACAAAGGTTTATTGATTCAATGGTTTCTTTTTGAAGGGGTTCGGCTTTTGCCCAATCGCTGGGAAAGCTGTTACACATTTTGGAATGAATGGTTGCAACCCGTAAATTTTCATTGATATGCGAATGAAAAACAGTCGCATCGCTGAAGCCGATGATCCATTTGGGGTCACGTTTAAATTTTTTAAAATCGAGCTGATCAATGATACGAATGCCGCCATATCCGCCACGGGCAAAAAGAATTGCCTTTATATTTTTGTCATCCAGCATTTGCTGCAGGTCATTCAACCGTTCCTCATCTGTTCCACCAAAAGTAAAATCTTTTTTGCCAATGGTGTTTCCAATCAAGTAATTAAAACCCCATTCTTTTATTTTTAACAACGCTGGCTGAATGTCTTCGGGGCTGATAAATCCTGCAGGGCAACAAATGCCAATTTTATCACCCGGACTTAGATACTGAGGTATTGCAACCGGACTGTCTGGATCAATTATGTTTTTACCCCTGGCCGCAGCACTTAATGTAGCCGCCAATGGAATGGCTGATGAAAGAAAATGTTTGCGATTCATAATTGAATTTACTCAAATTTCGGTATTGACAGCTTATTAGGTATTTTTGCGCCACAATGAACAAACCAGCCAGATATTTAATAACATCAGCATTACCTTATGCAAATGGACCCAAGCATATTGGTCACCTGGCAGGAGCATATTTACCTGCTGATATTTATGTGCGTTACCTGCGGGCAAAAAAAGAAGATGTGGTTTATGTTTGTGGCAGCGATGAACACGGAGCAGCTATCACCATCCAGGCGCTAAAAGAAAAAACTACTCCACGTGCTATTGTAGATAAATATCACGCTATGCTAAAAAGTAATATGGCTGATCTGGGTATTTCTTTCGATATCTATCATCGTACTTCCGAACCCATTCATCACGAAACTGCGCAGGAATTTTTTACTGCTCTCAATAATAAAGGCGATCTCATTCAAAAAGAAACAGAACAGTTTTATGATGAGGAAGCCAAAAGTTTTTTGGCCGATCGATACATCATTGGAACCTGCCCGGTTTGTGCGAACGAAAGTGCGTACGGTGATCAATGTGAAAAATGTGGTACATCTTTAAGCCCTGATCAATTGATCAATCCACGAAGTACGTTAAGTGGTAAGCCGCCATCAAAAAGATCGACAACACATTGGTTTCTTCCCTTAGATAGGCATGAAGATTTTTTAAAAGAGTGGATATTGAAAGAACACAAAGAAGACTGGAAAGTAAATGTGCTGGGCCAGTGTAAAAGCTGGATGGACCTTGGTTTGCAGCCAAGGGCGGTAACAAGAGATCTGGAATGGGGTGTTCCGCTTCCTGCAGATGTTGTAGGCGGAAAGGGAAAGGTTCTTTATGTTTGGTTTGATGCGCCCATTGGTTACATAAGTGCTACCAAACAATGGGCGCTGGATAATAACAAAGACTGGAAACCATACTGGCACGATAAGGATACAAAACTTGTTCATTTTATTGGTAAGGACAATATTGTTTTTCATGCTATCATTTTTCCGGTGATGCTGAAACTGCATGGTAATATTTTGCCGGATAATGTGCCGAGCAATGAGTTTATGAATCTGGAGGGAGACAAAATGAGTACCAGCCGTGGATGGAGCATTGAAATGGATGATTATATCAACGATTTTGTAAAGCAGGAAAACGGTGGCGATATGATGGTGGATGCGCTGCGTTACTATCTCACACAAATTGCACCGGAAACAAAGGACAGCGAATTTACGTGGAAAGGTTTCCAGGATGCAGTAAACAGTGAGCTGGTGGCCATCTTTGGCAATTATGTAAACCGCACATTTGTACTGATGCATAAGTTGTGCAATGGCAAAGTGCCGCCGATGCATATGGATATTGCGGACGATGCAGATAGAAAGATGTTTGAAGAAATTCAAAACACTAAAATCAAAATTCAGGACTTAATAGAATCATATAAGTTCAGGGATGCATTGTATGAAGTGATCGATCTTGCAAGGAAGGGAAATAAGTATATGCAGGATAAAGAACCGTGGATTGTGGCTAAGTCACTGGTAGCTGATGCATCAGCTCAAAAACTAATCGACAACTGTCTGCATGTTTGTTTGCAGTTAACAGCTAACCTGGCTGTTTTCGTCAATCCGTTCTTACCATTTACGGCAAAGAAGATGTGCTATATGATGAAAGTAGTGGACAAAATACTTAATTGGGAGAACGCAGGTAAATCAAAATTGGTAAGTGTCGGTTATTCATTAAGGCCGCCAGAGTTACTTTTTCGTAAAATAGAAGATGAAGAAGTAAAAGCACAGGTAGAAAAATTAAAAAATAAAAAACTGAAGATGGAAAATACAGACCCAAAATCAACAACTGAAAAAACCGAAACCGTTGTGGCAAATGTGAAACCCGAAATTCAATTTGACGATTTTGCTAAGATCGATTTAAAGATTGCTACTATTGTAACTGCCGAAAAAGTGGAGAAAGCAGATAAGCTTCTGCAACTGGAAGTTGATCTGGGTTTCGAGAAAAGAACAATAGTTAGTGGTATTGCTGAATATTTTAAACCCGAAGATATAGTGGGAAAGCAGGTTGTTGTTGCAGCCAATCTTGCTCCACGTAAAATGAGAGGTATTGAAAGCCAGGGAATGATCCTGATGGCCGAGGATAAAGGAGGTAAACTTCATTTTGTTAATCCTGAAACTATAATAGATACAGGCAGCGGAGTTAGTTAACACCATTATTGGTTTTTATTATTGGCCAAAAAAATTTAATTTTATAGGCTGTTCTGCGTGAATTGTGGAGCGACTCCGATTGATTTTTATATAAATTTAAAAACTATACAAATGAAAAATAAATATTTACTTCTTGTTTTATTAATTGCATTTGCCATGCCGGTGTTTGCCCAGAAAGCCGATATGTCATTAGTTCCCTATCGCACGGGCGAGCTTTGGGGATACGCTACTTCCGATGGAATAGTGGCGATTAAACCTGAATATTCAAAAGCAGAATTATTTCATGAGGGTTTTGCCGCTGTACAAAAGGGTGGTAAATATGGGTATATAAGTAAAGAAGGGAAATTAGTTATTCCAATTAAATTTTATGTAGCAAAACCTTTCCGCTTTGGATATTTTTCTAAAGGGGGTAAAACCGTCACGGCAGATAATCTGGATGAGCAGCAACTGGTATTGTTTGCCGGGGCGTCCTTACGCACAGATGGCTATGAGATTTGTATAAACACTAAGGGTGAAACAATACCCAAATGCCCGGCAATACCTGATAACAGTGCGCCTGATGTTAATAAACCTTCTACTGTAACCTACGAGCGGAATTACAGCACCATTCAAAAGAGCGAATTATTTGACAAGGTAATTGCAGGGTATAAATTGATTGAAGGGTCGGATGAGACTTATTATATTGCTACCCGTGGCACTAACTATGGCGTATTTAATAATAAGTTTGAAGTGATCTTACCTTTTGAATATACTAAAATCAGTAATATTAAGATAGGTGCGATGAATTATTTGATAGCCGACAAGGAAGGTATGAAGGGAGTGTTTTTTGGAAACGGCTCGCCTTATGTAACTGTAGAGAACAGCAGGCTTGATTTTATTGAAACCCCTGATGAGAAGAAATATTTTATCATCGGCAAGGATGGAAAGACCGGAGTAAAAGATATGCGGCACAATTATGTAGTGCCGATGAATTATACCAACGTAACTTATGATTCAACCGGCAAAGGGTTTATTTTAGAAAATACTCCTTTAAAGGGTTATTACTTTTTAAGCAACCGAATAGAAGAACCTGTTTACGCAGATGTTAAGGGGGTGCCGGGCGGATCATTAATTATGGTAAAAACCACGGAAAATAAATGGGGGTATATTAACAGCAACGGCGTTAAATTTTATGAAGATGAGGAAGTAAAATAGTCAAATAAAAAAACCGCAATTGCGGTTTTTTTTACGTCTATCGTTTAAATCCAGTTTGTTGTTGTATGTATGCCTGCTGAATAAAAGCCTGTACCTGTTGAATTAATGCCTGTAGATTTTTTTTTTGTTCACTGCTATTCGTAAGGTTTTTTAATAACTTAGGATCATCCACATAATCGAATAAATATTCGGGCTTGCTGCTAACAATATTATATCCCAGTACGTACCGTTCGTTGGTCACTTGATACAGAGTAGGGTTGGGTTTCGAATAAACAAAAGGCCTTAGTGTACTGCTGTCCAATAAATTTCCTCCAAAACTGACGATGTTTTTTTTGTAACCCGCCATTGCCAGAACGGTTCCAATAATATCAAACTGGCTTACCGGTATAATAATATTCCTTTTTTCCTGTACCCTAGGGTCAAAGATGATTATTGGAATGCGGTATCCTGACACCGGGTTGTATTCTCCTTTTTCTCCTTTAGGAAACATCCAGTGATCTGAGCAAAAAATAAAAACGGTATTGGAATACCATGATTTTGATTCAGCATTCCTAAAAAACTGTTGCAGGCTGTTGTCATAATAAGCCATACTTTTCATGGGTAATGTATAATTTGTTGGCATTTCTGCAGCAAAGGATTCAGGGATATCATAAGGATAGTGCGTAGAAACATTATATTGAGTGGCAAAAAAAGGTTGTTGTTGCGTTTTCAATTTTTCTCCAAAGAATTGCAAAGTAAATTCATCCTGAACTCCCATACTGTGTTGCGACAGCTTTTTGTAACCGGGTATAGATTCCTTGCTATAGTATTTATCAAACTCAAGCCAGTTCATGCATTTGGCAAAACCAAAATTATCGTACTCATCTCCAATACAAAAAAGAGAAGTATAGTCTAGTTCCTTTAATGCTTTTCCGATTTTTGTTAGGGGCATATTTAAGTAAGGAGAATGATATACCGGTATATCAGAAATGGTAGGAATGCCCGCAAGGATTCCGGTGATTCCCTTGTTGGATTCATGTGCAAAGCAAAAAGCGTTTGTATAGAAACGGCTTTTTTTCAATATTGAATCAAAAAAAGGCATTGCAACTTTGAATGCACTTGCTGAATCAAAAAAATCAAAAGCAACACTTTCCATGACAAACAGTACAATGTTTTTTCTGCTGTTGTCAGCGTAAACCGGGGGCAGCGTTTTATTTATCGGCATTAAACTATCGCAGGTTGCATCGGGCATAAACTTCTCAGTGATAATCGGTTTGCCGCCTCTGAAAACCGAATAAAAGAATGTGTGAAAAGAATTTTGAACCACAGGCAATTCATTGCTGTTTAATTTCGTAAGAGGGTAGGCTGGAAGCACAAATTTGCTGATGTTAGAATTAAAAAGTAAAACCGTAAAACCAATGAGTAGGGTGGTAACCAGAATGGGTTTCTTTTTATTTGTAAAAGAGTCCAATATTTTTTTATGAATAATCCATACGATATAAACTAATGCTGCTAAACAAGCAATGGCAGCAACAATCACAATGGATTTTTGCTGCAGCAACCGGTTCAACGGATGATCGAGTACATACAACAGATCTGCATTGGATCTTTGAAAATGAAATTTGTAATAAAAGATATCAACAAAATTAAGCAGCAGTGCAAAGCTGTTGAGAAACACAAAAAGGGGAATAATAAACCAGCGGAACAGCCGTGTATTGATCATCTCACTGGCGGCGACTGCCAGAAAAAGCAACGTGTTAATCACCAGAATAACCAGCAAATCGCTTAACAGAGCCCATTTAACCAGCACAAATTTTTTAGTTGCCGAAAGGACAGCACTATCACCTGTAAATAATAAATGATAGTTGTAGTTATAAAATATTATTTTTAAAACAGAATGAACCAGCAAGAGGTAAAGGATAAACCAAACAACGGTTTTGTTGTTTTGCCAGATTGAATTTCCAGTGCCGGGTAAATATTTTTTGTTCATATAACCAGAATATGCATGCAGCCTAAGTGGATCCTTAGAAACAAATATAAGTTAATGGTTTTTATCGTTTTGCTGTATGTGGGCGTGGATATATGGCAACACAAAGGTCAGGCCATGCTTTTGTTACCGAAAAATTTTCCGACACATTCTATTTACGCCGCTTCACCAAAAATCAATACCGGTTTTATCAACAGTGATAAGCATTGGAAAAAAGCAGTTAATTCAAAAGATATTCTTGCAGGGCTTAATAAAGAGCAGTCCGGTTTTGAGTGTGATGTATATTTCCATTCAGATAAAAATATTTTTCAGGTTCATCATGACTGGGATAAGTCAACCGGGTTAAATCTGGAAGACCTGTTGCTTCAATATCAGCAAAAGGAATTGAGTGCCGGTATCTGGCTTGATTTTAAAAATCTGGATGATACCAATCAAAACGCTTCTTTAAAGCAATTGATTTTATTGCGCAGCAAATTTAACCTGCAGAATAAGTTGCTGGTAGAATCAAAAAGAGCTGATTTGTTAAACGCATTCTGCGATAGCGGATTTTTTACGTCATTTTATACACCCATGTTCAATCCATTTAAGATAGATGATGCAGATACAAATCAGTGGGTTGACAGTTTGACAAGTGTTCTCAGTCACTCAAAAGTTAATGCACTCTCCGGCTATTATTTTCAATACCCCCTTTTAAAATATTATTTCCCTAAGTATCCGGTTTTGATCTGGTCTGCAAACGACAGATTCAGTCTTGTTAACTGGATGTTCCAAAGAAAAATAGCCGCAGATAAAACAGTGTTCATCGTCTTAAATCCCTAATGGTATTGTATTTTTTGTTTTTATTTTAAGAGTAAACAGGAATGTCTTAATTTCGACTTTGCAAATAGTTGTTTAACTAACTAATTTTGATATGTCAAAGAGAATCATAAAAAAAGTTGCCGTTTTAGGCAGTGGTGTTATGGGTAGCCGTATTGCCTGTCATTTTGCAGGCGTTGGTTTGCAGGTACTGCTCTTGGATATTTTACCGAAGGATTTGCCAGATGATGCAAAACCTGCGGCTCGTAATAAGATTGTGAATGATGCATTGACGGCGGCAATAAAATCAAATCCATCTCCTGTTTATACAAAGGATGTAGTTAAGAGAATAGCCACCGGAAATTTTACCGACAATATGAAAGATATTGCTGAATGCGATTGGGTGATTGAAGTGGTGGTTGAACGACTTGATATTAAACAAATTGTTTTTACTGATGTTGAAAAATACCGCAAGCCCGGAACATTGATCACATCAAACACTTCAGGCATTCCAATTCACATGATGACTGAAGGCAGGAGTGAAGATTTTAAAAAGCATTTTTGCGGAGCACACTTTTTTAATCCGCCAAGATATCTACGACTGTTGGAAATTATTCCTACGCCACATACTGATCCCGAAATTGTTGATTTTTTAATGCATTATGGCGATGTAACGCTGGGTAAGACAACCGTGTTGTGTAAAGACACACCAGCCTTTATTGCAAACCGTGTTGGCGTATTTGGTATGATGGCCATCATGAATGCCATGGAGAAACTTGAACTGACGGTTGATGAGATCGATGCCTTGACCGGCCCAATTGTTGGCCGTCCTAAATCAGCTACATTTCGTACCGGCGATGTTGTGGGTATTGATACGCTTGTAAAAGTAGCTAAAGGTGTAGCAGATAATTGTCCCAATGATGAGGCGAAAGAACAATTCAATATTCCTGCGTGGTTAAATAAAATGGTGGAGAACAATTGGTTGGGGGATAAGACCGGTCAGGGGTTTTTCAAAAAAACAAAATCGGCCGGTGGCGAAAAAGAAATTCTTACGCTTAATTTAAAAACACTTGAATACGGCCCGAGGCAAAAACCAAAGTTTGCAACTTTGGAAACTGCTAAACCAATTGAAGATCTTAAAACAAGAATAAAAGCATTATGTGCAGGTACAGATAAAGCAGGTGAATTTTACCGCCTTTTTCATTACAACCTGTTTTCTTATATCTCTCATCGAATTCCAGAGATTAGTGATGAACTGTACCGTGTTGATGATGGCATGATGGCGGGCTTTGGCTGGGAGATAGGTGCTTTTGAAAGCTGGGATGTGCTGGGTGTTGCAAAAACAACGGAAGCGATGAAAGCGGCAG
This sequence comes from Sphingobacteriales bacterium, assembly GCA_024642285.1. Taxonomy (GTDB): domain Bacteria; phylum Bacteroidota; class Bacteroidia; order Chitinophagales; family Chitinophagaceae; genus Ferruginibacter. The sequence goes on from JAHEBJ010000011.1 coordinate 19,036, forward strand.
GACACAATGTTGCGCCATGGATTGATGAAATGATTGCCAGCGGTGCTTCTTCTTTTTACAAAGTGGAGAGCGGTAAAAAAATGTATTACGACGTGCCTACAAAATCATACAAAACAATGCCGGGTGCCGATGCCTTTATTGTGATGAAGAATTTTGAGAATGAAACCGTTTGGAAAAATTCGGCTTGCCGTACTTACCATTTGGGTGGAGATGTATTGGGATTGGAGTGGTACACCAAAATGGGCAGCATTGGAGGCGAAGTGCTGGAAGGTATTCAAAAATCAATTGCACTTGCAGAAGATAAATACAAAGGACTGGTTATTGCCAATGATGGCGCCAACTTTAGTGCCGGCGCAAATGTGGCGATGATATTTATGATGGCAATTGAACAGGATTATGATGAAATTGATATGGCCATTCGCCAGTTTCAAAATACAATGATGAGGGTGCGTTACTCAGGAATTCCTGTTGTGTTGGCACCACATGGATTGGCTTTGGGCGGAGGTTGTGAGATGAGTCTGCACGCCGATAAAGTAATTGCTGCGGCAGAAACCTATACCGGGCTCGTTGAGGTTGGTATTGGTGTAATTCCCGGCGGTGGTGGAACAAAAGAATTTGTTTTGCGTGCTGCTGATGAAGTACATAGTGGAGAGCCCGAAACCATTCCTTTGCAAAACCGTTTCTTAACTATCGCAACTGCAAAAGTTGCCACGTCGGCAAAAGAAGCATATGATTTGGGCATTTACAGAAAAGGTGTTGATGAGGTTTGTATGAACCAGGGTAGAAGAATTGCAGAAGCTAAACAAGCCGTTATTGAATTGTATGATGATGGATATGTAATGCCGGTACAGCGTACCGATATTAAAGTGCTGGGCCGTTCTATGCTGGGGGCCATGCATGCAGGTATCAATGGTATGTGGCGTGGAAACTATGCATCCGATCATGATGTAACTGTTGGTAAAAAACTGGCTTATGTTATGTGTGGAGGAGATTTAAGTGAGCCAACAATGGTAAGTGAGCAGTATTTATTGGACCTGGAGAGAGAAGCATTTTTAAGTCTGACAGCAGAAAAGAAAACATTGGAGAGGATACAGTCTATTTTGAAAACCGGTAAGCCGCTTAGGAATTAGATAATGGGAGAGGCCGAACTTCATCCATACTCGGATAAACTTACAATTCACGCCGCCGTAATTATTTATGGCGATGCTGCCAATGATGCATTAGTCATCCAGATTGCAAAAGACATTGAAAATTTCTGGAACGAGGCTAATGGAATTGTCCAGATCCGGACCGGATGGTTTTACAGGAAAACTTATGGGGTTGTTTTTAAGATGGAGGGCTTTTGTAAGCCTGATTTAACTCCGCAGGATATTTACGAAAACACAAATCCCCGCAATAATTATTTCCGCATTGAAGAATTTGCTCATGGCAATATTTCTTTTGTAGATGGCATCAATTCCAACACCGGGTATTTTAAATTGCAGAACCTGTTAGATAATTCTTCAACAGCGGCTCATGAATTTGGCCACACCATCGGTTTAAATCATCCGCATGACCTGGATATACGTGGACAGGGCAGGCCTGGCATTATGTATCCAAGGGGCACTATTGTTGACCCACAATTTCAATATTATCCCGAAGTTGCACCGGGTGCAGAAGGCGGCACACTCAATCCTTTCACCCGTAAAGTTTTGCAAAAAGATATTGACGATCTGCAACTGAATAGATTGTCGTTTAATGCCGCCGGATTTGCCACTCTTGGTGCTTTTTCTTCCGTCTGGCACGAAAAGCATGTAGAGGTTTAAGCATAAACTAATTTCATTTAACTTCATTGCAATTTATATTTTCTGCTATGGCAATTTTAAGTATTGATAATCTCACAAAAAATTACAAGTCGGTTAAAGCGCTTGATAAGGTTAGTTTTTCCGTGCCTTCAAAAACAGTCTTTGGGATTTTAGGCCCTAATGGAAGCGGAAAAACTACGCTGTTGGGCATAGTAATGGATGTTATTAACCCATCCGCCGGAACCTATACATGGGAAGGTAGCCATGAATCAGCTCACGACAGGAGGAAGAAAATAGGAACGTTATTGGAGACACCTAATTTTTATCATTATTTGAGCGCCGAGAAAAATCTAATGATAGCTGCAAGAATTAAAGGCAGAGGAGAAGCAGACATAGCCAAAGTTTTAAAAATGGTAAATCTTTACGAACGCAAAGATTCGAGGTTCAATACTTTTTCGCTTGGTATGAAACAACGACTTGCTATTGCTTCCGCCTTATTAGGCGACCCCGATATCCTGGTTTTTGACGAACCTACTAATGGATTGGATCCAGCTGGTATTGCAGAAATAAGGGAGTTGATAAAAGAGTTGTTCAAAAGTGGGAAAACCATCATCATGGCAAGCCACATACTGGACGAAGTAGAAAAAGTGTGTACCCATGTTGCAATTATTCAAAAAGGTGTTTTAAAAACTGTGGGGCCAGTTGCCGAGTTGATGGATACCCCGGAAGTTGATACCGGCGGAAGCCTGTTGATAGAAATCAGTGCAACTGATAACAACGGTTTAAAGAATGCTTTGAAGCAACTGGCCGGTGTTGAAACAGTTACAGAAGTTGAAAATACCCTGCAATTAGTGTGCACCGAAAAAATTACCGGTGAAATACTTAATCGTTTTTGTTTTGACAACGGTATCGTACTTAATAAACTTAACGTAAAACGCAAGTCGCTCGAAACAAGGTTTTTGGAAATTACCGGAAAGCAAAGTGATAAATAAAATTCATTACAATTATCTTCTTTACCATGATCAAATTGTTGAAAATAGAGTGGCTTAAAATAAAAAACTACACTGGGTTTATATTGCTGACATCTTTTTTTGCGGTGGGAGTTTTTGCTACCAACTATATTGCTTATTTGTTTATTAAGAACGTAATGAATAAGGTTGAGGTTTCAAAATTGCTGCTCTCAGGCTCGCCATTCGATTTTGATTCGGTATGGAAAACAGTCAGCTATTACAGCAGTTTTCTTTTAATGTTACCGGCCCTGTTGATCGTGATTTTGATTTCAAACGAATTTAATTATAAAACCCACCGGCAGAATATTATAGATGGCTGGAGCAGGTTTGAGTTTCTGAAAGTTAAACTGGCAACTGCACTCATTTTTGCTTTGGGCAGTACCCTTGTTGTAATTATTACGGCGCTTATTTTTGGTTTAAGTACAGGTTCTGCCTTTTCCTTTAACGGGTTTGAGAATATAGCCTATTTTCTTTTAAAGGCTGTAACGTATAATATGGTAGGCCTGCTCATAGCGTTGCTTACAAAAAAATCAGGTGTTGCAATAGCTTTATTTTTTATCTATACTATTTTCGAAAATGGTGTTTCAATGCTTTTATTTTTTCTGGCCGTTAAAGTGAAGAACGATTCGGGTACTGATCTTTCAAATCTTGGGAACTATTTGCCGATGAATGCTTCTGATGGTTTGCTTTCTTCGCCTCTTGATCAGTTTTCGGGTATTACTAAAAGTATTATTCCATATAATAACAACATGCTTGTGTTGACCTTTGCGCTGTGTTACCTTATAATATTTTACTTGTGGAGCAAAAGAAAAATGATAAAGACCGATCTGTAAATTTATTTTTTTAAAAGATCAGTCAATGCCGGATTAACTGTATCATATTCGAATGTAAACCCTGTTTCCTGAATTTTCTTACAACTTACAGTTGCACTTTTCAGCACTTCTATACTTCGTTGGCCCATCATCAGTTTTAATATAAATGCAGGTACATAAAAAGGAACGTAGAATTTCCTGTTTTGAATTTTAGCCAGCGATAGTGTCAAAGTTTTATTTGAAACAGGCTCCGGAGCAACTGCATTGAAAGTGCCCTTTATTTTTTCGTCTTCCATCGCATTAATAAATAACCTGCAAAGATCATCAATATGAATCCAGCTTACTATTTGGCGGCCAATGCCTAAAATGGCGGCTAAACCAAAGCGCAACGGTTTTTTAAATTCAGCTAAAGCTCCGCCATCATTACTCAAAACAATTCCAATTCTGAATTTTATCAGTCTGATTCCCGATTCATTAACGGGCTCAATACTTTCTTCCCATAACCTGCAGGTTTCTCCCAAAAAACATTTATCAGCTTTATCATTTTCAACAAATGCACGGTCAGGCGATTTGTCGGGTCCATAATAGCCAATAGCGCTGGCACTTATAACCGCTTTCACTTTGTTGGTACTATTTGTCAAACTCGTCACAATTAAACGACTGCTTTCGGTTCTGCTTTCAATTATTTCTTTTTTGTAGGCTGTTGTCCATTTTTTATCTACAACTCCGGCGCCGGCAAGGTGAATTATATAATCAGCCTTTTTAACAGCCTCAATGTCTATTTCCTGCTTTTTCACATCCCATAAAGCAAAAGTTTTATTTTTTTCGCCTGATATTTTATTTGGTTTGCGTGTAAGTATAATAACCTTGTATCCCTTGTTGAGCAAGGCATTTGAAAGTGCAGTTCCCAATAATCCTGTTCCTCCAGTAATTAAAACCGTTTGCATCATATGAAAAGTTAAATTTTATTATGTAAAAACAAAAACGGGCTCATCTTGTTCAGTGTAATATACAGCCATTGGTTTTTAAGTTGTAATTTTAAGTATAAAGTATACACTACATGAGCAAAATTTTTCAATTATATATTATCCTTTTTTTGCTGACTCCGGTAACGTTGTTATCGCAAAATATAAATATTTCGGATTACGAACGGGAAGACAACCGCGACATGAACTTTGAGATCATTGGAAAGATGAATAATAATATTCTGGTGTACAAAAATATAAGGAGCAGACACAAGATAAATATTTTCGGTCCGGATATGAGTACCTTGAATACGGTTCGGCTGGATTTTGTTCCCAACAATACTTTCAACATTGATTTTGTTGCATACAGCGATTATTTTTTCATGATTTATCAATATCAGAAGGGTTCAATTCTGCATTGTATGATGGTTAAAATGGATGCATCAGCCAAAATGCTGAGTGAACCAGTTGAGTTGGATACAACTCGAATACCGGTGATGTCGAGTAATAAGATCTACACAACCATTTTCAGCGAGGACCGGCAACGCATCGTGATATTTAAAATTCAAACCCGGTCTCAAAAATTCAGCTTGGCAACCATGCTTTTTAACAGCCAGATGAAATTATTGAACAGAAGCAGGTATGTAACAGACTACAATGATAGAAAAGATAATTATGATAACTTTCTGGTTGCCAACGACGGCGACTTTATGTTTACATATGCAAGGCAATCGGGCAACAGAGATTATAGCAATAGCCTGGCTTTGATGACAAAGTCGGCCTTTAGCGAAACTTATTCTCCAATGGAAATCAGCCTCGATGAAAAATATGTTGATGCTGTAAAACTAAAGATCGACAGCAGAAACAACCGTTATATTCTCAACAGTTTTTATTACAAGAAAAGTTGGGGTAGTATTGATGGTTTGTTTGTTTACATTTGGGATAAAGCAAATGAAAAGACATTTGCAAGTCAGTTTCTGGAAATAAGCGATTCCTTGCGCTATGAAGCAAAATCAAGCGGAATGTTGCGTTTTGCTATGGATAATTTTTTTATAAGGCATATTACAGTAAAAGGCGATGGTGGCTATTTGCTGACAGCTGAAGATTTCTCAAGTGATACACGTGGTGTAAACAATTTTAACCGATTCGATTATTTATATAACCCATGGTCGCTTTCTCCCGGGTATTATTACTACAACCCATACACAGGCTATTACCGGCCATTAAACAGCTATGGAAGCGAAACCACCAGATACTATTACACCAATATTATGGTATTGAGCATCAGTAAAACCGGGCAACTTGAGTGGGGCAGAGTGATCCAAAAAGATCAGTTTGAAGATAATGACGAAAATTTTCTTTCTTTTTCAATGATGACTTCTGGCAGCGAAATTCATTTTTTATATAACGCCGACAGGAAATATCAAATTATTGCCGATCAGGGACTCACCCCCGACGGAATTTTAAAAAGATATCCAACTTTAAAAAGCGAACAAAAAGGCTATGAGTTTATGCCAAGCCTTAGCAAACAGGTAGGTGCCCGCCAGATCATTATTCCATGTGTATACCGCAGCTATATCTGTTTTGCCAAGGTTGAATTTTAATTTTTAGTTTGATAGATTTGCCTGCCAAACAGTTTTCATTAAGTAATAATAATTGCTCACTTTTGCTGGGTAAATATTTTTCATAGCCAATCTATTTTAAGTGACCGGTATCTTTAAAGCCAACAATTCGTATAATAATTTTCTGCTGTTGTTGTATGGCCTTTTGCTAAAGCTGCCCATGTTTTTGAATCCCGTGATTCCGCAGCCCCAAAAAATAGATGGGTTTTTATATAGAGCGTTTTTGGGCTCGATAGAATCTGTTGGCAAATCTGTTCCTGTATTTTATTCTGGCATTACATTTTTATTGTTGTTTTCTCAGGCTGTTTACTTTAATAAATTGCTAAACGAACATCGAATAATGCAGCGGCCCGGCTTTCTTGCCGGCATGAGCTATCTGCTAATAACATCACTCTTTATTGAATGGAATGTTTTATCATCACCTCTTATAATTAATAGCCTGTTGATATGGGTTTGGTCGAAAATGAGTGGGCTTTATAATAATCAAAAACCAAAAGCGGCATTGTTTAATATTGGCATTGCTATTGGAGTTTGTACATTTTTTTATTTTCCTTCGCTGGCATTTGCTGCACTGATCATATTCGGGCTAGCCATTACCAGACCTTTTAAAATTGCTGAATGGTTGATCGCATTATTTGGCATCATCACACCTTATTATTTTTTATTGGCCATTGTTTTTCTTACTGATAAATGGAAAGGATATAAGTTGCCCGGTTTTTCAGTTAGTACCCCTGTGTTCAACCAGTCTCAATGGTCCTATGCAGCCATTATCATTGTATTGCTCAGTTCTATAATCGGCATTTTTTATATTCAGCAAAATTTCCGTCGCCAGTTGATACAGGCCCGTAAAAGCTGGAACCTGTTATTTTTATACCTGTTGGTTGCAGTTTTTGTACCGTTTGTAAATGATACGCACACATTCGAATACTGGATATTGTGTGCCGTTCCGCTGTCTTCTTTTGTTGCTGCTGCTTTTTTATATCCTGCCCGAAACTGGTTTCCTGCTGTGTTACATTGGCTGATGGTAGCCATTGTAATAGTAATCAACTACTTCATCTGATAATTGGGATCGGAATTGTACCTTTGGTTCTGTTTTTATTATCATCTTTTCTAAATAAATTATCAAAGTGTATGAAATTTGGCGTGGTTGTTTTTCCGGGAAGTAATTGTGATCGTGATATGATTGAAGCACTGCGGGTTGACCTGAAGCAGGAAGTTATTCAGCTTTGGCACAAAGATAAAGACCTTAGCGTGTTCACTACCGAAGACTGTATTGTGTTGCCCGGCGGATTCAGCTATGGCGACTATCTCCGGTGCGGGGCCATTGCCCGTTTTAGTCCGATGATGCAAAGTGTAATTGAATTTGCAAATGCCGGCGGAAAAGTACTTGGAGTTTGTAACGGATTTCAGATCCTGTGCGAAAGCGGATTATTGCCCGGTGTTTTGCTGCGTAATAGTCAGCAGCAGTTTGTTTGTAAAAATATTTTTATGAAGGAAGTGGCTTCAGAGGATGGCCCTGGTCATGGTTCTGATCCGGTTTGTATTCCCGTTGCACATGGCGAAGGAAGATTTTTTGCGAATGAGACAACTTTGAAGGATATGGAAATTCACAGACAGATCATTTATCGCTATTGTGATGAAAAAGGAACAATTAATCCATCATCAAACCCAAATGGCGCAATGCACAATATTGCCGGCATCTGTAATAAAGAAAGAAATGTATTTGGAATGATGCCTCATCCCGAAAGGGCCTGCAGCATTGCTTTGGGTAATACCGATGGCAGGAATGTTTTCAACCATCTTTTCGGAATAAATTAACAATATTCAGGGTTAAGCAGTCGTTAACCCGACAAAAACTCTATTTATAATTTCGTAAGTTTGCATATGAATAAAATATACATGAAGAAGTTTTTTACATTAATTACAATGTTGCTGTTTACCGTGATGGTGAATGCACAGATTGATAATCCTGTAATCTGGTCATACTCAGCAAAGAAAGTAGCCGATAAGACATACGAGTTACATATTACTGCAACCATAGGCGGTAACTGGCATTTATATGCTCAGGATGCTGGCGAAGGCCCTGAGCCAACTACAATCAGTTTTACTGCCAATCCTTTGATAAGTTTAGAAGGTAATGTGAAAGAAGTTGGAAAGATGGAAAAATCATACGATAAAAATTTCGGTTCGGTATTAAAATATTACGCTAACAAAGTTGATTTTGTACAGACAGTAAAAGTGAAATCATCGGTTTCAACTGTGGTTAAAGGAAATGTCAACTTCATGGTATGTAACGACAGGAAATGCCTGCCGCCAAGAGATGTTCCTTTTTCTATTAAATTGGGCGGAAAATAAAACTGCTTTATCTTATTTCCCGACAGTCTTTGTCGGGATTTTTTTTAAATTAATATCATGCATTTTAAGAGGATAATTTCGTTACTGACAGCTTTTGTAGTTTTTTTTCAGTTCACAGCTTCCTCCCAGGATTCTGCTGTTGTTCAATGGAAAGCCACAGGAAAAAAAACAACGCAAGGGCAATACGAACTTCAATTTAAGGGAGCAATTAAAGAGGGATGGCACCTGTATGCAAAATCCATAGAGTCCGTTGGAGTTGAAGGAATAAAAATAGTTTTTTCAGATTCGGCAATTCAACAGCAAGGAGCGATGCAATTTTCCGGCAACTTTAAAACCATTGCCGATAAAATATTTGAGATACAGGCCGAAGTTGTTGAAACTGATCTGGATATTACTCAAAATATAAAGTTAAGCGGCGATGTGCCTGCAAAATTAAAGGCCACACTTATTTACTTTACTGCAAGCGATGGTGATTTTATTCCGCAGGAAAGAAAGATAGAGATTGAAATGGAAGGCGGGGTAGATTTGTCATCATCCAACAGGATATTATTACCAACTATTGATTTGAAGAATCCGGTAAATGATTGCGGAGGCACAGGCATCAGTGTTGAAGAATCCGGATCAAGTGGGTTGTTAACTATTTTCCTGTTGGGGTTTCTGGGTGGTTTGGTTGCTTTAATTACGCCCTGTGTATTTCCGATGATTCCATTAACGGTTTCATTCTTTACAAAAAAAGCAATAACAAAAAGGCAGGGCATTTTTAATGCAGCCTTGTATGGTTTTTTTATTTTTCTGATCTATGTGTTGCTGAGTTTACCTTTTTATTTTCTTGATAGCGCAAGTCCCGAGATATTGAATTCGGTTTCTACAAATCCCTGGCTGAATATTATCTTTTTTGTAGTGTTTATTGTTTTTGCTTTGTCTTTCTTTGGTTTGTTTGAAATAACGCTACCCAGCAGTTTTTCCGGCAGAGCCGATGCTAAGGCTGGCACAGGAAATGTCGTAGGTATATTTTTCATGGCCCTTACGTTAGCAATCGTTTCTTTTTCATGCACAGGTCCTATTCTGGGATCTTTACTGGTAGGCTCTTTAACCGGCGGTGCAATTCAATTAACCGTGGGTATGGGAGGATTTGGATTGGCGCTGGCTTTACCATTTGCCTTATTTGCATTGTTTCCTAACTGGTTAAACTCACTGCCAAAATCAGGTGGCTGGTTAAACTCGGTGAAAGTAGTTTTAGGATTCATTGAGGTTGGACTGGCAATTAAATTTCTTTCGAATGCCGACCTTGTAATGCATTGGGGAATTTTAAAAAGAGAAGTATTTATTGCCATCTGGATATTGGCGGGAGCCGGAACAACGCTTTATCTTTTAGGAATAATAAAATTTCCTCACGACAGTCCAATCAAAAAATTGAGCAAAGCCAGAATTGGCTTGGCTGTACTTTTTGGTGTACTTACATTATATCTGGTGCCCGGAGTTACAAATACAAAGTACGCCAACCTAACGTTGATAAGCGGATTCCCGCCTCCGCTTTACTATAGTATTTATCAAACTGATAATGAGTGTATTTTAAATTTAAACTGCTCTCATAATTATGAAGAAGGTTTAGAAATGGCGAAGAAGGCAAACAAACCTATTCTTCTTGACTTTACAGGGTACGCTTGTGTAAATTGCCGCCGCATGGAAGAAAATGTATGGAGTGATCCGGAAGTGTATAAGATCATGAAAGAAAAGTTTGTCATTATTTCGCTGTATGTGGATGATAAGAAAAAATTGCCGGCAGCTCAGCAGTTTACTTATACTACCAAAGAGGGAGTGGAGAAAGAGATCATCTCAGTTGGGAATAAATGGGCAACATTTGAAACAGAAAATTTTAAAAACAATGCACAGCCGTTGTATGCCATTTTAAATGGCAGTGAATTATTAATGAATCATCCAGTTGGTTATACGCCGTCAATTTCCGAATACAAAGATTGGCTTCTTTGTGGATTGGAAGCATTCGAAAAAACTAAATAAATAATTTCCTGATAGAATAAAAAAACCTCCGTGATTTACGGAGGTTTTTAGTTTGTGTTTGGGGGGTACAGATTTTACCTTCTGATGAATCAGAAAGATTAATATTTTATAAAGCAATTTGTTTTTCGGTCATCATTTTACGCAGGTTAATTAAACCATAGCGCATGCGGCCAAGTGCAGTGTTAATGCTGCAGCTTGTTAAATCAGCAATTTCTTTAAAACTCAGATCGGCATAATGACGCAAAATGATCACTTCACGCTGGTCTTCAGGTAAAAGATCAACCATTTTCCGCACTTTGTCGTGGCTCTGGCCTGTCATCATATTATGATCGGCACCTGGCTCAGAAAAGTTCAGCACTTCAAAAATGTCGCGGTCGTCGCTGGTTTTAATAGTCGGGGTACGCTTTACCTTTCTAAAATGGTCTACACACATATTATGTGCAATGCGCATAGCCCATGGTAAAAATTTGCCCTCATCGGTATAACGTCCACCTTTTAAGGTATCTATGATACGGATAAATACATCCTGGAAGATATCTTCTGCCAGGTATTTGTCTTTCACCAATAAGTAAATAGAGGTGTAAATTTTGTCCTTGTAGCGCATTACTAATGTCGCAAGGGCATTCGAATCGCCTTCCATATATAAATGGATAAGCTGTTGGTCGGTTAAGTTGTTGAGGATTTTCATAAACTTCTACAGTTTTAGATTGTTAGGATATTTAGTAACAGGTCCAAAAAAGTTGTGAAAATTGCGTAGAAGTCTTTTAGATAGGCTTAAACGGCTTTTCATTTTTTTGGATATTGGACTGTAAAAGTATAGGTTTATAAATAATTTACAAGAGTACTAACGCTCAATCTTTTTGCGATTTGTACTACGTAAAACTACGATTATGAAATTTTAATGAGCACTTTCAACAGTGCTTTAAGATAAATTTCACAAATTAAATAACACATTATAAATGTAAGTATTTTTGGGCATGGCGTTAGTTAAGAAGAACACAAAAACCAAGGCTGAGATTAAAAAAGGCGGGATTGAAATTAAAGGAGCAAGGGTTCATAATCTGAAAAATGTATCGGTAACCATCCCCCGTGAAAAATTAATTGTGGTTACCGGTGTCTCCGGATCGGGCAAATCCTCATTAACAATAGATACCTTATTTGCAGAAGGACAGCGCCGCTATGCTGAGAGTTTGAGTGCTTATGCACGCCAATTCATGCAGCGCATGAATAAACCCGATGTAGATTATATAAAAGGACTATGTCCGGCAATCGCCATCGAACAAAAAGTGATAACCCGTACACCGCGGAGTACAGTGGGAAGCATGACAGAAATTTATGATTATCTACGCCTTTTATATGCACGTGCAGGTAAAACAATTTCGCCCGTTAGCGGTAAGGAAGTAAAAAAGGATGAAGTGGCTGATGTGGTTGCAGCAATCGAAAACCTGGCAAACGGTGATAAGGTTTTGTTACTGGTAACTTTTAAGCAGCATGCCAAACGTAATGTAAAGGAAGAATTGAATATTCTATTACAGAAAGGATTCTCACGTCTGTACTTGAATAAAGAAGTAGTTCGTATTGAAGATCTGCTGGAAGATGTAAAAAAACTGAACGTTAAAAAAACTGATACAATTTATTTATTAGTTGACAGGCTTGTGGTTAAAGAATTTGATGAAGATGATAAGCATAGAATTGCAGATTCGGTAAATACATCTTTTTACGAAGGAGAAGGTGAAATGTTTCTGGAAGTAAACCAGAATAAGCTTTTGCATTTTTCCAACAAGTTTGAAGCGGATGGTATATTGTTTGAAGAGCCTGTGCCCAACTTGTTTTCGTTCAATAATCCCTTTGGTGCATGTACAACCTGCGAAGGATTTTCACAAATACTGGGTATCGATCCCGACCTGATAATTCCAAATAAAAGTTTAAGCGTGTATGAAGGCGCTGTAGCGCCATGGAAAGGAGAGAAGCTGGGCCTTTGGAAGGAAAGGTTTATCAAAGCTGCAAAGAAATTTAATTTCCCTGTTCATAAAGCAATTATTGATCTGTCCGAAAATCAACTCAAAGATTTATGGGAAGGTAATGAACATGTAGATGGCATTAACGACTTTTTTAAGGAAGTAGAACAGAATTTATATAAAGTACAGTACCGGGTTTTGCTGAGCAGATATCGTGGCCGTACATTATGTACCGATTGCAAAGGCTATCGCCTGCGCAACGAAGCGCTTTACGTAAAAGTAGGAGGTAAGCATATTGGTGAACTATGTGAGTTGCCGGTAAAGGATCTTAAAATCTGGTTCGAAAAACTAAAACTGAATGAGTACGATCAGCAGGTGGCTAAAAGAATATTGGTTGAAATACATCACCGCATTAAAACATTGCTGGATGTTGGCCTCGGTTATTTAACACTCAACCGCCTCGCTAATTCACTTAGCGGCGGCGAAAGCCAGCGTATACAATTAACCCGCAGTTTGGGAAGCAACCTAACCAATTCGCTTTATATTTTAGATGAACCTTCCATCGGTCTGCACAGCCGGGATACGGTAAGACTGATAAAAGTATTAAAAGAATTAAGAGATCTTGGTAACACAGTCATTGTGGTAGAACATGATGAAATGATGATGAGAGAAGCCGATCATATTATTGATATGGGGCCATTGGCCAGTCATTTAGGTGGTGAAGTAGTAGCCGAGGGCAACTATGAAGAGATCATCAGTAATCCCGAAAGCCTGACGGGAAAATATTTGTCGGGTCAATTAAAAATTGAAGCACCAAAGAATATTCGTAAGTGGATCAGGTCGGTAAAACTGGAAGGAGCAAGGCAGAACAATTTAAAAAACCTTTCTGTTGAATTTCCATTACAGATTTTTTGTGTGGTTACCGGAGTGAGTGGAAGCGGCAAGACTACTTTGACAAAGCAAATATTATATCCCGCATTGCAAAAAATGAAAGGCGAGCTTATGGAAAAAGCGGGTTTGCATAAATCTTTAACCGGTGATGTGGATTTTATTGCCCAAATAGAAATGATAGACCAAAATCCCATTGGTAAATCATCAAGAAGTAATCCGGTAACTTATATAAAGGCTTATGATGAGATAAGAGACCTCTACAGCAAACAGCCATTAAGTAAAATGCGGGGGTTTCAACCCAAACATTTTTCTTTTAATGTGGATGCTGGAAGATGCGATGCCTGTAAAGGTGAGGGCGAACAAACTATTGAAATGCAGTTCCTCGCCGATGTGCACCTTACCTGCGATGTTTGTGCTGGCAAACGTTTTAAGGAAGAAGTGCTGGAAGTAAAGTTTAAAGACAAAAATATTTACGATGTGTTGGAGATGAGTGTGGATGAAGCCATCGAATTTTTTGCAGCTTCATACGGCGCTGATAAAAATGCTGCTGACGTCGCAAAAAAAATACAACCATTGAGTGATGTAGGCCTGGGTTATGTTAAGCTGGGACAGTCATCAGATACTTTATCGGGTGGTGAAGCACAAAGGGTAAAGCTGGCTTCATTTTTAGGGAAGGGAAAAACCAATGGAAGCATACTTTTTATTTTTGATGAACCTACAACAGGGCTTCATTTTCACGATATAAAAAAATTACTGGCATCTTTTAATGCATTGATAGAACAAGGCCATTCCATTTTGGTTATTGAACATAACACCGATGTAATTAAATCTGCAGATTGGGTAATTGATCTGGGTCCGGAGGCAGGAGATGAAGGGGGCAATCTTGTGTTTGCGGGCAAGCCTGCTGACTTGGCAAAAAGCAGAGAAAGTTTTACGGGTAAATATCTATGAACTACCTCAACCTGTCGCTGTCTTTAACAATTTTAGCATCTTTATTAATGCCACGTGCCGCCAATACAAAGGCCAGTACAATTATCATTTGCAGTATGGCGGTTAAGGAGTAAGTACCTGCAGTAAAAGTGCCTACTTCACGATAATACAAATAAATCAGCAGCGCTTCCAGAAATATTCCCAATACACAAAGCCTTAGTTGTAACGTACGATTTTTAAATAAGAAAATATTTACCAGTGCCAATCCGCCAACGAAAATGGATGTGATCAGTAGTAAAAAATTTTCTGTTCCATTTAATTCGTAAGGTGCAATGCCTTTGGCATTAGTGCCACTGTAATATGAAAATTTTAAACTGGCAATAGCGCAGGCGGCAGCCAGTAACAGCCAGAGGGTTTGAATGCGTTGTATCATTATAATATTGTTTTAATTGAAGTCATGATAAAGTGGGAATTGCTTCATAAAGGTTTTTACTTCAGTAGCAACAGCAGCAATTGTGGCTTCATCATCAATATTCATCAACACTTTATCAATGAACTGAACAACGTTCTGCATATGCTCCTCTTTCATACCTCTTGTAGTAATTGCAGGTACGCCTACTCTGATACCTGAAGTAACAAATGGACTTTTGTCATCGAAAGGCACAGAGTTTTTGTTTAGGGTAATATGTGCTTTGTCTAAAGTTTCCTGCGCTTTTTTACCGGTGATATTTTTGTTGCGGAGGTCTATCAGCATCAGGTGGTTATCAGTTCCACCCGAAATAAGATGATAATCTTTTGCAACAAATGCTTGGGCCATTGCATGAGCATTTGCAATTACCTGTTTTGCGTAATCCTTAAACTCATCGGTAAGCAATTCGCCAAAGGCAACAGCTTTTGCCGCAATCACGTGTTCAAGCGGACCACCTTGTGTACCCGGGAAAACAGCCATATCCAGAAGGTTGCTCATCATGCGGATATTGCCTTTCATGTCTTTTAAACCAAACGGATTTTCAAAATCCTTACCCATCAATATTATGCCGCCACGGGGGCCACGTAAAGTTTTATGAGTTGTGCTGGTAACAAAATGACAATGCTCAAAGGGAGAGCTCAAAAGACCGGCTGCAATTAAACCGGCAGGGTGCGCCATATCGCACATTACAAAAGCACCAACTTCATCAGCAACTTTTCTGATTCTGACATAATCAATATCACGGCTGTAAGCCGATGCTCCGCAAATGATCAATTGAGGTTTTACTTCCCTTGCTTTTGCTTCCAGCATTTCATAGTCAATTAAACCTGTTTCTTTTTTCACTCCGTAAAAATGTGGCTGGTATAATTTTCCTGAAAAATTTACCGGGGAACCATGGGTCAGATGTCCGCCCATACTTAGATCAAGTCCAAGTATTTTATCGCCGGGCTGCAAAATGGCCAGCATTAAAGCAGCATTTGCCTGAGCACCACTATGCGGTTGTACATTGGCGTATTCACAATTGAATACTTTCTTTATTCGGTCAATGGCTAATTGTTCAACCTGGTCCACAATTTCGCAACCGCCATAATATCTGCGGCCTGGATATCCCTCTGCATATTTATTGGTTAAAGATGTACCCATGGCCTGCATCACCTGCATGCTGGTAAAATTCTCAGAAGCAATTAATTCAATACCATCACGTTGGCGATTCAGTTCCTGCTCAATCAAATCAAAAACCAATGTATCCTTTTGCATATTGTATTTTTAGAACCGCAAATATAAGCAGCATGGCTTATTTTACTGATTTGGTTATTAACGATTGTGTATATTATGCGCCAATTATCTAAAATGTATTACTTTCACAGCCGTTTCAAGTTTAAGAAAAAAACAATTTTAAACTAAATGTACTGTCCAAGGCAGATTAGTTTTAAACAATGAAGGCAATTATTCCGGTGGCAGGTGCTGGTACTAAACTACGGCCGCATACATATACGCAACCCAAGGCATTGATTCCGCTGGCGGGCAAGACCATCCTCAGCATCATAGTTGATCAGCTTAGAGAAGCCGGGATTAAAGATTTCATTTTCATTATTGGTTATCTGGGTGAGAAGATCAAAAATTATGTAGAACATGAGTATCCCGATCTGAACTTTTCTTTTGTTCATCAAAACGAACGTTTTGGTACCGGCCATGCCATTAACCTTACCAGAGAACTTGTTGGTGATGACGAAGTGATCATTATTCTGGGCGATACTATTGCTGAGTATGATGTAAAAGTGATCATAGATTCGCCGATCTCTATGTTGGGTGTAAAGAAAGTGGATGATCCACGTAATTTTGGTGTTGCTGAAATTGAAGAGGATGGTATGATCAACAGGGTAGTAGAGAAACCATCAATTCCTAAGAGTAATATGGCGTTGGTTGGTGTTTATAAAATAAAAGAAACCGGTTTTATGTTCTCCTGCCTCGAGAAATTAATTGTAACCAACGACAATGGTCATGAGGAGTTCAGCTTAACCGATGCGCTTGAATGTATGATGCAACGGGGGGCTAAGTTTAAATCATTTAAAGTGCAAAATTGGTTTGATTGCGGAAAACGGGAGACTTTGCTGGAATCAAATGCTACGCTGCTTAAAAAATTCGGAGGTAATATTTCTGACAAACACAATTTTGAGAATACCATTATCATTCCACCCGTCTCTATTGCAGAAGGATGTGAGATTAAAAACTCTGTAATTGGCCCCAACGTGGCTATCGGAGAATTTACCAAACTCAATCATGCCATTATAAAGGATTCAATTATCGGGTCTTATTCCAATCTTTTCGAAATAGTATTAAGTAAATCACTTATCGGCAGCGATGCCGAAGTAAGAGGCGTAAACCGAAGCTTAAATATTGGGGATAACACGGCTATAGACCTCAGTGGCGGAGGAGGCAGAGCCGAATAGATATCTTCTGACAGGAGTTTGCCGCTAAAATATTTCCATTTTTTTGACTTAAAGACCTAAAAAAACAGCAGAATTATAAAATAAATTCATTTACTTTGCGTTTCAAAGTACTTTCTGTTTCTTTTCGTTTTTTGACGATATTTGAAAAAAGTATAAAATTATTATATGCAGAACAGAGTAACCGATTTGTTTAACATTGAATTCCCGCTGATACAGGCAGGTATGATTTGGGCTAGTGGCTGGCGACTTGCCAGTGCGGTAAGCAATGCCGGCGGATTGGGATTGATCGGAAGCGGAAGTATGTATCCTGAAGTATTACGTGAGCATATTAAAAAGTGTAAAGCAGCAACCGACAAAACATTTGGTGTAAACGTTCCAATGCTGTATCCGGATATTGATAAACATATTCAAATTATTCTCGAAGAAAAGGTTCCTGTTGTGTTTACGTCAGCCGGTAATCCAAAAACATGGACATCAATTTTAAAAAAAGAAGGTGTTAAAGTAGTTCATGTAGTAAGTAGCAGCAAGTTTGCAAAAAAGGCCGAAGATGCCGGATGCGATGCTGTGGTAGCTGAAGGCTTTGAAGCAGGCGGGCATAATGGAAGAGAAGAAACTACAACTATGGTTTTAGTGCCCGCTATTTGCAATGAGGTGTCTATTCCGGTGATTGCCGCGGGCGGTATCGCAACAGGGCGACAAATGCTGGCGGCTATGGTGTTGGGTGCTGAAGGAGTTCAGATTGGTAGTCGTTTTGTAGCTAGTGTTGAAGCATCGTCGCATATTAATTTTAAAGAAGTGGTTTTAGGTGCCAAAGAAGGGGATACTCAGTTATCATTAAAAGCTTTAACTCCTGTACGATTATTAAAGAACAATTTTTTCATTCAGGTTAACAATGCAGAAAAAAAATGTTCTTCTGCAGAAGAATTACAGAATCTGTTGGGCAAAGGAAGGGCAAAGCGGGGAATGTTTGAGGGAAACCTGGATGAAGGAGAACTGGAAATTGGACAGGTATGCGCTATCATCGATAAAATTAAACCAGCAGCAGAAATTGTAAAAGAGATATGCACATCCTATGAAGAAGCTTTGAGGCAGCCGGTAAAATAAAATATTATATTTGCATCTAATTAAAAATTTGAAAATCAACCCCCAAGAAATGTTACAAATCCAAGGAACGATTTATGCCGGTTTTAGAAAGTTCAGCTTTGTTATGACTGTACTTTTTTTTATGGCTATAAATTGGGTTAGTGCTCAAAATCCTATAAAAGACCCAAGCAATCCCGATATACCTACATTGCCTACGCAATTGCCACCGGCGCAGCTTTACGATTTACTAAAGGATAAAAACGGAGCAGGCGCCAAGGAAACAGGCGCAGATGCAAATCAGAAACTAAAGGACAAGATAATAAAAGACAGTTTAGTAAAAGAAGTAACTCCTCAGTCGCTCAATCAAACGGAAAGCACTTACGGTATGAGTTTGTTTAGTTCAGGTGTAGTGGCTTCGTTAACCGAATTATCAACTCCGCCGCTTGATTATCCGATTGGAGTTTATGACCAGATCATTGTTTCGCTTTGGAATGGTGCCGAAGCAACCTTGGATTATACCGTTGCCAGAGATGGTTCAATTTTCCCTACAAGTATTGGAAAAATCTATTTACAAGGGCTTACTTTCGAAAAAGTAAGATCATTGCTTACACAAAGGTTCAGGTCCTTTGTTCCTCCTTCAACAAATATTTCAGTTTCCATAGGTCAGCCACGTACTATTTCGGTAAACGTAGCGGGCGAAGTAAAAAAGCAGGGACCAGTTGTGGTTTCGGCTTTTACAAATGCGTTTAATGTAATTGCTTTGGCAGGTGGTCCTACCGGTTTGGCAAATCTCAGAGAAATTCAAATAAAAAGAAACGGGCGTATTATTGATGTACTTGATGTTTATAAATACCTTACAACCGGCGATTTTGGAAAACACATTTACCTGGAGAACAATGATTTTGTGATTTTGCAAACAGTGAATAAAAAAGTTAAAGCCGAGGGGAAATTTAAACGCCCGATGTTTTACCAGTTAAAAAATGATGAAGGCATGAAGGCCCTTTTAAAATACAGCGGAGGTTTGGAGAGAGATGCATTTTCGAGCGGCGTGAAGATTTATCGTACCGAACTGGAAAAACAGGTAATTAAAGATGTAAATGCTACGGCCATAATCAATCCAACCAGAGATCCAAGATTGAACAATGAGGATTACCAACTGGAAGACGGCGATATCATTAAAGTAATAGCAGTTAACCCTGGTTTTTTCAATAAGATAGAAATGAAGGGAGAAATTTCTTACCCCGGCCAATATGAGACAAGGCCAGGTGATAAGTTATTTGATTTGATAAACAGAGCAGGAGGAATAACCCGAAATACCTATTTACCAAGAGCTTATATTTTTAGGGGCGGTGGCGATAGTACCAACATAAAGGCAAGCAAGGTTGAAGTTAATTTAACTGATATTACTTCTAACGATACGTCCAGTATTTATAATGTAGAGTTGTTTGCAAACGACCAGGTATTGCTTTTTAATTCGAACCAATTTGCTGACAGGCAGTATGTAGAAATTTTTGGTGAAGTAAGAAAAGAGGGTAGAGTAAATAAATACGGAGGGATGACCCTGCAGGATCTTTTGTATTTATCAGGAGGATTAAAACAATCTGCTGAATTTGGGCGGATTGAAATTTCAAGCGTCGTTGATATAGATTCTGCAAAAGGCACTCAACAACCAACCCGAACTGTTTTAAAAACTATCAGGATATCGCCTAATCTTGAACTAGATAGTGTTGCTGCAAATATTGTCTTACATCCTTACGATCAAATTTATATCCGTAAAAATTCAACATTTGAGTTGCAGCAATTGGTACAGATAAACGGGCTTGTTCAATATTCAGGTCCTTATCCCAGATTGAGTAAGTATGAGCGCTTATCCTCGTATGTTGAACGTGCTGGAGGATTAAAAGAAAACGCCGATATTTCGGGAGCTATTTTGTACCGAAGAAAAACCCAATATTTCCGGGAAAACGTTACAAAGAAAGTGGCTTCTATAACCGATTCAATTGGCAATATCAAACTTGATTCGGCGGCCGCCAATATTGCCGAAGTTGCTAACGAACCAGTGAGTATTGATCTGGGCCGGGCTTTGAAATACAAAAATTCGAAATATGACATTGTCTTGCAAGAAGGAGATGTGGTTTTCATTCCCGAAATAAATCCTTTTGTTAGCGTTGAAGGAACGGTACAGTCGCCGCTTAAACTAACATTTGATAAGGAACATACAAGTGTACTTTATTATATTGATAAAGCAGGCGGTTATGGAATCCGACCTTGGCGTAAAAGAGTTTATGTGACCTATGCCAATGGCAAGAGCCGACGAACCAGGAGTATGTTCTTTATACATTTTCATCCTAAAGTAAAAGAAGGTGCTGTAGTAACAGTGCCATCAAGGCCGAATGGAGCCGAGGTAACTGACATAATCCAGCAAACGATAATATCAACCATACCGGTTATTCTTACCGCCCTGGTCTTTAAATTTATTAATTAACGGAAGTAAAATGAACAGCATTGAATTAATAAAGGAGTTATTACACCGGCTTAGAAAATACAGTTGGATTGTTGCCATTGTTGCTTTGGCTTTTGGCGGCTTTTTTTACTACATGGCTAAGCAAAGCGTTGTGCAGTTTACATCCAAAGCAACCGTTTTTCCATTAAATGGCACTGCCGAAAGCTCACCAGGAAGTACCATTACTTCGCTGCTTGGTTTAGGAGACGCAACTAAATCATTTACCGGAGATGCATCCATTAATATTGTTGAACTTGCCCAAAGCCGACGCACCCGTGAAGCGGTGGCGATGGTGAGGATACCATCGATGCAAAATAAAACTGTATCGGAACTGATAATTGACGAGAACAACCGGCATACCGGCTTTATGCAAAATGTAAAGATTGATGAGGCCCGCGACAGCCTTGCCAAAATCAATATCGCCAGTAATCTGTTGCGAACGTCATTTGTTGCTAAAATAAATAAGAACGGTATCCTGGAATTGTATCTTACAAACAGTAATCCCAATCTGGTGAGAGAAGTAAGTTATATTTATATTGATAAACTGTCGGAGTTTTACATTGATCTCAAAAAGAAAAAAGCCCAGATAGATTATGAGTTTGCCGTAAAAAAAGCCGACTCATTGCTAACGATATTAAATGAGCTGGACAAGCGTGCTGTTGCACTTGATGAAAGCACTTTTTTTACTAACGACGGATTGAAGAGGTATAACCTCCCAAAAATTAACCTGGCCCAGGACAAATCTACAGTGCAGGCACAATATTATTATGCGGTTAACAACAGGGAGTCGGCAGCTTATCGCCTGCAAAAGGAAACTCCTATTATTGAACCTCTGGACAAACCTGAGCCTCCATTTGATATTGTTCAGAAATCAAAAATGATATACGTGATCATTGGATTGATTTTAGGCTCCTTCATTGGTATATTAATCATAAGCTGGAAAATCATAAACAGGTACCTGGGCGATGAATTAAATAAAGCAATTGAAAAGGCATCTAAGCCTAAAGAACATTTGCTGGTACCGCAATCAGAGCCTCTTAAATAAGAAAAATTCCCGTTGATAAACGGGGATTTTTCTTATTTTCTCAAAGCCCACTTGAGCATTTCCTTCCAACTCGGTTTCTTACCATACATTAAAATACCCGTGCGGTAGATTTTTGCTGCAAGCCAGGTTGTGCATAAAAAGCCAATAATAAGTAATGCCATGGACAATACTAGTTGCCAAACCGGCACAGTACCCGGCACTCCAAATGGCAATCTGGCCATCATCACAATTGGGGAAGTAAACGGGATAATGCTGCCCCATACTGCAACAGGCCCACTTGGGTCCTGTATGGCAATGGTCATCATAAATATCGCAAAGATGATCAGTAACGTAATCGGAAAACTAAGTGACTGTGCCTCTCTTACGTCTTCATTAATGGCACTGCCAATGGCAGCGTAAAGCGAAGAGTAGAAAAAGAATCCTCCCATAAAATAAAATGCAAAACAACCAAGCACAAGCGGCAGATTCACACTTTCAAACGAATTCTGCATGCCTTTAACAACTGATCCTACCATGGCACTATCCGAACCCATTAGCTTTCCTACATTATAAATAAGAAAGATGCAGGCAACCCAAATTAAAAACTGGGTAAGAGCAACAAGGCTTATTCCAACAATCTTACCGAGCATCAACTGAAATGGTTTCACCGATGAGATAACCACCTCCGCTATCCTGTTTGTCTTTTCTTCCATTACCCCCATCATCACCTGCGAACCATAGATCAGCAAAATAAAATAGATCAGAAATCCACTTCCATAACCAATGGCTGTGGAAACACCGGAATCTGCTTTCAAATTCTCCTGGTTTTCTTCTTTTATGGAAATACTGCTTTGGGTTAACACTGTCTTTTTTTCAATATCTATCCCCAGCTTTTCATTAACCATTTCACTCCATATAATATTCAACTTTCGCTCAATGATTCTTTCGGTACCTGTTCCATGTGTTTTATTGGTTATGAATTTTATATTTTCCCTACCAGTTTGCCAGTTTAACTCCGGAATGATAATATATCCGTCGTATCCGGACTTTCTATAATTGCTTTGTATCGATGTGTCGGCAACCGACGAAAAAAGAATACTGCTGTCTATAATATTGGTGCTTTGCAATAAACTATCAGTAAAATATCCTGACTCATCTAAGATGGCAACATTTAATTTTTGTTTGGAACTGCCAAGGTAGGTAGTTCCAAAGATCAAGGCCATATACAATACCGGAAACAAAAGGGTTGTCAGTAAAAAGGATTTTTTTTTAACCCGGGTTGAATATTCTCTTTTAAGTATCAATAAAATCTTGTTCATAATAAAAAGGTTATGCTGTATTGTATTTCAATTATTTTTTTTGAAACTGCCTGGATGCGGCCGTGCCATCTACAAGTTTGATGAAAATCTCGTTTAAAGACGGCAGCACTTCGTTAAATGCATGAATGCTGGTCTTTTCGTTTATAAAGTGCTGAAGTACCTCATTAGGTTTTACGTTTTCATTTAGTTTGATAAAAAGTTTATCGGGTGTTTGTTTTACCACTTCAAATAGTGTTGAAAAAACCTGATCTGGAATATTATCGGCCTGCATACTGTAAATATTTTCCTTGAAATCGTTTTTAATGTCGGCTAATTTTCCGTCCAGAATTTTCTGGCCTTTGTTGACCAATACAATGTGTTTGCAGATCTCTTCTACCTGTTCCATGCGATGTGTACTGAAAATTACAGTGGCTCCGTTTTTAGCAAGATTAAAAATTTCGTCTTTTATCAAATTAGCATTTACCGGGTCAAGTCCGCTGAAAGGTTCATCCAGTATGATCAATTTAGGATTATGGAGTACGGTTGTAACAAACTGAAGTTTTTGACTCATTCCCTTACTCAGGTCTTCCACTTTTTTATTCCACCAGCTTTCCATTTCCAGTTTTTCAAACCAGGCTTTAATTTTTGAGTTGGCATCGGTTTTTGACAATCCTTTTAGCCTTGCCAGGTAAACAGCCTGTTCGCCAATATTCATTTTTTTGTATAGCCCTCTTTCCTCAGGCATATAACCAATATGCTCCACATCTTTTTCGGGATTGAATTTTTTCCCGTTAAATATGATTTCGCCGCTATCCTGATAAAAAATTCCGGTAATCATTCGCAGCAGTGTGGTTTTACCTGCACCATTGGGCCCAAGCAGTCCAAAAATGCTGCCCTGTTCAATATTCATACTGATGCCATCCACTGCTTTCTGTGTAGCAAAATATTTTTTCAAGTCATGTACTTCTAAAATATTCATGTGTGGTTCTGTTTTTTAATTGTGCCAAATGTAGGAATGTATAAAGGATTATAAATGCCTTTTATCAAAAAGCCGGAAATTATCAGGCAAGTATTTGTGAAATCTGCATCGCTACCCGTTCTCCATCCATTGCTGCGCTGACAATGCCGCCTGCATAGCCTGCACCTTCGCCGCATGGATAAAAATTAGACAACTGTGGATGTGTTAAGCTTTCGCTACTGCGTGGAATGCGAACTGGCGAGGATGTGCGGCTTTCTGTAGCCACTACTACAGCCTCATTGGTATAATAACCCTTCATCTTTTTACCAAACTCCTGAAATCCTTTGGCAAGAGATTGTTGTATAAATGCAGGAAGTACATTTTTTAGCGCTATTGTTTGCAAACCAGGTAGGTAAGAATTAATTGGGAGTGATGAAGAAATTTTATCGTCGCAAAAATCGGCCATACGCTGGGCAGGCGCTTTAAATTTTCCACCTCCGGCAACAAAACAGCGCTGTTCTACCAATTGCTGAAAGCGCATTAGCAGCAGAGGGTCATTTTCATCAATATTCTTTTTAGATGCGGATTTTAGCTCTCTAAAAGCATCCTCTGTTTCAACCTGTACAACCATTCCGCTATTGGCAAACGGATTATTGCGTTTTGAAGGACTCCATCCATTCACAACTATTTCGCCATCGGCTGTTGATGCCGGTGCAATAATACCACCCGGGCACATGCAAAAGGAAAAAACTCCCCGCCCATTAACCTGTTGTACCAGACTGTATGATGCTGGAGGTAAATTTTCATCTCTCACCGGGCAATGATATTGAATTTGGTCTATTAACGATTGAGGATGCTCAATTCTCACCCCTAATGCAAAGCTTTTGGCTTCTATCAGGATCTTTTTATTATTGAGCAATTCAAAAATATCCCTTGCGCTATGACCGGTGGCCAGGAGAAATGCATCTGCTTCAAAAATATCTCCGTCATCTGTTTTTACCGATCTTATTTGTTTATGATCGATAACCAGATCAATGACTTTTTTCTCAAACAGGAATTCACCCCCACACTCTACGATCTGTTGCCTGATGGCAGTTATAATTTGTGGCAGTTTATTGGTGCCTATGTGTGGATGCGACTGATATAAAATATTTTCATCTGCACCATATTTTACGAACAGGTTTAGTATCCGGTCTATGTCGCCACGTTTGTTACTTCGGGTATATAGTTTTCCATCGCTGTATGTTCCGGCTCCACCTTCACCAAAACAATAATTGCTCTCTCCATTTATAATGCCTTCTTTATTAAGTTGTGCCAGATCTCTTCTTCTTGAACGTACGTCTTTGCCACGCTCTAGAATGATGGGTTTAATTCCTTTTTCCAGCAATTGCAGGGCAGCAAATAATCCAGCAGGGCCTGCACCTATGATAACGACTTTTTTATCAGCGTTTCTAATTTCTTTAAAATTGAATTGCTGAACTTGTCGGGGCAAAAAAGGCTCATCAACAAATGCCTGCAGGGTTAAATTGGTCCAAATGGTTTTCGCCCTTGCATCTATCGATTGTTTGAGGATATGATAGCCGTTAATTGAATCTGGTTTACAGCCGGAATTTTTGGCTATAGCATTTATTACAGCCAAATCATCGGCTGCTTCTCTTGGAAGAAGTTTGATTGAGATTTTTTGTTGCATACTGTTAGGTAGTTATCCTAAAAAAGCTATAGTAAATAGACGTGATCAGAAAGTTACAATATCTGCATTAAAATGGCAGATCATCCACCGCATCTGGTGGCGTTGCCGAAAAAGTATCCAATGGTTCAAGGTAGTCACTATCAGCTTTTGAAGCGCCTGACTGAAGTATCTGTTCAATTCGCCAGGCATCCAGATTGGTAATATAATTTACCTTGCCATCCTTTTCCCATTTACTGCCTTTAATGTTGAAATACACTTTTATTTCGTCGCCGATATTAACGCGGTCTATTATTGTGGTCTTATCCTGTATGCATTGAAACTTTACATAGTTGGTAATAGTGCGGCCGTTAATATCTTCAGATTTCTCAACCGCAAATTCACGGGTTTTAAAAGTTTCTGTACGTTGTACGGTGTCGTATTTGGCAACCAGTTTGCCGGTAAGTTCATAACTCATAATGTAATTTTAATATCCAAAAGTAAATCTATTTTTTGTCATAATTATTTTTTACTTCTATTCTTTGTTACAGATAAAATTGCCTATCTTTCTTTTGATAATAATAAAATTCAACTAGCTGAGAAAATCAAAATCATTTCCGGTTAAAATTCAGAAAATTTTTCAAATGTACCGAGCTTACTTTTTTTTAGAAGAATATGAGTCAGGGAGTTACCCGAACTAACTCCTTTTTCATGTTTACTGGAGAAAGAAAATAGATAAATGGCAAGTTATTTGTCTGCCCTGTAGAATCAAAAATACGAAGCTAGATTGCTAAAATATGTGGCAGGCTTCGGCTGAAAATGAGGCTGGATGGGCATGAGATTAGGTAGAATCGGAAAGGTTCCTGATTAAAGGTGGGGTTGGGTGAAGCAGGTATAGTCACAACCTGTAATTGCATAGAAAAAAACAAATGAATAAAAAATTTTTTTTTCAACATTTTATTCGATATTCGCTGTCCTGCGAAGATTTTTTTTGAATAGCATGTTCACAAAAAATTTAAACCGGTTACCAAAGAGATACAATTCTTAACTCGATATATAAATTGCGACGGAACTAATGGATAAAGCTTTTGAAAAAGTATGGGCTAATTGTTTAGAGATAATCAAAGACATTGTAGAATGGCAGCATTTTAAAACATGGTTTGAACCAATTAAGCCGGTTGCATTAAAAGAAAAAATATTAACGATTCAGGTTCCCAGTCAATTTTTTTATGAGTATCTTGAAGAGCATTATGTTTCGCTGCTTGCAAAAACTTTAAAAAGAGAATTAGGAAAAGATGCAAGACTGGAATACCGGATAATGGTTGACAGCGGAAACAGTAAAAATAAACCTCAAACCGTTGATGTACCGGGGCAGGGTTACAAATCTTATTCAAACAACGAAATGGATTTTCCACTGGTCATAAACAATCCTGTAAAAAACCCCTTTGTAATTCCGGGTTTAAAAAAAATGCAGATTGATCCGCAGTTAAACCATGCCTATGTATTTGATGCATTTATAGAAGGTGATTGTAACCGGGTTGCCCGCCGTGCCGGAAAAACCGTTGCTGAAAAACCAGGTACTACTTCTTTTAATCCTTTAGTAATTTATGGTGGTGTTGGATTGGGTAAAACCCACCTGGCGCAGGCAATTGGTAACGACGTAAAGAGACTCCATCCCAATAAGGTAGTATTATATGTAAGCTCCGAAAAGTTCATCAACCAGTTTATAGATCACGGCCGTAATGGCGCCATCAACGATTTTATACATTTTTATCAACTGATAGACGTATTAATCATTGATGACGTGCAGTTTTTTAACCGTGCCGAAAAATCTCAAGATGCTTTTTTCTCAATTTTTAATCATTTACACCAAAGTGGTAAGCAGCTGATACTAACGAGCGATAAACCCCCTAAAGATCTGGAAGGGGTTCAGGAGCGTTTATTAAGCAGGTTCCGTTGGGGCCTCAGTGCTGATTTACAGGTACCTGATTATGATACTAAGATTGAGATACTGGAAAAGAAGATGAAGAATGATGGTTTAGAAATGCCGCCTGAAGTTGTTAAGTATATCGCTTATAATATTAATAGTAATGTTCGTGAACTGGAAGGCGCATTAATCTCATTATTGGCACAATCTTCGCTTAATAAAAGGGAAATCGACCTCGAATTGGCAAAGAAAGTACTTCGCAATTTTGTAAAATCATCCAGTAAGGAGATTACTATTGACGCCATCCAGAAAATGGTATGTGAGTACTTTGATGTACCCTACGATAAATTACTTCAGAAAACACGAAAACGTGAAATTGTACAAGCCCGGCAGATTACCATGTTCCTGGCTAAGGCATTCACAAAAAATTCACTAAAAACTATTGGCGAACATTTTGGCGGTAGAGATCATACGACTGTGATACACAGTTGCCAAACCGTTAAAGATCTGATGGATACAGACAGCCTTTTTAAAGAAAGTGTGCTGGAATTGCAACAGAAGGTTCATCTGGCGGCCATGTAAAAATATTACCCGGCACCTTACCCTAATCCGAAATCATTACAGAGTTTGGATTTTTTTTGTCCTTATTTTTATCTGATAAAATAAACGGCAATTTTTACATTTAGTTTTGGGTAATAACAGTTTGAATTGTATTTTTGCCACCCCTTACAAAATGAGGGCAGGTTCGGAGAGATGCCTGAGTGGCCGAAAGGAACGGTTTGCTAAATCGTCGTACGGGTTAAACTGTACCGTGGGTTCGAATCCCACTCTCTCCGCAAGTTCATTATAAGTTGGAGATATCGGGTTAAACAGTTCCGCCTATCGGCGGATCGAATCCCACTCTCTCCGCAAAAAAAAAATTCTTAAAAATCGATAACCAATAGTTCGGGATGTAGCGTAGCCCGGTTATCGCGCCTGGTTTGGGACCAGGAGGTCGCAAGTTCGAATCTTGCCATCCCGACCAAATATCAAATTGCCTTCCTCTAAAACGGGAAGGCATTTTTGTTTTTGAGATTTTCAATTTTTACAGCTTAGTCCAGTCAGGTTATTATAACCAGAATATAGTGGGACGGTTGAAAGCTCTGCCGATAGCTATTGGGAGAGCCATCCCGACTAAATATCAAATTGCCTTCCTCTAATATGGGCAGGCATTTTTGTTTTTGAAAATTTATAATTCTTCTTCTCTGTTTTCTGTTATTTAATTCAGCTTATCTCAGTTATTTTCTTTAATTTTTGATAAAATAAGCAGCTATTATGCAATACAGTCCTATCAAAAATTTTATCAACGGAAAATTCGTTGATAATTCTTCTTCAAAAACAATGGAAGTAATTTCTCCGGTAGATGGAAATTTACTTTCAACGGTTCCCATGTCTTCATCCAAAGACCTTGTTGATGCTGTTAATGCAGCCAAAGCAGCTTTTCCGGCTTGGAGTAAAACGCCTATCAAAGAGCGGGTGCAGGTTTTCTTCAGGTACAAAACTTTACTGGAAAAACATTTGAAGGAACTGGCGGAGTTATGCAGCGAGGAAAATGGAAAAATATACGGCGAATCTGTTGCAGAAATTGAAAAATGTATTGAGCTTACAGAGTTTGCAACTTCCTTGCCTCAACTGGTTACCGGCGAAATTCTGGAAGTAAGTAAAGGTGTTGAATGCAGAACAGAGCATGTACCGTTGGGTGTGGTTGCATCTATCGTTCCTTTTAACTTCCCTTCAATGGTTCCTAACTGGACTTTGCCTAATGCCATTGCTTTAGGAAACTGCATGATCATGAAGCCCTCGGAAAAAGTACCGCTGAGTTGCGGAAGACTGGCAGAGTTATTAAAAGAAGCCGGTTTACCTGATGGTGTATTCAATATTGTGCATGGTGATGTCGAAATTGTGGAAGCCATTTGTGATCATCCGGCTATTGAAGCCGTTTCATTTGTAGGTTCAACCAAAGTGGCCAAAATCGTTTATCAACGTGCAACATCAAATTATAAAAGATGCCTGGCATTAGGAGGCGCAAAAAATCACCTGATGGTTTTGCCGGATGCCATTCCCGGAATGACTGCCCAAAATGTGGCAGCCAGCATGAGCGGCTGTGCAGGACAGCGTTGTATGGCTGCTTCAGCAATGATAGGAGTTGGTAATGTAGATGCGATTATCGATAAGATTTGTGAAGAAGCTAAAAAAATTATTCCCGGCGAAAATCTGGGAGCGGTTATCAGCAAAGAAAGTAAGGAAAGAATTGAACGATTTATTGGAGAAGCTGAAAGAGATGGTGCAAAGATTTTGGTTGATGGCCGTAACACCAAAGTGAACGGAAAAGAAAATGGCACTTATGTTGGTCCTACGGTAATTGATTTTGTTACACCAGAAATGAGTATTGCCAAAGAAGAAATTTTTGGCCCGGTAATTTCCATCATGCGTACCAATACAGTTGATGAAGCACTCGCAATTGAAAATGCAAATCCTTATGGTAATGCAGCATCTGTGTTTACGCAAAACGGCGGTATGGCCCGGTACATCATTGATCATGCCAGCGCAGGTATGATTGGCGTTAATGTGGGTGTGCCCGTGCCACGTGAGCCTTTTTCTTTTGGGGGATGGAATGAAAGTAAGTTTGGGGTTGGGGATATTACCGGAAAAAGTTCCATCGAATTCTGGACTAAATTGAAGAAGAGTACTACCAAATGGAATCCGGAATCTGGTGTGAATTGGATGAGTTAATAAATCAAAAGTTAAAAGTCAAAAACTACAAATAATGTCAGCAGTAACAGATGTTTCAGAAATACAGGAAATAATTCAGAATAACCAGGATTATACTTTATTCAGCTGGAGCAAACAAAAAGGTATTTCACCACTAGCCATCAAGCGTGCTGAAGGTGTTTATCTATATGATTATGATGACAAAAGGATTCTTGATTTTTCATCGGGACTGATGAATGTTAATATTGGTCACGGTAATCAACGGGTGACTGAAGCTGTTGTAAAACAGATGCAGGAAGTGAGCTATGTTACACCGGCATGTATTACCAAAGTGCGTGGCGAGTTAGGAAAGAAATTAGCTTCTGTTACCCCGGAAGGGTTGAATAAAACACTATTTACTGTTTGTGGTGCAACCGCAATTGAAAACGCTATAAAGCTGGCAAGGTTATATACCAGGCGTCATAAGATTATAACAAAATACCGTGCTTTTCATGGAGCAAGTTATGGCGCTATGACAGCAGGTGGCGACCCAAGAAAACTGCCGGCAGACAGTCAGCAGGCGCCCAACTTTGTACATGTGGAAGACCCGTTTTGCTACCGTTGTCCGTTTGGCCAAAACTTTGGCAGTTGCCAATACGAGTGTGCAAGCCATGTAGAGAGAGTAATACAATTTGAAGGGCCAGAAAATGTGGCGGCTATATTAATTGAAGGGGAAAGCGGCAGCAGCGGCTGCATTAAATATCCGCCGGATTATTTTAAAAAGATAAGAGCGACTTGCGACAAGTATGGTATCTTATTGATTGTTGACGAAGTGATGAGCGGCTTTGGAAGAACCGGCAAGTGGTTTGGAATTGACAATCATGGCGTGGTACCCGATATGATTGCAACGGCCAAAGGGCTGACAGCGGGATATATTCCATTTGGTGCTTTAATTGTAAGTGATAAAATTGCAGCAGCTTATGATGACCAACCTTTGATGTTGGGTTTAACGTACTCCGCTCATGCTGTTGGTTGTGCAGCAGCGCTTGAAGTGTTGAAAATTTATGAAGACGATAAACTGGTTGAAAATGCAGCGGCCATGGGAAAATATGTTGAGCAAAAGGTTGAAGAAATGAAAGCTGTTCATCCATCAATTGGTGATTTTAGAAATACCGGTTTGTTAGGTTGTATAGAACTGGTGAAGAACAGAACTACCAAAGAACCGATGGCGCCTTTTAATGCGAAGCCTGATGAAATGGTGGTGATGAACAAGGTTGCGGCTAAACTAAAAGAACTTGGCCTGTATACATTTGTTAGGTGGAATTATATTTTTGTTGCACCTCCATTAAGTATTACCAAAGCTCAGATTGATGAAGGATTAGCAATTATCAGCGAAGCAATTAAAATAGCCGACGAGGAAGTAATGTAGAATTATAAATGATGAATTATGAATGTTTTGATTATTCATAATTCCTAATTCTAAATTCATAATTCATTTATGACCGAAACCAACAACGATTCCTCTCTCTACAATGAAGACCTTGCACCCATTCCTCAAAGCAAACGCACCTGGGGTACCTGGAACTATGCAGCACTTTGGATAAGTATGAGTTTGTGCATTCCAACCTACATGCTGGCCAGTTCGTTGATTGAAGGAGGAATGAATTGGTGGCAATCTATCCTCACTATATTTATTGGAAACACAGTTGTTTTAATTCCGATGATATTAAACGGACACGCAGGAGCAAAATATGGCATACCGTTTCCAGTTTTTGCAAGAGCAAGTTTTGGAACAATAGGTGCAAATATTCCGGCAATATTAAGAGCCATTGTTGCATGCGGATGGTTTGGCATACAAACATGGATTGGCGGGTTTTCAATTTATCAAATGATGAAACTCTGGTTTCCATCATTGGCAACTTTGTCTCAAATTTTCCCGGATTCTTTTGGATTGCAAACCGGTCCGGCTATTTGCTTTTTTATTTTCTGGCTGCTGAATATGTGGGTGGTTTATATGGGAGTTGAAAGCATCAAAAAATTATTGGTGTTCAAGGCTTTCTTTTTACCCTTTGCTGCACTGGCGCTTTTATTCTGGGCAATCAATGCAGGCAATGGTTTGGGGCCTATATTGGCACAGCCTGCAAAGCTGGAGGGGCCTGCATTCTGGGCTTTCTTCTTTCCGGCGCTCACAGGCATGGTTGGTTTTTGGGCAACGCTTTCTTTAAACATTCCGGATTTTACCCGCTATGCAAAAAGCCAGAAGGCGCAAGTGAACGGACAAATAATAGGACTGCCTCCGTCAATGACTTTGTTTGCCTTTATTGGCGTGGTGGTAACATCGGCTACTTTTATTATCTACGGCGAAACCATCTGGGATCCGGTTGTGCTGGCCGGTAAATTCGAAAATAAATTACTGGTAAGTGCAGCGATGATTGCAGTGGCAATCTCAACATTGGCGACAAATATTGCAGCAAATATTGTTAGTCCGGCAAATGATTTTGCAAATATCTCACCTAAAAAAATAAATTTCAGAACCGGCGGATATATTACAGGTGTTATTGGCATTTTAATTTTTCCATGGAAACTGATAGCTGATCCCAACGGGTATATTTTTACCTGGCTGATTGCTTACTCGAGTTTGCTGGGACCAGTTGGTGGTATTATGATTGCCGACTATTATTTTGTGAGAAAACAATTGTTGTATGTTGATGAGCTGTATCAGCATAAAGGACAGTATAGATTTGGAAATGGATTCAATTCCGCAGCCATTGTCGCATTGTTAGTTGGCATTGTGCCAAATATCCCTGGTTTTTTATTACAGATTAAATTGATTTCTGCGACAGCCTTTCCATCATGGATATCAGAATTATATCATTATGCCTGGTTCGTTGGCTTTTTTGTAAGCGGGTTTGTATATATCTTGATGATGCGGAATTATAAAGCAGGAATAGTAAATTTGGATAAACAGAATTAAGCGATTATGTCTATATTAATAAAGAACGCAAATATTATTGGGGCTTCCGAAAACTATACAGGTGATATTTTTATACAAGGTGAAAGTATTGCAGCAATAGGAAAGAACCTCGACATTCAAGCTGATAAAATTATAGACGCAACAGGGTTACTTGCTTTTCCAGGTTGTATTGATCCGCATGTACATCTGGAAATGCCGTTCATGGGAACTTTCAGCAGCGATAATTATGAAACGGGTACCCGGGCTGCTTTGCATGGCGGTACAACAACTGTTGTTGATTTTATTTTACAATCACAAGGACATTCATTGTACGAAGCTTACAATGCATGGAGTGGAAGAGCCAATGGAAATGCGGTTGGTGATTACAGCTTTCACATGGCTGTTACGGATTTTAATGAAAACACCTGTAAAGAAATTGTTGAGCTGATTGAAAAAGAAGGCATTACTTCCTTTAAAATATTCATGGCTTATAAAGGAGCTTTGATGATTGATGATAAGCAGATGGTTGGCCTGATGAATGAAGTGAAGAAACGTGGTGGTATGGTTACTGTACATGCAACCAATGGTGACATGATTGATTTCCTTATTGCAAAAAATTTAAGTGAAGGAAATACTGCCCCTTTGTACCATTATCTGTCTCAACCTGAAATTACAGAGGCTGAAGCGTCTGAGCGATTCGCTTCAATTGCGGGTTACACTGGTTGCCCAGGCTACATTGTACACATGACTTGCGAAGGCGCATTGAATGCAGTACGTGATAACAACCGACATAATCAAAAAGTATTTGCCGAAACCTGCATTCAATATTTATTACTGGATGCATCTTTATATGAGCAGAATTTTGAAGGTGCCAAATGGGTGATGAGTCCGCCTTTAAGAGAGAAGAAAGATCAGGAAGCCTTATGGGCCGGCATCAACCAGGGATTAATTCAGGTTGTGGCAACAGATCATTGCCCTTTTAAATGGGAGCAGAAACTTTTGGGTAAAAATGATTTTTCAAAAATACCCAACGGCCATCCGGCTATTGAACATCGTGTTGAATTGTTGTACAGCGAAGGAGTTAGAAAAGAAAAAATCACAATTAACAAGTTTGTTGAAGTGTTGTCGACCAATCCTGCAAAAATATTTGGTATGTTTCCGCAGAAAGGCTGTATTGCTCCAGGCTCAGATGCCGATATTGTTTTATTCGATCCTAATAAAGAACATACCATCAGTGCAGCTACTCATCATATGAATACCGATTACTCAGGTTATGAAGGATGGCAACTGACGGGAAAAACAAAGACTGTTTTATTAAGAGGACAGGTTGTGATTGATGATGGGAAATGTTTAGTAAAAAAAGGAAATGGGAAGTTTATTAAAAGAAATAAAGTAGGAGCAAAGATTTAGTGAACCACTAAGTCACAGAGGCACGAAGATTCACTAAGCCTTTGTGTTACTTTGCGTCCTTCGTGTCTTTGTGGTTAAAAAATAAAAATATATACTTATGCCAAGAATGATAAAATCAGGATTGATTCAAATGTCTCTTCCGAAAACCGAAGGCGAGGGGACAATTCCGGAAATTGTAAATGCCATGGTGCAGAAACATATTCCGTTAATTGAAGAAGCCGGAAAAAAAGGCGTGCAGATTCTTTGCCTGCAGGAAATTTTCAATACACCTTATTTCTGTCCGGGGCAGGATAAAGCCTGGTACGAAAGTGCAGAATCAGTTCCTGGTCCAACAACAGATTTGATGGCCACTTATGCAAAAAAGTATAACATGGTTATCATTGTTCCTATTTATGAAAAAGAACAGGCAGGTGTTTTGTATAATACGGCAGCAGTAATTGATGCCGATGGAACATACCTTGGTAAGTACCGCAAAAATCATATTCCGCATACCAGCGGCTTCTGGGAAAAGTTTTTCTTCAAGCCCGGAAATCTTGGCTATCCTGTGTTTCAGACTAAGTATGCTAAAGTGGGTGTGTACATTTGTTACGACCGTCATTTTCCTGACGGTGCCAGATGTCTGGGATTGAATGGAGCTGAAATAGTTTATAATCCTTCGGCAACCGTTGCAGGACTGTCGCAATATTTGTGGAAGCTGGAACAACCTGCGCATGCTGCAGCTAATGGTTATTTCATGGGTTGCATTAACCGTGTTGGTGAAGAAAAGCCATGGAACCTCGGCAAGTTTTATGGCAGCAGTTATTTTGTTGATCCTCGTGGACAAATTTTTGCGCAGGCCAGCGAAGACAAAGATGAATTACTGATTGCAGATTTTGATCTGGATATGATTGAAGAGGTTAGAAGTGTGTGGCAGTTTTTCAGAGACAGAAGGCCTGAGACTTATGGTAAATTAACTGAACTATAATAGGGGATCAATGATTCAAAATAATAAACTTTCTACAGATCAATACGCCGAAAACTTCAGCGACATTCATCCGCCATTTGAAACAAAGGATGCAGCGATGGTTGAAGCAAACCGCTGCCTGTTTTGTTACGATGCTCCTTGCATGAAAAGTTGTCCTACCGGAATTGATGTACCTAAATTCATCAAACAGATTGCAACTGAAAATGTCAAGGGCTCAGCACATACTATTTTGTCTTCTAACATCATGGGAGCCGGTTGCAGTAAAGTTTGCCCGGTTGAAAAATTATGTGAGGGAGCCTGTGTATATAACTTCATGGAAGAAACTCCCATCCATATTGCCAGATTGCAGCGTTACTCTACAGAGATTGCCATGCAAAAGAACTGGCAGTTATTTGAAAGAAAACCATCTACAGGTAAAAAAGTTGCCATTGTTGGTGCAGGTCCCGCAGGTTTAAGTTGTGCCCATGTTTTATCGAGAGAAGGAATTGATGTAACCATATTTGAAAAAGAAAGTAAGGGCGGCGGATTGATGACTTATGGCATCGCTGCATATAAAGTTACTCCTCAGTTTTGTGAAGATGAAGTAGATTATATTTTAGGTGTTGGTGGCATTGAAATAAAATACAACCAGGAATTGGGGAAAGGCATTTCACTGGCTCAATT
>JAHEBJ010000011.1:55579-58629 GCA_024642285.1 Sphingobacteriales bacterium
AAGTCATTTGATTTTGCATTGGAGATCATCAATTTGTACAAACAGCTGATCTCTAATAAAGAATATGTATTGTCGAAACAATTACTAAGAAGTGCTACCAGTATTGGCGCTAATATTGAAGAAGCCACTGCAGCTCAATCCAAAAAGGATTTTATTGCTAAAATGTCAATAGCCTCAAAAGAAGCAAGAGAAAGCCGTTATTGGCTTAAACTATTAGATAAAAGTAAGCTGGTTGAATTTGATTATTCCTGTCATTTAAACAATATCGAGCATATAATTAATATTCTGACAAAAATTGTAAAAACAAGTCAAGAAACCATTTCGCAATAATTCAACATTTAGCATTCAAAATTTAAAATAATGGCTTCATTGCATTCAGATTTTCTCGGCATAAAGTCCCCCAATCCGTTCTGGCTAGCGAGTGCACCGCCTACTGATAAGAAAATAAATGTACTTCGTGCTTTTGAAGCAGGCTGGGGTGGTGTAGTTTGGAAAACATTAGGCAGTCAGGTAAAGAATGTTTCTTCAAGATATTCGGCAGTAAACTTCGGCGCAAAAAAAATGATGGGCTTTAATAATATTGAACTTATCAGCGATCGTCCTCTGGATTTAAATTTAAAAGAGATTACAGAATGCCTTAAACTTTTTCCTGACAGAGCGATGATTGTTTCACTGATGGCGGATAATGATAAAAAAAGCTGGCACGAACTGATAAAAAAAGTAGAAGATACCGGCGCTCATGGGCTGGAATTGAATTTTGGTTGTCCGCATGGAATGACCGAAAGAGGCATGGGCGCTGCTGTTGGGCAGGATCCTGAAATTGCAAAGATGGTGGTGGAGTGGGTGATGGAAGTTGCAAATATACCAGTGATAACCAAACTAACACCCAATGT
The DNA here is from genome assembly GCA_024642285.1 of Sphingobacteriales bacterium. GTDB lineage: Bacteria > Bacteroidota > Bacteroidia > Chitinophagales > Chitinophagaceae > Ferruginibacter. Next base: position 56,473 of record JAHEBJ010000011.1, read on the forward strand.
GCATTCTGTTGTACCAACCGGTAAAGCAGTTGTGGAAGCAGGTACGAATGCACTTTCATTAATAAATACCATTCAATCTGTAACGGGTATTGATCTGGATACGCTTGTTCCCAATCCTTATGTTGCTGGTAAATCGGCCTTTGGTGGCTATTGCGGTCCGGCAGTAAAACCAATTGCATTAAAAATGCTCACTACTATTTCGCAGGATAAAACAACTTCTAAAGTTCCAATCTCTGGAATTGGTGGTGTAAGCACCTGGAAAGATGCTGTGGAGTTTATGTTATTAGGAGCAAGTAATGTACAGGTTTGTACGGCAGCTATGAATCATGGTTTCCGTATTGTAGAAGATATGATTGAAGGCATGAATAACTGGATGGATGAAAAAGGATTTAAAACAGTAGATGATTTTATAGGTAAATCAGTTGAAAAAATTACGCACTGGGAAGATCTGGATATCAACTATCATCACATTGCTAAAATAAATCAGGATAAATGTATTCATTGCGGCCTTTGTTATATCGCCTGCGAGGATACTTCACATCAATCCATCAATTTAGAATATGGCAAACCCCATAATAATTATACAATAAAAGAAGATGAATGTGTAGGCTGTAACTTATGCCAGCTTGTTTGCCCTGTAACTGATTGTATTACAATGGAAGAGCACCGGGTAGCGCCTGAATACCTTAACTGGGTTGAGTTTCAGAAAAAAGGATTGCCGCTGAATGATCATTGATGTGCACAAATATGTGCTAAACAGGTGCAAAACCTGAATCAAAAAAACTTGCAATTAAAATTCAGAGAAAGTACTTTTATTATCTAATTGAAAGGGGATAAGCCCAGTAGGATTAACTCCAATCATGCGGAAGCATCGGGTTTGTAAGAATACAAGTAAGCAATTATGAAGTAAACGACAGACTTGATGCTTTTTTTATTCTTGTGTTCATTTATCTTCCTTTTCTTTGGTTGGCATATCTGGTAATGGCACTAACTTCATCTGTAATCATGTTTTCTGATTCATAATTTAATTCTTTAATAAACCGGTCAATGAAAAACTGACTGAATTGCCCGTCGTCGGTATAATGCTGGCATATAGGCATTGAAAAATGATTGCAGTGCGAAGATGTATAGATTTTGCCATATGGTTTTTTATATTGGATATGGAATCCACCCCGATAAACAAAAGCTTTACCTGCAACCTTTTTATAAAAGAAGTTGAAACAATAATTGAATTTCATTAGGTAACTGGTAGGTTCGTCATCTTCATAATCACCAAATGAACTATTGTATTTCAGTGTTATTGGGAATTTCCCTGATTTTATTTCTCCTGTAATCTGAAATTGCGAAGGAAAGACTCCAGGTTTGTTATAATTTTTAAAATCTACATGCATAAATTTGAGTTTGAAAAATAAGAATTACACAACACCGGCAAGTTCCAGACTTCTTTTGCTTATTTTTTTATATTCTACTGTTTCAATAATTGCATCCGGACAAAGAATCAATGAAATGCCTTCCTGTTTCCACCAATCAGCCGTAAATATTTTTTCGGCATGAATGACTGCAACAAGCCAACTATGTTTGTATTCATTATGCCATTCTTCTATCCATTCAAAAATATCCCTGTCAATCTTGCTGATATCATCAGAACTGATGAATACTTTTAGATAATAGTCATTGCTGAGTTCTGTATCGGTTTGATGATAAATTTTTTTATACTCGTATTTATAATTATAGCCAAGTGCAGATATGTCACTTAACACTGCGGAAGCAGTTGGGAAGGCCCCTGCACCCCTACCTTTAAAAAAATGTGCATCAGCAAATGTGCTTTCTGTCGTCAGGGCATTGAATTCATTCTGCACGTTGTACAGGTCGTCTTTTTGCGTTACAAATTGCGGCAACACAAATGCGGCAAGCTTACCATTCTCCAGTTTTTTTGCATTGGCTACCAGTTTAATGCCGTATTTTTTTTCTTTGGCTACTTCTGCATCAGCTAAAGAAATATTTTCAACTCCATTAAAAATAAAATCCGCCTGTTTTGCAATTACGCCAAAAGAATGGGCCAACAGTATGCTGAGTTTATTAGCAGCATCAAATCCGCCGATATCCAGTTTGGGATTGCTTTCTGCAAAACCGAGTTGTTGTGCCAATGTAAGCGCT
>JAHEBJ010000055.1 GCA_024642285.1 Sphingobacteriales bacterium
CCGGTAATACATGGCCGCCAATGAAGAGATCCAGATCTCCGTCACCATCAAAATCCAATGGCGTAACCGACGATCCGTTAAATCCAATTGTTGGCAACGCAGCAGCCGCTCTTGTAAAGTTCCCTTTGCCGTCATTAATGTACAATCTGTCCTGATACAAATTGCTGCCGGCTTTAAATTCGGCTCCGCCGCTAACCACGTACAGGTCCATATCTTCATCACCATCAGCATCAAAAAATAAGGAATTCATATCCTCGTAATTATTGTCGGCAATAAAAGTGTTTTGTTTTCTTTCGGTATATGAACCATTTGCATTTTGAATCATCAATTTTCCATCAGAGCCGGCGGCGCCCCCTATATACAAGTCTTCCCGGCCATCACCGTTCACGTCGGCCTTACTGAAATAGGGGCCCTTACGACTGCACTTGTAAGGAATTAAAGGCTCCCTTTTAAAATCAATAAAATCATTTTCAATTTGTTTGTATTTTAATATTCCACTGCTGCTGATATCTTTAAACCCGGTAGAAGGTTTAGACGTTAGTATAGCACTCAGGGTTTTTGCATCCGATTCGAAAAGGGTAAGTTCCTGATTGGCTTTTACATTTTCTAAAATGATCTTCTTGCCGTTGGGAAAAGTTATGTCGGCTTTTGCTATATTCTGTTCGTCGCCAATGCCAAAATGCAATACATGTTCCACACTTGATAAAAAGCCCCGCTGCGGATGGTAGTGCTGAAATTGTATTTGCCCATTGCGAAAAGTGAGTTTTACAGTAGCTCCATATACTTCGTTGTTCGAGCCCTGACTTTTATAAAAACGGAACCGTAAATAATTAGCATTGCCGACAGATTGTTCTCTGTTGTTGTTTTTAAAAACAAATGCAGGTCCATCAACATTATTTACCACAAGGTCAAGGTCACCATCATTATCCAGGTCGGCATAAGCAGCGCCATTTGAAAAGGAAGCAGGAGCATCGCTCCATACGTCGGTGTAATTATCAAACTTTAAACTTTTGTTGTTATGATAAAAATAATTTTTAGTTGGTACCGAAGGAATGCTTTGCAGCCATGAGTTCAGGTTAACATTTTTGCCCGAATTCATCGTGTTGATGATGGAATCCAAAACAAAAACTTTGTAATCCCAATCGGTGATGTCACGTTTTAGCCCATTGGTAACATAAAGGTCTTTCCATCCATCATTATCAAAATCGGCAAACAGAGGAGCCCAGCTCCATTCGGTTTCGGCTGTGCCGGCGTAGTTACCGATCTCACTGAAAGTACCGTTGCCATTATTCAGCTGCATACTATTCCGGGGATATTGATAAAACAATCCATATGTAATCAATAGTTGAAACTTATCATAGTTCTGATTTACTGCAAACAATTGTTTTTGCCTGATGGGGTCATCATTGGCCATATCTACCACAAAAATATCTTCATGTCCGTCGTTATTAAAGTCGCTGATATCCGAACCCATAGCGGAGAAGCTTACATGTTTAATGTATTCGGAAAGCCTGTTGGTAAAAGTTCCGTTTCGGTTGTTGATGTAAAGAAAATCGGGTTTATTAAAATCATTGGCGGTATAAATGTCAGGCCATCCGTCGCCGTTAATATCGGCAATAGATGCGCTTAAACCAAAGGCATGATTAATGAGCCCGGCCTTTTTAGTAACATCAACAAATTTTCCATTACGGTTTTCAAACAAACGGTCGCTTACAAAAACGGTATTGGTATCTTCTGCATAAACTGCTTTTCCGTTGACCAATGTAGCCGGAACGATCATTGATTTACTGAAATCATCGGGATGATCTAAAAAGTAAACATCCTTATCGCCATCCATATCATAATCGAAAAAGTATGCCTGTATGGTAAAGCTGGATTCATCCAAACCCATCTCTGCGGCCTTATCTGTAAAAGTGAGGTCGCCGTTATTTATGTAAAATATTTTTTTGCGAAGCCGAGGATCTTTATATCCTGATTTGCAGATAAAAATATCCAACAGGCCATCGTTATTAATGTCCACCATATTTACACCGGTTTTTATTCCGTCACCACCATTTACTCCAGCAGATTCAGTAATATCTTTAAACTTAAAACTTCCCATGTTCAGGTAAAGCTTATTACTGCCAAGGGTTGATGAAAAATAAATATCGGGTAAACCATCGTTGTTGATATCGCCGATGGCCACACCGGCCCCTACGTAAAGGTTTTCATACAGATACATGAACATGGTTGGCGTTTCCACAATATCGTTCCTGAAATCAATTCCGGTACTTGTGGCCGGCAAAAGAGAAAATAATTTTAATGAATTTTGTTGAGCAGTAACAGTAACCGAACAAAACATCAGCCACAGCATGCAAACTGTCTTAACAGTATTTTTGATCATAATAATTTATTTAACAGCCGCGGCCGTATATAATGTTTGCAATACATGCTTTCCCACTTCTCTTCCCTGGGCAATACTGATACGTGCCGTTGCAGGATAATGAATACCTCCATATACCCTGCTCCAGCTTACTTCTTCTGATGCTTTGTAAAAAGATTTAAAATGCCGGGCATCGTTTCCAAAAGGAACTTCTGTTCTATCAGTAAATTCGTAATTGTCGCCAAACAACGTGGTTAAAACTGTTGAAGCCGAATTAGAGATTACCGCATGGCCGCTGGTAAACTCGGGGAACGGCGGTGTTTGAATATAGGGTTGCCAGTTTTTGTCAACAAAATCATTAATGACAGTTATTGGCCTAATAAGGTTTGTTTTAAATTTTTCATCCCATGAACAAATAAAAGCATCGAACAATGCAATTGACGTTAAGGTGTATGCCTGCGATGAACGGGTTACCGATTGATTTCTTTCTTCACATGCCTGTTTGGTAATCATCAGCCAGTGACCGCCTGGTGATATTTTATGAATGAAATAACTCAGATGGCCAATGTTTACGGCCACATTTGGATTATCATCCCAATAATGTGCAATCAGTTTTCGTGTTGTATCAAGGTTGTTTACTGTTTCGTAAACTTCCATCATATTCTTATAAAATTCCGAATTTTTTTTGTTACTATATACCAGTTTTTCTTTTGGAGAAAACTGCGAAGGCGACTTTAATGTCATCGGCCTGATAGTATTCCAGTGTGGCTCAATGGCAGGTGCATAATCGGCAGGAGTTGGAAGCCATGTGCCTGGTTTATCTGAAAGACTGAATCGTGGCATTCCACGTGATTGACTGTAGTTATCTTGTTTGGACCAATTGATAATAATATCGGCAACACTGCGGCCATAGATCACCGAGTTTTGAGTAATCTCCTTATCTGCATTCAATAGTAAAGAATCTACAAATGCTTTTCGCCAGTCTTCCAGTTTATATTCGGAGCCAACAAGGTTTTGACCAACATATGAATAGGCGACGCAGGCTGCAATAAAATTATCAATCTTCTGGTTTTTTGGCACTACAGGTATTGCCCCCAATCCGGTTAATTTACCCGACAATGAAAAAAGTGTTTTATCCTCCTGTCGTATACATTCATAAAAAGCAATATTGGGGTAGCAGTAAATACGAGCGGCCACAGGTGGAGTAAAAAAATCTACCATTACTGTGTTTACCAAAAGTGAATTTAATTGGTGAAGGGTTGCAGCTTTACTATCCTGCGCATTGGCATTAAATACTCCAAGGCTTAAAAAAATAAAGGCCAAAAGGAAATATTTTTTTCCAGGTAATATTGTATTCATAATCTATTGTTTAGTAAAAAAATCTATCAAATTTAAAAAAAATAGGGGGCATCGTCAATTTAATAATGGGCAGATGCTGTTAATCACCAGTTATTAGCGATTTATGATATGGGATAATGCTACATACAAGTTAGCTAAAACAAATTTACCAACTATGAAAAAGCGGGGTCATTTTTTACATATCGGTCAAACAGGAATGTGCCAAATGGTAAGATGGCCGCCAGAAAAGCCTTAACAAACCAAAAAAAATTCTTTTTAAAATTGCCCATTACTTCAAAAGCAAAATAAATAAAGGCAATAAAAAGTGCGCCGTGTACCCAACCCGAAATTTTAACTGCCAACGGAAAATCAAATACGTATTTCAATGGCATGGCAATCAACAACAAAACCAAAAATGAAATACCTTCTGCAATGCCAATCATTCTGAACTGGCGGATTAGATTTTCTTTTTTCATTCAGGATATTTCTTTTAATAATTTACTACCTGTTCAACAATCAACTCTGGTATTTCTCTCCATTCGTATTGCTGGTTTCTAAGTTGTGGTTCAAAGCCTGCTTCTTTAATTGCTGACTGAATTGTGGTGCTTGTAAAACGATGAGGTGCACCTGCTGCGCTAACTACATTCTCCTCGATCATAATACTGCCAAAATCGTTGGCGCCTGCATTTAAACAAATTTGTGCTACCTGTTTACCAACAGTTAACCAGCTTGCCTGTATATTTAATATGTTTGGTAACATGATGCGACTGATAGCAATCATGCGGATATATTCTTCGGGTGTAGTTAAATTGTGTACACCACGTATCTTTGCTAATAGCGTGTCCACATCCTGAAAAGTCCAGGGAATAAATGCAAGGAAACCCTTTGCACCGGCAGGTTTCCGGCTTTGCACTTCCCTTATTTTTACAAGATGCTCAAAACGTTCCTGCAGGGTTTCTACATGGCCAAACATCATAGTGGCCGATGTTGTGATGTTGAGTTTATGTGCTTCATGCATAATATCGAGCCACTCCTGTGCACCGCATTTTCCTTTGCTGATCAGCCGGCGAACCCGATCGGTTAAAATTTCGGCTCCGGCTCCGGGTAAGCTGTCCATGCCTGCATCTTTCAACGCCGACAGTACCTCATGATGTGTACTTTTTTCAAGCTTTGTGATATGCGCTACTTCGGGAGGACCAAGCGTATGCAGTTTAATATTTGGGTAGAGCGATTTTAATTCTTTAAAAAGATCCACATAAAAACTCAGTCCTAATTCTGGATGATGACCGCCCTGTAACAACAACTGGTCGCCGCCGTATTTTATCGTTTCCTCTATTTTAGTTTTATAGGTTTCAATATCTGTAATATAGGCTTCGGCGTGGCCGGGTATGCGGTAAAAATTACAGAACTTACAATTGGCTATGCAAACATTTGTGGTATTTACATTGCGGTCTATTTGCCAGGTAACTTTACCATGTGGTACCTGTTTCTTCCTTAACTCATCCGCCACAAACATCAATTCGGTCAATGCAGCATTTTCAAACAGAAACATGCCTTCATCTACAGTCAGGAATTCAAATTTTAGTGCTTTACGGTACAGGTCGCTTAAGTTCATGCATTCTTCCATTTGTGTAATAAACAGCAAAAATACATCCATTAGGTTGTAAATTCGAATGGGTTTATCATGAGAACATTTTTTTGTATCATATTATCTTTATTTGCTTTTACAACCGCAAGCGCCCAGGAAATATTACCACAGCGTGAAGCCCGGTTTATTACAAAGTTTCCTTTTAAACAATTTAGTGGTGGTGTAATGGTGCTGCAGGCCCGTTTTGGCGATGTTCCGGATACATTGAATTTTATTTTAGATACGGGAAGCGGGGGCATATCACTCGATTCTAGCACCTGTGCCGAATTCAACATTGCAACAAGACAATCAGATACAACCATAACCGGTATCGGCGGTATTAAGAAAGTTCCTTTCGTTTACAATGAAACCCTTAGTTTACCTGGCTTAACCCTGCGCCGGTTAAATTTTCATGTAATTGATTACAACATATTGAGCAGTGTTTATGGCGAAAAAGTTGATGGTATCATAGGCTATAGTTTTTTCAGCCGCTACATAATTAAAATAAATTTCGACAGCAGCATGATTGAAGTGTACAGCCCGGGAAAATTTGATTATCCAAAAGACGGTACCTTATTGCATCCTGCTTTTACTAATTTACCCATTCAATGGCTGGAAGTAATGGATAAAAAAAGGCAAGGGTTTAATTTTTATTTTGATACAGGTGCCGGACTTTGTTTATTAATGAGTGAAAAATTTGCCCGGGACAGCGGCATTCTGTTAAAGAAAAGACGACCGGTTATAACCCAGGCCGAGGGTGTTGGAGGTAAATTACAAATGCGCCTTACATTAATAAGAGAGATTAAGATTGGCCCTTATAAGTTCAAACAGGTTCCGGTGTATTTATACAAAGATGATTACAATGTAACCTCTTATCCGTTTACCGGAGGACTGCTTGGCAATGACCTGCTACGCCGGTTTAATTTAACAATCAATTATCCAAACAGGGAAATTCATTTATCACCCAATAGCCACTTTAATGAAAATTTTGATTATGCTTATACCGGCTTAGGGATTTATTATGTTAATGGAAAAATAATGGTAGAGGACGTAATTGCCGGTTCACCGGCAGCAAAAGGACATTTTAAAGTGGGCGACGAAATATTGGCGGTTAACAGAAATTTTTCTTTAAGTATGGCGGTTTACAAAGCCATGTTACAAAAGCCATACGAGTCGGTAAAAGTTTTGATCAGGCGGGATGGTGCATTACAGGAACTCACTATAAATACAGTTAGCATTCGTTAAACTTATTCCGGTTTTTAATCTCATCCGTACATTTGCACATGATTCAGTTCGAAAAATTTGAAATTGCCAATGGATTGAAAGTCCTGGTTCATCGGGATACAAGCACACCTATGGCCGTGGTTAACGTATTGTATGACGTGGGAGCAAGAGATGAAAACCCCGCCCAAACAGGCTTTGCTCATTTGTTTGAACACCTTATGTTTGGCGGCAGCGTTAATATTCCGGTATATGATGAGCCGTTGCAACTGGCAGGCGGAGAAAACAATGCTTTTACTACCAACGATCTCACCAATTATTACTGCCAGCTGCCGGCCGAGAATTTAGAAACTGCTTTTTGGCTCGAAAGTGACCGGATGTTATCATTGGCTTTCAGCAAAAAAAGTCTGGAGGTACAGCGTAAAGTTGTTTGTGAAGAGTTTAAAGAACACTATATAAATAAACCCTATGGTGATGTTTGGCATAAAATAAGAGAGCTTACTTACAAAGTTCATCCTTATAAATGGATGACCATTGGCGCCGAGCTAAGCCATATTGAAAATGCTACCCTCAATGATGTAAAAGCATTTTTTAATAAACATTACAATCCCTCAAATGCTATTCTGGTTGTTGCCGGAAATGTAACAGTTGAAGAAGTGAAAAGGTTAACTGATAAATGGTTTGCTCCCATTCCGGCCGGCGAAAAATATATACGTAACCTGCCCACGGAGCCTAAACAAACAGAAGCAAGAACAACAGCAGTAAAAGCAAATGTTCCATTGGACGCCTTGTACAAATGCTGGCATATTTATCCACGAAACGATAAGCGTTATTATACCGCAGATCTTATCACCGAAGTATTGAGTGGCGGCGGATCATCCCGTTTGTTTCAGGCGCTGGTAAAAGAAAGACAGCTTTTCAGCAATATTGATTGTTATCATTTGGGAAGTACCGATGCCGGGTTGCTGACCATATCAGGTAAATTAGTAAAAGGCGTAAAGATGGAAGATGCGGAAAAAGCAGTTGATGATGAGCTGATAAAATTGCAGAAGGATGGTATCACGCAAAGAGAACTTGATAAAGTGATCAATAAAACAGAAAGCATGATTGCCTTTGAAGACATGAGTATTACTAATCGTGCGGCGAGCCTTGCTATGTATGAACTGATGGGAGATGCAGATCTGATCAACAAAGAACTGGATAGATACCGTGCGGTTACTGCGGAAGAAATTAAAAACGAAAGCAAAATAATATTTGATACCAGGAACTCTAACACACTGTATTATTATTCCAATAATTAAATGAAGATGAACAGAAAGGATGCGCCTGAAATAAAAGACGCTATTGAATTTAAATTACAGCTTAAGCCATATCAGCAATTTAAACTTGACAATGGTGTACCAGTATATACCATCGATGCCGGGGCTCAGGATGTGTTACAGGTGGAACTGGTTTTCTATGCAGGCAATTGGTTCGAACAACAAAACACAGTTGCTCCTGCAACAAATAGTTTGCTAAAGAATGGTACAAGTAAAAAAACGGCCTACCAGATAAATGAAGAGTTTGAATATTACGGAGCGTACTTAAACCGTGCCTGTTATAATGAAACAGCTGTGGTGTCTATTTCAACATTGAGCAAACAGTTGCCGGCATTACTTCCGATCGTAAGAGAAATAATTACCGATGCTGTTTTCAGCGAAGAAGAGTTAAATATTTACAAACAAAACTCCAGGCAACGCCTCAGTGTGAGTTTACAAAAATGTGATTTTGTTGCAAACAGGTTGAGCGATGCTTACCTCTATGGCAAGCAACATCCTTATGGAAAATATACCGACGCTGCAGATATTGACGCTCTGGACAGGACATTATTGATCGAACATTTTAATGAGTATTACCTGAATGGGCAGGTTGTAATTTTTGCCAGTGGTAAATTGCCTGCAGATATAGAACAGCAATTGAACACCGCCTTCGGCGACCTTAAGTTAAAAGGTTTCACTAATAAAATACCGGCTATCAGTCAGGAGCAGGCTGATGAAAAAAAATATCGTGTACAAAACGACGCCAACGGAGTGCAGGGAGCCATCCGCATTGCACGTCCGTTTTTTAACAGGCATCATCCCGATTTTATGAAAGTAATGGTGCTTAACACATTGTTTGGCGGTTTTTTTGGCAGTAGGTTGATGAGTAATATCAGGGAAGAGAAAGGTTATACTTATGGAATTCATAGTTATGTACAAAACCATATTCACGACTCAGCCTGGATGATAAGCACCGAAGCAGGGAAGGATGTTTGCGAAGCAACCATTGATGAAGTGTATAAAGAAATGAAAATTCTGAGAGAAGATATTGTACCCGAAGAAGAATTGTTACTGGTGCGTAATTATTTAATTGGTACTATACTTGGCGATCTGGACGGGCCATTCCATATAATGGGCCGCTGGAAGAACCTGATCCTGAACAATCTTACCGATGATTATTTTTACCGTTCGATTGAAACGATTAAGACAATTTCTGCAGAAGAACTCAGGGACCTATCAAAAAAATACCTGAATCCTGAACAATTTTACGAATTAGTTGTAATTTGATTTTATGCAAAAATGGTTTTTTAAAGTGTTGGTGTGTTCGGTAAATGTTTTCATACTGGCATATATATTACCGGGTATTTCGATCGTTGATTTTTTTACTGCTATTATTGTAGCCATAGTTTTGTCGGTACTTGATGCAGTAGTAAAGCCATTGCTCATATTATTTACATTGCCGGCCACTATTCTTACATTAGGGTTATTCCTGTTTGTAATTAATGCAAGCATTATTTTAATTGATGCCTATTTTGTGCATGGATTTAAAGTAGATAGTTTCTGGCATGCACTGTTATTTGGCGCATTGCTTTCTTTTTTTAATTCAGTGGTACACAAAAAAGCTTTTCCCGATGAAAAGAAAAACAAGCCGGTGTAAGGCTTAATCAATTTTCATATTAAACCGCTTTGCCTGTTCTTTAATTATCTTTTCCACTTCAGTTTCTAAATTGGCTGTTTTGTTTTTTTCTGCAGCTTTCTTTTTTTCTGCAGTAATATAATCTTCACGCTGTTTGCTCACAGTTTCAATTTGTTTTTGAACATCGCCACGTTGTTCTTTCTTCACAGCAATGATCTTCTTCAATTCATCCGTGCTTTTATTTTGTAAACTATCCGGCAGGGTTTTTTTATCAAGTTTTTCCAGGAACTCTTCACTATCAGCAAGACCATCTCTGTCTACAAGATCCCAACTTTCATTCTTATACAATTTTTCCTTTCCCTTTACGGCAACTCTTTTTGCAGCAGCCGATTTGTTGCTGGCATAATTAAGCTGGTCAACCTCAGCCTGCATGGCTTTATTTGCACCGCCTGCATAACCATAGGCGATATATGTATTGTTCAATTTTTCATTCAGCGAAAATAAAATACTGTCGTACGGAGTTGGAATATCTTCAATCCTGTCGTTATGATTGATCACCGTAAAACTTCCATTGCCACATTCGCTGCTCAGGTTCCAATGCTCTCTGATGCCCTGTTCACGGCTACCACAATAAATGGTATTCACAATTACGCCTTTGGTTTTTGCCTCGTCGCATGCTTTGGTGTACAACAACTTGCCTTGTAAAAAATCTTCGTTGCCGGCAATAAAAATCACTTTGTAATTTTCAGGTGAACTATCCCACTGCAGGTCTTTCAGCGAAGTATAGATAACCTGACCACAATATTCATCTCCACCATTGGTAGTAAGGCTGAATAATTTTTTTGAAAGCATGTCAAGGTCGGTTGTAAATTCCGACAGTTGTTTTACATAACCGGCAGCAACGTTGTTGGTTGAGCGGCCATATTCGTATAAGGCAATTTCTATTTGCGGAGTAAGGTTGTTACATTGTGCTTTACCCATAACGCTAACCATATTCCAAAGTTGTGCCTTGGCCTGTTCAATCAGACCATCCATACTGCCGCTTACATCAAGTAAGATAGCCGCCTGAATTTTTGGGTTGGCATTTTGGGTTTTAACCGGTTTTTCGGTAGTGTTAAATGATTGAAATAAGAAAGCCGAAAAGCTGAAAAGCAGAACAGCCATTGGTTTAAAAAGAATTTTCATAACTGTGGTTTTAAGGGAGATGCAGGAACTTTAGCATTTGCACAAATGATTTAAGCACTAAAGAAACGCTTTACAATTGTATTAACATTTAAAGATCTGTTTTAATTGCCAACCGATTTGGTTTGCTTACGTAACATCAGCTAACTTTACTTACAAATTACCAGCCACTGTATTATGCAATTCGACAGGAAAAATTTAAGTAACGAGGAACTTGTATCCATCTATAAGAAATTATTACTGCCCAGGATGATAGAGGAAAAGATGCTTGTGTTATTGAGGCAGGGCAAGATCAGCAAATGGTTTAGCGGGATAGGGCAGGAAGCGATTTCGGTGGGCGCTACCTTAGCTATGCAACATGATGAGTGGATCATGCCGCTTCACCGCAACCTTGGAGTTTTTACCGGGCGCAATATGCCTTTAAGTAAATTATTCATGCAGTGGCAGGGATATAAGGAGGGGTACAGTAAAGGAAGGGAAAGGAGTTTTCATTTTGGAACAAAGGAGCATCATATCTGCGGGATGATATCGCATTTGGGTCCGCAGCTGGCCATTGCCGATGGTGCAGCGCTAGCATACAAGTTGCAAAAGTCTGAAAAAGCATCCCTCACATTTACAGGTGATGGTGGTACCAGCGAAGGCGATTTTCATGAAGCGTTGAATACTGCGGCCGTTTGGGATCTGCCCGTAATGTTTATCATTGAGAACAATGGATATGGATTGAGTACACCAACCAGCGAACAATACCGTTGCAAAGATTTAGTTGACAAAGCCATCGGATATGGTATGGAAGGAATTAAGATCGACGGAAATAATATTCTTACTGTTTACGATACCATCAAAGGAGTACGTGACTATTGCATCAAAAATCAAAAACCTTATTTAATAGAATGCATGACCTTTCGCATGCGTGGCCACGAAGAAGCCAGCGGCACCAAGTATGTTCCCAAAGAGCTTTTTGAAACCTGGGAAAAACTCGATCCCGTAAAAAATTATGAGCAATGGCTCATTGAAGAAAATATTTTATCAGCAGAGATAGTAGAAAGTATAAAGGTTGATACCAAATCGCATATAGAAACAGAATTAAAAATTGGCTCGCAGGCCAAGCCCTTTGTGGTTGATACAAAAGAAGAACTCAAAGACATTTATGCGCCGGTCCAATATCGAACATCAAGCATCGAACATCCTTTTAAGGGTCCTGAAAAAAGATTCATCGACGGCATAAAAGAAGGCCTCCACCAATCCATGCATAAACATCCCAACCTCATTTTAATGGGACAGGATATTGCCGAATATGGCGGCGCCTTTAAAATTACCGAAGGCTTTGTGCAGGAGTTTGGGAAAGAAAGAGTGCGTAATACGCCGCTTTGCGAAAGTGCAATTGTGGGAACGGCAATTGGTTTAAGCCTTGAAGGATATAAAGCGATGATGGAAATGCAGTTTGCTGATTTTGTAACAGCAGGCTTTAACCAGGTGATAAATAAACTCGCAAAAATTCATTACCGATGGGGTCAAAATGCCGATGTGGTTATTCGTATGCCAACCGGCGGCGGTGTGGGTGCCGGTCCGTTTCATTCACAAAGTAATGAAGCATGGTTTGTGCATACACCGGGATTAAAAGTTGTATACCCCAGCACTGCTGCCGATGCAAAGGGATTATTGATTGCTGCCATTAACGATCCAAATCCGGTAATGTTTTTTGAACATAAAGCTTTATACCGTTCAGTAAGCGGTCCCGTGCCTGAAGCGTATTACGAAATTGAAATTGGAAAAGCAAGATTGGTGCAGGAAGGCGATGATATCAGCATCATTACTTACGGTGCTGGTGTGCATTGGGCGATGGACTATGCAAAAAATCATACAGATATTTCATTTCATATTTTAGATTTGCGAACACTGCAGCCTTTGGACTACGATGCCATTGGAAAAGCTGTATTGGCAACCGGTAAAGTTTTATTGTTGCATGAAGACACGATGATCGGAGGCATCGGCGGAGAGATCTCTGCCTGGATCACCGAAAATTATTTTGACAAACTGGATGCTCCCGTGTTGCGATGTGCATCACTTGATACTCCAATTCCTTTTAATCTGGAACTGGAGAAAAATTTTATGGCCTATAGCAGATTAGATGAAACGGTACAGAAATTACTGAACTATTAAAATTGCAAATAATAAAAAAAGCCTGTCTTATTAAATTTAAGACAGGCTTTCATTTTTCATACGGTATGTTATTCTATACCTATCACTTTTCCGGTAAGAATATTTTTTCCAACAACTATCCTGTAGAAAACAGTTCCATGTTGTGAAACAGTAAACTGTACAATATTGCTTTCGCCTTTTTGCAAGTTTACTGTTTTTTCCTGAAGCTTCTGTCCGGTCACAGAAAATAATTCAACTCTTGCATTACCTGCTTCTGGCGATGCGATCTGAATTTTGAACGATCCCAGGTGTGGGTTTGGAAATGCAGAAGCCGACAGGCTCAACACCTCTTTAACCGGAGCAGCCAGTTTAGTTATTGAAGGGTTCACTATTTCTACTGGATCTTTTTCGGTAACTGTAATTGGTTGTGTAAAAGTTGTTTGCGGTGTTACCGTTAAATTGTAACAGGTAAAAGATGTACCGCCGCTAACCTGGATAAAGTACAATGTACTACCGGTTAGCACATAAACTTTGGAAGTTGCAGTTGTACTTACAGGTACCAGTGCCGGAACATTATTACCAGTAAGATAAAGATCGAATACAAAACTGGCGTTAGGATGTGTAAGACTTACTGTGTACGTGTTTGTTCCGGCCGGTGTGGTAAACTTAAACCAATCTATATCTGTGCTTACTGCAATCCTGGCATTAACAAGGCTTGCAATCGGGATGACTTTAGCCTGGTTCTTGCCATTGTTGTTTTCATACTCATCTGTGCCATTATCTCCAATGGTTACGAGACTTGTTTTTGTACAATTGTTTGCATCTTTAACCCAAACGGTATAATCTCCGCCACCAAGGTTGGTAAAGGATCCGGAAGATTGATATGCTCCCGAATTCAGGCGATACATATATGCACCTGTTCCACCCGAACCTGTTGCAGTAATTGTTCCCATGCTGGCACAACCCGTTGCATTGGTTTTTGATGTTGAAAGATTAACAGCCGTTGCGGGTTGCGTAATGCTGTAACTTCTTGTCACACTGCAACCCGATCCAATATCGGTTATAGTTACATTGTAATTACCAGCAAGTAAATTATTGATGGCGCTGGTTGTTGCTGCATTAGACCATGCATATGTAAATCCGCTTCCGCTTCCTCCGGTTACATTCAATGTTATCGACCCGTTGGTCTCTCCTTTACAGGCAATATTTACAACAGCTGCATTCACTATTATTTCATTTGTTGATGAAACCATCACATTCGACAAGGAAGCTGTGCAGCCTTTGCTGTCCGTTACAGTTAGGCTGTAACTGCCAGGCGCCAGGTTGCTGATGTTTTTAGATGTTGATGTAAATCCACCGGGGCCTGTCCAACTGTAACTATAGCCAGGAGAACCTCCCGATACAGAAATACTTATGCTGCCTGCATTGCTGCCAAAACAGGTGCCTTGTACATTATCAACAGTTATTGCAATTGCTGCCGGTTGATTGATGGTTTTGGTTGTAAAGCCAGAACAGTTATTTGCATCAATTACATAAACAGTATAAATGCCGGCAACCACGTTGTTGAAAACATTGCTCAACTGGTAATTAATTCCATTAATACTATATTGATACGGAGGTGTACCATTTACATTGGTTACGGTAAGCATACCATCGATGCCACCAAAACAGCTAACATCAGTTGTTTGAACCGAAGGGTTAAAGGCTGGCCTGGTAACAAGTGTAATAGTTGCTGTTACACTACAATTGGTTGCATCGGTAACTGTTACTGTGTAAGTACCCGCCGGAACATTTGACATGGTTGGACCGGTGGCGTTATTACTCCACACAAAACTGTAAGGCGCCACACCTCCTGATGCTGTTGCTGTCGCAATATTGGAACAGGCGGTAGAATTATCGGTAACAACCGGCACAATTAACGTAGGCTGTGTGATAGTTGCCGATAAAATCGCAGTTGATCCGTTAACATCTGTTACGAGTAAATCATAAACGCCTGGAGATAGATTACTCAGATCTTCAACACTGCTATATCCTGCAACAGCATCTTTCGACCATGCAAAGGTGTAAGGCATCAGGCCGCCACTGATGGTGACATCAATACTTCCATTGGCAGCATTGAAACAGGTTACATTGTTTACCTGTGTGAGTGCGGCGGTTACCTGGGTACCATTACATGAGCCCGGTACAGGCTGGAAGCCGGTGGCAGGGTCATTGTCAGTTCCGTTACTCAACCATGGTGTGTAATTAACAGTAGCAGGAGTTACTTTAGTTATCACCGATTGTGCAGCTGCGGTACCATACCAGTTACAGCTTGCGTTTGCTGATTGTCCGGTATTGCCATTATTGATCGATATTAAGTCTCCGGTAAAACTGTTGTTATTGATATTAATGGTAACGCCTGCAGGTAAATTTCCTGGCAGTCCGTCATTTTGAATAGCAACAGAGGTAGGGAATCCGGAAATTTTATTGTTCCTGAATTCATAAACAGCATCAGGTAGTATTCCAGAATTCACAGTGCCAATACCATTCTTATTGTTTGTACCGTAGTTAGTTCCGGTAAAATTGATATCGTTGTTTTCTACTACAGCTTTTCGGCTATTGTTCAGAAAACGGATTCCAGAAACATACAAATCCGGGCCAGCTTGCGAACTGAAATCGCCGGAAATATTCAACACGTTATTCCGAACATACACTTCTGTATTTAGAGAAGCATTATCAACCGTTGGCGCAATTAAAGCCTGTGGCAGAAAAGCCGATCCTGTTCCATTGGCACTAACGGTGTTTCTTTCAATCCGGGCAATATTTGGAGAACTTAAATCTGT
>JAHEBJ010000056.1 GCA_024642285.1 Sphingobacteriales bacterium
TTAAGCTGCCTGCATTTATAAAAAAGAACAATTACAAAACCAATCATGTGTGGCTGAATGAAACCAATGCAGATCATTTTTGCCCGATGATTGATAACAAATGGAGCGGAGCGATTCCAGCTACAATAATTGTAAATAACCAAACAGGTTACAGCAACTTTACCGAAGGTGAGATGAGTGCTGAAGAATTTGAATCGATGGTAAAGGAAGCGATAGGAGGGCAGGCAATGCACAAATATGTTGCGCCGATGAATGATGCGGAGGTTGTTCCTGCGGGAACTTCAGGTGCTGCAATTGTTCAGACTGAGTATATCAAATTTAAATCGAGTGATAGTTCAGTATATTCTATAGTAAACGGAAAAGTAGTTATGGTTGCAAGGATTGATGATATGAAAGTTGTAATAGTTACAGATGAAGAGAATAAACTTTTTTATACGTATTCAAATTTAGGTTCTACAGTTATTAAAAAAGGGGACCTGGTAAAAAAAGATCAGTTGATTGGTTATGCGACATTGGACCTTGATGGCAATGGTCCAATTTGTGAATTTTATCTGAGCAATGTTAAAGAGAATTTGCTACTTACTAAAGAGAATTTTACAGCCCGAAAGGATAAGCGGCATGAGGATCATTCAATTGACCCGGTTATTGCGCCGATGAAGATTCAAAAAAATAATTGAACCACTAAGACACAGAGTAAAACGATAAATCGTTTTATACAAAGGGAGGAAAATTATTTCCTCCCTTTGTGTCTGGGTGCTTTTATGGCAAAAAACTATTTATTTCTTTTAATTGTACATCCCACGCTGCGGCTCTCCTTTACAGAAACATCTTTTCCGGCAACCATTTCATTAATAGCTTCCTGCAGGTAAACACGTTTTACAGCGCTAACATCTGACGGACTATCGTCGATGGCACCATGGTAAGTCAGTTTCAGGTTTTTGTCAAACAGGAAACACTCTGGCGTACGGTTAGCACCAAAAGCATCGGCCACTTCATGGTTCTTATCAACCACATAGCTCCATTTGTATTGCTGGTCTTTGGCGTAATCCTGCATAGCGGCGTAGCTGTCTTCTTTAGCACGGTATGCCTCGTTACTGTTTAAAATGATCACACCAATTTTATTTTTGGTTGCAAACCCGGCAATGGCAATTGTACGGTCTTGATTTTTGATAACATAAGGACAAGTATTGCAGCTGAACATCACTAACACGCCATTTTCCATTTTAGCATCTTTCATTGATACTTCCTCGTTATTGGTGCTTTTCATTTTAAGATCGGCCTTAGGCATAGTACTACCAATAAGAATTGGCTCGGGCAAAATAAAAGCTAAAAGGGTGATTGCTGCGATGGCAATAACGCCGGTTATTTTGGCGCTGTTTAATAATATTCTTTTCATGGTAATTTGTTTTTTTAAAGTTAGTCAATCATATCAACACAGTGAAGCCATTCATGTAGTTTTTCCCTTGTTGGCAAGTAGCTTTTCTTCCACTTCACGTTGATCGGCAATTAATTTTAACGATTTGATGCTTACATTCAACTCGAATCCTATTAATAAAGCCAGAGAATTAATAAATACCAGTGCCATCAAAACTATTATCGTCCCAATAGAGCCATACAGCGCATTGTAATTTCCAAAACTGTTTACGAAATACGAAAAGCCCAATGAGGCAGCTATGCAAAGTGATGTGGCAAGGATGGCACCTGGAGAATTGAGCTTCCACTTTTTTTGAACGGCCGGCGCATATTTATAAATGAACGCAATGGAATAAAAAATAAGCGCTATAATAAAAATCCACCGGATGTAGGAGATAAAATCCAGCCAGAAGTTGCTTTTCAATCCTACCCATTTTAAAAACGCCGTTTGTGTGATGAGCAGGACGAGGCAACCAAGTACCAGTCCGAAAATGAGCGTGGTTAAACGGATGGCAATCCAGCGGTCGTGCAGGCCTGCTCTTCTTTCAAAACCAATATAATTTTTATTGAAAGAACGCATCAGCCCCATCATGGCATTGGATGCAAAGAAAAGCGCAAGCAACAATCCAAAAGAAAGCAGACCAAATACAGGTGTCTTAAAAAAAGTGTCGTCTATAAAAGTGATGATGGTTTTATTAATTCCTTCGGCCGGAATAATATCTTTTATGAGCAGCGAAAGCTGTTTCAGTATTTCCCTTTTTTTGATAAAGGGTAAATTGGGGATCAGCGTAAATAAAAATAAGAAGGAAGGCGGAATGGCCATAATAAAATTATAGGCAATGGCCGAAGCACGTTCGGTCAGACCAACTGTTTTTATCTGCCTGTAAAAAAAACGAACCACATCATACAAAGGTACACCTTCAAAACCGGGCAGGTACCAGTGTTTGCTTTTTTTCAAAACGAAAGCAATGGGCGTTTTGCTTATTATTATCCGCTCGAGTTTGGTCATTTATAATTACTGCTTACTGCAATATACTGATTCGGATTTTTATTTGCTCAAGATAGCAGATGTTTGACGCAGCTGCACCCTCACAAATTAAAAAGTGGTGAGATAATTATTTATTTGCTTTAGCTCTTATCAAACTATCTAATGCCTGCTGGTATGCTTTTGCAAAAACCAAATGCTCGGCATAGCTTGTTGCAAAATTTGAATAGCCGTTGAATTCCGGTTTGGCAACAAAATAAATATAATTGGTTTGCGGGGCATCCAGCACCGCATCAATGGTAGTGATTGAAGGGGTGCAGATAGGCCCCGGAGGCAGGCCTGCGTTTTGATACGTATTAAATGGCGAATCGTACATGAGGTGTTTTAGCAGAATTCTTTTCAATCCAAAATCCTTCATGGCAAATTTTACTGTAGGGTCGGCCTGCAACCTCATGCCCGTTGCCATACGGTTGATATAGACGCTGGCAATTTTTCCTTTGTCTTCAGTCTTATTCGTTTCTTCCTCAACAATACTGGCCATGCTGTACACTTGTGCAGGACTTAAATTAAGCGCTCTTGCTTTAGCCATTCGTTCTTCATTCCAGAATTTTTCTTTTTCGGCATTCAATTTCTCAATCAGTTTCGTTGCGGAAGTATTCCAATAAAAACTGTACGTGTTGGGAATTATAAGGGTCATTACTGTATTACTGTTTACCTGGTATTTTTGGAATGTTTCGGAATTATTCAATAGCTGCATCACCGAAGCTGAATCGGTTTCAAAATTGGCTGCAATTTTTTGTGCAAGGTCTTCCTTCGTTCTTAGTTTATTGATGACGAGGTTGACAGGGCTTTGATTACCCGAACGCAACATGCGGATAAGTTGTAAAACACTGGTGCCATCTTTCACTTTGTATCGGCCTGCTTTTACCAGTTTGGGATATTTCAGTTGTTTTGATACCAGATCGAAAAAGTACGTACTGCCTGTCATTTTTTTATCAATCAGCGATTGCAGTACATCCTCATACGCTGATCCTGTTTTCACATAAAAATATTTTCCTTCAGGCGCCGACACTGTTGGGCCAAATACCTGCCAGGCTGCGTAGCCGCCAAGGATCATTGCCAATAACAGGAGTAAAAAAAATATTTTTTTCTTCATACAAACAAAGTAAATGAAAAAACCCCGTCTGTTACCGACGGGGTTCTGAATATTTTGTAAAAAAATTATTTACCTGCGTTGGTATCAGGAACTGCCGGAACAGTAACTGTATTTGCCGGAGCTGTTGCTGCAGGCAATTTTGTTGATACATCATCTATAAGTTCCTTATTGGGAGCCGAACCTTCCCCATCTTTAGGGATAAATGCCGGAGATACCAGGCAAAGAATACCAACGATTGCGGCAAATAACCAGGTACCTTTTTCAAGTACATCAGTTGTTTGCTTAACGCCCATAACCTGGGTGCCAAATCCGCCGAAGCTGCTTGACAGGCCACCACCTTTTGGATTCTGGATCAATACAATAAAACCTAGTATTAAAGAGGCGATGATCACTAAAATTCCGAATAAAACTAACATGTTATAATTCTTTTAAGTTTTCTAATTTGGCTGCAAAGTAAGCGCTTTTAGCAGGATTGAGCAAACTTAATTTTCGGTACACTTCGCCTGCTTTTCCGGTCTTGCCCTGCTTTATAAACACTTCGGCCATCGATTCGGTAAGTACATCGGCCTGCTTATTGCTGTTTTCGGCCATCGTTACAATATTTGTATCAGGCTCACCTGCGGCTTCAACAGCATTTTCCTCATGAACTTTCTTCATTGTCTTTAACCACTCGGTAAAGCTTTTTAGTTGTTTGCCCAGTTTGTCGCCTGTTTGTACATCATCCGATAATTTTATTCCCTGCGATGCAAAATAATCTACCACATGCATAGGTTCAAATAACATGGCTTCATCAAGATCCAGTTTTGCCTCCGGCATTTTCAGTTCGATCTTCATGGGTTCAATTTCTTCTTCCATTTGCCCATTGGCATCTGTATTGTCAGGTGAATCCACCATTTCCGGTTCATTTGCAAATGTTTCAATTTTTTGTTCGGCCTGATGTTCAACAACCGGCGCTGCTTCAAAATTTGAAAAAGTTTTTATTTGCCCTGCATTTTCGCTCAACCGGTAATGCAACCAATGCGGATTATTGAAGAATAAATTTGTTTTAGCAACCTGTTTTTCAAATTCAGCCGAACCTTCTTCTGTCTTCCGCAGCAGGAAAAACTGTGCAGGCGAAAAATAAGGATGCGTTTCTGACAGCTCCTTTAGAAATGTATAGCTATCCGCATCAGAAAAATTCCTGTTAAATATCGATTCGAAAATAGCCTGGTTGTTCTGCATGGTGCAAATCTATGGTAGCATTACCAGTTTGAAAAAATCTTATTAAAAATAGCGTCAGTCAGGTTCTTGATAATCTCTTCGCCTTTTTGCCGCTCTATCTGGGGAAGACTGAGATTGGCATCAAAGTCAACGCTATATGTTACATCAGCTTCAAAATTCTTTTTTTCATCTAATGTATTTTTAAACACAAGATGAAAAGTTGCCGTCAGCCTGTTAAGACTGGTGTTACTTTCATTGATACCAGTTGTACTTGTATAGTAACCGGAAACATAACCATTGATATCATAATGAGCATCGTCATCATTGGTTTGACGAAGCCTTGTTGTACTAATGATCTTGGCTTTTAGTTTCTCTGTTAACTGCGGACTCAATTGCGGATTTTTATAATCGGCTTTGTTTTCAAAATAATTGACCCTGAAAGTTTTTACTTCGGGAGCCAGTCCGCCAATATCTTTAAATCCGTATTTGCAGGTTGCGAACGAAAAAATAGAAATAAACAATAAGCTACAGGCAATTTGCAACGTTCTGTTGCCTGTTGTTTTTTGCTTTTTGCCCATTGCCCATTGCCTATTGTCAATTGAATTATTCTTCAATATCATACTCTTTTAATTTACGGTACAAGGTACGTTCACTTATTCCCAAATCGAGCGATGCATCTTTTCGTTTGCCTTTATGTTTCTTCAAAGCTTTTATGATGAGTTCTCTTTCTTTGTCAACAATGCTGAGTGATTCTTCCACTTCTTCATGTCCCGCAATATCGCCGTTGTTATGCGGCAAAAAAACCGGTTTTGAAGATGAAGCACCCGAACCCGAATTCAGTTCTGCATAAGATTGCTCATTATAAACCGGTGCATGGACACGGTTTTCGGCAAACTGTGCAATGTTTGGATTTTGTAACAGGTCGAAAAACATTTTCTTAAGTTCGTTCACATCTTTTTTCATATCGAAGAAAAGCTTGTACAATATCTCCCTTTCATTTGCAAATTCCGTCTGGCTTACTGCACCTGCGCCGCCGGCCAGTACAGGCAAACGTGAATAATTGTGTTCAGGTAAAAAACCTTTCATGGTTTCGGCGTCAATTACTTTATCACGGCTAAGCACAGAAATCTGTTCTGCAATATTCTTCAGTTCCCTCACATTACCTGGCCATGGATAGTTAATTAACACATCTTTCGCCCCATCATCCAGTTGTACCGGGGTGCCTTTGTAACGATCAGAAAAATCGGTTACAAACTTGCGGAACAATAAATAAATATCTTCTTTACGCTCCCTGAGCGCCGGAACCCTGATGGGCACGGTATTTAAACGATAGTACAGATCTTCTCTGAACTTGTTCGTTTGGGTATATTCTATCAGTTCCTTATTGGTGGCGGCAATAACCCTGACATCTGTCTTTTGTACTTTACTACTACCCACACGGATGTATTCACCTGCTTCAAGCACCCGTAATAAACGTGCCTGTGTACCCAATGGCAATTCTCCAATCTCGTCTAAGAAAATGGTACCACCGTTTACGGTTTCAAAATAGCCTTTACGGCTGTCAACGGCGCCGGTAAAAGATCCTTTTTCATGACCGAATAATTCAGAGTCGATGGTGCCTTCGGGAATGGCGCCACAGTTTACTGCAATAAAATTATTGTGTTTGCGTGCACTGAGCGAATGTATGATCTGCGAAAAAACTTCTTTACCCACGCCGCTCTCTCCGTTGATGAGAACACTCAGATCTGTATTGGCAACCTGAACGGCTATATTCAATGCATGATTAAGACCCGGCGAGTTGCCGATGATACCGTAGCGATTTTTTATTGATTGTAGTTCCATATTTTTTTGCCACAAAGACACGAAGGCACAAAGTTGCACTAAGTGTATTTTTTATTTATTTTAGTTTACGCTGCCAAGTAATGTGCCAGCTGTGCATTTTGTTATTTTGACAGTCACATACTCACCAACTTTCAAATCTCCTTTGGGAAACACCACCACCTTATTCTGATCCGTTCTTCCAAATAATTCATCAGCGCTTTTCTTCGATGTTCCTTCTACAAGCACTTTAAAAGTTTTACCAACATCACGCTGCATACTGTGTAATGATTGTATGCGATGCAGGTCAATCATTTCCTGCAGTCTTCTTTTCTTAATCTCCAGCGGTACGTCATCTTCAAACCTGCGTGCAGCCAGTGTACCCGGCCTTTCGGAATAAAAGTACATATAGGCAAGATCATATTTACAATATTCCATCAGGCTTAATGATTGTTGATGATCTTCTTCAGTTTCGGTACAAAAACCGGTTATCATATCAGTTGATATTCCACAATCAGGAATCAGTTCCCTGATGCGGTTCACTTTGGCGATATACCATTCACGGCTGTAAGTGCGGTTCATCATCTGCAGTACACGGCTGCTGCCGCTTTGTACCGGCAGATGAATATAATTGCAGATATTATCGTACTTCACGATGGTGTGCAATACATCATCGGTAATATCCTTGGGATGTGATGTTGAAAAACGAACACGGAGCAGGGGAGAGATCAACGCTACCTGTTCCATCAGCCCGGCAAATGTAACCCGCTCGTCTTTTTGTTCATCAACCCAATAATAACTGTCAACATTTTGACCAAGCAAGGTTACTTCACGGTATCCATCCGCAAATAAAGTCCTGCACTCATTCACAATAGAATGTGCATCACGACTGCGTTCTCTTCCTCTTGTAAATGGTACCACACAAAATGAACACATGTTGTTGCAACCACGCATGATGCTTACAAAAGCAGTCACACCATTGCTGTTCAAACGGATTGGAGAAATATCGGCATAGGTTTCATCGCGGCTTAATAAAACATTTACTGCTTTCTGTCCGGTCTCTGCTTCTTCAATAAGGCCGGGCAAAGTGCGGTAGGCATCGGGTCCAACAACAAGGTCAACCAGTTTTTCTTCTTCTAAAAACTGGGCTTTCAGTCGCTCTGCCATACAACCCAATACGCCAACAAGCATTCCGGGCTTTTTCTTTTTTATACTCCTGAATTCAGTTAGTCTTTTTCTAACTGTGATCTCGGCTTTCTCCCTGATGGAGCAGGTATTGATAAAAATAAGATCGGCCTGTTCGTAATTGTTAGTGGCGCTAAAACCATTTTCCATTAAGATAGAAGCCACCACTTCGCTGTCGGCAAAGTTCATGGCGCAGCCATAGCTTTCTATATAAAAATGCTTTTTATACGGGTTCACTTCGTCAGTGAAAGGAGCAAATGCTTCTCCCTGCCTTGCCTCATCATGTTCCTTATTTGTCATAACGTTCAACATCAACTATACCTGTTTAAGGATGGCAAAGATAGTTAAAAGCAGGGGAATTGTGACAGGATGGCAGGGGTTAATATTGTTATGGTTTTCGTATTTGACTGATATTTTCGGTTTCTATCAGTATGAAATCTGGGATAAGTAGAATGAAATAAAAATCAATGTTCAAGACAATTAAAATTTATAAGTGTACCCGATCCTGATCACCTGTGTTTCGTAATAATCATCACTGGTATAACTGAATCCCTCGCCTTGTATTTCACGCCTGATGACCATGGTGTTGAACAGGTCTGTGGCATTGATAAATATTTCACCCTTACCTTTTTGAACAGATCGTTTGGCTCCGGCATCTATAGAAAATCTCGACTTGATCTTTCCCTGCGGAATAATATCGGGCGCCAGGTACACAGCTGTTAACTGAGCATCGAGGTTCTTTGATAAATGAAAAGTTGTATTAAATTTAAAATTGCCCGAAAATATTTTCTGCTGTGCTGCCGAAAAACTATGGGCAACCGGGTATTTGTTTTGAACGGTAAACGCATTTATCTGGTTGCGGTATGCATTTAAATTGATGTTAAATGAAAAAAGATTCGATGTCTGCTGCGCCAAAACCATTTCAATTCCCGAATTGAAACTTTTATTTACGTTTTGAAAAGTAGCATAGATCAGGTCGCTGCCGGGAACTGTGCTTGAAATACGGGTAATAGTGCCGTTGGCAAATTTATGGTACAAAGCGCTGTATAAACTTCCTTTAGCCCAGCTGGTTTTATGGCCCAATTCAATACTGTTGGTAAACTGCGGCTTCAGCGCCGGGTTACCCACTTTTATAATTTCTGCATCATCATATTTTGGAAAAACGCGGATGTCTACCTCATTGGGCCTGTCAACCCGGCGATTGTAAAACACCGAAATCTTGTTATCATCGTTGAGTTTATAAGCCAACCGTAAATTTGGGAATGGCTGTGTATAATTATATCCATCACTTTCATAAGTTGGGTGATCGGGATTTACTTCATAATCTATTTTCACATACTCAACCCGAAGGCCTATCTCGGCTTCCCAGTTTTTATTTTCAAAAACATAAGTGCCGTAAACGGCTGGTATCAACTCTTTATAAGTTGCTTCGCCACCGGCAGTACTGTCAATTACCGAATTGATGCCCGGCTTAAACTGCATATTAGTAGGGATATTCCGTTTGCGAATCTTCAGTCCGGTTTCAAAGCGGCCGTACTTTAAAGGCTTTATATAATCGGCCGTAAGATCGTACACCTGTTCGTCTGATATTAATTTAAAAGCATCGGTTCCAGTGGCTGCAGGCGTGTAATTATCGTAAAAATATTTTTCATCTTCCCGGTGAAAAGTATAATTGAAACCGATATTAAGTAAATGGCCTGCCTGTTTAAATCTGTGCTGGTAAGCAGCTGTTGCCATCCATGTTGTTTTCAGTTCATCTTCTAAAAACTGCCAGAGCCTTTTTATTTGTGTTGCATCGGCATTATAAAAAGGCTGGTCGCCACGGTCAATTATTTTTTCGCTGCCGAAGAGGCCCGAAACCGTGAGATTATCATGGCTGCTTATAGCATAATCCACACCCGATTTAATGGTTGTAAAATGCGTGTTACGGTTTCGTTTTAATTGCTGATTGATGATATCGCCATTATCGTAGGTACGCACTACAAACTCATTTTTATTCAGCGTTTCGGTGTACAGGTAATCGCCCTGAAAAAAAATATTCAGTTTTTCCTTTCGGTAATTTAACGACAGGCTTGGATTAATTTTTGGCGTAAAAGTATATTGCGGCCTGATGCCGGGCAGGTTTTGTTTACGCTCCCAAAGAGAACCCATTCCTCCGGTAAATCCAGCCTTGCCATTAAATCCTTTTTGTTTGTTCTTTTTATAAATGATGTTGATGATTCCGGCATTTCCATTGGCATCGTATTTTGCCGACGGGTTATTGATGATCTCAATTTTTTCGATGGCTGAAGCCGGGATATTGTCGAGGCCTGACTGATTTCCAAAACCGGTTAATGCAGTTTGTCTGCCGTCAATCAGTACTACCACTTTATCGTTACCGCGCAATTGCACTTTACCATCCTGCACGGTAACGCCCGGCAGGTTCTGCATGGACTGTAAAAGCGATCCGCCACCCTGACTGATATTATCTTTCAGCGAAAATGTTTTTTTATCCAGCGCATCGTTGATGGTATTTGCTTTTGAAGAAACCACCACTTCCTGTAACGAGGTTGTGTTTTTCTGCAGTTCAATTGACTGAATATCTAAAAAAGGCGACAGGCTGCCTACATACAATGGCTGTTTATGTGTTGTAAAACCCAGATAAGAAATTTCGAGTGTGTAGCTGCCGGGTTTAATTTTTGATAAAGCAAAGCGGCCGTCTTCAGCGCTGGCTGTGCCACTTACAAAAGCACTGTCTTTTTCGGTTTTAAGTACTACGTTGGCAAAAGCAATAGGTATGTTTACCGTTTTTTCTTTTACGATACCCGAAATGGTTACTGTTGTTTGTGCATTGGTTATTGCCAGGCAGAAGAAGGTAAACAAAAAGACAGGGATGATCTTAGCGTACATATTTATTAAACTGCGGTTGTTTATTTGTGTAAATGTATCAAAACAATCTGTTGCAATTCTGTATTTGAGGACGGAGGGAGTGGCATGACCTTTGGCGGCGATTGGGCAACCTGCGGCGGCAGAAGAAAAATAATTGGCAAACAGATAAGCCAGCGCACTCTATCTATAATGCATATCAGCGTCAGTGGACCAGTGGAGGATTACGACTAATCTTTTTTTATTCTGGTTTTGGACCTTTTGAAACAATATTTCTCACCACGCCAGGAAACCATCGCTGCAACCAAACAATAACCCTGCCGTGGGTTGTGAAAACATAATTTCTTCTTCGCTTAATTATGGCTTTCACCATAACTTTCGCAGCTTTATCCGTTGGCCACATTAAATTTGATGGCCATGGATCTGTACGTTCAGGATGCCAGACGCCTTCATTATCAATTCTTCCAATTTCAGATACAACAAAACCAGGATGAATGGTAGTACAACTCACTCCGGTACCATTTAATTCAACTTGTAATGTAAGACCAATTGAATGTACAGCTGCTTTTGAAGCACCATAGGCACCAACATACGGATTAGGAAGATAAGCTCCTATACTGCCGATTAAACCAATACGACCCTGGCTTTGCTTCAAATGTGGCAGGGCGTATTTTACCGTCAAGGCTAACCCGATGACATTACCTTGTAATTGCCTGTTCCAATCTTTTGCCGTTAATTTATCTATACTTCCAAAAACACCAAATCCAGCATTGGCTACAGCAATATCTAAACGCCCCCAAGTGTTTATAATTTTTTGAACAGCATCTTCTATTGATTTTTCTTCCATAATATCAACCGGAACAACCAATGCTTCTCCACCCGAATTCCTAATCTCCAGAGCAATCCCTTCTAATAATTCTTTACGTCTGGCAGAAAGCACCACTTTGTATCCTAATCTTGCCCACTCAGAGGCCATGGCTTTGCCAATACCAGACGAAGCACCTGTTATCTAAACAATGTTTTCTTTTGTATGTGTCATTGCAAGTATTATTTAATCAAACAATCCGATTTTCAAGCTGACGCACAGCAAATTAATTTAAGCCGATAAACCAAATTGTAAAAATATTAAACTGCTGATTTTCAACAACAGTATTGTCGCCTTTTTTTATTTAACTAAGATCATCTTTTGAATTATTTGACTAATCAAAAAACCGGGATGTTTTTAAAACATCCCAGTCTTCCAACCTCTTATAATTAATTACCAAATCCTTGTCCTCTCCTCCGGTGCCTTATACATGGCATCTCCCGGCTTTACATCAAAGGCTTTGTAAAAAGCATCCATATTGGTTAGTGGTCCGTTGCTGCGGTACATGCCCGGTGAGTGGTTGTCGGTTAGTATGCGCTGGGCTGCAGCTTCGGGTAAAATATTATTGCGCCATACCTGGCTCCAGTTTAAAAAGAAACGTTGGTCGGGTGTAAAGCCGTCAATCTTCTTATTGCTCTTGCCCTGTGCTGTATGTTTAAAAGCATCGTAAGCAATGCTCAAGCCACCAAGGTCGGCAAGGTTTTCGCCAAGTGTAAGTTTACCATTTACATGAAGACTATCGAGGATAACATATCCATTGTATTGAGCTACTACTTCATCAGCACGCTTTTTAAATTCATCGGCATCAGCCTTGGTCCACCAGTCCTGCAGGTTGCCATCGGCATCAAACTGGCGTCCCTGGTCATCAAAACCATGGGTCATTTCATGACCTATCACGGCTCCAATGCCACCATAGTTAATGGCATCATCTGCATTAAAATCAAAGAAAGGGAAACGTAATATTCCGGCAGGAAATACAATTTCATTTTTTTGGGGACTGTAATACGCATTCACCGTAGGCGGCGTCATTCCCCATTCGGTTTTATCAATTGGTTTACCCAGTTTAGCTATGTTATCATCGTACTGCCATTTACTGCAACGGCGTAAATTACCCAGGAAATCATCTCTCTTTATCACAATACCTTCATAGTCTTTCCATTTATCGGGGAAGCCTATCTTTTTTACAAAAGCATGCAGCTTCGCTAAAGCTCTTTGTTTAGTGTCTTCACTCATCCAGTCTAATTGCTTGATCCTGCTATCGAAGGTTTGCTGCAGATTATTTACCAGTTCAAGCATTCTGGCTTTTGCCGCCTGATTAAAGTATTTGTCAACATATAATTGGCCAAGCAGGTCGCCCAGTTGGCGGTCAATTGTGCCGCTCATTCTTTGCCAGCGTGGAGTTTGCTCTTTCTGTCCGCTTAATGCCTGGTTAAAAGCAAAATTTGCATTTACAAAATCGCTGCTCAGGTAAGGAGCTGCATCTTTCATTATGTTCCATTGCAGGTAAACTTTCCAGTCTTCCAGCGGTGTTGCAACAAGTAGTGAATCTATAAATACCATGAATTTTGGATTGCTCACTATCAAGCTATCCTGTTTTGTTTTATAACCCAGCTGATCTAAAATTTGCGCCCATTCCAGATTGGGTGTTTTGGCTGTGAGGTCTTTCACAGCAAATTTATTGTACAATTTTGTTGGGTCACGCATTTCAACACGACTCATTTGTGCACCTGCCATTGATGTTTCCAGTTGCAGAACTGTAACAGCATACATTAATGACTTATGACTTTCGAATCCGCAAAGGGTAAACAGTTTGGCAATATATGCTGCATAATCAGTCCGGATCTTTGCACTGCGGGTATCGTTTTTTAAGTAGTAATCACGGTCGGGCAAGGTAGTTCCTCCTTGTCCAATGTTAATGATATACTTTGTTACATCTTTTGCATCCTGCCCAACGCCGATGCGATATAACGGCCCGCTGATAGCCTGCGACCGCATGTAATTCATATAATTTAAAACCTGTCCTTTTGAAGGTAATGCGGTAATGGCATCAAGGTATGGTTTGATAGGTTGATAGCCGAGTTTTTCAATGGCCAAACTATCCATGGCGCTGGCATAATAATCGCCCACACGTTTCATTAATGAATTGGAACCGGGTTTTGCAGCGGCATCTTCCAATAATCCTTTCAATGCTAGTGAGCTTTCCTCGGCCAGCGCATCAAAACTACCCCAGCGGGTTTTTGAACCCGGAATTGGCGTGTTCCTTATCCAGGTACCATTGGCATACAAATAAAAATTATCGCCGGGTTTTACACTGAGGTCCATATTAGCGGGGTCAATAAATTTTCTGTTTACGGATGTATCTAGTGTCAGCGAGCTCGTTGTTTTTTGTACGGAGGCTTCCTTTGCCCTTTGTTTTGCATCATTTTCCCTTTGTTTTGCTTCCGTAGCTTTTGTTTGCTTCTCTTGCAGTTCAGCATTTTTTATGCTTTGTAAGTAAGCTTCTTCTTTTTTATCAACAGAGGTAGCAGAAGGTGTTCCTTCCTTTTGAGCCATAAGCCCAATGGGAAAAATGATGATAACAAAAAAGTTTAAAAACAGCCTGATGATTTTATTCATATTAAGTTCTTTTGTGTTTAAAATTATGATTGCGTGTATATCCCGGCAAAAATATTATTGCACCGTTACCTTAAATACGGATATCATTATATTAATTTCCGGAGAATTGTGTTTTTGATCCTAGCCAGCTTTCTTTTACCGGAATGATCCATTTTTCCAGCAATTCTTTTTTAGACAAAACGGTGTTGTTGAAATATAAAGTATCGCCGTTGATGAAATTATTTTCAACTGCATAATCCAACTGACTGAGTGGTAACAACTGTATTTTATCTTTTACCACAAACGCAAGCGTTTGCCTGTCGAACATTTGCACATTGTATTTTTCCTCAATTGATTTTATCAGGTGTACCGAACTATCTGTACTGCATCCGCTAACACCTGTAGCGGTTTCATCGGCCATTAGTATAATAAACTGCCCGAATAATAAACCGGCGAAACCTTTAACGGTATCGCCATGGCTTTTCCAGTTGGCAGCAAAAGTATTCAGCATGTCTTCCATCTCCAGCGCTTCGCTGAGGAGGAACAGGCGGCTGCTTTGATAAATCCAGACACGTGAACTGTCGTTAAAATCTTTAGGGATATGTTCTTTAAAATCGAGGTTCATGTTTTAATAAAAATAAAAAATAAGAAATAAAAAAGTCCGGCTTCAGGCTTGCATTGCGTTAGCTACTATCTCAGCTATATCCATCACCTGCACCTCATCTTCTTTGTTGCTGTTTTTTACGCCATCTGTCATCATAGTATTACAAAACGGGCAGGCAGCGGCAATAACATTGGCGCCTGTTTCAAGTGCTTCGTTAGTGCGTTCATTGTTTATTCTTGTTTCGCCATTTTCTTCTTCTTTAAACATTTGTGCACCACCTGCGCCGCAACACAATCCATTGCTGCGGCATCGCTTCATCTCTACCAGCGACACATCCAGTGCTTCCAATACCTTGCGTGGAGCTTCATAAATATCATTGGCCCTACCTAAATAACAGCTGTCGTGGTAAGTTATTTTTTTGCCTTTGAACGTTCCACCTTCGGTCATTTTAATTTTCCCTTCGTCAATCAGTTGCTGTAAAAACGTAGCATGATGGATCACTTCGTAAGTTCCTCCCAGTTCGGGATATTCATTCTTCAGCGTATTAAAACAATGTGGACATGCGGTTACAATTTTTTTAATTCCGTATCCGTTCAGGATCTGAATATTCTGATAGGCCATCATCTGAAACATAAATTCGTTGCCCGATCTGCGGGCAGGATCGCCGGTACACATTTCTTCCTTGCCTAAAATGGCATAGTTGATACCTACTTTATCCAAAATTGTAATGAATGCTTTTGTAATTTTTTGCGCCCGTTGATCAAAACTTCCGGCGCAGCCAACCCAAAATAAAACTTCGGGACTTTCGCCTTTTGCCATCATTTCGGCCATGGTTGGTACATGCATAAAGTGATCTTTATTTTGGTGT
>JAHEBJ010000057.1 GCA_024642285.1 Sphingobacteriales bacterium
ATTTTGTCCATAAATAATTGCCGGTAAAACAAATGAAAGCAATAAGGATAAAGTGAAACATCTTTTCATAATAAAGTTTTAGTGGGTTTTAAGAATTAATATGCGAAATTTAAAAATGGTTGTTGGTATAAAACTATATGTAAAAATCAGCTACCCGGATGTACCAGCATAATTAATATTTTTTAGAAGTGATTCATTTTCTTCTTTTTTAAGTAAAAATAACGCTGCTAATATTAATAGTCCACTACTAATTAAACTAATCTGCTTAAGGTAAAAATGCCGGAACATTGTAGCATAGTATTTATTTCAACTTTATAAACGCAGGCTTATGCGAAAATCTGTTGCACGTTATTTTTTGTCATTTTCTGTTTTATGAATGTATAAATCCTGTTGTGGAAACGGGATAACAATGCCTTGATCCTTAAACGCAACGTCAATAGCAACAATAATATCGCTTCTGACAGCAGACCATACCGTAATATCACCTACCCAAAAGTATAACTGAAGGTCTATCGAACTGGCATTAAATTCACTAGCAATTACAGATGGCTTCGGAAATTTGGATATCCTTTTATCTTTTTCAAATATTTCTAACAATAATTTACGGCAATTTTCGAGATCGGTTCCATAAGCAACTCCCACCAATAAATTAACACGACGTTTACTGTTGTTAAGTGTCCAGTTTACCAGATGCTGATTGAGAAGATCACCGTTGGGAATTATAACATCGGCGCCATCGCCGGTAGTTATAATACTACTTCTGAATCCAATAGATTTCATTACTCCCGATCGACCTCCTATCTCAACAATATCACCTATATTAACAGGCTTTTCAAAGGAAATAAGAAGTCCGCTGACAAGGTTATTTACTAATGTTTGTAGGCCAAAGCCAATTCCAACTCCCAAAGCTCCCAATATTATAGTGATTTTATCCAATGGAATTCCTGCGGCCGCAAAAGCCAGGAATAAACCCAAACTAAAAATTGTGATGCGTATTATTAAAAGCCAACTTCCAACTCCACTTTTATTTCTTTTTTTATCGCTCCTGTGATGCTCATCCGAGGCAAAGAATGAAACTATTTTTGAAATATATGATGACAGTATTAAAATCATAAAAAAGACAAGTACACTTTTTACATCGAAGATGTAGTTACCAATTACTCTTTCTTCAAATAAAAGGTCCTTGATTGGATCTGTAATATATTTAAATGCATAGAAGTTCCGACCAAACAAAATAAACCAACCAACAATAACAAGAGCATAAAAAAAGCCAGGAACTTTATTTCCAACCCGATCGAAATTCAGGTAAAATAATTTTTTATCGGGTGACTTATATATTTCAGAAGCCAGTGCAAGCCCTTCATTTATTAACCTTACTGTCCAAAGGAATATAATTGCAATAATCACATTAAAAAAGCCACTGGTCATCAGGGTTTTTGATAAATTATACCTTCCAAAAATATTTGTAATAATTGAGGCCGCCTCAAGTATAATAACAAAGCCAATAAAATAGACAATCCATTTTTCTTTTAATTTTTTTCTATCGCCTTTTAAAAGGAATACCAAAGCCGCCACCAGGCCAATCAATGCAAGGATTAAAATAAAAATTCGCTCTTTGTGTGATTCCACAAGTATTAAATTATCGGCGGAAGCAAACAAAAAAAGCAAAATCATCGTCAACCAGAATTGCATCCAGAATTTTGTAATAAAATTCCAGTATATAAAAGACAAAGAGGCTGCCGAAATGACCCACAGCACTAAATTAAAAACAAAAGGAGGCGCTGGAAAAATAAACTGGAATATGCTTATAACAATCAGCAATGAAGAGAGTACTGGATGCCTGATAACAAGTTGTCCAGTATAATCCTTTTTAAGGAGACCATCCTTTTTAAGATTTGATTTGATAGAATATAAAAAGATTGCAGAAATAAGAAAGAGTAAAGCCAGAATAAAAAATTTACCCAAATTGTTCTTTATATAAAAAGAAAACGCAAGTTTTCCTTTATACCAGGATAAATCAATGATTTCCTTAATTGGCAGCTCGCCTGATTCAGAGTTCCATAGGTAGGGTAACTCTTTACTGAACGTTTTTGTGGCAAGATCTCTCTGAAGTTCATTTATTTCTTCGATTTCTGAAAGAATACTAAAGATCAGAAAATTAAACCTCATTAATAAAGTCTGCACTCTAGGTAATGCAGCATCCAATGTACTGTCAACCGGCGCTACCTCAATGCTTAACAAAGACATTTTTATAAGATATTGCATTACTTTGGCTGAATCAAATGGTATTTCAAATAATGCACTATCACTTGACAGAGAATCTGTAACATTTCTAAACTGAACCAGTTTTTTGTAATGTGTTTCCAACAATTTTTTCCTTACCTGTGCCTTCTCAGATAAATCATAAAATAACTTTAAAGATGTTGAAAGGTCCCTCTGAGTCGGTGTTCTGGTTGAATCGGCGAGTAAACTTTTACTGATCCTTAATTTAATATCGCTTAATTTTTGGAAATCAGCATTTATGGAATTTGTATCAATACCTTTTTTAGTGAATTTTTCTAAATTGAAGGACTCTTTTTTAAGCTGAGCTAAAATTTCATCCTGACGGATTGCATTTCTTACGTCTTTTAATTTTTGGATACTTTTATCCATTTCTGTGGCCGCAGATGCCTTAATTATACTTACTATACTAATATCAGTAGTATCAACATTAGTAGTAGAATTTTTTTCTGTGCTGTTTTGTGCAACAGATGTTAATGCCAATAAGGTAAAAAAAGAAGAAATAAGCAATTGAACTACCATCGTTTTGAAAACGTTATTTAATGGTAATTTCAATTTTAACGGAAGCAGCCGCATAATATTAGACATTGAAAAATATTTTATCTTTTTATAGTTTTTGCTAAAAGTATAAAATAATTTGAGCAAACTAAGTATAATACAATTTTGTGTAAAAAAACTGATAAAGTAAAAAACGTATAGCACAGTTTTTAAATAAATTGCTGTTATTTTTTTATCAGGTTCCGTAATATTGGGATGCAAGTTAGTTGATAACCCCCGCTTTTAACGGTAAATTCGTGTTTTAAATCTTGTTTAAGGCGTAGGCTTAAATTATGATTTTTTTTTAAACATTCCTTTGCAAACTAATTAAGAATTATTTATTTTATTTAAAATATTTTTTTGGGTTTGTAATTTCCATTAAATTCGATTGCTAATCACAGGACAACGGTTTATCAATATTGACGACTACCGTTTATACATAAAATCAATAGTTATTAAATAAAAAGACCTCAAAAAGGAAATGTAATTAAAATTTGTAAGGTATAAGCGCAAACTTACAGGTAGCAACAGAACAAATGGATATTTCAAAATATATTGTTAAAGAATATGATCTCAGGCATTACGGCAAACGCTTTCTACTATTCATTAAGTCAAATCCCCCCCTTTCTATCGGTTAGGTTGTATTTATTAATGAAGACACTAGTTTACCCGAGATTTAAAAACAATAGTTATCATATAAAAACATGTAAAAAAATGAAAAGATTTGTAATTTCAGTAGCTGCAATAGCACTGTTGGGTATTTATTCGTGTAATAATTCTGGTGAAAAGGGTTCAGACTCAGCAAACACCGGTGACGCCGTAAATTCAGAAGCTTCTGGTTATGATCTGGATCCAACTGATACAATACCTGCTGGTGGATATACTGCGGGATCTGCATCAAAACTAACAGCTGATCTGGTGAAAAAAACGCTTGAACATTTATATATGTCTGACCTTGATAGTAATTATATTGATTCTTTTAGCCGTAGATTCATATTTTATGAATATGACTTAAATGCGGACGGGAAAAAAGAAATTTTTGTTGGACTAATTGGGCCCTATTTCTGTGGGTCGGGAGGATGCACTCAATTGATTCTTGATTACCAGGGTAATGTTGTGAGCCATTTTACGGTAACAGATTATCCTGTTATGATAGAAAATACCAAAACTAACGGTTGGAACGATCTGATTCTTTATAGTGGCCACAATTACCACTTAATTAAGTTTGATGGTAAAACTTACCCGTCAAACCCGTCGGTTGAACCAAGCCTTAGTGCACCACCAGCTGACAATTTAACCAAGGCTCTTAATTTTATGAACGAACCATATCCCTGGATTAGTTTTTAATGTGTGTCTGTTAGATTTTTCTTTTTCAGTTATTTTTAAACCAAGCATTAAAAAAAAAATATGAAACTAAAACTAAAATTAACCCTCTTGGCTTTTTTAGTACTGCCAATTGTTGGTTTCAGTCAAAATTATGTAACTCTATATTCAGATTGTTATTTTAAAGGGCAGGCATCAAAGTTAACTCCTGGCCGCTACAGTCTTTCTGACCAAAACGTAGGAAGTAGAAGCGTTTCTTCATTTCGAGTTCCCAAGGGAATGAAGGTTGTACTTTATGATAGCTATGAGCCCGGAACCGGATCAAAAATAAGGTATACTACTGATGCATTTTGCCTTCCACGTGATTGGAATGACAGAACAATGTCTGTGGTTGTAGAATACGAAAACACTAACCAAGACGGCGGAAATAACTCTGGTGGCGGAAATAACTCTGGTGGCGGATATAATCCAGGTAATAACAATTCCGGTTCGGGATCTGGTATTATAGTTTATAAAGACGAAAGGCAATCCGGTGATAGAAAAGTTTATGGTGAAGGCTATTTTAATTTCCGATATACCGGTTTTGATGCCAATATCACGTCATTAAGTATACCACAGGGCTGGATTGTCACTCTTTATGATGGTTATGATTTCAGAGGTAATAGTTACACGGTTACAGCAAATTTTAATAATTTGAAGGATGCAGCTGGTAACTGGAACGATCGGGCAAAGTCTATGAGAGTGACTTACAGATACGGGAATAGTAATGGTAATAATAACGCGAATAATAATAGCGGTGTAACAGTCTATAATGAGGCATCGATGCGGGGCCAGCAACGTAATTTTACACCAGGAGCATATAATCTCGGGGGAACAGGGTTTGATGCCAGCATAACCTCATTGACAGTGCCTTCAGGGTTTGTAATTGTTTTGTATGATGATTATGATTTCAGGGGAAACAGTTATACCGTAACGGCTAATTTTAATAACCTTAAAGACGCTGCCGGAAACTGGAATGATCGTGCCAGATCTTTTATCATTAGAAGAAGATAGTAACTAAATATATTTTTAATCAAAATGCTTCACAAAATTAATTTATGAAAAGAATTATAATTGGTTTAATTGCGATATTGGGTATAAATGCCTGTAACAGTAGTGAGACGAAAAATGACGAGCCCGCTGTAGCAGACTCTGCTACTAAAGTTGCAACAGAAACACCTGCAGACCCGGTAGCAACAAATCCTTACAGCCAGGAATTAAAGTATGAGAGTCTGAATTTTGTCATCTCGGCGCCACAATCAGCAAACGGTAACGAAGTTACTATTACACCTTCAGGGTTAGCCAATTCTAACGACCCAATTATCTGGCCGGTTGAAGGAATAGTAACAAAATCGGAAGCAGCGGATATAGATGGTGATGATTCTCCTGAATTACTGGTTGTAACACAATCCCCTGATAAAAAGGGGCATGCTTATGTATTCTCAACTTTTAATAAAAAGTCGATGGGGATGGTTAACCTGCCGGATTTTACGGAAAATCCTAAAAACCTACTAGGCTATAACGGAATGGATGAGTTTGCGTTGGTGGAAACTAAATTTATTCACCTCTTCCCCCTTTACGAAAATGGCAATCCTACCGGGAAAACAAGGCAATTGCAATATTCGTTAAAGCCAGGTGAAGCGATGAAGCAACTGGTTTTAGGTAAAACGATCGAGTTTTAAGAACGATTACCTGTTCCAGAAATTTTAAGCAGATAGTAATCTGCTTAAATAATGATTGGTTCGAAGAAAAAATAAATAAATAAGGAGTTTTAACACAAATAAAAAATAATATCAACATGAAAAAAACAAGTTTCTTCTTGACCTTAGCTATACTTCCGGCTTTGGTTTTTGCACAGGCAAATCAAACAAAAAAAGTAAGCTTCCCTGCTGGTAAATCTTCTGCATACATGAGTGGCACTGTAAAAGGTTACCAAACCATTGATTATACAGTAACCGGAAATAGTGGCCAGACTATGGCTGTATCACTGAATTCGAAAAGTACGGCAATCTACTTTAATGTGTTACCTCCGGATGGTGATGCGATGTATATTGGTGAATCAGATGGTACGAATAAGTTTAGTGGTTCTCTTTCACAAAGTGGTGTTTACAAAATCAGGGTTTTCTTGGTGCGTAGTGCAGCCAGAAGGAATGAATCAGCAAACTTTGGCTTAAATGTGAGTTTGACAGGGGCTAATGCTCCAAGGCAGGGCGATGCCAAAGTTCCCGGCACTAAATATAACGCAACCGGCCCGTTAGACGCCGCATTGGGTGGAGCAGCTAAAGGATCTTCTACAGCCAATTTTGGCGTTGTAAGGTACGCAAATGGAAGTGCAAAAATAGATGTAAAAATTACAGGGCTGATAGAACGTAAACTGGTATTTTCGCAAGGCGAATGGACTTGTGCCGGCAATAAGGTAGCCGCTAGACTCATTACTGATGAATGGGAAATAATTTTAAACGATTACGAACATTATTTCATTCCTGTTGCAGTGATAACCGGAGGTTAATCTTTTTATTAAATATAGCCATCTTATACAGCGTTTTTCTCTGAATAAGGTGGCTTGTTTTTATACAGTTTAAGGCAATTGTGGTATTCTGAAAATAAGGCTCTATAAAACATTCTGTTGGTTTAAAAGAGTGATTTAAGATAATTGGTATTGTTTGAATTTATTTCTTAAAATAATTTTTACCCAACGGAATTACTTTAAAAAAATATTATGAAGAAAAAATTGAATCTACTTATTGCAGCTATTATTATTGTTATTGCGTCTTGCAATAATAATACTGATGAAAAAAAGGCAGCTGAGAAAGTTCTGGCACAAATAGCCGATACTTTAAAAGGGCCGCTCGATTCCCTCGTTAAAACGCTGGCTACAACAAATAAATGCAGGGTTACTTTGAGAATTGCAAATGACAGCGGGGCATTTTATTATAGCGGGTACGATGGACGAGAAGATAAACCCATAACAGATTTTACCGGTACGATTGATATTGGAAGTGGAACCAAAATGTTTACGGCAGCCTCAGTATTACAATTAATAGAGGAAAATAAACTATCGCTGCAAGATAAACTTACTGCAGTTTTACCAAATGATACATTGTATAAAGACCTGCTGATTGTAAATGGGAAGAATTATATAGATTCTGTTAAAATTGTCAACCTGCTTAATCATTCAAGCGGATTTCCGGAGTATTTTATTGAGGGCGACGATGAAAAAGAGTTTACCCTCCACGGCGATTCAACGCTTCGCTTTACCCCATACCAGTTAATTGCTATGGCAAAACAGCATAAAAATCCGGGATTCACTCCAGGCAGTTCCTTTAAATACTGCAACGTTAATTATATTCTGTTGGGGATGATTATTGAGAAACTTACAGGACAAAATTACCAGCAATATTTCCAGGAACATATCATTGGACCCCTTGGTTTAAAGCATACTTATTTTTCTTCTTTAAATCCTCCAGTAAATCGGGCAAGTGGGCACTTTAAAGGAAAAATTGCCGTTATGCCCGCTACCATGGCTGGCCCCGCCGGCGAAATTATTTCTGATCTGGATGACATGCAGAAATTTATAAGCGAATGGGGCAGTGGAAAATTATTTGCAAAACCGACTACTATTGAAATGTTGAAGCGTGATAACTTCAAGGATATGTTGGCGCCTATTATTAAGTATGGCATGGGCGTTGTAAACATGATGGATGTTTCGTACGGGCACGCGGGGCAAACTTTTGGATTTCAAAGTTATATGGGGAGTTTAAATAATCATTATAGTTTTGCTATTGGGGTTGATGATGCTGTCGTCTCAATATGGGAACCAGCGATTCAGATCTCGACTCTGTTAGACAGTAGAAAATAATTTTTCAATGCGGTGTATTGTGAACGACAATTAACCGGTTCGAAGTATTTAATTATAATACCTTCGCTTAATAAGCCTGGTACACGATATTTTAATTTGTTTTATTATTTGATCAACAATTTTCAGAAGAGAATCTTATTCAATATAAAATTATAACTGGTGAATAGCGTTTATCTCATTTTAATAGGTGCACTGGAAAAAATTTACGGCAAAGCAAATGATACAGCATTTGGAAGTGCCGTATTTCACGGGCCAGTTACACCCGCAGCCAATATTGATGATATTGCTATGCAGCATTATAAAGCATTCTTAGGTAAGAAGCTGACTTCTCAAACCGAAACAAACTGGTTTCAGCCCTGGAAAAAAGTGTATGAGCGTAGCCCCGAAATAAAGGCTGATATTTTAACTGAATACAATGGAATTAAAGACACCAATGCCCAAATATCTTTGCCACTGATAACTGAATTGATTGAAAATGCAGGCGAAGGAAAACAGGCCTTAGCTGAAGCCTATAATCATGCCGGTGTAAACGCAATGGCTGTATTCACAATAGGTGATGGTGAAGCTTTTTCTGGAATTATAACAACAGGTATTTATTCAAATGAATATGGTTGCTCAGTTATTACATTAATGGACTGATAACAGTTGATTGAATTTCAGGAATGGCCGGTCTATCAAAATTAGACTTTTAAATTTTTTAATACCCCAATTCCTATAAACTGAAATTGGTTATTAATTAAATGATCTTATTTTTTTACATTAAAACTTAAAAACATGGAAGCAGGATCTATTTTAGGAATCATTATTGGAATTGTTGTGGCAACAATTTTTAACGGTCTCATTCTTTGGATAATTGCAAAAATGGGACTGGGGATTGTAATTGAAAAATTTGGGTCGGCTTTATTAACCGCCTTACTAGTTGCAGTTATTGGCTATGTAATGGTTAAGGTTACTGCCGATTGGAAAGGCATGTTTAGTGGAGCAGGTGGTTCAACTGTACTGCATATCATTGGAACAGCACTATTGTTAATAATTGTAGATAAGATTTTGCCGGGTATGCGAACTAAGGGTATTATGGGAGCCATTATTGCGGCTATTGCTCTGGGTATTATAGGTTGGTTGCTGGGCATAGCGCTTTCTAATGTAATAAGCTAAAAGCTCCTTTATTTCGAAAGATTTTATTGAGGATTTGAAATAGGATTCATTTGATAAGATTTTGTTTCATTTCTTTTAATGTTAATTAATGATTCTAATTCAGACTGCATCAGATTTCTTGATGGGATTTCAAAAGTAACAAGCCATCTGCTAAAAATGCAGCCGAAAAACATGGACTAATATTTAATATAGTGCAGAATTTGATTTTGCATTTCCTGGAGTTATCTGTTATCGAACCCGGATAATAATAAAAAAGTGGTTAGTTCAGATTTAATTGAAGATGTAAATCGCTGTTAAAAGCATAAAAACAAAACACGATTTATTATTCGTGAAGTGTATTGACAAGATCATAAAGGTCTTTAATGATTTTAATTATCTAAAAAACTAAAAATTAAGTAATGAATTTAAAAAACATGAAATTGATTGCAATTAGTACTGTATTTCTGGCTGCATGCAATAATAGTACCGATTCTATGGAAAAAGAAGTGGAAATTAAAGACTCATTAAGTACGGAAACTTCGGCAACTGTGCCTGTTGATACCGTATTGGAAAGTACCATTACAGCTCCGCCACCACCCGATAAACCCAGATCCGGAAAAAAAAATACAGAGATTCAAAGTGCGCCAATCGTTAAGAATCAAACGTCAACCCCTGCAGATAATCCAGACAGCGAAGGCTATCACAGTAATCCGAAAGTATGGGCCAGTTTCCCTGGAGGTGAAAAAGGTCTGGATAATTTTCTCCGAAAGAATCTCAAGTATCCCGAAGAAGCTTTGGATAATGATATTCAGGGTACCATAAATGTAATGTTGTCTGTTGACGAATCTGGAAATGTAGTGAAAGCAAAACTTGACGGTGACAAACTTGGCTACGGACTGGAGGAAGAAGTATTACGGGTAATTAAGAAAATGCCAAAATGGAATCCTGCCAAAAACAATTTAAATTCTATTAAGTCAAAATTTATACTTCCGGTCAAATTTAAATTGTATCAATAAATTGAGTCACAACGGTTATTTGAAAAATTGGCTTAATTGATTAGTAAAATTGTAATTATTTATTTTTTTGTGTAATTATCAATACGCAGTCATCTTTAAATAAAATGTTATGAAAAAATTATTTGCAGTTTCATTACTGGCTCTTTTTTTCGGCTGTTCACCAAAATTATCGCCAGATACGAACTGGGCGGCTAAAAAGTGGGTCTTAAAAGTAATGTCAGGCTTACCTGTACAAACTAGTGGCACGGACAAAGACGCACACATTATTTTTAACAAGACTGAACAAAGATTTAGTGGATCCGGTGGGTGCAACCGCATTAACGGTTCTTACACGATGGATGCCAAAGGAAATTTGAG
The DNA here is from genome assembly GCA_024642285.1 of Sphingobacteriales bacterium. Lineage (GTDB taxonomy): Bacteria > Bacteroidota > Bacteroidia > Chitinophagales > Chitinophagaceae > Ferruginibacter. Next base: position 10,546 of record JAHEBJ010000057.1, read on the forward strand.
TTTTGGACAAACGCTAAGTACAAAAATGGCGTGCCCCGATATAGCATTTGAAGATAAATTTCTAGCTGTACTTGCAACCGTAGATGGTTACGAAATAAAAGAAGGTGAGCTTCGAATGAACAAAGGGAAAGAAATTGTTTTGATTTTCAAATAAGTAAAATGCCTTCTGAAATGAAGGCATTTTTAAAAAATTCACACTAATAATTCAATGGGTTATATACTCTCAGTTATATGTTCATTGTTTATTTGTTTGATAGCTTATATGATAAGTTACTAACAAAATATTATTGAAGAATAATCAGGCCAATAATTTAAACTTGCAAATGATGCAAAATAGTGTTGGCGGTTATTGGTTTGTTTACCGGTACTAAGAAATAATTTATACCAACTCACAGGAAAGTCACTACACCAGTCTTCAGGTTATAAAATCCACCTGCGATTTTAATTTCTCCCTTTTCTTCCATTTCTTTTAAGATGGGGCTGTTTGCTCTTATCATTTCGATAGTATGCAATACATTTTTTTCACTTATGTAATTAACAAAATCAGCGTTCTTTGAAGTTTGTTCCCCGTTAAAACCGTGTGCATTATTAACTGCAGGTTGAATTTTTGTTAGCATTTCCGAAATGTTTCCCATCTTAACATTATCAATAGCGGCTTTAATTGCCCCGCAGTTTTGATGGCCTAACACTAAAATAAGTTTTGCGCCAGAAACCTTACATCCAAATTCCATGCTTCCTAAAATGTCTACATTCACAAAATTTCCGGCCACTCTTGCCACAAACATATCTCCGATACCTTTATCAAAAATATCTTCAACAGGAATACGGCTATCCACACAGGAAAGTATCACTGCTTTTGGATACTGGCCCATAGATGCATTTCTAACCATTGCTGAATGGTCACGGGCAGTCAGGTCATTATTTACGAAACGTAAATTCCCGTTTTTGAGACTTAGAATCACGGAATCGGGTTTTAACATTTTTTGATCCTCCGCTGATAACACTCTTTCTCTTACTATTTTTATATTCGGGATTTCGGTAACCTTATTTTCAATATTTCTGTCTTTTTTATTTCCTTCTGAATTCCTACACGAATAAATCAATGAAGCAATTGCCAGAATGGGAATTAAATTTTTCATGTAAATAAAATTTAAAAACGGTTGTAATTCAAAGTTAGGGGTGTTGATCTATAAATAAGTTACTCCCAACTAAAACTAATACAACTTAATTGAAGACAACCTGTTTCTTTGTTTATAAGAGACGAATTATGTTGGCTGCCTTTTTGGTAAATCACTTTTGAAACAGCTGTAAAAACATTTCTAATGATGATGGTATTATATTAAAAACTTATACTATTTTAGCTGAAACATATTTGTATGAGATTAAAATTCCTGGCTATTATTGTAGCAGTTTTTTTTGCCGGTGCAAACGCCTTTGGCCAGCCTGATAGTGTATTCAACAATGCTGTAAAAGGGATGACCAAATATAGAGGGGGTATCAGCATATTTCAAAATGCGGATAGATTTTATTTTGAATTCCCAGCTTCACTTTTTGAAAAAGATATTTTGTGGTATGCCGAAATAAAAAGTGGACCCTTGGTAACCGGGGCAATGGCAAGTTCATCGTCTTCAGGCCAGATAATTAATAGTATAATGATCCGGCTTGAAAAAAGAGACGGTAAAGTTTTTGTTAGGGAAAATACTACTCCCCTTGATTTGCGATTAGCGGATGTTCCAATGTCTCCGGCGGATCGGGAAAGAATGCAGCGGTCGCTTAAGAATATTAATACGCCGGCGGTATTGCTTGCAATACCGGTAATTGCTACCGGCGCTGATGGGAATGTTTTAGTAGACGTATCATCATTATTAAAATCAAACCTTTCTTTTTTTGACGTAACGAAATCTTTCCCCGGATTGACAATGGCAGATCCCAACCGTTCTTATATTGATTTTGTCAAATCCTTTTCCAACAATATTCGTTTTAATGTTACGTTGACTTGTGATGTAATGGCTTCGGCAGGGGTTTTTATGGATATGATGGCAAAGATCAACTCAAGATCTGCTTCAGTTACTGTAGCCCACTCTATTTACATTTTGCCTGAGCAAAAAATGATGCCACGATTGGCAGATTCCCGTATTGGTTATTTTGATAATGGTTTTACTGAACTGCAATATGGTAGTGGCTATGCAACTAAAGCCTACATATCAAAATATCGGCTTGAAAAGAAAAACCCCAATGCAAAATTATCAGAACCGGTAAAACCAATTGTTTATTATATAGGCCCCGATGTACCTTCCAAATGGAGGCCGGCTTTTAAAACTGCGGTAGAGTATTGGAACAAGGCTTATGAAGCTATCGGTTTCAAAAATGCAATTTTGGCAAAAGATCCTCCTGATGATCCAAACTGGAGCGCCGAAGATCTGGGTCACTCAGTAATTCGTTGGGTGAACCAGCCGGTTGCCAATGCAAACGGGCCACGAACAGTTGATCCCCGCACCGGTGAAATATTATCTGCACACATTATGATCTGGGAAGATGTTTTTACAATGGCAACGCAATGGTATTATTTACAGGGGTTTGGTTCAGACAAACGAGCAGCCAAGTTACCCCTGCCTGATGACATTGCACAAGCACTCATGAAATATATTGTAGCACATGAAATTGGCCACTCCATTGGTCTTCGTCATAATCACAGAGCCAGCCAGGTTTATACTACGGCTGAGTTACGGGATAAAAAATTTACAGATATGCATGGATCAGTTGGTTCGATTATGTCTTATGGTCGTATTAATTATATAGCTCAACCTGGCGATGGGGTTACTAATCTGATTCCGCAGTTAGGGCCTTATGATTTTTTTGCTATCAAATACGGATATGAACCTATTTCTTCAGCCAATTCACCGGAAGCTGAAATACCAACCCTAAATAAGTGGCTGGAGCAACAGCGTACCGACAACAAGTTACTTTGGTCGGCAGAAGATAAGGTAGCATATCAGGATCCGATGGTGATTACTGAAAACCTGGGGAATGACAGAATAGATGCTGCACGACTTGGATTGTTGAATCTGCAAAGGGCAGTAGATAATCTGCCTAATGCGATAGGGCAATCCCCGCAGGATATCAATTTGCTAATGAGTTATTATAAAGCAGCTATAGGTGAACGAGATAACTGGTTATTGGCTGCAACAAAAGAATTATACGGATTTATGGAATTCCGGTACCAGGATCCCAGGCAATATGAATTTATAACAGTGCCGGCTGACCGAAAAAAGCAAGTGTTAGAATATTTGCTTGGAGAATTGAAAACAGTTTCTCCTTTATTTACCGAAGAAATGAGAAGATTATTTCCCCCGGATGAATTGGTGAAAATGATAACCAGTGGTCAAATTTCAATACTGAGCCAAATGACAGGTGAGCAAGTTTTTCTTAACATGAATATAAATGCAGCTCTTGGCCACCCTGATTATTCCCCTAGCAGGTATTTGGAAGATATTGCCAATGCAATATTTGCCGAGTTGAACGAATCACAGGTAAATATTAATCCTGTCAGGCGTAATCTTCAGTATACACTTGTCGCCCAACTTATCAGTTTTTTAGAATTGAAATATGATAGCCCAATTGCTGCTATTGTGCAACCTGCTGCCCGCAAAGTATTGGCAGGTTTACTGGATATTCTCAAGGCTGCGCCTATTCAAAATGTTGATATAGAGACACAATCACATATCAAAAACCTTGTTGTCCTGGTATCAAAAAGCCTAAACTAGAGTCCAGGTTGAACAGGAAAATAATTTTCATTTTGAAATTAAGTTTTAGCTTTTATTGGTACCGGCCTTAAAAACCAGAATACCTGAAAGACTGAGTGAAAAACAGGGTATGTTCATTCAACGTGGCAAGTGTTTTGAGGAAAATGTAGAAAATTTTTACATTATTTTTTAGCCTGAGAAAAAGAAGAATTACAAAACTTCAAAAATAAATCAATAAAATAGATTACAGGTCTGTATTCAACTTCGTTTTTGCCACAACCATCGTTGTTCTATTCTGAAACTTCCGGATGGGAAGTCATTACGGTCATCTTTTTACCTATAGAGCCTGCAAGAATTGGTGCGTCAGTAACCAAAAGATGGGTTCCTGAAACATAAAGTGAATTGGTTAATGTTAAAAATGCATCCGGAATTTTTATTCTGCCTTCCATAATGGGGTGTCCTTTTGTTTTACCATAATTAAGGTCTTCTAAGGGCAACGCTACCCATTTTAGCTTTATTTCAGGGGTAGCATTATTAACAACAGACTGGTTCTGTTTGTTATCATGTGCTATATAAATATGTGTACCCAGCGAATCCTGTTCATTTTTTATTGAAATTTTGCAGCGCCCTATTTCTATTCCGTTCCTCAAAACTATAAGCCTTTTATCAGCACCACTTATAATCATAGATACCGGACCTTCTTCCACTAATTCAGGATTCCAATTGTAAGCAACCTCATCAGAAAGCCTTTCATGAGGCTGTATTTTACCATCTTTGTAAACAGGTGAAAGGAACGAAGGGTGACTGATCTCTTCGGGATCTTTTGAAATATCGGTAATGACAACAGTCATTCCTAAGGGAGATTCTTTAAACAAAAGTCTGGCATATTCTGATGGTAAATGAACGCAACCATGTGAAGAAGGATAACCTGGCAAACCTCCGGCATGCAACGAAATGCCATCATTTGTTAAACGTTGTGTAAATGGCATTGAGGCGTTATTGTATGTGCTGGAATGATGTTTTGCATCCTTTAACAATGTAATAAAAACACCTGTTGGAGTGCGATGTCCGGCTTTTCCGGTACTTACCGTGGCAACCCCAATAAGTTCACCATTCCTGTAGGTATAAGCAAATTGTTCATCCAGGTTTACAGCAACAACTATGGGCCCTGTGGGTGATAGTTCCGGTGCCCAGGTAAATTCCCCTTTCTTTAAAGAATCTTTTGGAGTATCAATGGGGCGGGCCGATTTGGC
>JAHEBJ010000137.1 GCA_024642285.1 Sphingobacteriales bacterium
TGTATATATGCATCTTACTGGGTCCTGCAATTTTATTATTAGCACTTATTGAAAATGTAAAAACCCGGTTTACCAACTGGATGGTCATTTATGGACGAACAGCTTTCTTTTATTATATCATTCATCTTTACCTGATACACCTGATTGCGGCAATTTGTTTTTTTGCAAGAGGGCATTCATGGGCAGATGTGGCCAATGTTGGCAAACAATATCCTTTCTTATTTGTAGCCCCAGGCGAAGGGTATAATCTCTGGATCGTTTATGGAGTATGGCTGGCTGTAGTTGTTGCTTTGTATCCTTTATGCAAATGGTACGATAATTATAAACGCAGCCACAAAGAAAAATGGTGGCTGAGTTATTTGTAATAAAAAACAAAAGAAAGAATATGAAAAAATTATTTATCCTTGTAATAGCTGTCATTTCCTGCAGCTTTTTGCAGGCCCAGGAAAAACCGGCCTTCAGTCTAACTTATAACCACAATGCGCTTTCGGTAAAAGACCTAAACCGCTCTGCAGAATTTTATGCAACAGTTTTGCAGCTTACCGAAATTGCCAACCGCACTAAAATGGAAGGCATCCGCTGGTTTTCTTTGGGAGAAGGGAAAGAACTGCACCTTGTTTCGGTAGTAAAAGAACCGGTAACTATAAACAAGGCTGTACATTTTGCTTTGAACACAAATAATATGGATGCACTGGAGAAAAGATTAACAGCAATGAATATTGCCTATTCTGATTGGCCCGGCAAACCTAACACGATTACCATTAGAGCTGATGGCGTAAAACAGATTTATTTACAGGACCCCGATGGATACTGGATTGAAGTCAATGATGTGGGGGCTGCTACTTCTATTAAACAAATAAAAGATGAAGTCTGGCAACTGGAGGAAAATTACTGGAAGTATGTAAAGGAAAAAGACTTCAAATCGTATCTAACCTTATGGGATGAAAATTTTCTTGGCTATCCCAGCAATAATAAGGTAGGTGATAAAGCCCATATTATCGACTGGATGGTAGAAATGTATAAGCAACCCGGTGTTTTTAATTATACACTTACCCGTAAAGTAGAAAATGTGTTTGGCGATATTGCGATCGTATTCTACGATGTAACACACAATTTTACCAATGAGAAAAATGAAGTGGTAAAACAAGGTAGTTTTAAAATAATACATACCTGGAAGAAGACAGATAAAGCCTGGTTGATTATTGGGGGTATGGGAGCCAATAAATAATTCATTAAACAAAATATTATGAAAATAAGCCTGTATTTTTTAATGCTGCTATTTTTCCAATCAACTTTATTGGCTCAAAAACCAAGAGCCAGGGATATTGGCATTCCCTTCGATGGAGTTACCGGAAAATACAATGCCATCACTGATGTGCAAGGCGTGGAAGTCGGATACAGTACCATCATTTCCGGCAGCGGAAAAAACATACGAGGCAAAGGCCCGGCACGAACCGGAGTTACCGCTATTCTTCCTAGAGGAAGAAATAATAATCCCGTTTATGCAAACTGGTACTCACTAAATGGTAATGGAGAAATGACCGGAACAACATGGTTAACCGAATCTGGCTTTTTGGAAGGTCCGATTATGATCACCAATACCAACAGTGTTGGTGTGGTAAGAGACGCTGTATTGAAATGGTATGTAAAAACAGGATGGTATAAAGAAGATTTTTGGTACACCTATCCTGTAGTAGCAGAAACATACGATGGCTTTCTGAATGATATTTATGGTTTTCATGTTAAGGAAACAAATGCTTTTGAAGCGTTGGATAATGCAAGGAGTGGATTTATAAAAGAAGGGAATATAGGAGGCGGCACAGGTATGATGTGCCTTGGATTTAAAGGTGGTTCTGGTAGCTCTTCAAGAGTAATAAAAATAAAAGACTCTACTTACACTTTGGGAGTGTTTGTGCAATCCAACTTCGGTAGAAAAAGAAATCTTACCATTGCTGGAGTGCCTGTAGGTAAGGAATTGATAGATACGTTGAATAATGAATTTAAAGCTCCCCCTTCTTATCAACAAGGTGATGGTTCAATAATAGTAGTAGTTGCTACCGATGCCCCAGTGTTACCACATCAACTAAAAAGAATTGTGCAACGGGTATCCTTAGGCATCGGACAAGTGGGCGGACAGGGAACAAATGGTTCCGGCGATATTTTTATTGCATTCTCTACAGCCAACTCATCTGCTTTTCAACGGACCGATTTTACAAAAGTGGATGTGTTACCAAATGATGAGATCAATCCATTATTTGAAGCCACTATTCAGGCAACAGAAGAAGCGATCATCAATGCGATGGTTGCTGCGGAAACGATGGAAGGAATTAATGGTAATAAATCTTATGCGTTACCACACAAACTGGTGATGGATATTTTGAAAAAGTATAACAGGGTGAATCTTAAATAATTCGATTAACTTAAAGAATTATGAGAAAGATATTAATTGCCGCATTTATTTGTTTGCTTGCCTGTACCGTTACAGCACAAAATAAAAACGGTGACAGTTTAAAGAACCTGTTGTCCCATACAACTGATCCAGTCGACCGGTTTTATCTTATTGAAAAGATTCTGGAGAATATTAATAGTTTTTCAGGAAATGCCGACTCTGCTTTAAGTATCGATTTACTTAAAATAGCACAACAACAAAATGATGCTGCCATGCTTGCTTCCAGCTATAACTGGATTGGTATTTATTTTTCACTTGCAAAAGGGGATAACGCAACTGCACTTGAGTATTATTTTAAAGCACTGCCCTTGGCAATAAAAACTAACGACAAACGAAGGATAAGTTCTTTATATTTCGATATTGCCCTTGTTTACCTATACCTTCAGAACATAGAGGAAATGCTGAAATTCAATCAGCTTGGGCGAGATAATTTACCTGAAAAAACACATTCTCTTTACGACTTCATGTTAGTTCAATACCAACGGGGAATGGCCACTTATTTTCTTTTAAAGAATCAACCTGATTCTGCCTTACACTATGCGCAGGCATTAATGGAAACCAGCCGGCGGGCAAAAAGCCTGATCTTTGAATATGCAGCCTTGCATTTATCCGGCGCTGCGTTTGCAGCAAAGGCCGAAAAAGAATTGGCCGAGATTTATTTTAACAAGGCCTTGGCACTTACACAATATATCGCAAGTAATTCGGCAATATGGAGATTTGAATTAGGCTATATTCCTTACTTATTTAATGAGAACAGATTATTGGAAGCCAAAGAACAAGCCAACCTGCTCTTGAATCTGGGTAATAAATTTAATAACAACAACCTGATGCTGGCGGGTGCCGGATTTTTGCGACAGGTTTATGATGCAACTAATAATAAAGATAGCGCATATTATTTTTCGAGGATGGAAGCTGATATCAATGCAAGAATCTTCAGCCAGGATAATAACAACAAAATTCAGGCGCTGGCTTTTAATGAACAAATCAGGATTATAGAAGAAGAAGCAAAACAGGCAAATGCAGAACAGCAACGCAAACAAAATATTCAGTACGCCCTGCTTGGTTTTGGTATCATCAGTTTTCTTATTTTGTTCTTGTTACTCAGTCGGCGCATTATCACCAACACAAAAGTTATCCAGTTTTTGGGTATAGTAGCATTGCTGGTAGTTTTTGAATTTTTCAACTTACTGCTCCATCCCTTTTTAGAAGTAGTAACGCACCACAATCCGATCCTGATGCTGCTGGCATTGGTTTGCATAGCTTCCATATTAATTCCTTTTCATCATCGTTTAGAAAAATGGGCAACAGCCAAACTGGTTGAGAAGAATAAACAGATACGGCTGGCGGCGGCAAAGAAAACGATTGAGGAACTAGAAAAAGACAATAGCTAAATAAACTGACATGAAAAGAATCCTGATATTTTTTGTTTTGTTATTGACACAACACTCCTCTTTTTCTCAAATCGTAGGAATTGATTCGTTAATTCAAAAAATTAGTTCAGAAAAAGATGATAATACACGTATTGATATAATTTATAGTGCCACGATGTTAATTGGTGAAACCAATCCGCTTTTGGGATTGAAATATGGGCAAAGTCTGAATGACTACGGTAAAAAAAATAAGGACATTATTGCTGAAGTCTATGGTAAAT
>JAHEBJ010000138.1 GCA_024642285.1 Sphingobacteriales bacterium
GTTCCCCTGGTAAAAGATGGTATTAAAAGATACCTGGTTTAGAACCCAAAAGCTGGTTCGTAAAAAAGCAGCTTACTTTTTTTGTGACTTCGTGGTGAAATACCAATTGAACCCGGGGCATGGCGGCCGGGAAGGTTTTTTAGCCACGAAGGCACTAAGGTTTTTTTCTTTGTGTCTTCGTGGCAAAATTCAATATCCTTTAGTTTGTGGTTAAATCTTTCGATAAATAAAAATAGTTAATGATCATTATAGGAATTAACGCTTACCATGCCGATGCATCTGCAGCTGTTTTTGTAGATGGCAAACTGGTAGCAGCTATAGAAGAAGAACGGTTTACAAGAGTTAAACATTGGGCTGGGTTTCCCGAATTGGCCATCAGGTTTTGTCTGGATGAAGCCGGGATTGGATTTGCAGATGTTGATCACTGGGCTATTGGCCGTGATCCCAAAGCAAAGTTTTTGAAAAAGATATTGTACCTGGCTAAAAACCCAACAGGGAGTATAGCCGCTGTTAAAGACCGTTTGAACAATAGCAGAAAGGCTGCCGGCATAGAAGACGAACTATCACGCCTTTCCGGCTTTGCGGCAAATAATTTTAAAAACAAGATCCACAACATTGAGCATCACCGCAGCCATATTGCTTCTGCCTTTTTTGCTTCGCCTTTTGAAGAAGCGGCCTGTTTGTCGATTGATGGTTCAGGCGATTTCAGTACGACCATGATGGGAATTGGTAAAGGGAATGAACTGACCATTTTAAATTCAGTTGATTTTCCTCATTCCATCGGTATTTTTTATACCGCTTTTACGCAGCTGCTTGGTTTCCCGTTTTATGGCGATGAATATAAAGTGATGGGCATGGCGCCCTACGGTGAACCAAAATATCTGCACCAGCTTGACGATATAGTGGAACTGACCGGCGATGGATTGTTCAAATTGAATCTTTCTTATTTCCGTGCAGGTACCTCGGGCATCATCAGTTATGCAAATGATCATACACCAACAGTTGCAACATTATATTCGCCTGAAATGGTAGCCGCATTTGGTCCAGCCCGAAAAAAGGAAGAACCATTAACGCAGTATCATAAAGACCTTGCTGCTTCGGTACAACGCTTTACCGAAAAAATAATTTTTCATTTACTTGATCATCTGCAAAAGCAAACCGGCTTAAAAAATATTTGTATAGCAGGAGGTGTGGCACAGAACAGTGTGGCCAATGGAAAGATATTATTGAACACCGCTTTCGAAAAAATTTATATTCCGTCTGCAGGTCATGATGCAGGGATTTCAATTGGCGCTGCTTTGTTTACGCAACATAAAGTACTGAGGTATCCACGTCAGCCTGTTATCAGAAACGCATATACCGGCAGTAAGTTCAGTAATGATCAAATAAAAAAACTACTCACTGAAAAAGGTGTTGCATTTACCGAGGCCGATGACGAAACTTTGTATGAGCAGGTTTCAGATTGTTTAATTAATGGAGGAGTAGTGGGGTGGTTTACCGGCCGTGCCGAATTTGGCCCACGTGCATTAGGTGGCCGTTCTATCATTGCCGATCCCAGGCGTGGGGATGCTAAAGAACTCATCAATAAAAAAATAAAGCGCCGTGAGAGTTTTCGTCCTTTTGCGCCGTCGGTTTTAAAAGAATACGTTTCTGATTTTTTTGAGCTGGATGATGATGTTCCTTTTATGGAAAAAGTTTTCCCCATAAAAAAAGACAGGCAACATTTAATACCTGCGGTAACTCATGTAGATGGAACAGGCAGGTTACAGACAGTAGATCCGGAAATTTCGCCACGATATCATGCTTTAATAGAATGTTTCCGGAAAAAAACAGGTATTCCAATTGTGTTGAATACTTCTTTTAATGAGAATGAACCCATTGTTAATCAACCTGCTGAAGCGCTTGATTGCTTTTTGAGAACAGATATGGATATGCTGGTGATGGAAAATGTTATCATATCAAAATGACTACATTTAGAAAAAAAAACATATCTTCGACCGGTTGTGTAAATCCGTCAGCTTTTAATCGCTGCCAATATCCAATTGAAACTGATACAAATTTAACCCCTCGTCAAGCAAAACAAAATTGAAGAAGAAGATCATTTATTTGCAAATTATTTTGAATCAGGCTTTATGAGAGTTTCAATCATTACAGTTACATATAATTCGGCCAGGTACCTTGAGGAATGTATCCTTTCGGTATTAAGGCAGGACTATGCAGATATTGAACACATCATTGTGGATGGTGGTTCAACTGATGGTACTTTGCAGATCATTGAAAAATACAGAGAGCATATTTCTCAATGGGTATCGGAGCCTGATCATGGAATGTATGATGCCATCAATAAAGGAATGAAAATGGCGACTGGTGATGTTATAGGTACTTTAAACAGCGATGACCTTCTTGCCGGTACTAATGTAATAAGTTCCATTGTGAACACATTTGATTTTGAACAAGTGGATGCTGTTTATGGTGACCTGATTTATGTGGCGCCAAATGATATCAGCAGTGTGCAGAGGGTTTGGAGGGGTTTGCCTTATAAACGTTTCCGGTATCGTTTTGGCTGGATGCCGGCGCATCCTACTTTTTATTTTAAAAAGAGCCTGCTCGAAAATTATGGCAATTACGAAACACATTATTATACTGCGGCCGATTATGAATTTATGGCCAGGTATCTTTTTTATTACCGTGCCACAGCATACTATCTGCCAAAGCTGATCGTAAAAATGCGTAATGGCGGTATGAGCAACGGCAATTTGTTTCGCCGCCTGAGGGCCAACCGCCGTGATTATCTTGCCATGCGCAGGAACAGGATACCTTTTGCTTTTTGGGTTTCCATTATGAAACCTTTCCGAAAAATACTTCAGTACAAAAAAATGGGTTTAATGAAGATGTTAAAACCCGATCTTCAGGTGCATGTACCTCAGGCTGCAAAAAAGCCCGAAGCAGTTACTTTGTCGAATGTTTGATTTTTTCAGTAATAAGAATTCCAGTGCTATGCCGGCTGATTATTTCCCGATCAGCATGGATATCCATTCTCATATCCTGCCGGGAATTGATGATGGATCGCCTGACATAGAAACATCCCTGCAGTTGATTGCTGGATTATATGCCGCTGGAATAAGGAAAAGTATTGCAACGCCGCATATCATCGGCGATTTGTACCGGAACAATGCCGAAACAATAAATGGGGCACTGGACAAAGTGCAAAAAGCCTGTCGTGATTCAGGTATCGATATGGAAATTTCTGCGGCGGCCGAATATATGCTCGACGATTATTTTATGCAACTGCTCCGGGAAAAAGTTCCTTTGTTAGCGCTTCATAAAAATCTTGTGCTTACCGAATTTTCCTATTCGGTTGAACCGCATAATGTTGAGGAAATTGTTTTTAACCTGCTTACCGAAGGCTATCAGCCAATACTGGCCCACCCCGAGAGATACGCTTACCTGCACCGCAATCATGATATTTATTTCAAACTGAAAGATCTTGGATTTCATCTGCAGGTAAACCTGTTATCATTAACCGGCCATTATGGCCCGGCAGTTACAAAAGCGGCCCAGTTCATCGTTAAAAATAATCTGGCGAAACTGGTTGCTACCGATCTGCATCATGAACGGCATCTTGCAGCGCTTTGCGACCGCGATAGTCAAAAAATATTCTACGAGTATTTATCAGATAGCGAATGGAATGATCTTGATGCACTGGCAGGTTAATCCTGTTTTATAAATCAGTAGTAAGTATTGCAGCCGATCCGGCTGTTTTTTTTTGCCCTAACCCGCCGACAGGTATTTTTTTATTACTACAAAAGCAATAACAGCCAGTACAAGAATAAGTACGATGGTGAAATACAGCCAGGGTTGATCTTTTAATTTTCTTTTCTCTTTGTGCTGCTTCTTTTTGGCCGTTTGTTTCTTAAGTTCCCTGTTCAGTTGTTCAACCAGCAGCGAAATGTCTTTTTTGTTTTTAAAATGTTCCAGTCCTTCCACAGCATCATTCATAAATTCATCATCGGCCATCTGCTTTTCCAGGTCGTGGGTATCGGCAGCCGACAG
>JAHEBJ010000139.1:0-1804 GCA_024642285.1 Sphingobacteriales bacterium
TATAATGATAGTGTTTGTAACATTCAATATCCCAGGAACCTGTACTGCTGCTGTACCAGAGAAAACAGCCTTTTTGCAATGGCTTTATCTTCAGTTTGGTTGTTACCGGTTCGGGCAGGTGGCCATAGGCCAAAAGATAAACCGGCCAGTGGGGATGCTCTTCCTGCAGGTAAGGAACGGGTGCAAACCCACGTACTTCCGAAGCAAAAGCCAGCCCTTCGCTTGTTACTGAGTAGTATAATGGTTTTATACCGGATGCATCTCTTACCAGGTACATATTTGCTTTTTCATTGTCCCAAAGCGCAAATGCAAACATGCCGTTAAAGCGCCTGAATGCATTGCTGCCCCAGGCTGCAAAAGCGGCCAGTATCACTTCGGTGTCGCTGCTGGTAGTAAATGCAAAACCCGCTTTTTTCAATTCTGCTTTTATCTCCAGGTAATTATACAATTCGCCATTGTAGGTTATCCAATACCTGTTGTTGGTATAAGACATGGGCTGGTGCCCAGCCGGGCTGAGATCTATCAACGCCAGCCGTCGATGTCCCAATACTACACCATTTGCCGCATCATCATACAAACCCTCATCATCGGGCCCGCCATGTTTCAACAGCGCACACATTTCGGCCACCATTTTTTTATTGGCTTCAATGGAAAGGGATGGATTAATTATGCCGGCGATTCTGCACACGGGTTGCTGATGTTATTTAGTATAAGTATTTATATTGAAAGTTCTTTTAAGCGCCCGGGATTCGATTTTCGATGGACGATAATCGAACATCGGTCATCGGTCATCGAACACCGAACCTGCCTTTGCCGGCAGGCAGGCATCGTTCATCGATCATCGACAATAATATTCATATCGCTCCACAAAATCCGCATACGTCCTCCCTATCCCTTCCTCCAATCCTATCTCCGCTTTCCATCCCAGGGTATTCATCTTATCTACATTTAATAATTTCCGAAGCGTTCCATCGGGTTTGCTTTCATCAAAAACCAACGCTCCGTTAAACCCGGTTATATCCTTAATTAATTCCGCCAGATTTCCAATGCTGATATCGGAACCGGTACCAATATTAATGATGGATGGATCTTCATACTGTTGCATAAGAAATAAACAGGCAGCAGCCATGTCATCAACATACAAAAATTCACGGCTGGGTTTTCCGGTTCCCCACACCTGCACAGTTGATTCATTATTCATTTTAGCTTCATGAAATTTCCGGATAAGCGCCGGCAATACATGGGCATTCTGTAAATGATAATTATCGCCCGGACCATAGAGGTTGGTTGGCATTACACTAATGAACCTGCAGCCATATTGTTTGTGATAACTCTGGCACATTTTTATGCCGGCAATTTTTGCCAGTGCATACGCATCATTGGTGGGTTCCAGTTCGCCGGTTAATAAATATTCTTCTTTTATAGGTTGCCCTGCATTTTTTGGATAGATACAACTGCTTCCCAAAAACATCAATTTTGTAACCTTGTTTTTATACGCTGCATGAATGATATTATTCTGAATGGCCAGGTTATCATAAATAAAATCGGCGGGGTAAGTATTGTTGGCATAAATGCCGCCAACTTTAGCCGCAGCCATAAAAACATAAGCGGGTTTTTCTTTTTCAAAAAACTGCCGCACAGCTTCCTGTTCCCTCAAATCAAGTTCGGCAGAACTGCGGGTAACAATATTGGAATACCCTTTAGCCTGCAATAACCTTAGCAAAGCAGATCCTGCAAGGCCTTTATGGCCGGCGATGTATATTTTATCTGTGAAATTCATTCGGTGTTCGGGGTTCGGGGTTCG
>JAHEBJ010000139.1:1904-4014 GCA_024642285.1 Sphingobacteriales bacterium
AGCATTTTCGGGTAATACTCCTTCTTCTACATCTACCGATTCAAATTCATGTAAAAATTTACGGATAGTAATTATTTCTTCGTCCCTGATCATTGCCGGCTTACCCAGCCAATGCACATAATTTACTATTCCGTTTATGTTCAGCAGATCCCATTTTTTATTTTCATCAACCTGAACAAAAACATATCCTTTAAACAGCGGTTCCAGTACCGTTTTCTTACGGTCGCTCCACTGGCGCATTTTTTTATTGAGCGGACAATAATGGATAATATCCTTATCGGCCAGCAGTGCAGCAACTTTTTTTTCCCAGCGGGGCCGGGTATAAACAGCATACCAGATTACAGGTTCATTACGCACAGCAGTAAACGTTTTTTCCGGTTTAAAAATTTTATTTTCATTAGGAATGTCACAAAGCTTCGCTGTCCCTCAGTCACAGATGATCTGTAACCGAAGGATGAACACAAGCGGTCAGCTATTTGCTTTCCCGTATTTTCTCTGCTTTTATTTTGCAGTAAAAAATAAATTATTTTTTACGAAAAATCTTTTTGATACTGGCAAATAACCCCCAGCCATCACGCCAGCTGTGTTTTTTTTCATCGAAGGTATAGTACCCATAACCCTTGCTTCCGTATCCGTAACCATAGCCATAGCCGTATCCATAGCCATAACTGTTGTAGCCATAGCCGTTGCCATAGTTCAGCAAACGGATACCGCGTTGTTTCAGTCCGTTGAAAACAATCGCCATATTGTTGAACTTCTTTTCTTTATACAGGTCCTGCATCATCCGCAAAAAAGCCTTCGGCGTTAATGCATGACGCACAACATAAATGGTAGTATTGGCATAACTGCTCAGCAACTGGGCATCGGTAACCGGCCCAATGGGAGCCGAGTCCATGATGATATAATCAAATCGTTCATTCAGTTCCTTCATCATTTTTCCAAATACAGGACTGCCAATAAGTTCTGTAGGGTTGGGTGGAATGGGCCCTGCAGATATAACAAAAAGATTTTCGTATTCCGTACTTTTTATTATTTCATCAACACCCGCCTTGCCAACAAGGTAGCTGGATATGCCCGGGTCTCTTTTCACATTGAGGTACTTGCTTAGTTTTGGTTTGCGGAGATCAAGTTCCATCAGGGCCACTTTTTTGCCGGTTAATGTAATACTCATGGCCAGGTTCATCGCAATAAAACTTTTTCCTTCGCCGGAAATACTGGAAGTAACCAGCAGGGTTTTATTTTTTTCGTTAAAACCCATAAAAGCAAGGTTGGTACGTAGTGCCCTGAATTGTTCGGCAATAACCGTACGCTTGCCTTCGGTAATGGCAATAGATCCTTCCTGCTTTGCCTGAATGATCTCGGCAATCACCGGTACATCGGTCTTTTCTTCCACATCGCCACGGAATAATATTTTACGGTTGAAATTTTCTTTCAACAGCAGGAAAAAAGCGGCTGCCAGCAATCCGATTATCAGGCCAATGGTGTAATAATTTTTAGCAATTGGTTTTATTATTCCGCCAACGCCGCCACTTTCCAATACCCTCAGGTCGGGCGTAGTACCGGCAGATGAAAGTGCCGTCTCCTCACGTTTTTGCAGCAGGTAAGTGTATATATTATTTTTGATGTCGCGTTGGCGGCTAATGTCGAGCAACTCTCTTTCTTTTTGAGGGATCTGGCTGAGCATTCCGCTTTTTTGAGCTATCAATGAATTTACATTTCCTCTCAGCGTGGTTAAACTGCTGCGGATATTATTCATGTTTTCCCGGATATCCGATTTAATCCGGCTTACTGCATTCACTGCATTGATCACCGCATCGCTTTTTTCACCATTGATGGCCGATACATTATCAAGTTCGAATTCGGCTTCATATAATTTGCCCAATAAGTTCGACATGGTAGGATCAGTTAATAAAAGCTGGGCAGGCACCGTACCCGGTTTCTTCCCTTTGGCATCAACATATTTTTGAACATCATTCAACAGGTCAAGCTGAATATTCACTTCGCTGTTTCTCCGGTCAAGTTCGTTTACACTACCCAGGTACTGCGATGCCTGAGCCCCAAGGTCAAAAACCGATTCTCTTGCTTTGAAAGACTCAACATTTTTCTCCAC
>JAHEBJ010000012.1 GCA_024642285.1 Sphingobacteriales bacterium
CTGCATTGCCACTTGCATCATATTTTGCAGGCGGGTTGGTCATCAATTCAATCAATTCAACCTGGGTTGAACTCATACTGCTCAACAGGTTGTTCAAATCAGCGCCAGATAAATAAGTGGGCTTATCATCAATCATCACCAGAACACCTGCCTTGCCTTGTAATGAAATACCTCCATTCTTATCAACCATTACGCCGGGCGACCTTTCCAATACTTCCAGCACTGTAGTGCCTATATTAGTTACCGCAGCATCTACATTTAAAATTGTTTTTCCTTCTTTATGTTGCACAAATGGTTTTTTTGAGCTCACACTGATTTCTTCCAGCGTTTTTTCAGCTGGTTTCAATGTAAGTTTAATTAAGTTCGTTGAAGGGTAATCAAATGTCTCAGTAATTTGTGTTTTATATCCAGCCTGTGTAATGATCATATAGTATGAGCCGGCATCAATATTCTGAAAGACCGAATTACCTTTACTATCGGTAAGGGCTGCTTTTATCAATTTGTTCTGGCTGTACAGTTCCACCGTGGCCAGGTTGATTGGCTGGCTGGTTTCAGTGACAACGGTAACAGTAAAATCGTTTTGAAGCTGAGCCTGGCTATTAATAACACAGGTAATTAAAACGAAAAAAAATAATGTCTTTTTCATGCAGGTGCTAAAATAGGCCGACGCTCCATTTCCATCTATACCTTTTTGTTTAACGGTTGTTTTAACTGATGACTAAAAAGTATTCTGTCTTTTGACTTATAATATCCATCCGGAAAGGTTAAAATAAAAATGCCGGGTATATCCCGGCATTTCACTATCAAAAAAAAGAAATCAAATTTTTACAAACCCGCTAAAAAGTCGCTGGCTATTTTTACATAGTCATCATTTTTTGCTTTTGCAGCAAGATCTTTGCAGGTAGTTGCTGCAGTTTTACTGGCTGCTTTATCCCCTAATTTTTTATGAACACGGGCTTTAAGCATATACATCCAAAATGCTTCTTTGTTTGTTTCCAATGCTTTGTTTACCCATGTGAGTGCCTGATTCAAATCTTTATCATTATCATAATAATAAGCTGCGGCTGCATAATAAGGTTTATTATCCTTATTCATTATTTTGTCGATCTCAGCCATCATTTTTTTATCAGTGCCAGTTGTAACATCAAAACTAACGTACGTATTTTCCCACATCAATCCTACTTTACAGCTATTACTAGTAAGATCGCTTATGCCTATAGTAAAATTTTCAATAGTAAATGATAAAGGCACTACATCGGCTTCCACCCTTGCTGCATCATTTTCCTGCTTATAATCTGATGGTTGATTAACCGTTGCATCATTCGAGATTATAATGGTCCATTTTTTTTCACCTGGGATGGTTAGTAAACCATACTTACCAGCTTTTAAATCTTTTCCTCCAATATTTACATCATCACTAAAAGTAATGGTAGTGGCTGAATTAGCTCCGGTACGCCATACTTTATTAAACGGAACAAGGCCTCCCATAATTTTACGTCCTTTAATTCCAGGGCGGCTGTAGCTAAGTTCAATACTGCCCATTCCAAAATTTTGTTTTACAGTTGTTGTAGGTGAAGCCTGCGGACTATTCAGGTTTTGAGCATCGGCACTATTAAACAAAACAAAGGCAGTTGCTACCAGAAATATTTTTTTCATATTTTTTATGTTTTGAGTAAATATATCAAAAAGAAGGCAAAGATTAAAATATGTTGTAATGCACATTGCTTAATATTTTTTTTCTATTGTGGAATTTTTAGCAATAATTATTCCTGTCAACAATCAGTTTGGGATGTTTGTCTTTTATAAAAAAGGTTTTTTTCAAATTGTATATTTGTGACCTTATAAACATAAACTTCATGATCAGATACTTTTTTTTATTTTTTTGCTCCTGCTATTTGCTCTCTCCTGCACTGCAAGCTCAAAAGGCCGAAGATTATTATAACCAGGGCATCAACCGAATTCAGACCAAAGATTACAATGGAGCTATTGCCGAATTCGACAAAGCAATACAGGTGAATCCAAAATATACAAATGCTTATATAAACCGCGGCACTCTACGTTACATGTTAAAAGATATGGTACATGCAATTGCTGATTTCAGCAAGGCTATTGAACTTGATCCTAAAAACGAAAATGCTTTTCTGAACAGAGGTATGGCAAAAAAATCGATCCAGGATTATGAAGCAGCTATTTATGACTATAGTCGTGCATTAGCAATAGATTCAAATTTTGCCAAAGCATACGAAAACAGGGGAATTGCCCGGTTCATCACTAATGATACACTTGGTGCAATATCGGATTTCACAAGGGCTTTGTCACTTACTCCGCAAAACTATATGCTTTATTATAACCTGGCGCTGGCATATAAATCTATTGGTGATTATACAAATGCGTTGGAGAATTATATCTGGGTGATACGTTTTAATCCGGGATATACCCAAGCATGGTTTAACCGCGGACTTGTAAAATTTTATTTGAAAGATTATACCGGAGCTATTGAAGACTATGGCAAAGCACTTGAGTTGAACCCGGCGTTAATAGACGCAGTATTTAACCGGGGAATGGCTAAGATAGCAGCAGGAGATAAGGCTGGTGGCTGCGTTGATCTAAACACCGCAATGCGTTCAAATTATCCAATGGCTGCGCAGGCTATCGAATCAAATTGTAAGTAGTTATTGAATTTTGTCGGTTATATTTGAATAATTTTTTTGCTAAAAAACTAAACTGCACAATTATGAAATATGTTTACCTGATAAGTATAAGTATTTGTTTTTTGTTTTCAAGTTGTATCGATATTCTGGAAGAATTGATATTAAACAAAGATGGCAGCGGACAATATACCTACACTATCGACCTGAGTGCGGCGCTCAAAAATGAAACGATAAAAGGGTTAGTCAGTGCAGGATCACCTGACGAAAATCCGTTTAAAGATGTTGATACAACTTTTTATGGAAAAGATCTTTCCACCGTCGATAAAGGTGATAAAGCGGCTATATGGGATAAGGTAGTTACCAAAGTTGCAGTTAGTGAAAAAGAGGAGAAATATATTATCTCTATGAAGTTTCCGTTTGCCAACCTTAGTGAAGTTGGCTACGTACTAAAGCATATGGACAAAGCTATGGGAGGTACACCGCTTAGTAAAAAAACCGACTCACCAGGTATGACAAATGATTTTGGAGAAATTACTTATAGCCTGAACGGAAAAACCTTAACCCGTAAAACTTCGGGATTGACGGCGCCGCCACAAAGCGAAGAAGATCTTTCGATGGCCAGCATGTTGTTTGCTGATGCAAAATACACGGTGATTTATCAACTGCCGGGAAAGATCAGGAAAACAAATATTCATGAAGCATCGGTTTCGGGCAAAACAGTAAATACATCTATGTTGTTTAGCGAGTTGATGAAAGGTAAAATTTCTTTGGATGGAACCATTCGGTTTAAGTAAAACCATAACTTTTTATTATTCTACTCCTCATTTTCTTCATAGATCTGTAGCCTGTCATTCAATTTTATGATTTCCTGCTGCATTGCATTCATGCGATTCAATAAATAAGTGATGGTTTCAATTCCTTCCATATTAATATCCATATCATAGTAAAGACGTGCCATTTTTTCGAGTTCGGGTAGCTGGTCACGGTGCACACAGATTGCTTCTTTTGTTTGTATTATTTCAATTAAGCCGGATTGCTGCAGCGATCGTACAAAGGAAATGTCAATTTGATGATGCGTACAAAATTCATTTACCAATATCATTTCATCTGTTTGCATAATAGATCATTTTAAATTTTTCAATTCGGTAAACAATGCTTTTTCTTTTTCGGTAAGTTTTTCGGGCAATTGTACCTGGTAGGTAATGTACAGGTCGCCATGCTCTCCTTCCTTTTTATAAACCGGAAATCCTTTTCCCTTCAGCCGTATTTTAATACCTGCCTGCGTTTCGGGTTTAACGGTAAGTTTTACTTTGCCACTGAGTGTATCTATGGTTTTTTCGCCACCTAACAGAGCGGTGTACAGATCAATGTTTGCAGTCATGTAGAGGTCATTACCTAACCGCTTGAAAACTGGGTGAGGCATAATATTGAAGGTGATATACAGGTCGCCATTGGGCCCGCCGTTTACACCGGGTGCGCCATAACCTTTTAGTTTGATCACCTGCCCGTTCTCTACACCTGCCGGTATGGTTATGCGGATATTTTTTCCATTAACCGTTAACACCTGCTGGTGGGTTGTCATGGCGCCTTCCAGGCTCAGTTTTAGTTCGGCCTGGTAATCCTGTCCCCGGAATTTAGCTTGCTGCCGGCCGCCGCCCTGGCCAAACATGCTTTCGAAAAAACTGGAAAAATCATGTTCTTCAAAACCGGAAAAATCCTGTGCACCGGTTTGTTGCCTGCGGCCACCCGAACGACGCTGCTGCTCAAAATGCTCGGCGTGTTGCCAGTCCTTTCCATACTGATCGTATTTTTTTCTTTTTTCAGGATCACTTAATACTTCATTGGCTTCATTTACCTGCTGAAATTTTTTGTGGGCTTCTTTGTCATTTGGATTCAGGTCGGGATGTAATTTGCGGGCCAGCTTCCGGTACGCTTTTTTAATGTCGTCGGCTCCTGCGTTTTTATCAATGCCTAAAATTTTATAGTAATCGATGTAGTCCATGTACGTATTTTTTAATAGCCGTTACAAAGGTACAGCGGTTAAAATTTAAAGAAAATCCTTCACAGCAAAGGCAACATATTTTACTGCACCCGCTGTGTCGGGTTAACCGGTAACCCGGTAACTGCTTCCTGCAAGGGTATTGAATCTTTAATGGTAACCCAGGTGTCAGGCAGGCCTACAATTTTAACCAGTTCATAAAATATGCGGGCATTTACCGGGTGCAGGCGTATACAGCCATGCGATGCAGGTGTACCCAATTTTTTAAAATTACCGGGCGTTGTACCATGGATAGCATAACCACCCAGTACAAAAACCACATATGGCATATTACCAAGCCCCATATAGTTACCTCCCGGGAATTTTTTGGATGTGTACCTGGTAAAAAGTGGCCCCGACGGTCGCACACTCATATTTGGCGTCTCCCGTTTTCTTACTCCCGTAGAAACCGGAAAGCTGTCGATAAGCATACCATCCAAATACAGGTATAGGGTTTGTGTAGATTTAATGATTTCGGCATACAGCAAGCAGTCTTTTTCACGACAGATACCGCTGTCTTTGGCCAGTTTGCGGGCCAGGAAAGAATCCAGTATCAGTACATTTTCCCGGATACTGGCCATGTCTTCTGGTAAATACTGGTCAGATTTTTTCCAGATTCTGAACAGAGAATCCACATTTTCCAACAGGGAAAGTTCCCGGTGCCAAAGTGTATCTATATGCGCCAACAGACTCTCTACCGGGTCCTGCCCGGGAGTAAAAATTGTACTGTCGAAAATATTAATTGCATCTGCAGTTGAGTCATAGCTCACGGCTTTTATGGAGTCTTTAAAACTCCGATAGGTAAAATTTTCAGGCATTTTTTTTCGGGCCCGTTTATTACACGCCGGCAAAACAACTATTAACCCCGCAACCATTAAAACTAAAATTGAATTTATCTTCATGCCTCTGCATAGTAATTGTTTCAATATCAATAGTACAAATTTCTTAATAAGGAGGGGCCAACCAAAATCGGTTTTTGCTATGATAGTAATCAGTTTTGAACTGATTTGAAATATAAAAAACCTGGTAATCACATATTGCCGGATTTTTTTCACATTTTCCCTACCGTTCCTAAAATAACTGAAACAGGCAAAATGAAGAGGAAACATTTTTTTTGGTTCATGAAAGATTAAAAAACTTAGTTGTTGTGGGTAGGCGAATAAACACAAAGCTGATACAATTACTTCAGTAAAACTGTTGTACCCTTTTCGAAATAAACTGTACCGTTTCTTTTAATAGCCTTTACAACCCATACCACTGTTTGCATACCTAACAATTTCCCTTTAAAAGAGCCATTCCAGCCATCACGGTCATTATTTGTTGCAAATAAAACCTGCCCATAGCGATTGTAAATCGTAAAAGAAAGTACTTTATCGGGGCCGGTAGCAAAGGGGCGGAGTTTATCATTTAAACCATCATTCCCGGGTGTGAATGCGCCGGGTACAAATATTTGCGAAACGGTGCATGGCCTTATAATAGTTACACTGTCGGTGGCAGTACATTTTCCATCTTCATTACTTGCCGTTAAATAATATGTAGTTGTTACCGACGGGTTTGCCTTTGTGTAAGAAATTTCGGGATTACCTATATCGGTAGCGGGCGACCATCGGTAGGTAATACCAGATACAGGCGGGGAGCCAATCTGAAGTGAATCGTTAAAGCAGGACGATTTGTCGGAGCCTGCTTCGGCCCCAACACTTAATGAGTCGACTAGTTTTACAAACAGTGTATCAACACAGCCATAGCCAAAATAGGGTCTCAATTCAAGCGCTAACAGGCTGCCCGAAGCAGGTGCAGGATCAATTGTGAGTACACGGTTATTACCAAGTTGTTGTGTAAACGATGAGTTATACCAGGTATAAGTGCTGTAACCGAATGGAGCTGTTAATTTTATTGCAGAACTGTTTTTGCAAAACACCGATCCGTTTACTGCACCAAAGCATTCAGCATTAATATCTACATAAGCATATCCAAAATGCACATCAAAGGCGCAACCCGTTACATAAAAGGAAATGCTAAAAGTCTTGCCAGCTTGCCCATTCAAATTAATAGAAGATGAGCTCCAGTTTTTGCACCATACGCCGGGTGTATTATCCGATAAATAAAATCCGGGAATTCCACCATTGATGATAAAGGTAAACGAAGAACAATCATACATTTTATTATCAGAAACATTAAAAACCTCAACCGCAAACCTGGGTTGTGCCTCTGGGATATGCCCTGGATCTTGTAAAACAAGGGCGTAATTGTAAATCAAATTGAAGGTATCCCGGTTGGCAGGTATCGTAAATGTATAAGATATCTTCGCCGCATCACCCCCGCCAACATTTTTTCCCAAAAGAGCAGAATAGCCACTTCCATTTGGACAGTTCTTAGGAAATCCCCCGTAATAGTCATTACCCTCGCCTGGCCAATTCGCAAGAATCTCATGGTAGGATGGGTTTGCAGGAACAGATGGTCCCCAGTTAATCGGTGAATGCGTTCTAAAAGTGCTTTTATAACAAAGCCATCCCGAAAAATCTCCTTGTTCAAAATCAATATTGGTTGGGCATTGAGAACAAGCATTATTGGCGATAACCCCAGCACTGAAAATAAGCAGCGTATAAAACTTAAGCCATGTTGCCCTAAAAAAATGGTTGGATTGCTGTTTCATTAAAATGGTACTGCTTATTAAAATACAATAAATGCCTAGTAAATATATGAAAATATTTGTGCTTTTCGCCCCGTAGCCGGATCATTAGAGAACAGATCCCTTGCTGGCTGCAGGTTTTATTACCGCGCTGTCTTTAGCTTAAAAAAAATACTGCCATCGTTGAAACTCCTCCACGGTTAGTGTCTCGAGCCACAGTTTAAAAAATTTCTGCTGGCGTTCCAGAAATAATCGGTACAAACTAAATGACAACTCAGTTGTTATCCTTCCTTCGCAAAAAATTTATGGAAATAAGGTATGGTTTCAATGCCTTTATAAAAATTAGCTAAATCAAATTTTTCATTAGGGCTGTGCAGGTTATCACTGTCTAATCCAAAACCCATCAATACCACTTTACAGTCTAGTTCTTTTTCGAATAAAGAACAGATAGGTATGCTGCCTCCGCCACGAACAGGAATCGGTGTTTTGCCAAAAGTTGTTTCCATGGCTTTAGCTGCAGCTTTGTAGGCTGCGCTGTCAATCGGAGTAAGGTAGGGCTCGCCGCCATGATGTAACGTTGCTTTCACTGTTACATAAGCTGGTGCAATTTTTTCTATGTGCTTAATAAGTAAATCGGTAATTTTTTCGCTGCCCTGGTTGGGTACCAGCCTTGCCGAAATTTTTGCAAATGCTTTGGATGGCAAAACGGTTTTGGCGCCTTCGCCGGTATAGCCTCCCCAGATGCCGTTAAGTTCAAGCGTTGGCCTGATGCCTGTTCTTTCGTTTGTTGAAAATCCTTTCTCTCCCCATAATTCCTTTACACCTAAATCATCTTTGTATTCCTTTTCGTCGAATGGCGCTTTGGCCATCAAAGCCCTTTCATCGTCAGAAGATTCCAATACATCATCATAAAAACCGGGGATAGTGATATGGTTGTTCTCATCATGCAAAGACGCGATCATTTTTGCCAGAATCGTAATTGGATTGGCAACTGCTCCGCCGTACACACCACTGTGCAGGTCACGGTTTGGTCCGGTTACTTCCACTTCAATATAACTTAAACCACGCAGGCCAATATCCAGACTGGGAGTATCCAGACTTATCATAGCACTATCGCTGATAAGTACACAATCGGCTGCTAATAATTCTTTATTTGCTTTCACAAATTTGGACAGGTTGGGGGAGCCAACTTCTTCTTCGCCTTCAATACAAAACTTAATATTGTTTTCGAGTGTATTGGTTTTTATTAAAGTTTCCAGCGCTTTTACATGCATGTAAAACTGGCCCTTATCATCACAGCTGCCACGGGCAAAAATTTTACCATCTATAATTACGGGTTCAAATGGTCCGCTTTTCCAAAGCTCTAAAGGTTCGGCGGGTTGTACATCATAATGTCCGTAAACCAATACGGTTGGTTTGTTGGGATCAACCATTTTTTCAGCATACACAACAGGGTGACCGGCTGTTGCATGAATTTCGGCTTTATCAACTCCTGCTTCTAACAGGCGTTGCTTCACTGCTTCGGCACAGGCTGCCATATCAGGTTTGTGTTCGCTTTTTGCACTCACACTGGGAATGCGTAAAAGCGCTAACAATTCTTCTAAAAACCGATCTTTATTCTTCAGCTGGTAATCTTTCCAAACGTCCATGTTACTAGTTATATTAAAAATTATAAATTTTGATTTAAGGACAACGAAAGTAAGTTTTTTTTGCCTCTTAAAAGAGTATGTTAAAAAAGATTAAAAATTGCAAAATCTGTGGATTTTGGTTTGTTGGTTAGTACCTATGCCTATATATTTGCGGCAGATTGTTTGTCAATTTATCAGCCTTTGTTTTAGTTGGATCGCACTTGGTTCTGTCTAATACAAAGGCTGAGTCGATTTTAATAGATTCTAACGCGGAACCGCAAAGGCGCTGAGTTTTTTTTCTGCAACTCACCGCCTTTGCAGTGATAGTTTAAAATTTAATTTTTTGAAATGCCCATTGTAGCAGACCAGTTAATACATACAGCACTGCTATTATCGCCAATCCCCATTTTATTACAGAAAAGAAAACGGTTAAAAAAGAGATGACCTGGTGAATATGTCCATGGAGACTCAGGAGCATACCGATATTTTCGAACACATCTAAAATGCCGGCCACTATTGCACCACGGGCAATAAGATTTCCAATTTTTGAAGCCGTTCCTTTTACATTTAGCGCTATTTTTTTGCATGCAAGGAATAAAAATCCGGCATAAAAGAAAAGGAATAAAAAATCCCAGAAAGTATTGTAAATAGCAACAAATATTTTGTGCGGATGACTTTCTTCGTACCATGCGTTGATGATCGTAGTTGTTTTGATATCGGTATAGGCAAACTCCAGATCCAAAATGCCAAGAGGAGTTGCCGGAGTTTTTAACGGTGCCCCGGTTTTTGCCATAACAACCATCATAACGATTGTGCCGATGAAGAAAAATGGGAGGAGATATTTTTTCATTTCAAATTTTTGTGTAGCTGTGTCATTGCTGTTGTTGCTGCATTTCCAGGTAGCGTTGGTAAGAGTTATTATTTATTCCTGGATTTTTTGATGTGTAGCTGAATGATGGTGCAATATCTTCGACCAAATTCTTTTTTAACTCGCCGTTGTTTATAATTACCGATACTTCCAATACATGTTCAGAAGATCCTTTGTAAGTTCCTTTTACCGGCGTGCAGTCAGAAAAATTTCTTCCAATTGCAAGACGTACATGACGGTCGCTTACAATGCAATTGTTGGTAGGATCGAGGCCCAACCAGCCATAAAAAGGGATATAGGCTTCAACCCAGGCATGGGTTGCGCCTTCACCCCGAAACTCATGCGCCTTTGGGCAAATATAGCCGCTTACGTACCTGGCCGGAATTCCGCTGATATGTAACATCACCAAAAGAATATGTGCAAAATCCTGGCAAACACCTGCTTTCAGTTTCAGAATTTCGTCAACTTGTGTTTCAACAGTGGTAACTCCTTTTTTGTATTCAAAGTTTTCATACACAAAAGTCGAAAGCGTCTTTGCATTTTCGAGCGGTGATTTGGTAAAGTCAATTATTCCGGAAAGTAGTTTTTTAATTTCTTCATCAGCTTTGAATTTTTCCAGATGCATGAAATCCATGTAAGGGAAAATGCCGCAGATGCGTTGCAGTTCTTCCCATTGCAGTGATACAGGATGCTCATCAACCGGTAAGATAACAGGTGTTGTAGTAACTACTATTTCAGATTCTATCCTGAGTTCATTATGTGGTTCTATTACTGCAAATACGCCGATCTTGTTTTCAAAAAAATCGGTGAATATTTCTATTACCGGATCGTTGCTTACTGTAAGCTCATGGCTTTTTACAATTTGCAGACTGTCGTTTATAGGATAAAGCATCAACTGATTGCTGCAATCTATCACCGTAGATGCGTAGGTATAACGGGTTATATGTTTGATGTTGTATTCGGCCATTTTTTTTCTATGTGATTCCAAAATAAATTTTATTGAATGAAGAGGAAATTTCCACCAGCTCCTTTCTTGTTTGTTTTAAGAAATCTTTAAGTGTAATACTGTTATTGCTGAAATTACTGTATTTAATATTATTACTGCAGCGGCCAATTAAAAATTCGAGCTGCGAATGATTTTCAAAATTGCTTTCTGTTTTTAACCTGTCGAAATACCGGGTTAGCCTGTTCAGTGAATATTGTAAAGAATGTGGAAACTCAGGATTGTACAATACATGTTGTATAACGAGGTTGGCATCTATCCTGCCTTTATTTCTCTTGAGGTATAGTTCATAACCCGATAAAGAGTATAATAAAAACCGCCACGTTGGGTCATCGGCATGTTTTGCCAGGTCGTAGTTATATTCTTTAAGTTTGATCGTGAGCAAGTCGATACTGATAATTGCTCTTGATAAAAAGCGGCCAATGTTCAGGAAGTTGAAACTTTCTTCCCTCGCCATGGTAATATCCACAGTACCGTTGTATAACATGCCGTGGCGGATCAACTGGTCCAATGAGGTTATGGGATCACCAGAGAGTAAATTGTCTTCAATTTGTTTTTCCCTGATGAGGTGATAATATTCATTCAGGCAAAGCCATACTTCTTTGGTGATATGATCCTGTACCGACCGGGCGTTCTCCCTTGCCCGGGTAATATTATTGATAACGGAAAAGTCATTCTCTTTATCGATAATCAGGTGAGCCAATACCCTGGGTGAATTGGTTTCGATTAGTTGATTGTGTTCAGCACCTTTGTCACTGTAGGTTTGCAAAACCGAGTTCCAACTAAAATCAGTTACTTCATCCTGCGAGGAAATATACTTTGTGTGCAGCATCCGAAGCATACGGTTAGTACGCTCCATGTATCTTGCCATCCAAAAAATTGATTCAGCAACGCGGCTTAGCATTTAAAATTATTTTTCATTTTCAAAATTTAACTCCCCAACACCCAGGTATCCTTACTTCCTCCTCCCTGCGATGAATTTACCACTAATGATCCCTCCCTTAATGCAACCCTCGTCAACCCGCCAGGAACAATTTCTACGCCAGCGGGGCCATACAACGCATAGGGACGCAGGTCAACACGCCTTGGTTGTAATTCGCCATCTATGTAACAAGGAGAAGAGGAAAGGTTTATTATGGGTTGGGCAATAAAACTTCTCGGATCTTCTTCAATTGCTTTTTTAAAATCTTTCATTTCTTTTTCGGTTGCCGAATTGCCGATCAACATTCCGTATCCGCCCGATTCATTTGTTTTTTTAACCACCATCTTATTCATGTTTTCAAAAACCATTTTCCGTTTTTCGGGGTCAGCCATCTGGTAGGTAGGTACATTTTTCAGTATCGGCTCCTCGTTCAGGTAATAACGTATCATATCGGGCACATAGGAATAAACAGCTTTGTCATCGGCCACACCGTTGCCCATCGCATTTACTATGGATACATTGCCTTTCCGGTAAGCCCAGTAAATGCCGGGCACACCGAGCATACTGTCGGGCCTGAAAACAAGCGGATCAATAAATTCATCATCTACCCTGCGATAGATCACATCAACTTTTTGCAGTCCTTTGGTAGTTTTCATAAACACAAAATGGTTTTCCACCACCAGATCGCGGCCTTCTACCAATTCAATGCCCATGAGTTTTGCCAATGCAGTATGTTCAAAATAGGCGGAGTTAAACATGCCCGGTGTAAGCAGTACTACAACTGGGTTGCTGGTTTGACTGTTTGACAACGACAACAAATTTTTCAATAGACGGTCGGGATAATCCTTCACCGGCCGTACATTGTTTTTGGGTATCAGATCAGGAAAAATGCGATAAGTAATGCTCCGGTTTTCGAGCATGTAGGAAACACCTGAAGGCGTACGCAGGTTATCTTCCAAAACATAAAACTGCCCGTCGTGATCACGTATCAGATCTACGCCGGAGATATGTGTGTAGATGTCGAATGGTACATCCACGTTTACCATTTCCCTTAAAAAATTGGGACAACTGTAAATAAGTTTAGCAGGCATTATACCATCCTTAATAATAAACTGCTGGTGATAAATATCTTTCAGGAAAATGTTGAGTGCTTTGAGCCTTTGTTTGATGCCGTCTTCAATGTGCATCCATTCAATAGCTGTAATGATACGGGGAACTACATCAAAAGGAAATATTTTTTCAATGCCTTCGCCACTGCTGTAAACGGTGAACGTAACACCCTGCGTCATGAAAAGTTTTTTGGCTTGTTCATCTTTTCGGGTTATTTCTTCGGCCGGTAAATTCTCAATTGCCGAAACAAAATTCTGGTAATGCGATCTGATATCGCCATCGCCAAACATTTCATCCCACAATCCCGGATGCTCGGTATATTTTTCCAATAACGGATGTCCTTCCATAAAACTGAATTTACGAATAAAGTAATTGCAATTAAAAATTTACGGAAGCAATCGTTGAGTAAATTTAAAAACTTCGGTTGTCTTTAACCCATGTTTTTATGTAATCAGCAATTTCGGAGGTTGTGGCACCTGGAGCAAACAATTTGCCAACGCCCATTTTATTCAATTCTTCCATATCTCCTTCGGGAATAATGCCGCCGCCCGTGAGTAATACATCATTCATCTCTTTTTCTTTCATCAGATTTATCAGCTTTGGAAAGACAGTATTGTGTGCACCGCTGAGTATACTCACACCAATCGCATCTACGTCTTCCTGGAGGGCAGCATTCACTACCATTTCGGGAGTCTGGCGGAGTCCTGTATAGATTACTTCCATGCCGGCATCACGTAAGGCGGTAGCAATTACTTTGGCGCCACGGTCATGACCGTCTAATCCTACTTTGGCAACTAAAACTCTTATAGGTCTGCTCATATTGATTGGTTAAAAATAGTTAAAGCATTTTTTATTCTCTTTATGGTTTCTTCTTTACCAATTAATTCTGCAATTTGAAAAACAGCCGGGCCGAACTTGCCGCCAACTAGCATCACACGAAGGGGGAGAAGCAATTCACCGGGTCTAATATTTTTTTCAGCTACCAAATCTTTAAAAGCATTCTCAATATTATCCAACTTCCAATCGCTGATTCCTTTAATCAACCCGCAATATTCATTGAAGAAACCGGCCTTATCAACATTCCATTTAGATTTTACTGCATCAACGTCTAAAGTTTCCGGCGTTTTAAAAAAGAATCCTGCCTGTTGCACAAAATCGGGCAACAGTGTACAGCGTTCTTTTACCAGCTCTATAACTTTTTCAAACTGTGGGTCATCAATAATTTGAATATTTTCTGCTTCCAACAATTCCCTCACTTTTGAATTTAAACTTTTGAATTCTGACTTTTTTATCCATTCATGGTTAAACCATCTTGCTTTTTCAAAATCGAATTTGGCTCCGGCTTTGTGTACCCTGTCCATCGAGAATTTTTCCACCATCTCCTCCAATGAAAAAATTTCCTGCTCGGAACCATCGTTCCATCCCAATACTGCAAGCAGGTTTATAAAAGCTTCGGGCAAGAATCCTTTTTCACGGAAACCTTCGGTTAGTTCGCCGGTTTTATGATCGGTCCAGTTCATAGCGAAAACAGGAAAGCCGTATTTTGCTCCATCTCTTTTACTAAGCTTGCCATTTGGCCCCATAATCAACGGCAGATGTGCCCATTGAGGCATGTTCTCCAAACCAAATAAATATTTCCAAAGTAAAATATGCACTGGTGCACTGCTTAACCACTCTTCTCCTCGAAATGCATGGGTGATTTTCATCAATGCATCGTCAACCACAACTGCCAGGTGGTAAGTAGGCATGCCATCGGCTTTCAGTAAAACCTTGTCATCAACCACTGATGAATCAAAATTTACTTCGCCGTGGATCATATCCGTAAATGAAATGGTTTCATGCTCCGGCATTTTTATACGGATTACATGCTTTACTTTGGTGGCCAGCAACTTGTCAGTTTCTTCTTTAGATAGAGTTAAAGAGTTTTTCATTTTATACCTTACATTGCCGTCATATTGAGGCGATGGATTGGTGTCTGACTTAAAATCGCTCCTCATTTTTTCAAGTTCTTCCGGCGTATCAAAAGCATAGTATGCAAATCCTTTAGAAATAAGTTCCTCTCCATATTTGCGATAAATATCTTTTCTTTCACTCTGCCGGTAAGGTCCATATTCGCCTGGCTTTTGAGTGCTTTCATCAGGCTCAAGTCCACACCATTTTAAACAATCAAAAATGTATTGCTCAGCCCCCTCAACAAAACGGGTTTGGTCGGTATCCTCAATCCGTAACACAAATGTTGCCTGGTGTTTACGGGCAAATAAATAGTTGTATAAAACGGTACGTACGCCTCCTAAATGTAGTCCTCCGGTAGGGCTGGGGGCAAATCTTACTCTTACATTACTCATGTTACAAAGATAAGCGGAGATATGTATTTGCGATTAGGTATAAAAAAACCGTGAAGTTTTGCTTCACGGTTTTTTTATATTATTTAGTTCCTTAACGGAGTATTATTGTTCTTGGCGTACGTCCATCAATAGAAATGGTAGCCAGATTATCGCAAGTACCATCTCCAAAGTCAATTATTGCATAATGGTTTGGTCCCTGAACTTTGAGGTTACCTTTATCGATGTTATGACAGGCAGTTTTCTTTTGCAGGGCATTTAATACGGTTATATCTCTTGTATCGCCGTTTGAATTGGAAACTGAATGCGTTCCGGTTATAGAAAACACATCGTCTAATAAATTAAAAGGCGTATTTACTCCAGCTGTTTGAACTACCGTGCGGAAACCACTATGGAGCCAATACCTCTGATCAGGTGCAGTGATCTTACCATTTTCTGTGCGGCGGGTCCAGCTGCGGGTATTAGGTAAACTGGTATTCGTCCAGGTTAAGGTTCCTTCTACTTTATATAAATTAACAAAGTAGTTATCGAAGGTCATAACTGCAGTACTTCCATTCTTTCTCACCGAATCAGACAGAACAATATTTATCTTTCCACTGCGGGTAATTCCGTTATGCGTACATGAAGTTCCAAAATCAATAACAATGGTTTTTGGAAATCCTTGTGCAGGCGTAATGGTTACCGTAGCACAGGCGATGATGTTGTTTGATTCAATTGGCTGATTAACCAGGTTTCCTGCCAGGTTGTTATCAACAGCAATTTCCATAAATACATCGTTAGCATCTTCGGTGAAGTTGTCAGCAAGGGCTTGATCACCGGCGAGTTCAAAAGTGGTTTCATAATCACTTTTAGTGTCAATTTTTTTACAGGAATCAAAGCCTATGGCAAATGATACCATAGTAATGGCAAATAGAACGGATTTAAGTTTCATGATGTTTGAGTTTTGATTAGGTAAGACTAGTCTATATAAAATGGTTTAATCAGTTTTAAAATTTAATTTGCCTTATGTTTTATCTAACTAAAACGCCAAAATGGGTCGGTAAATTGTTTACCGGGAGTATTTGGAATATGCCTGAAACCGAAAAATCTATTTATCTGACTTTTGATGACGGGCCTCATCCGGATATTACTCCCTTTGTACTGGAACTATTAGACAAATACGATGCCAAGGCTACCTTTTTTTGCATTGGAAAAAATGTTTTAGAAAACAATAACATTTACAAACGGATCATAGATGAAGGGCATGCTGTTGGGAACCATACTTACGATCATTTAGACGGCTGGAAAGTTGATAAAGACGAATATCTGCTTAATGTTAAAAAAGCTGCGAAACAAATTCAATCAAGATTATTCAGGCCTCCTTATGGACGAATTACAATGAGCCAACGGAAAGCTTTGACAGGTATTGAAAACCCTTTTAAAATAATTATGTGGAGTGTATTGAGCGGAGATTTTGATGTTAGAATTTCTCCGGATCAATGTTGTAAATATGTTTTAAATAATAGCCGGAGTGGCTCTGTTATTGTATTTCATGATAGTGCGAAAGCCTTCGAAAGAATGAAATGTGCTTTGCCAGTTGTACTAGAACACTTTTCTGAAAAAGGATACTCGTTTAAAAAAATTGATTTGTAGAGTGGGGGGGGGGATAGCAGCTTGCGGAAAATAAATTCCCTATTGAAGTTAAGTTTAAAAAATTGGGCCGGGGTAGAAACCCTGGCCCGTTTTTAATCCGTACCCTATGAAAACTGTGTTAAAAGTACAGTGTTGTTGTTAAATAAGCAACATTTTTTTTAACATTTCAATCACAGGGTTATAACATGTGGTCTGCCGTTAATATATAAGATAGCAAGGTTATCGCAACGTCCATCTCCATAATCAAGTAAAGCGGTCCTGCCGTTCCTCTGAAGTCTTACAGTTCCCTGTACTATCCACCTGCAGGTAAATTTCTTTATCAGCGGGTCAACAATTTGAGAAGCCCAGGTTTGTCCCACTGAGTTTGAACCTGTCGCACTTCCGGTTATTTTGTATATATCATCAAGTGGAAAACGAGGTGTTCCGTTGCCAGCGATTTGCAATACATTTTTAACGCTATTCCACTGCTTCCATTTATTGTTATTAGTGTTTGTGATCTTACCATTGATAACCACATTCTTCCAACCTTGCATATTGCTGGTGCTGGTGTTTTCAGTGATATGAGTTCCTTGAATATGGAAGCTATCAACATGATAGCCAATAAAAGTTGTTGAAACTTTAGCGCCTGGCACCATCATTGGGTTGGTATAAATAGAAACGATCTTACCTTTTCTTAATTTGCCATCACGGCCTAAACAACCTGTTCCAAAATCAATAGTGACAGTTTTTGGAAAAACATTAGGAATGTTTGGGACAACAGTAATGGTAAAACAACGGTTGGTATTGGTGTTGGTTGTACTTCCCAGATCAAAAAGGCCAGAAACATTGGCTGTAACGCCAAGGTCTTCGCCTACCTGGTCAGCATTCATACTTGCAGTAATATTAAACACGTCGTCAAATTGTGCTTCGATTTCAGCATCCTGGGTGGCTGTTTCCTGGGTAGCGGCCAGTTCTAAAGGGTCTTCTTCGGGAGTAGTGGTTACCAAACTGTTTTCTTTTTGGCAACTTGTAAATAAAAGCGTTCCCAGAAAACTAAAGGCCAAAAGCCAGGCACTTAGGTTAATTGTCTTTTTCATAATAATAAATTTTTAAATAAAGGTGAATAAAACGAACGGAGGTAAGACTGGTGTTTATTGTGATAGTTTAAAGAATCGTTAAATTAATTTTAGGCATTTTTGTACAATAAAAAAGAAAATTGATGATTGATACGCATTGCCATTTGTACCTGGACGAATTTAAAGTTGATATAATGGAAATTATAGAAAGGGCAAATGAAGCCGGAGTTTCAAAATTTTATTTGCCGGCAATTGATAGTGCAGAAATTGAAAATATGTTCCTGCTCGAAGAAAAATACCCCAAACAATGTTTCGCTATGATGGGTTTGCATCCTTGTTCGGTTAAGGAGAACTATCTGGATGAATTGACAATAGTATCCGATTGGCTCAGTAAAAGAAAATTTGCTGCTGTGGGTGAAATCGGACTGGATTTTTATTGGGACAAAACATTCATTGATCAGCAGTATCATGTTTTTAGAAAACAAATTGAGCTGTCGCTGGAATTTGATTTACCAATTGTTATTCATACCCGGAATGCCATGCAAGAAACTATTGACGTTGTGAAGGAATATGTGCCTAAAGGAGTAAGGGGTATATTTCATTGTTTTGGCGGATCTGTTGATAATGCGAAAGAAATAATTGAGGCAGGGTTTTATCTTGGTATTGGTGGAGTACTAACCTATAAGAATGCAGGTTTGGCCGAAGTATTGAAAGCAGTTGATTTAAGGTATTTGGTTTTAGAAACTGATGCACCTTATTTAACACCTGTTCCTTTCAGAGGAAAACGAAACGAAAGCAGCTATATAAAATATGTTGCTGAAAAACTCGCAGAAGTAAAAAATATACAGGTTGACGAAGTGGAAATGATAACAACTGCTAATGCTGAAAAAATATTCGGCTTATAAAAGTTGAAACTGTATTTTTGCCAGCTGACAAAAATGGAGACTTGTCCGAGTGGCTTAAGGAGCACGCTTGGAAAGCGTGTATAGGGGAAACTCTATCATGAGTTCGAATCTCATAGTCTCCGCTTTAACCGCCGTAGCTAAAGCTTCGGCGGTTTTTTATTCCATAATCCGTTCCATTTTAGTGCTTCTTGATCCTTTGACTAAGAATTGCGAGTTGCTGAATTGTTGGTTGACAAACCAATCCCTTGCCAACTCCGAGTTTTCAAAATAAATAAATTCATTTGCCAGATTTTTGAACTCATTGCCTACCAGAACAACATTTTTCCACTTATACTTTTTTATCAGATTGACTAATACCTGGTGTTCCTGAAACGTGTCGTCTCCTAATTCTTTCATACTGCCAAGCAATAGCACTTTATCATCACCATCCATTTTTGAAAAATTCTCTACCGCAGCTTTCATGCTCGTTGGGTTGGCATTGTAGGCATCCAGAATAATTTTATTTCCGTTTTTTTCTATCAACTGTGATCGGGCGTTTGACGGTTGATAATTCTCCAGAGCCGATTTTATCTTTTTTTCAGAGACGTCAAAATACTTTCCAATTGACACTGCCAGTAAAATATTGGGTAAATTATATTCACCAACCAGATTGGTTTTAATTGAACCTAACAGGTCCGAATCATGAATCGATATTTCCAGCAAACCTGAATTGTTTTTCACTGATCCATTTATATCAGCATTGCCTGTTCCATATTTAATCACATTGTTTATACCGGAACTCATGGTTTGTAAATAGTTGTAATCCCACATCACAAAGGCGGTGCCATTGTGTTCTTTTATATAATCAAACAGTTCTCCTTTTCCTTTTCTTATTCCTTCTTCACTTCCAAAGCCTTCCAAATGTGCCTTACCACAATTTGTTATTACGCCATGAGTGGGTCTTGTATAAACACAGTACTCCTCAATTTCTTTTTGATGATTGGCGCCCATTTCTATAATTGCAACTTCAACATCTGCTTTAATTTTAAGTATCGTTATCGGAATACCAATATGGTTGTTAAGATTGCCTTCGGTAGTGTAAGTCTTGTAACTCTCTGACAATACAGCATGCACAAGTTCTTTGGAAGTTGTTTTACCATTGCTTCCGGTTATAGCAATGAATGGAATTGCTTTTCCTGAAGCTGATTCGTTCAATAAGTTACGATGATGTAATGCCAAATCCTGTAATGTTTTTAAAACATCATCTACTTTAATAATCCGGTTATCTTCCGATTCGGGAAGTTCATCAACGACAGAATATGCAGCACCATTATTGATCGCTTCAACTGCAAAATCGTTTGCATTAAAATTTGGGCCCTTCAATGCGAAAAATATATCACCAGGCTTTAGTTTCCTGCTATCAATTTGTACAGACGGATGTTTTAAATAAAGATTATATAGTTCGGCAATTTGCATGCCCCAAAATTAATAGAGAACTTCTAATAAATAAGCACAAAAAAACCTTCTGTTTTTACAGAAGGTTTTTTATTATCTTTTTAAAATCTTATTTCTTTTTCTTACGTGAATTCTGCTTACGTTTTCCAAAAATATTTCCTTCTTTAAATCCTGGTCCTTCAGGAGGTCCTAAATAAGTTTGGGCGCAACGGAAACCGACTGTACTTGCAGCCATATCTTCCTGCATAAATCTGCGGGTTCCTGGTGACAACCAATAAGGTCTGTCATTCCAGCTTCCACCTTTAATAACACGAGATTCGTCGCTGATCAAAGATGTAATACCATATCCATAGCTAACTCCACTTGCAGAGTCACCATCAAGATAATTGATAACATCATTTTTTTGATAGTTAGCACGGTTTGCTACTTCTTCATCCGAAATATCAACTTTCTTTAAGCGGCCCATACTGTCTCTTTCATATTCACCACTAGCGTTCTTGTAATATTTCTGAAATTTATTTCCACGGAAATAGTTGAAGTCCTGTCCATCTGTTGGAGTCATTGGCCTGTAAACATCGCCAACCCACTCACTCACATTACCACTCATATTGTACAAACCAAATGCGTTTGGATAGAATGATTTGATATTACCAGGAATAGCAGCACGGTCATTCAAACCACCGGCAATACCCATATTATCACCGCTGCCACGTTTAAAGTTTGCTAAGAATTTACCTTGCCATGTACCGCGGCGATTGTCACGCAGGCCATTTGGATTATTTGTCCATGAATATATCTGCTGACTTGAAAATAATTCTTCGCCGCTTTTCTTTTCACTTTTACGTGGATTTGGGTTTTGGGCCAGCATACCATAAGCCGCATATTCCCACTCGGCTTCAGTTGGTAAACGATACCCCATATTTAAAATACCGTCTTCCATACGTACAGTTGAACGGGGTTTGCCATTAACATCCTTCAACGCTGATTTCTTAGGTTTGTTTCTTCCCTGAATCATGTCGGCTGCCATCAGGTATGTTTCTGTATTGAAAGATCCATCGGCACCACCACCTTTCATTTCTCTTTTAATAGCGTCTTTCTTTAAATATCCCTTACTCTGCAGGTTTAATTCGTTAACCCTATCAGTCCTCCAGATACAAAAATCATGAGCCTGGCGCCATGTTACGCCTACTACAGGATAATAATTGTAAGAAGGAAAGCGGAAATAATATTCTACGTAGGGTTCATTATAGGCCAATTCCTCACGCCAAACCAGCGTATCAGGAAGCGCCTTATTTAAAATATTTGTATCACCAGAGAAAGTATTCTCAAGCCAATACAAATATTCACGATAATGAACATTGGCTACTTCGGTTTCATCGATAAAAAACGAAGGCACGGTAATACGGCGTGGAATATTATTCCAGTCACCCATTACATCTTCGTCTTTTGCTCCCATTACAAATGAACCACCTTGTACAAATACAAGACCTGGCCCGGCTTTGGGGTATTTTACTTTGGCAACATGAAAGTTACCCATGTTCTTATCATCATAGTTCCAGCCGGTAGCTGATGACTTGCTTTGTTTTTTACCGAAAATCCCGCCTTTTTTACATGCACTCAAGGAAAGTGCAGCAATTACCAGGATCATCAAACTTTTACCGGAAAATAGTCTAGTCATGTTCATTCG
The DNA here is from genome assembly GCA_024642285.1 of Sphingobacteriales bacterium. Classification (GTDB taxonomy): domain Bacteria; phylum Bacteroidota; class Bacteroidia; order Chitinophagales; family Chitinophagaceae; genus Ferruginibacter. Next base: position 21,905 of record JAHEBJ010000012.1, read on the forward strand.
TTTATGAAATTATTTAACGAAAGGTTTTCTTTATTATTGTATATGAGGTTGTATAGGGTGCGAATATAAAGACTTTAGGTGAATTTGGATTATTTCGCAAGCTTTTTTTAAAGTTAAAATTAAAAACTGCTGGTTGAAGAAAAGCCTAATGTTTTTCGGTTTCGAAAATTCACCCGCTGCCTCATCTTATTTATCAAATCTAGTGAACTCGCATTGATGCTTTAAATCCGCATTGTTATAAAATTTGTAATCAAAACCTTTAAGACGCAAGAGGAGGGCTAAAAGTAAAACTATCAATTTTATTAATTTGCTTTTTCACCCTTAAGCTTTGATTTTTCAAAGTGAGTTTTTCGCTGCAAGCGAGTACCGATAGTCTTTTAGGGTGTTTTTAGAGTAATTTCAGTTCCCGTTTTTGCGATTCCTTTTTATCGATATTTTGATACTGAACTATCGTTGGAAATATTCTTTTTATTTTTTTTTGGTTAATATGGGCAAGAGTTTTAATCTTGCATACAATAAAGAACAAACGATAATTGTTTTTTAATAGAAATTTATACACATTGGTTTTGGAGATATTTGAATAACAGGTTTTCGCCTTAAATTATTTTTAACGCTAAGCTGGCAGTGTATTTTCAAACACTTAGCAATAATGTGTTGCTCATCCCGTTAATACGGATAAGATTTGCAAAAGACCTTGTTTTTAAGATTTTTGCACTAAAAAGTAAGAAAATACCCCAGAAAGGGTATTGTTCTGGAAAAAAAAGCGCTTATCTTTGAAATACTTATGAATTTTTAGATTTTTTTAACAAGATTTTATAATTTAGTTGTTCATTTCAATAAAACTATTATTTTTACAAACAGAATATAACCTAAAACTTAACGCTTATAGAGGTAAGTCTACCTAACCAAGACAAATCAAAACGCATGAAAAAAGTAACTTTGAAACTAACTGCCTTAGTTATGTTGCTGGGAGGAACAATAACTGTATCTTATGCCCAGAACAAAATAAACGTTGTAACATCTGCTGTTCCGTTCCTACGTATTTCACCTGACGCCCGTAGCGGCGGTATGGGAGACGTTGGTATTGCTACTGCAGGGGACGCAAACGCCGCTTTTGCTAACATAGCCAGAACTCCTTTTAATTCAAATAAAGCTGGAATAGCGGTTAACTACACACCGTGGTTGAGAGATTTATCGGTTAATGATGTATTCCTTGCTTCTTTAGCTGGATTTTACAATATTGACGATCAGCAAGCTATATCAGCTTCTTTACGTTATTTCAAGTTAGGTAGCATTCAGTTTACCGATGCATTGGGTAACGATTTGCAAACTTACAATCCTAGAGAAATGGCCGTTGATGTGGGCTACTCAAGGAAATTAAGCAGTAAGAACAGCTTAGGTATCGCTGTCAGATACATTAATTCTAATTTGGCCAGCGGTAATTTTGGCGGCCAGAATTATAAAGCCGGATCTTCAGTTGCCGGTGATTTACATTTTTATCACCATGGTGCCAATGAGAATGGCCAGGGTTTAAACTGGGGTATTACATTGAGTAATTTGGGATCGAAGATTTCTTACTCAAGCGATGCTACTCAAAAAGACTATATACCTGCTAACTTAGGTATTGGACTTGCTTACACAAAAGTATTTGATGAAGCGAACAAAATTACTTTCGCTTTAGACTTTAATAAATTATTAGTTCCAACTCCACCTGTTTTAACAGGAGCGAATCCTTCAGCTGATTCAGCTGCATTGGTAGAATATCGTGACCTTGGTGTTGCCAGCAGTTGGATTAAATCTTTTGGTGGTGATGGTTCTGACGGAATCAGTGAGGAAATTCAGGAAGTTAATATTGCTGCTGGAGCTGAGTATTGGTATAACAACCAGTTCGGTTTCAGAGCTGGATACTTCTACGAAAATCCAAACAAAGGAAACAGAAAATATTTTACTGTAGGAGCAAGTGTTAAGTACAGCGTAGCTACTTTAAACTTCTCTTATGTATTTCCAACAGGAAGCGGTATAAGCCGTATTCCATTATCTAATACTTATCGTTTTGGTTTAGTGTTTGATTTTGCTGGTAAATAATTAATACTTTTTCATGTAAAAAAAGCGTCAGGCCTCAGGCTTGACGCTTTTTTGTTTTTAATATCATTCAAAAAAGACGGATATTTACCGAATAATATAGAAAATGGCGTATAGAATTGGTTCGGGTATTGATTATCATCGGTTGATAGAGGGAAGGGATTTGTGGATTGGAGGGGTTAAAATTCCTCATTCAAAAGGCGCTTTAGGACATAGTGATGCAGATGTTTTACTGCATGCCATTTGCGATGCATTGTTAGGTGCTTTGGCTTTAGGCGACATAGGATTTCATTTTCCGGATACCGATAAAACATTTAAGGATATAGATAGTAAGATACTTTTAAAAAAATGCGTTGAACTGATTCATGCGCAAGGCTACAAGGTAGTTAACATAGACAGCACACTTTGTCTTCAATCTCCCAAAATAAAAAACTATGTTCAGCAAATGCAGCAGATCATTTCATCGATTGCTCATATAAGCGTAAATGATGTGTCGGTAAAAGCAACTACTACAGAGGAGTTGGGTTTTGTAGGAAGGGAGGAGGGGTTGAAAGCTTATGCAACCGTATTACTTGAAAAAAAATAAACAAACTGGTTTGAAAAAATATATCCTATCTTTTTCTTTTTTACTTTTTGTCTTTACGGCCTTTTCGCAAAAGCAGGCAAATATCTGGTATTTCGGAAATAAGGCCGGTCTCGATTTTAATCAGTCACCGCCAGCGGTTTTAAATAATGCCCAGGCCAACTCGCAGGAAGGATCTTCAACGATGTCGGATAATAATGGCAGGTTGCTTTTTTATACCAATGGAAAAACCATCATGAATCGTAAGCATGAAGTTATGCTCAATGGCAGTTTTATAAGAGGTGAGGTGAGCAGTACAGATAATACCATTACGGTTCCGCTGCCGGGTAATGACAGTGTTTATTACCTGTTTACAGTTGGCTCGGCCCAGGAGGAAATTCCTTTTTTTTCATTTAGTATTATTGATATGAAAGGCGATGGAGGTTTTGGTGCGGTAACAGTTAAGAATAACTTTGTTGCGGACACAGTAATGGAAAAGCTTGCTGCCATTCGGCATTGTAACAAAAAAGATTTTTGGATTGTAGTACGTAAATGGGATACTGATGCTTATTATTCTTATTTGCTTACTTCAGCAGGTTTTAGTGGATCACCTGTTATCAGCCATACTGGTCTCACGGTGAATGGTGTTTATAATAACAGTATTGGTACTCTTAAATTTTCCAGCAAAGGAAACAAACTGGCTGCGGTTCACTCATTTTTCCATGACGCAGTTGAGCTTATGGACTTTGATAATACGACCGGGATAATTTCCAATCCTGTGGTTTTTAATCCTAATACAACGCCAAGGCAATTGAATTTTACCGGCAGTTACGGAGCCGAGTTTTCTCCGGACGGTAAACTGTTGTACGTTTCTTCTAATCACTCTAATCTGCAGCCATCATTGCTTTTTCAGTTTGATATTACGAGTAATAATGCTGCAACCATAACCGCATCAAAACAATTGATAGCCAACTCCACTCCCTGGTTTGCCGGCGATTTGCAATTGGGGCCTGACAGTAAAATCTATATGGCGATGTGGAATGATACCGCGATATCGGTAATTGAGAACCCTAACGTATATGGAGCCGGATGTAATTTTAACTTTAATAAAATTTATCTGGCTAACGAAGCCACTGCGCCTTTGCAGTTTGGTTTGCCCACTTTTATGCAAAGTTATTTTGATAGTACATCAAATCCATACGATTTCAGCAGGCAAGGAGACTGTTTGAATAAGTCTGTTACATTTGTAATCAACCGCGTAAATGGAATCGATTCGGTTAAGTGGGATTTTGGCGACGGGCAGCAATCGCAAACGTTATCTCCCACCAATACATATTTAACCGGAGGTTTTTATGATGTAAAACTGATTGTTTACAAAGTAGATTGTTCCTTGCTGAATGATACCATTAACAGACGGATTTGGATAGCCGACACAAAAAACTTTTTAGGTCCCGATACATCGGGGTGCAACGCAGCGACATTTGAAATTGGCGTTGAAGAAATATTTGGCGTAAATTATTTGTGGAATACGGGCTATACCGGAAGCAAAATAACAACATCGGGTTTTAGTACCTATTGGCTGGAGATGGAACAGAACGGATGTAAGATGAGAGATTCGTTGGTTTATACCGAGCAACCAAAACCTGTTGTTAACCTTGGCCCCGATACTTCAGTATGTTTATACAAACCAATCATTTTATACAGCGGTATCAATAATGCCGACTCGTATTTATGGAGTACAGGTGAGACAACGCCTTCAATAACGGTAAAAGCAAAGGGCACGTATTATGTAACGGTGGACAAAGGTCAATGCATTGCATCAGATACTGTAAAAGTTACTGCCGGCGACTGTGACGTGTTTATTCCTTCTGCATTCACGCCCAACAAGGATAACCTTAATGAAACGTTTGGTGTTGTTACAGATGTAACACTTCAGTATTTTTCCCTGCAGATTTACAGCAAATGGGGCCAGTTGATTTTCAATACAAATGATGTTACCCAAAAATGGGATGGTACATTTAAAGGAAAAGATATGCCAAACGGGGCATATTTCTGGATGATGAATTACACTAACCTGAGAGGGAAAAAATATTATGAACAAGGAATGGTTATGCTCATCCGCTAATTGAATATTTGTCAATCCTTTATTCCTGTTTTCCTTTCCACATGATTAACTTTGCCAGCATGCAAACAATCCCGGTAAATATTGTAAACAAATCATCTAACCCGCTACCTGCTTATGCAACTCCGGGTTCCTCTGGAATGGACATCAGAGCTAATTTAAATGAACCGGTTAATCTTGAACCACTAGGTAGACTGATGGTACCTACCGGCTTGTTTATTGAATTACCAGAAGGATATGAAGCACAGGTAAGGCCCAGGAGTGGAATGGCGGTTAAACAAGGTATAACCTGTTTGAATTCTCCGGGTACAATTGATGCCGACTACCGCGGCGAAATAAGAGTTATTTTAATAAACCTGAGTGATACTGATCAGGTAATTAACCATGGCGACAGAATAGCCCAGATGGTAATTGCTAAAACCGAAAAAGCCAGGCTGGTGCTTGCAGAGAATTTAAATGAATCTACCCGGGGCGAAGGTGGATTTGGTCATACCGGTAAAAATTAACTGTGAATAAAATAATGAGATACTTTATTAATGTTGTCATTCTGGTAACGATCGTTTTTACAACGTTCAGTTGTAAAACCGTTAAGCAAATTAATAAGGCAATTTCGCCGAAAGATACCACAGGCGTGGTTATCATTGATCAACGAAATACAGATTCCATCCTGATGATAAAACAAACTATCGAAAATTTAAGTCATAACTATATTGATTTTAAGACATTTAATGCAAAAATAAAAGTAGACTATCAGGATAATAAAGGTAAGCAACCAGATGTAACGGCAATCGTCAGAATCATTAAAGATAGCGCAATATGGGTTTCTATTACAGCATCTTTTTTAAGTGTGGAAATTTACCGGGTATTGATAACAAAAGACAGTGTGATATTGATGAATAAGCAAGAAAAAGAAGTACAATACCGGTCGCTGGATTATCTGCAGGAAGTAACTGAAATTGCCTTTGACTATTATACTTTGCAGGACCTGTTGATAGGGAACCCTGTATTTATTGACAGCAATATTGTGTACTATAAAAAAACTGAGGATCAGGTACTGTTTTCAATGGCTGGCAAAATATTCAAACATTTGATCACCTTATCGGCCAATAATTATTTTTTAACGCACAGCAAACTGGATGATGTTGAAGTAGGCAGAAGCCGGACGGCGGATCTGACTTATGCCGATTATGAAAATAAAACCGGCGTAAATTTTTCAACTTACCGGGAGATAACAGTTTCCGAAAAAAACCGTCTTGACATCAGGCTTAATTTTAAGCAATATGAGTTTAACAAAGAATTATCAGTATCATTCAACATTCCAAAAAATTATACAGTGCGGTAAACGTTATTTGTAATTATACACAGCCTGTGGGTTTTTTACACAGCCGATGGTATTTTTTGAATTGTAATTTTAACAGTACTAATCAACAGTTATGGTTAAATATATTTTAAGTGCAGCATTATTTTCGTTGGTTATATTTTCAGCAATGGCCCAGCAGGATACCCGTGAGGAATTGCAAAAGCAACGGGCACAGTTAGAAAAAGAACTGGAGAAAACAAAACGGTTGTTGAACACTAATAAAGCCGAGACAAAAGTTAACCTCGTTCAGTGGAGAAAAATAAATGACCAGGTTAATTTGCAAAACAGATTAATAGATAATATAAGTAAGGACATAAATATTCTCGACAATAATATCTACACCAATCAGCGTGAAATTAACCGCTATAACAAGCTGTTGGATACGCTGAAAGAAGAATATGCAAAAAGCATGGTGTACGCATATAAGAACCGCAACAACTACGATTTTTTAAGTTTCATTTTTTCGGCAGCCAGTTTTAATGATGCCATAAAACGAATTGCTTATTTAAAATACTATAGAACCTACCGTGAACAGCAGGGTGAAAATATCCTGCGTACGCAGGAATTGCGTAAGCAACGTATAAACGAATTGGGCAGCATTAAGGAAAATAAAAGCGATGTGCTTAAAATTAAAGACAAGGAAATGACAGCCCTGGAAAAGCAAAAGGGAGAGAAGGACCGGATCATGAACGAATTGAAAAAGCAAGGTAAAAAATTGAATAGTCAGGTATCCGCATATTCAAAACAGATCCGTAAAGTTGATAATGCAATTAATGCAGCCATTGCCAAGGCACTGGCAGATGCTAAAAAAGCAGCATTGAAGAAAGCTAACGAGGAAAATGAAAAAGCAAAAGCGTTGGCCAAAGAAAATACTGCAACTACAACGCCAACCACATCTTCCGTAACTGCACCGGCAAAAAAAGCCGAAGTAAAAAAAGCAAGCGAAAGTGTATTACTTAATGCTGATAATATTGTACTCAATGAAAATTTTATCAAGAACAGAGGTTCATTGCCCTGGCCGGTTGATAAAGGCTATACCATTTTACATTTTGGAAAAAATGTATTACCCAGCGGAACTGTGCTAGACAATCCTTGTATAACTGTAGCGACCGATATTGGCAGTAACGTTAAATCTGTATTTGATGGAGTTGTTTCGCATGTGGCCTTTATTGAAGATATGCAGGTGGTAATTATTCAGCATGGTAAATACTTTAGTACTTACAGTAACTTAAGTAGTGCGCTTGTGCAGCGTGGTCAGAATATAAAGACAGGTCAGATAATAGGAAAAGCAGGTGCAAACCTTGATGGCGTTGGTGCTGTTGATTTCTTCATTAATGATGAGCGGAATAATATTGATCCAAAAGACTGGCTTAAAAAATAAACTCAGATCACTCTTTTGTACATTGCCTCGTACAAAGGAACTATGTTAGCAATGTCGAATTTTTTTGCCTGAGCCAGTGCGTTTTCTTTAAATTTTCGGAGTGTGGCTTCATCCTGTAAAATATGCAGCGCATTTTTACTCATGTCTTCTACATCTCCTACATCACTCATAAAACCGCAGTAACCGTTAATATTTATTTCGGGCAAACCGCCAGCATTGGTCGATATTACAGGTACTTCAGCAGCCATTGCTTCTAATGCAGCCAAACCAAAACTCTCATATTCGCTGGTGAGCAGGAACAAGTCGGCAATAGGTAGTATATCTTCCATTTGTTCCTGCTTGCCCAAGAATTTGATTGTGTTATGTGATTCACATTTTCTTGCACTGTCTTCAATATGTGTCCGCTCCGGACCATCGCCCAACAAAAGTAGTGTAGCAGGCATTTTTTTCTGGATCAATAAAAAAGTACTCACTACATCTTCCACCCGTTTCACCTTACGGAAATTTGAAGCGTGCACAATTATTTTTTCACCATTTGGTGAAATGAGTTTTCTGAATGCATCAACCGGTTGGCGGTGAAATCTTTCCACATCAACAAAATTGTGAATCACTTCAATCTCCTTCTCAATTTTGAAATTCTTATAGGTTTCGTCTTTAAGATTATCTGACACTGCAGTTAATACATCACTTTCATTCATAGAAAAAGTAACTACCGGGCTGTAGGTCTTATCCCTCCCAACCAATGTAATATCGGTGCCATGTAAAGTAGTAATTACGGGAATTCTCTTGCCTTGTTTGGCTAATATCTGCTTGGCCATGTAGGCGGCGGCGGCATGTGGAATAGCATAATGTACATGCAGCAATTCAACATCGTTGTTTAAAATCACATCCACCATTGTGCTGGCCAGTGCTGTTTCGTAAGGCGGATAATCAAAAAGCGGGTAAGTGGGTACCCGCACTTCGTGGTAAAATATATTCGCATGAAAGCCGCTCAGCCGAACCGGTTGCTGGTAAGTTATAAAATGGATATTATGTCCTTTATCGGCCAGTGCCTTACCAAGTTCAGTTGCTAAAACACCGCTACCGCCAAAAGTTGGGTAACATACAATGCCAATATTCATATATAAGTTGATTATTTAAAAAATGGTATACGCAATTTACCGATTTATTTTCATTAGCCAGTCCGCTTATGTATTGGTTTAAATCTGTAAGTTTGTTGCAAAACCTTTGGCATGATAAAACGATTCCTTGTTTCAATTCTGATGTTTTCGTCCGTTTCCATGGTTGCTTTTGGGCAAAATGAAGATTCGGAAATGATAAAAAAAATAGCTGATGAAATTCTTTTGAATGGTAAGGCGTATTCTAATTTATACAGCTTGTGCAAAACAGTGGGTGCAAGGTTAAGCGGCAGCGAAGGAATGTATAAGGGAGAAAGTTGGGGCATGATCGCACTTAAAGAAGCCGGAGCTGAGAATGCCTATTTGCAGGCCTGCATGGTTCCCCATTGGGTAAGAGGAAAAAAAGAACTGGCAAGATTTAAAACAAATAAAATAAACGCCGATCCCGAATTTGATATATTGGCACTTGGAATGTCGGTAGGTACAGGTGATAAGGGCGTTACAGCACCAATTATTGAAGTAAAGAATTTTGAAGAGCTGGAAAGGAGAAAAGATGAAATAAGAGGTAAGATCGTTTTCTATAATTATCCGTTTAACAAAACTTTTTTGAGAGGTGCTTATGGCGATGCAGTAAAGTACAGAGGCAACGGAGCTTCAGCTGCCGCAAAGTATGGCGCAGTGGCGGTCATAGTTCGTTCTGTTACAGGTGCCCAGGATGATTTTCCGCACACCGGTTCATTGCGTTACAATGATACTTTGCCTAAAATTCCCGCGGTTGCCATTAGTACTAATGGCGCTGATAAGTTGAGCGGCTATATTAAAAATGATTATAAGAATGAGAATTTTTTCATCAGAACAAATTGTGAAATGCTGCCCGATACCATTGGTCATAATGTTATTGGCGAAATAAGGGGCTCTGAATTTCCTAATGAGATCATAACAATAGGAGGGCATTTGGATAGTTGGGATCCCGGTGAAGGTGCCAGCGACGACGGCACCGGGTTAGTGACGAGTATTGAGATACTGCGGGCGTTTAAAGCGCTGGGCTATTACCCGAAGCGTACTATACGCATAGTTTTATTTGCTAACGAAGAAAATGGGTTACGGGGCGGTACTAAATATGCTGAGGAAGGAAAATTAAAAAATGAAAAACATGTGATGGCCATGGAAAGCGATGGAGGCGGAGAATACCCACGGGGTTTTGGCTGTGGGATGACCAAAGAACAATTTGAAAAAGTAAATGGCTGGATAAAATATTTTGAACCTTTTGATGCAACCCGTTTTTCCTTTAACGAAGGCGGTGGCGGCGGAGCCGATATCGGCCCGTTACAAACAGCGTTTAAAACGCCCCAGTTTGGATTGAGCACAACGGGGCAGCGTTATTTTGATGTGCATCATGCAGCCTCTGACGTTTTTGAAAAAGTAAATGCCCAGGAATTAAACCTATGTGCAGTTGTAATGGCATCAATGGTTTACCTGGTGGATAAATATGGTTTATAAAAATTAAATTCTAGTTTATGGCAGATGTAAAATTTGATGAAGTAGCAAAAGAAGAACCCCAAAAAAAGAAAAGCGGATTCCGTAAGTTTTTGCGGTGGTTTGTTTTAATTGTTCTGCTTGCAGGAGGCGTTGCATTCTGGTGGAAATATTATTTTGTTTTCGGCGAGGGCGTAAAGGCAGGTGAATTAAATTATGTTGTTAAGAAGGGAAACTTGTTTAAAACCTATGAAGGAAAGCTTATCCAGTCTGGTTTTCGTTCAAATACGGCCGGTACAATTAATTCCTACGAGTTTGAATTTTCGGTAGCTGATGACAGTATTGCCAATATTTTAATGAATAACAGCGGCAATTATTTCGATCTGCATTATAAGGAATATAAAGGAACCATTCCGTGGCGGGGATTCAGTCCCTTTGTTGTGGACAAGATCATCAGTATGAAAAAAGTAGAGCGGTAATTAAACTCCTGCATACAATAGAAATATAACCGGCTTTTTATGAAAGTCGGTTTTTTCTTTTCTCCAGGCTGCAATTGTTTTGGTCTTTACAAATTCATTGGCTCCTGTCAATTCTGCTGCTATGCAAAGTTTGGTGGCTGGCTTGCATGTTTTTAATAAAGATTCAATGAGTTGATTATTTCGATAGGGAGTTTCTATAAATATTTGAGTGTTGTTTTTCTTTTGCGAATTTATTTCCATACCTGATATAGCTTTACTGCGTTCCAGATTATCGATCGGTAAATAACCGGTAAACTCAAACTGTTGCCCGTTCATGCCACTGGCCATCAGCGCAAGCAGGATAGAACTCGGGCCCACAAGAGGTTTAATTACCGTATCCATTTCCTGGGCTGCTGCAATCAATAATTGTCCAGGGTCGGCAATACCCGGGCATCCGGCTTCGCTAACGATTGCAATATTTTTTTTAGCTGTAATTTTTTGCCTGAAAGAATTCAGTACTTCAGCCTCGGCTTTATGAATGGTAAACCATTCAAAATTGTCAATTACAATTTCCCGGTCGAGTTTTTTTAAAAACCTGCGGGCTGTGCGTTCGTTCTCCGCAAAAATTACCTGGCAATCTTTTACAGCATTCAGCACATAAGCCGGAATAGTTTCTAAAGCCGCTTCATCAAGTACAGTTGGTACGAGGTAAATTATCGAACTCATAGATTTAAATTAAGTCCTTTTTCCGGTAAAACACCATCGGTTTTAGTTTTATATAAACTGATGGTGGCTGCTATTACCGCATAACTGGGAGCAAGTAACCACCCCAAAATCGGAATAATATGCATCAGGTAAAATACCAAGCCGTTACCGATTGCAAGCCCTTTATGCCGGCCAATAAACCGTATACTTTCCGAAGTAGACAGTTTGTTCCTTTCACAACTGTAATCCAGCATGGAAAATCCAAGGTAGTAACATTCAATCAGTAAAGCCAGCAACGGCGTTATCCATCCAACAACCGGAATAAATGATAAGATCAAAATGGAAATGGTATAAACAGTTTGCCAAAGCATATTTCGTAGCGCAATCCTAATCCCCCGCAGGATATCTTTCATGAGCTGTTTAAAACTAAACGGGTATTCCTTTCCTTCAATGATGGCTTCCGTTTTTTCACTTAGGTAGGCAAATAACGGCGAGCCAATAATGAGAAATAAATATTTGAAAAGCGAAAAGTAAAATAATAATAGCACCAGGTTCAGTATCAATTGACCAAAGATGATGAGAAAACTTAACCAGCTGTTTTCCATTTTTTCCATCCATTCGGTTGCCCCGGTTTTTTGCAACATGAATTCTATGGCACTGTTGCTTGAAGTCCAGAACAAATAAATTCCCAGGCAAAACAGGATAGCATAAATAAAACCAGGGATCAGTATCCATTTCCATAGCCGGTGCCTGATGATAAAGCGATGAGTATGTAAGTAAGCCTGTATAGAAATAATGATCTCTTTAAGCATCTGTTGTTAGTTATTCAATTCCTTTTTGGTATTGTTGGGACTTTAAGTAAAAGCATCTCACTGATTCTTAATTCTGTTATATTTGGCTTTAAAGTTAATACTATAATGAAGATATTACCCATTGAATTTTACGAAAGGTCTGATGTGGTTTTGATAGCTGAAGAATTGATCGGAAAAATAATTGTAACAAAAATAAATGGCTACATAACTTCTGGCAGGATCGTTGAAACTGAAGCCTATATTGGTCTCACGGATAAGGCATCTCATTCGTTTGGCGGAAAACGAACAGCCCGTAATGAACATATGTATGCGCCTGCGGGTACAGCCTATGTTTACATTTGTTATGGGATGCATCATTTATTTAATGTGGTTACCAATAAAAAAGATATTCCCGATGCAGTTTTGATAAGAGCAGTGGAGCCAATTGACGGAAAGGAATTAATGTTGAACAGAACCGGCAAAGAAAAGATTGATAATACCTTAACCAAAGGACCCGGCAATGCTGCCAAAGCCTTGGGTATTTCAAAAATAAATTCAGGATTAAATCTGGTTAACAGTAAGATAAAAATTTTTGGAGACGATTTTAGCATTAATAAAAAACTCATTGGCGCCAGTGGCCGAATTGGTGTTGAAAGTGCGGGTATCGATGCAGCTTCTAAATTGTATCGCTTTTATATAAAAGGAAATCCATTTGTCAGCAGCTATCCTAACAAATAAAAAACCGTTAAGCCAAAGGCTTAACGGTTTTAATTAATTCTGTACAGCTTATCTTACAACAACTTCGCCTGTTTTGATCCTGTTTCCATCTGCCTCAGTTAGCACGATATAATAAATACCTGCTCCACTTGCACGCATGTCTATATCATGCAATTGGTATTGTTGACTAACAGTATATTCCTTACTCCATACTCTTCTGCCATAGCTGTCGTAAATTACAATGGTTTGTTTGGTTGGGTTGGAGGCTGATGCATTTTCTGTGAAATACGTAACTCTGAACTGCCCGTTATTTGGACTAGGATAAACAAACAGTTTGCTGCTTGGAGTGGCTTTTATAGTTACAGTATCCGACCAGCAACTACTGGTCACGCTGGTTACCGCTACACGGTAAACTCCAAGATTGTTTACGGTCACTGTATATGAGCTGCTGTTTGCTCCGCTTACAAGTACGCCATTCAGATACCAACTGAAACTAAGTCCGGGTGCAGGCGTAACGTTGTTTACCGATAAAGTTGCAAATTGACCGGCTTGTATACTTGTTTGCGATGCTGTAATAACCGGCAACGGGGTTACGTTTAACAGAGCACTGTTTGAATTTACAGAACCACAAGGCGCTGCCGCTGATACAACAGTCCTGTACCTGTAACTATTCATACCGGCAGTGATATTTGTAAGCGTTAAAATATTTGTTGTTGCTCCGCCATATACATTGCTGTTGGTAATATTATTCCAGCTGCTGCCGCCATTAGTACTTTCCTGCCATTGATAAGTTGGCGAACTTCCTGTTGCTACAGCAATGAAACTGACTGATCCATTTTCACAAATATTGGTTACAGCTACAGGCTGAACAGTTATTTTAATCGGCGTGTTCACAACTAAAACTGCTTCGTTACTCATAGCTGCCGGAGTACAGGCACCGCTTATAATACAGCGATATCTGTTTGCATTCATAACTACCGCAACACCTGTGATAGAGAGAGTAGTTGTAGTTGCTCCGCTGTAGTTTCCACCATTGGTAATATTATTCCACGGACCCGAGGAGCCAAGTGTACTTAACTGCCATTGATAGGAACCAATGTTTCCAACGGCTGCTACAGAAAAACTGGTACTTCCGCCATCACATAAAATTGAACTGGTGGCAGGTTGCGTAGTAATCATCGGAGCAGAATTAACAGTTAGAATACCGGCCATTGAATTAACAGCACCACATGGGGCTGTTCCTGTAACTATCGCCCGGTACTGATTTCCATTCATGCCTGCAGGAACATTGGTTAAGGTTAATATAGCTGTTGTAACTCCTGAGTAAACTCCGATATTAGCCAAACTATTCCAGCTTGCTCCGCCATTGGTGCTTTCCTGCCATTGGTAAGTTGGCGTTGTACCCGTTGCACCAACCGTAAATGTAGTTTGTGTTCCTGCACATATTGTTGAGTTTGATGGATTTGATGTAATATTTACAGCTGTGTTTACTGTAAGTATAACACAATTTGAAGTGGCTGATGGTGTACATGTGCCATTTACAACACACCGATATGACAAACCACTCATTGCCTGCGATGTTGGGTTGATAGTTAATGTAGGCGTGTTAATACCCGAATAAGGCGCAGAGTTTGCAATGTTTACAAAAGGGCCTGCACAACCAGCTATGCTGACCTGCCATTGGTAAGTTAATCCTGTACCTGTAGCTATTATGCTGAAACTTGTTGTAGCAGCCCCGCAAACTGCGCTTGCTGTTGGTTGGCCTGTTATTGCCGGCGCTGTATTTACCGTTAACAATGCCGGATTTGAGTAGGTTAAACCGCAAGCGGCCCCGGCAATACAACGGAACTGATAGCCATTCATCATTCCTGTGGCACCAGTAATATTTAATGTTGCTGTAGTTACATTTGAAAATACACCACCATTACTGATATTGGTCCACGGACCACCTGCTCCGTTGGTGCTGATTTGCCATTGATAAGCCGTAGCAGTGGCGGATGTGATACTGAAACTTGTGTTGGCTCCGGCACAAATAACCTGCGGAACCGGGTTCACGGTAATAGCAGGCCCAACACCTGCATTAAGGGTGTATGTGAGATCAACTAATTGCATTGCCGCGCCGGAGGCTGTACCAGCAATAGTTATCACATAAGTACCATATGCAAGTGTATTAGTATTGTTTAAAGTAACGAGGCTGGTGCTGCCTGGAGTAACGGGGTTTGTCCCAAAACTTATTGTAGTACCTGAAGGTACCCCGGCAACTGCGCTAAGTGTAATTGGATTCGAAAATCCTGCAATTGAATTTGTTGCCACTGTGATACTCATTGTTGCCGGAACAGGACAAGTAGCTACCGTAGGTGCCGGAGTGGTAAATGTAAACCGTACCGGACTTGAAACATAAACCGGGCTTTCCCACACACCTCTGCCATAAGTGGCTACTCTGATCTTACCCGAAGCTTTTTGAATTTCGAGTTCATTTATACCCACCATTGGCAAATTGTCCGAGAAATCAGTCCAGATTGCTGCACCATCCTCCTGATAAAAAACACCAATATTCATACCCACATAAATTCCTCTGGGTGTATTGTCGTCCACAACAATTGTTCTTGCTACTATTGTTGGTAAAGTAGCCGAAATATTTGTAAAAGAGACTCCTCCATTAGTTGACATCAAAACCCGATTGCTTGTGCTGTTGCAGGCTATCCAGATTTTTGAAGGATCTGTTGGGTCTACAGCAATATCATTAATGTTTGAGGGGGCAGTTCTTACTGCCCAGCTTGCGCCATCATTAGTGGTAACATAAAGTATATTGCCATCAGACGCATAAATTACGTTTGGATCGGAAGGCGCTACAGCCAGATCATTTAAGGCTGAGGTAATCGTTGCTCCGGAAATATTAGTCCAGCTGGTTCCGCTGTTTGTTGATTTATAAACACCTGTCCAACCGCCATAAATTATAGTTTCGTCTGTAGGATGAGTGGCCAACGGCGTAACCCAGTTTCCTGTAGATGGTTTTGGTAAATTAGTGTAAGAGTTACCGCCGTTTGTTGAGCGGTAAATACTTCCGTTTTGGGATGTACCCCAAATATTTAAATGATTGGTTGGGCTCACAAGTCCTTCCATACCGTCGGCCCCTAACCAGTCTACCCAGGTACCCGATGCCTGCCTTGCAACACTTCCATTATCCTGTGCACCGCCTGTAATTACGTTTGCATTGGTTTGCGAATTGGCAAAACGGTAAAACTGTCTTATTCCTAAACCGGAAGAAATATCCGTCCAGTTGTCTCCAAAATCAACACTTTTAAAAATACCTCCGTCAGATAAGGAATATATTGTGCTGTTTACCCAAAAAAGGCCGTGCACATCAGCATGATTATACCCAATGCTGTTTGGCAACGACCAGGCCGTAATAGCTGTAAAGGAACTCGCTTCATTGGTCGATTTCCAGCAAATGATACCAGCTATATACACTTCTGCAGCATTTGTTGGCGAAACATCCATAGCCATATCATACCCTGCCTGACCGGAAGTTCCTGTGCCGTCGGTTTCGTAACCAAAATAATTTGTACCGGCTCCTGGGTTTCCAACAACTGTAGTAATAAAGCTCAGCCCTGCATCGGTTGATTTGTACATTCTTCCAAAAAGGTTACCGGCGGCCTGAACCACATAAACATAGTTGGGGTTTGCCGGAGATACAGATACCAGCGAACGGTCGGTATTGGTAATACCCTGTGCGGCGCCAATCTGTGTCCAACTTATTCCGTTGTTGCTTGAGCGGTAAACATCATCTCCGGTAGCGTACATGATGTTAAGATCGTTGGGTTTAAATTCAATATCTTCCTTACTGCCGGAATGCACTTGCGTCCAGTTGGTTCCTGCATTGGTCGATCGAAAAATTCCGTTACTGGCACAGGCGAAAACAATACTGGAATTACTTGGGTGGATAAGTATTTTACGTATAGTACCAGTTGGTCCGGCGCCGGTAAGGGCCCATGTAGCTCCTGCATTTACAGATTTTATCAATCCGTTTGATCCGCTGGTTCCTGCATAAACAATATTCTGATCATTAGGGTCAATCGTTAAAGCAAATATCGACATCCATTGTGCATTATTATCTGTTAATGGAAGCCAGGTTGAGCCGCCATTTGTTGTTTTCCATATACCTCCGCCAGGAGAGCCAACATATATTATTTGCTCATTTGCCGGATGAATGGCAACTGCTGTAAGTCGACCCGTTCCCGGGTTCCAGCTACTGGTACGATTCCACGTACTTGGGCCCAATTCAGTCCAATTACCTGCTGATATAATATTGGACGACATATTGGATTTGGCCGTTACATAGTTGTCCCAGTCGGTTTTAGGTGATATGTAATAACCGCTTTCATCCGTATGAAATTTTCTTTCGTACAACCAACGTTGAAATTGTTTATACCCGCTGCCTTTGCCCGTGCCGGCTGAGTCGAAATGCAATTGGGCAATTCGTTGGGCTTCCTGCAGCGTAATATCAGTTCTTTCCATCAAATCAAAGATGGAATTTTGTGCGCTGGCAGTGTTGCAAAAAACTGTGAGCAATAGCAAATAAATTATTTTCTTCATAAAAATGTTTTAGCAGGGTTTGTTTTCAGTTTTAGCAAGGGGCTTAATTCGTAAATGTGCAATTAAATTTATTGCCTGCATGTATATGTTTTAGTCCAATTCATATTAAAGGATAAAAAAACTCCCATAAAGATTTCGTCTCTAGGGAGTTTATAATAGCATTGGAATAATTTAAAATTTAGGACAAGGAATTCCCTGGTAGTCGGCTGGCCTCTTTATAAAGATCACAGAGAATTCCGATCCACCTCTTGATGCAGTTGCGGCTTTTAAATTAGATATATTAAAATCGTAACTGGCTCCAATACGTAATCCTCCAATCTCAAGTCCCACATAGGGAACAATAGCATCATTAAACCGCACCCAGCTTCCTAAATAAATTGCAGCTGGTTTTTCAGCGTCCTGTGTGAGGTTGGCTGCAATAGCAGCACCCACAGTTGTTTCGCTGGCTTTGTTTTGGATCTGGTGAATTACTGAGGTATGTACAGTTAAAAGGTCCGACAAAGGAAATGAACCTCCGCCATGTAACGAAATACGTCCGCTTAAATACCAGTTCTTATCTTTAAACCCAACTTTAGGCCGGTTAATATGGTACATGGATGCACCGAGGTAAAAGTTATTTTGTCCGTTTGTAGATCCTGAATATAATAAACCGGCATTTACATCAAAATAACTTTGATTGTTTCCATTTGTGATAATATCTGAAGTAACGCCGGTAAATCCGTTTTGGGTAAGCATGTCTTCAAAAGTCAGCTTGGTAACATCCAGATTTAAACTTGAGTATGTTGCCTGGAAACCTGCACCAATTGTACTGTATCCATTTTCATCCAGTGCTTTATGGTAACTGCCCGATACAGACCCATAATTTAGTTTTAGGATGCCGTTTGCACTTGCGTCGGTTAATCCTGAAAGGCCAACGCCAAAAACATCACCATCAGGAAGTCTGCTTTTCAAAATCGGAAAATCAACAGAAGCACTGGTAGTTACGTAAGCTTTTGGAATTGATGGCCACTGATCCCGATGGTTAGCAGCCAAACGCCAGCTTCCATTAAATTTTCCGGTAAATGCGGGATTTAATGTTAACGGTGAAGCAAAAAATTGCGAAAAATGCGGATCCTGAGCTTTTACGGAATAACTCACTATCAGGGCACAGATACAAACTAATAATTTTCTCATTTCTTTGAATATTCTAAGCAATAAAGATAGGGATTTACACTAAAAAGCTGCACGGAAATATTGCCAGCGGTAGGTTTTTAACGGGTCTTTTTTTTAATAGGATGATTTTGTTGCTTATAAAAACATATAATTAGTAATATACAATATTGATAAGCCAAATATTACACCACATTTTTACGTAATCTTTTTGATACTTATCCTTGCAATTTGACTCCAAAAGCAAGGTCACCTGCATCGCCAAGTCCGGGCACGATATATCCTTTGGCGGTTATTTCGTCATCTATGGCACCGCACCAAATGGTAGCTTTTGGAAATGCCCGAAGTACATATTCCAATCCTACTGTACAGGCAATGGCACAGGCAATATGCAATTCCTTCATATTGCCTTCTTCCTTTAAAAATTCAATTGATTTTACCAGTGAAGAGCCAGTTGCAATCATTGGATCACTGATGATGATTACCCTGTCTTCTATATCGGGGCAGCTCATATACTCCAGTCTTATGTCGAAACTGCCATCGGGATTATGTTTGCGGTAGGCACTTATGAATGAATTATCGCCCTTATCAAAATAATTCAAGAGGCCCGTATGCATACCAAGGCCGGCACGTAAAATGGTTGCCAGCACAGGTTGGGATTTCAATACTTTACAGTTGCTGGTGCCGAGTGGTGTGTTTACTTCTTTCTTGACCCATTCCATTTTTTTGCTGATCTCGTAACCGATTACTTCGGCAATACGCTCCAGATTTCGCCTGAAACGCATCCGGTCATTTTGTACTTCCACGTCTCTTAACTCACTGACCCAGTTGCTTACCAGAGAATGTTCTTCGCTGAGATTTATAACCATGTTGATTGTTTTGTTTAGTAACCCGATGGTTGTCGCTATTTGACAAACCAAACAAAACTAAAATAAAAAAATAAGCATTCCGTTTTATTTTAACATTCTGTTTCACAAAAATGTATTTTTATTGTATTCAAATTGTGAACTATGAAAAAGATAATACCTGGTTTAATTGTGGCAACCATGCTTCTGGCGGCTTGCGGAGGAAACGATAAGGAACAGGAGGCGAAGGCAAAAGACAAATACGAAAAAACCAAAGAAACTCTGGAAGAAACGGAAAAGAAAAATCCCATTCGTTTTTTAGCTGTGAACGGGCAGGACAAGAAAAACCTGATTGGAAAAACTGTAATTAAAGGAGTTATAGTGAATAAAGCAACAGTAGTAAGTTACAAAGATGTTGATATTGAAATTTCATTTTACAGTAAGACCGGCGCTTTACTTTTAAGAGATCACGAAATGATCTATGAGACCATTGCACCAGGTAGCAGCCAGGATTTTAAAACTAAAATAAGAGCGCCGAAAGATACTGACAGCGTAAGTATGAAAATTGTGAGAGCAAAAGTGAAATAAAAATTTGTTATACAAACTTGAAGTTGTCTCCGTCAAACAAACCCCGGTCACTCAATTTTAAGTGTGGTATTACCAACAGCGCCATAAATGACAAAGTCATAAAAGGTGCTGCCAAAGTTGAACCCATTTCTTCTTTAACCATTTTATCAATTGCCGTGTAATCAGCTGCAACTTTGTATCCATCTTCGTTGCTCATTAAACCCGCTACCGGCAATCCAAGCACCTGCTCATTTTTATTATGAACGGCACTTATACCGCCCTGCTCTTTTATTACCAGGTTTACGGCTTTCATCAAACTTTCATCATCTGTACCTACCGCCACAATATTATGACTGTCGTGTGCTACTGAAGATGCTATTGCACCCTGTTTTATTCCAAAGTTTTTAATGAATGCTTTTGCAACAGGCGCATTTTTATATCTATTAACAACCACAATCTTCAAAATATCATTTGCAACATCGCATTCATAAAATTCCTTTTTTTCTGTAGGATTGCATACAAGTTTATTCGTAATTAATTGTCCATCTAATGCTTCAATAGCATAAACGGTTTCGCCAAAATCCGAAATCGAAAATCGAAAATCTGAAATCAGTTTTTCTTTGCAGTCAAAATTGTTAAGCAGCTCCGGCGAATGACTAACGACCAATGACCTTCCTTCTTCCGCAACTAATTCTCCATCAATAAAAGTTTTAATAACCTTAAAATCTTTCAGATCCTCAACAACAATAAAATCCGCAGCATCGCTTTCTTTCAATAAACCAATATTCATTTTGTAGTGATTCACCGGGTTGATGCAGGCAGCCTGTAAAACTTTGTAAACATCTATGCCTTTGGCTACTGCTCTTGCACATAGCTGGTTAATATGCCCATCAGCTAAACTGTCCGGATGTTTATCATCGCTGCAAAACATCATCATCTCATGATAATCATTCATCAGATCAATCAATGCTTCAAAATTTTTAGCCGCACTTCCTTCACGAATCAAAATCTTCATGCCGTATTTTAATTTGTCCAGCGCTTCATCGGCGGTAAAACATTCATGATCGGTACTTATACCGGCTTCAATATATTTTTTTGCATCCTCGCCCCGTAAACCGGGAGCATGCCCGTCAACAGGCTTGCCGTATTTTTTTGCAGCAGCAATTTTTTTGCAGACTTCCTCATCTCCATAAAGCACGCCGGGAAAATTCATCATTTCGCTTAAATAATGTATTTCATCGTTTTGTAACAGTGTATCAACATCCGCAGAAAGCAATGCGGCACCGGCAGTTTCAAAAATTGTAGCAGGTACACAACTCGGAGCGCCAAAATGAAATTTAAAGGGAACGGTTTTTCCATTGGCGATCATGTACTCTACTCCTTCCATGCCACAAACATTGGCAATTTCATGTGGATCGCTGATGGTGCCTACCGTACCGTGCACTACAGCAAGCTTGGCAAATTCCGAAGGAACGAGCATAGAACTTTCTATATGCACATGGCCGTCGATAAAGCCCGGTAAAATGTAATTGGTTTTTTGCGATTTGGGATTTGGAACTTTACGAATGGATTGAATTTTACCATTGGCTACCGAAACTTCACCATAATAAATTTCCCTGCCCGGTATGTTTACGATATTTCCCTTGATCTCAAAACTGCCCATTGTAGATAATAATTTTTTTAAACGGATAATATTACAAGATAAACGGAAATTTCAAAAGAGCGCATCAGATATCAATTATAGTATATTTACAGTTCATAAAAAATAAATAAAATGAAAAGAATTTCAGGTTTTGGGTTGCTCATATTCTCAATGATTTTTGCCACCGGTTTAAAAGCGCAAACAGTTGATGATGTAATTAATAAGCACATTGAGGCTTTAGGCGGAAAAGAAAAATTACTTGCTCTTAAAAGTTACAAAATGGAGGGTAATCTTAACACGCAGGGATATGATATTGCTATAACTATTACCAAACTGCATAATATTGGATCAAGATTTGACATTGAAGTGGCAGGTACAAGCAATTACCAGATCATCACCAGAGAGAAAGGAATTTCATATATGCCTATCCAGGGAATGTCGTCGCCTACTGATATGCCTGTTGAAGCATTTAGAGCAGGACAAAATCAATTGGATATACAATCCCCCTTTCTTAATTATAAAGAAAAGGAAAGCAAGGTTGAATTACTTGGATCAGAAAAAATAGACGGCGAAGACCATTATAAATTAAAGGTTACTTTTAAGAATGGACTTTCAACCACCTATTTTATTAGCCATAAAAGCAACATGATTAACCGAACTGTTGCAAAAAGAACAATAAATGGTGAAGAGACCGACCTGGAAACAAATTATGGAGATTATAAGCAAAACGCTGATGGTTATTGGTTCCCATACTCCAGCACCGGATTGCAGGGCGACACAAATTATGATAAGATTGAAACGAATATAACCGTTGATCCTTCGATATTTAAATAAAATCAGCTGCAGTAATTTAAGTACATTGAAGTCGTTTATTTATAAATTATAAAAACAGAAAAATGAAAAGTTTAATTGTATTTGGGATGTTGATCCTTGCTTTGGTATTCGTTCAGTTTACCCAGGCACAAACTGTTGATGAAGTGATCAACAAACATATAGCTGCCCTTGGCGGTAAAGAAAATCTGGAAAAGATTAACAATATGATATCCGAAGCAAGTTTGAATATACAGGGTACCGATATCAGTGTTACTTTAACGCAGGTTAATAAAAAACTTGCACGCCAGGATATTTATGCAATGGGTATGCATGGTTTCGATATGATGACAGAGAAGGAAGGCTGGATGTATATGCCATTCCAGGGAATGCAACAACCCGAACCAAAGACAGCAGATGAGGTAAAAGAAAGGCTGACTGACCTTGAAGTTGCAGGCCCGTTGGTTGACTATGCTGCCAAAGGCCACAAAGTTGAGTTGGTGGGAAAAGAGGATGTTGATGGTACCCAGTGTTACAACATAAAAGTTACGCTTGCGGGTGGAAAGATTGAAACTTACTATATTGACCCGGCCTCAAATATGATCATAAGGGTTAAAAAAACGCAGAAAGCTAATGGTCAGGAGCAGGAAATACAGTCTGATTTTTCAGATTATAAAGATGTAGAAGGAGTAATGATGGCGCATAGTGTTACAATGCCTTTTGGTGTTTTACTGATATCAAGTATAAAAATTAATCAAACAATTGGCGATTCGGCTTACAAGCACGACATGTAATCCTAACCTTATCTTTAAGTAACCCGGTTTGAAAAGACCGGGTTATTTTTTAGCAGGCTGTATAAAGATTTTGATTTTGTATCTTCCATGTCTAATTTTTTATTATGAAAAAACTAATACTGCTTTTAACCATTATTGCTGTTTCGACCAATTTAAGTGCTCAAAAAAAATCAGCAACTGTTTCAAACGACGATGATGTTTTACTTAGCAAAGTGAAATACCGTTCAATTGGACCATTCAGAGGAGGCCGCAGCGCAGCAGCCGTTGGAGACCTGAATCAGAAAAATACTTTTTATTTTGGAGGCACAGGTGGCGGTGTTTGGAAAACTATTGATGGAGGCAGCAACTGGAAAAATATAACCGATAAATATTTCGGCAGCAGTATTGGAGCCGTGTCCATTGCTCCCAGCGATCCAACTATAATATACGTTGGAGAAGGAGAAAATTCACTGCGTGGTAATGTGAGTGAGGGTTTTGGCATCTGGCGTACCGATGATGGTGGCCGTAGCTGGCGAAACCTGGGTTTGAAAGACACAAGGCATATCATCCGCATCATTATTCATCCAAAAAATCCAGACGTAGTTTGGGTTGCAGCCATGGGCCATTTGTTTGGGCCGAATGACGAGCGTGGTATTTTTAAAACCACTGATGGTGGTAAAACCTGGAAGAAAGTATTGTATGTAAATAACCAAACCGGTTGCAGCGACCTGGTGATGGAACCCGGTAACCCATCTGTGTTGTATGCCGGTACCTGGCGTATGCTGCGTACGCCATACAGCATGGAAAGCGGGGGAGAGGGTAGTGGCTTATGGAAAAGTATTGATGGCGGCGAAACCTGGAAAAATATTACAGCGTCGAAAGGATTACCTAAAGGCCTTTGGGGAATTGTTGGAGTTGCGGTAAGTCCTTCCAACACCGATAAAGTATATGCAATATTGGAAAATAAAGACGGCGGTTTATTTGTAAGTAACGATGCAGGCGAAACATGGACCCTGCAAAGCAGCGATAACAGTATTCGTCAGAGAGCATGGTATTATTCAAAAGTATTTGTAGATCCTAAACTGGAGAACACAGTTTATATACTCAATGTAAGTTTTCTGAAAAGTACCGACGGTGGTAAATCATTTAAAAGTATAAGAACACCTCATGGTGATCACCACGATTTGTGGATCGATCCTAATGATGGAAACAGAATGGCTATTGCTGATGACGGCGGCGCACAGGTAAGTTTTGATGGCGGCGATAATTGGAGTACGTATAATAACCAACCTACTGCTCAGTTTTATCGGGTAAGTACCGATAATCATTTTCCGTACAGGATACTTGGTGCGCAACAGGATAATTCAACAGTTCGAATTTTATCACGCAGTGATGGCGGACAAATTACAACTGACGACTGGCAACCAACAGCAGGAGCCGAAAGTGGTTATGTAGTTGCTGATCCGTTGAATCCCGATGTTGTTTATGGAGGTAACTACAGCGGCTACCTCTCCCGGTTGGATCATAAAACCGGGGAGAATCGTGCCGTAAGTGTATGGCCCGATGATCCACTAGGCGGCGGTATTGATGTGGCTAAATATCGTTTTCAATGGAACTTCCCTATTTTCTTTTCGCCACACAATCCAAAAAAATTATATGCAGGCGGTAACCATTTATTTGTAACAGAGAATGAGGGTGCATCCTGGACGGCATTGGGCGGAGACCTGACAACCAATGATAAAGTACGGCAGGCATCAAGCGGCGGACCCATTACAAAAGACAATACCGGCGTTGAAGTTTACTGCACAGTTTTTACTGCAACAGAATCAACTTTGGAAAAAGATTTGTTGTGGACCGGAAGCGATGATGGGTTGATTCATGTAAGCAAGGATGGTGGAAAAAACTGGGAGAATGTTACACCCAAAGAAGCGGGGCAGTGGATGATGTGGAATTGTGTGGAGACAGATCCTTTTAAAAAAGGCAAAGCTTATTTTGTGGGTACAAAATATAAGAGCGATGATTTTACTCCCTATCTTTTTAAAACGGAAGATTATGGAAAAACCTGGACAAAGATTATCAATGGAATAAACCCTTCACACTTTACAAGAGCCTTGCGTGCCGATAGAAAAAGACCAGGCTTATTGTACGCAGGTACGGAATATGGAATGTATATCAGTTACGATGATGGTGCCAACTGGAAACCGTTTCAGTTGAATTTACCGATGGTGCCCATCACTGATTTGACTATAAAAGAAAATGATCTGATTGTAGCAACACAGGGCCGGTCTTTTTGGGTACTCGATGACCTGACAGTTGTTCAGCAAAAAGATAACAGTATTCTCAATAAAAATTTACATGCATTTAGTGTGAATGATGCGTACCGTTTTGATGGCTATCAAAATCCAAAACCGGTTAATGCCGGAATGAATCCGCCGAACGGATCGGTTATTAATTTCTACGTAAAAGAAGTTTCCGATTCGGCAAAAGTGAGTATTGATATTCTGGATAAGAATAAAAAGCTGATCAAATCATTTTCAACCAAGGCAAAAGAAAAAGATGAAAAGATTGATGTAAGCAGCGGTATGAATCAGTTTGTTTGGGATCTGAAATATGCACCTGCCGAAAAAATTGACGGATTGATTATATGGCATGGTACGGTGCCCGGCCCCAAAGCTGCGCCAGGCCAATATTTTTATAAAATAAAAGCAGATAAGGATTCTGTTGAAGGAAGTTTTACTATCAAAGCAAATCCGGTTTACAATGTTTCGCAACAGGATTATGAGGAACAATTCAATTTCCTGATCTCAATACGTGATAAATTTGATGAGATACAAAAGGCCGTAAAAAATATCCGTGACATCCGCAAGCAGATTAACGATTTTATGGATAAGCAGGGTAAGGATGTTCCAAAGGAAATAAAGCAGCAGGCCGACACCATCAAAAAACAAATGACGGTGATAGAAGAAGCCTTGCATCAAACCAAAGCAAAAAGCGGTCAGGATGTTTTGAATTATCCAATTCGTTTGGATGATAAAATATCAGGTTTGTACGACTTTGCAGTAAGTGGAAATGCGGCTCCGGCCCGCCAGGTGAAAGAAGCATTTACTGAACTGGGAGGTCAGGCAGATGTTCAATTGAATAAATTGAAACAGATCATGGCGGTTGATGTTGTAAAGCTTAATGAGATGATAAGAGAGAAGGCTTTGCCTGTAATTGGGATTAAAAAAGAGAAAGAATAAGAGAATGATTATAATACTAAGCCGCCCCGCTTTAAAATGGGGCGGCTTTTATATATTTGCGCCATGAATCTTAAAGCATTCTCTTCTTCCTTCATCAATAAATTCATTTACCTGAAAAGGGTATTTGGCAAAAATCCGTTTCGTCTGCTGGATATTGGAGCAGGCAACCATTCCGCTACAAAAGCAAAAAGGGTTTTTCCTAATTGCGAGTATCATGGTGTTGACAGAGAAAAAGACTATAACAATACCGGCGAAGATTTTAAGTTGATGGATGCTTTTTATGAAATGGATCTCACTAATCTGGATTTCTCCAACATTCCTGATGATTATTTTGACGCCATATTAATGGTGCATGTTATTGAACATTTGCACAACGGTGATGAAGTAATAAAAGGTCTTCTGCCAAAATTGAAAACCGGCGGATATTTATACCTTGAATATCCTGGCGAAAAAAGTACCCGTTTGCCAAGTATGGAAGGCACATTGAACTTTAAAGACGATGATACCCATGTACGGGTTTATTCGGTAAAGGAATTATCTGCTTTGCTTGCAGCAAACAATTGCAAAGTTTTAGAAGGCGGTATCCGCAGAAATATCTGGTTCATGATGGCCATGCCACTTAGAATTATAAAATGCTGGCTAAGTGGTAAAAAATTACAAGGAAATATTTTTTGGGATGTATTGGGATTTGCAGAGTTTGTTTGGGCTAAAAAATTTTAGGTATACCATTTACCATTGATGCATAAATCTGTTCGTCAAAGAATGGATAAAATTAAATAGTAAACTATTTTAAAAGATCCGGCCTTCTCTCTTCAGTTCTTTTCACGGCCTGCTCATGGCGCCACTCGTCAATCAGTTTATGATTACCGCTCATTAAAATGTCCGGCACTATCCAGCCACGGAATTCTTCGGGCCTTGTGTAAACAGGTGGAGCCAATAAATTATCCTGGAAAGAATCAGTCAGCGCTGATGTTTCATCATTTAATACGCCGGGTATCAGTCTGCCAATAGCGTCAACTAAAACAGCAGCACCCAATTCGCCACCGCTCAATACATAATCGCCAATGGAAATTTCTTTGGTAACAAAATGATCACGGAACCGTTGGTCAACGCCTTTATAATGTCCACAAATCAGCAACAAATTATTTTTTAAAGAAAAGCCATTCGCCATCTGTTGATTAAACGTTTCACCATCGGGTGTCAGAAAAATGATTTCATCATAGGTGGTTTCTTTTTGTAAACTCTCAACCGCATTTACCAATGGTTCAATCATCATTACCATACCTGCACCACCGCCAAAAGCGTAATCATCCACCTGTGCACGGGCATAAGTGGTGTGGTCACGTAAATTAATCACGTTCACCTGAAGCAGGCCTTTGTCGCTGGCCCTTTTCATAATGGAATGGGCAAAGGGGCTTTCTAATAAGCCAGGAACAACAGTAAGAATATCTATTTTCATCTGTGCAAAGGAACTGAATATTGTATAAGGAACAAGGAATTTCGAACGATGAGTTTACCATCCGGTAAAATCATCAATATCCCGTTTATCTTTTTTTGTAGGGCGGCCTTTTTTACTCATTCGTTTACCGGTATGAAAAACTGCTGCCTGGAATTTAATTCTATCAAGCTCTTCCGCCGGTGTAATATCCGAATAATATTTTATTGCTTCGCTGTATTGCACCCGCTTGTGTAACAGTTCGTTCACTTTTATTACCCATCGTTTTGATTCTGTTTTTACTTCATATTCATCATCAACATGCACGGCTTTGGATGGTTTTACATTTACGGCATTTTGTTTCACTTTGCCTTTATCGCAGGCATCACCGGCCTGACTGCGTGTTTTGAAAAGGCGAATAGCCCATAAATATTTATCTATCCGCAGTTTTTCCTTTTCCATACAGGCAAAAATATACCCTTTTTAGTTTTGGGTTATAAAAGCTGACTGCAATTTTGTATTTTTAGTTATAAAGTAACTGCATATGGTGTACCGGAAAATGAAGATCATAATATTATTTATTGTTGTTGGCCAATTAGCTAATGCGCAGAGAGGAAAGATAAACTGGTCGGATGATGGGAATTCATACACGGTTATTAGGGATGGTAATATTGTACAGATTAACCCGCTTACCGATTCGGCTACGATAATGATAAGTAAGGCACAGCTAACTGATCCTGAGACTAAGGAATATCTTAAACCACAATCCTATGTTTTCAATAATAATTTTACACGCCTTTTAATTTTTACCAATACAGAAAAAGTCTGGCGTGATAATACAAGAGGCGACTATTGGGTATTGGATATCTTCAGCAGTATGTTAAGAAAACTGGGAAAAAAGTTTCCGGCAAAGTCGCTGATGTTCGCTAAGTTTTCGCCAGATGACGTGAACGTTGCCTATGTAATGGAGAACAACATTTATGTTGAGCAGATTAGTACAGGTGAGATCAGACAAATGACTAAGGATGGAACACGGAAGAAAATTAACGGCACTTTCGACTGGGCATATGAAGAGGAATTTGGATGCCAGGATGGATTCAGGTGGAGC
This sequence comes from Sphingobacteriales bacterium, assembly GCA_024642285.1. Lineage (GTDB taxonomy): Bacteria > Bacteroidota > Bacteroidia > Chitinophagales > Chitinophagaceae > Ferruginibacter. The sequence goes on from JAHEBJ010000012.1 coordinate 50,841, forward strand.
CCCGATGGATTGCGTATTGCTTTCTGGCAGGTTGATGCTACCAGGATAAAAGACTATTACATGTTAAATACTACCGATGGAAATTATTCAAAGATTATTCCGGTAGAGTACCCCAAAGTAGGAGAAACACCCTCTTCAGCAAGTATTGGTGTGGTAACTCTTTATGATCGAAGAGTTGTTATGATGGATATAACCGGCAACCCGGAACAACATTATTTACCACGCATGAGCTGGAGTAACAATATCGAACTGGTGGTGCAACAATTAGACCGCAGGCAGCAGGTAAGCAATATTATTTTATGTGATGCGATCAAGGGAACCAGCCGTATTTTCTTAACTGAAAAATCTACCACTTGGGTTGAGGTGAATGGCACAGAAGATGATCCCTGGAGATGGGTTAACGGAGGCCTTGAGTTTGTTTGGGTAAGCGAAAAAGATGGCTTGCGGCATATTTACCGGAAAAACCGAATTGAAGGAACAGAAACTTTGTTGACTAAAGGAAACTATGATATCGGAGATATCAAGTGTATTGATGAAGAAAGAAACTTTGTTTATTTTACCGCTTCACCCGAAGATGCAACTGCATTATATTTATACCGGGTGCCGCTGGATCGTGGAAATTTTATCCAGCAGGTGGAATCCGTTTTTAAGAAGGCCGCGGATTTGTTTTCGGGTTCACTTGATGAGCCCGATCTGGTGAGTTCGAAAGATCAAAAAGGAGTACATCAATACGACATTTCGCCTACCGGTAGGTTTGCGTATCATTCTTTTTCAAATTATAATACACCCCGTGTAAGTGAGTGGATAACCCTGCCCAACCATAAACCCGTGAATGAAACAAAAAGTATTGCAGCCAATATAAAAACGGATGAAAAAAACGACGTTGAATACCTTCGTATTTATACCGATCAGAATATTACCGTTGATGCATGGATTAATAAACCTAAAAATTTTGATCCCTCAAAAAAATACCCGGTGGTTTTATATGTCTATGGCGAACCCGCTGCATCTACTGTGATGAATAGGTACGGTGCACATTCAAATTTTTTATACAATGGAGATATGAGAGCCGATGGCTACATTCAGGTTTCTATAGATAACAGGGGAACTCCTGTGCTGAGAGGAGCAGCATGGCGTAAATCTATTTATCGTAAAATAGGCGACTTGAATATTGTCGATCAGGCGGGTGCGTTTAAGAAATTGTTGCAAAACAGGCCTTATTTTGATGCAGAAAGGACGGCTGTTTGGGGATGGAGTGGTGGAGGCACGTCTACCTTGAATTTACTTTTCCGGTATCCCGAACTTTTTAAAACCGGTATATCCATTGCAGCGGTTTCAAATCAGTTGTTTTACGATAATATTTACCAGGAGCGGTATATGGGATTGCCGCAGGAAAATATGAAAGATTTTGTAAACGGTTCACCAATTACATACGCAAAAAACCTGCAGGGAAATTTATTGTATATCCACGGCACAGGCGATGATAATGTTCATTTCAGCAACGCTGAGGTTCTGGTAAATGAACTCATCAAACACAGTAAACAGTTTCAGTATATGCCCTATCCTAACAGGTCGCACAGTATTTCAGAGGGCGCCGGAACTTTTCAGCATTTGTCCACTTTGTACACAAATTATTTAAAAGAACATTGCCCGCCGGGTGCCAGGTGAAAATTATATGAAGTAAAAAAACGCATCCCTTGAGGATGCATTTTTTGTTTTAAAAAGGTCAGTTACGTAATTATCTTTCCGGGATATTCCTCGAGCGCTTTCTCCAAACAATCCATCGCAGCATTAATTGCATCAGTGTTTATAACATAAGCCAGCCGTACTTCATTTTTCCCCAAACCTACTGTGCTGTAAAAACCGGTTGCCGGGGCAAGCATCACTGTTTGACCTTTATAAGAAAATGATTCAAGCAGCCACTGACAGAATTTATCCGAATCATCAATGGGCAATTTGGCCATGGCATAAAATGCACCACCCGGGTTTGGGCAAAATACACCGGGCATTGCATTAAGCCGGCTTACTATTAAATCCCTGCGTTCTCTGTATTGAGCTTTCGTTTTATTAAAATAATCATCCGGTAAATCAACAGCGGCTTCGCCCAATATTTGTGCAAATGATGGCGGACTCAACCTTGCCTGTGCAAACTTCATTGCCGCGTCCAGCAAATCTTTGTTCTTTGTAACGAATGCGCCAATGCGTCCGCCACAGGCGCTATAACGTTTGCTGATGGTATCCATTAATACTACATGATCTTCAACACCTTCCAAGTGCATGGCACTGGTAAATTCGCCATCGTAACAAAATTCACGGTAGGCCTCGTCGGCAAATAAAAATAAATCATGCTTCAGAATGAGTTGCTTCAACACCTGCATTTCTTCGGCACTGTATAAATACCCGGTTGGGTTATTGGGATTGCAAATCACAATTGCCTTTGTCTTTTCGGAGATGGCCAGCTCAAAATCTTTTATAGGGGGTAAGGCAAAACCGGTTTCAATAGAAGATGAGATTGGTTTAACAGATACGCCTGCAGCAGTGGCAAATCCATTATAGTTGGCATAAAAAGGTTGTGGTATAATTACTTCGTCTCCGGGATCGAGGCAGGCCATGAATCCAAATAAGATAGCTTCGCTGCCGCCGGTTGTGATGATGATCTGATCGGCATTTACATGAATATTATTTTTGGAATAATACTCTGTAAGTTTTTTTCGGTAACTCTCGTTGCCTGCGCTGTGACTGTATTCCAGTACTTTAAAATCGGAATGACGCACCGCATTTAAACACGCTTCCGGGGTTTCAATATCCGGCTGCCCGATGTTTAGATGATAAACTTTGATTCCCCTTTTTTTTGCAGCTTCGGCATACGGAACCAGTTTGCGAATCGGAGAAGCCGGCATATCCTCGGCACGTTTACTTATTTTTAGCATGATGCAAATATAAAGCAGGGATGGGGATTTTTGGTATGCGGAGGATAGAACGCTGATGAAACGGATATGGCGTATAATAAGGGGTTAAATCTGTGCAAATCCGTTCAACCCGTGTCATCCGTGTTCCATTTACCTTAAGTTTGCACATGTCCGATTTTAAAATAGCGAGTCGCATCATCATCACCTGTAGCAACCGCCTGTCGCCTTACCTGCAAATGGAAGTGGCTGAACTTGGTTTTAAACCTGAACGGGTTTTTAAAACCGGCGTGGAGCTAAAGGGAACTTTGCAGGATTGTATCCGCCTGAATTTAAACCTGCGATGCGCCAGCCAGATATTGTTTTCCTTAAAGGAATTTAATGCTGGTAATGCCGATGATCTCTACAAAACGCTAATTGATTTTTCGTGGGAAGAAGTGATAGCAGTGGATGGATATTTTTCCATCAGCAGCAATGTGAGCAACGATACCATCAACAATTCCTTATTTGCCAATGTAAAAGTGAAAGATGCCATTGTTGATCGCTTTCGTAATAAAACAGGCGAAAGACCCGATAGTGGCCCCATGCTGGATAAAACCGTCATTCATTTATATTGGAAAGAATCGCTGGCCGAAGTATTTATTGATACTACCGGGGAAACTTTATCCAAACACGGCTATAGAAAAATTCCCGGCAAAGCGCCCATGCTGGAATCCTTGGCAGCAGCCACTTTGCTGGCAACAAAATGGGACAGGAAATCAGTTTTTATAAATCCCATGTGTGGTTCCGGCACAGTTGCCATTGAAGCGGCTTTGCTTGCTACCAACCGCAAACCCGGATTACTTCGTTTTAATTATGCTTTCATGCACCTGGTTGGTTATAATGAGAAAATGTATATGGATGAATTTACCAAACTTGAAAAACAGGTTGCCGAAGTTGATGGTTTGAAAATTATTGCAACAGATATCAGTGAAGATGCAGTTAACATTTCAAAAGTAAATGCTGGCATTGCCGGTGTGGAAGAATATATTGAATTTGCTGTTTGCGATTTTGAGGAAACCAACATCCCTGAAGATGGGAATGGTATTGTTTATTTTAATCCTGAATATGGCGACAGGCTGGGTGTAGAAGCGGAACTTGAAATTACTTATAAACGCCTGGGAGATTTTTTAAAGAAGAAATGCAAAGGTTATTTTGGGTATATTTTTACAGGGAATCTTGAACTGGCAAAAAAAATCGGTCTCAAACCAAACAGAAGAATTGAGTTTTATACGAGCAAGATTGACTGCAGATTGCTGGAGTATGAATTGTATAGTGGCAGCAGGGAAAAACGGGAGTCATGAAGGATGAATCGTGAGTTGGCGTATTCCAAATGTCTCAACTCATAGCTCACGACTGGCGATTCACTACTCTTTATTCCTAATGTATACCAGCTTAATTCCCGCTTTATCCGTTTCCCTTTTATCAATTTCAAATTGGGGCAATGATTTAAAAAAGGGCGTTAGTTTTTGAAACCCATAATTCCTTGGATCAAAATTGGGTTGCTTCTTTAAGATCAGGTTTCCAACATCGCCTAAGAATGCCCAGCCGTTCTCATCACCAAGGTCGTAAACAGTATGAGCAATCAGTTTCAGGGTTTCCCTGTTCACTTTATCAACGGATGCTTTTTGAGTAGGTTTGGCTCTTTTTGTTTTAGCAGCAGCAGTTTGTTCATCTTCTATTATAGGAATGATCTCCATGTAAATAAACTTATCGCAGGCAACAATGAATGGATTGGGCGTTTTCTTTTGCCCGATGCCAAACACTTTCATACCAGCCTCTCTAAGTCGTAAAGCCAACCGGGTAAAATCGCTGTCGCTGCTTACAATGCAAAAGCCATCTACCTTACCGGAGTATAAAATATCCATGGCATCAATGATCAGTGCACTGTCGCTGCTGTTTTTACCACTGGTATAGCTGTATTGCTGAATGGGGGTGATGGCATTTTCCAGCAGCACATTTTTCCAGCCGCTTACGGTAGGCTTGGTCCAGTCGCCATAAATACGGCGGAACGTAGGCGTGCCGTATTTGGCTATCTCTTCCATCATACCTTTTACATTGCTGTACGGTACATTATCTGCATCTATCAAAACCGCCAGGCGGGTATCCTGTATTTCCATATTTATAAATAGTTGCACACAAGATAAAGCATTTTTTAACATTGCCTGTTATCCCGAAAATTCATTAAGAACAAGGATCACAGATTCTCACCCGATATTTAACCATTTGGTTAAAAAATAATTTGTCAGATCAAAATCCAATCATAAATTTGCAATATTAACCAAATGGTTAAATATAGTGATGAAGAAAAAAGATAAAAATACAGAGGAGCTCATATTGCAAACTGCCCGGGATGTCTTTATAAAAAAAGGCCTGGCAGGTGCCCGTATGCAGGAT
>JAHEBJ010000058.1 GCA_024642285.1 Sphingobacteriales bacterium
TCTCTTTCCCTGGGTGGAAGGTTCATGGGTTATTTCAGATTTTGATATGACAGTTTCATTCAATAAAGCGGGAGATAATTTTTATTTAATGAAATATGGAGGCGAAAAGAATACATCCACTTTTGAAGCAGTGTTTGTAAAAATAAAGGAAGCGCTATTTCTAGACCTTAGTGCTGTCATGTACGATACCACTGGTGATGAGTATTACAGGAATAGTTTTATAAAGAGTCATTCCATTTACAAAGTGCAAATAACAAAAGATAGCTTTCAACTTTCTGAACTAAATTATACGTGGTTTTATGATTTTGCTTTTAAAAATAATTTGCCTCTCAAATATGAGTGGACAGACAATTCAATGTTGCTAACTTTCAAAACAACTGAACTAAAATCTTTTATTTCTGAACACAACACCGAAAAAGAGATGTTTAAGAATTCTCTAACATTAATAAGCAAGAATACAGACGCTGTTGAGAAAACTATTGTAACTCAAAATAATTCCAACTCTAAATCTCTCACAACTATTTCACAAAATTGTAAACCTAAATTTCCATTGCAGAACGGTTGGCTCGGGGGAGATGGCAATGTGTCTGTTCCAATCAGCGCAAATACATCTTTATTTCTATTCAGCGATTCTTATGTCGGAAATAAAAATCAGCAAAGTCGCCAAGAGCCGGGAATGACAATGATTTCAAATTCTGTTGCTGTACAAACTTGTTTGCCAAACGGCAACACTGATGTAAAATACTTCTGGAACAATATGTATGCTGAAAATCCACAACCCATATTTAAAACCTTCACAAACCGATATAGATTCTGGGTGAATGATGCATTTATGGTAAAAAATAATTTGTATGTATTGCTTGAAAAAATCGGACAGAAAAAAGGGGTATCTCCTGATGATATTATCACTTTTTCACTTTTAGGATTTACGCTTGCTAAAATTATTAACCCTTACGAATCACCTGATAAATGGGAAATTAAATTAATTCCACTCCCTGACTTTGTAAATCCTAATATGGGAATAAGGTCTCATGCAATTCAAAACGGGTATGTTTATTTTTTTGTTAGCCGAAATGATAATGCACAACTTTTAGTGAGAAAAAATACAGATTCCCTGGATAACCCTGAAAAACCCTTTGAGTATTATGCGTTGAACAAAACATGGAAATCAGGTATAAGGGTGGATGATATGGACACCATATATAATGGCTTCAGAGGCACAACTTTAAATTATCATGTTAATTTAAAAGAATGGATAATGCTCAGTGACATTCAGTTTATGGATAATAAAATAAAAATGCGTACCTCCCCCGAACTTAGCGGCCCATGGTCGGAAGAAATCACCATCTATGAAATCCCTGAAGTAACACCCGGTAATTCTTCATACAGTAAATCAAATTTTTGTTACCTGCCAAGAGAATGTATTCAAAATTACGATGACAAAAAGCAGGAGATGATCATTACTTATGACATTAATAATTCTGATTTTTCAGAAGTAATTTCAAATCCAAAAATTTATACCCCAAAAGTGATTACCGTTTCATTAAAGAAAAAATATAGCAGCCGATAACATTGTGTTTTGTGCAAGCGGGGCATTACGTTTTATCAACCTACCTACCGGCAGGCAGGTCAACTTCAACTAGCTGTTGTATTTCATTTGGGTTAGACGGAATACTAATCAACTTTAGTTCTTAACTTGTATTTTTAAAACAATACCTGATTACCGGCAGGCTGGCAGGTTAGGCTTCAGTTCCTGGCTGGACGGAATACCAATTCCCCGCCGGCACAAAGACCCGCCCGTTAGCGGTAATTTTAACGACACACATCCCAAAATAATAAGTACCCATGATGAGGGCAATTACATTGACACTTTTATCTATTTTTTCTCTGACAAATGTTTTTGGACAGACTGAAGAAACAAAACTTAAAATCACTCCATTAACTGGTGAATTTTATATTTATACCACCTACAGTACATACGAAGGAGAACGAATTCCTGCAAATGGAATGTATCTTGTAACTGAACAAGGAGTTGTATTATTTGACACACCTTGGGACACGACCCAATTTCAACCATTACTTGATAGCATCAAATTAAGACATAATAAAAGTCTAAGTCTGTGCATTGCTACCCATTGGCATAGCGACAGAACCGAAGGACTTGAATATTACAAGCAAAAAGGGATTAAAACTTATACAACTGTTGGCACAGATGAATTGAGTAAAAAGAACAATAAAAAAAGAGCTGAATTTTTAATGACAAAGGACACGATATTTAATGTTGGACAATTTTCATTTGAAACTTATTACCCAGGAGAAGGACACACCGCAGACAATATGGTGGTATGGTTTAACAAAGAAAAAATACTTTATGGTGGGTGTTTAATTAAAGGAGCAGATGCGAAAAATTTGGGCTATTTAGGAGACGCAAACGTAACAGAATATGCAACTACTCTCAAAAATGTACAGCAGAAATTTCCCACTCCTAAGCATATCATCATTTCACATAGCGACTGGAATAATATTAATTCACTGAAACATTCAATAAAACTGGCAAAGAAATTAAAGAAAAAAAACTACCGCTGACAAGCGGTTTTGCGTCAGCTGGGTTGACGCAACGTCGAGCCAGGCAGCAGTAACTTGGCACAGCTTCAACCCGGGTTCGACGTCCAGATAGCTAACGGGATAATCATCAAAATAATAAATTCTGTACTTTAGTAATTACACCTGCCTGCCGGCAGGCAGTTTGGGCGGTAGTTAGAGGCTGGGCATTCTTCGAATGTACCTCCCGACGCAAAACCCCGGATGTTTACGGAAATTTAATGGCTCACATATGAAAGGATTTTTTCTTCTACTATTTTCTTTTTCCCTTTTAAGAGGGCATACTCAGGATATATTGATTAAGCACATTAATATTATTGACGTAAACAACAAAGAAATTCAATATGGCAAGACGATTCTCATTTCAAAGGGTAAAATTCAGAAAATTTCAACAAAATCTATTAAAGCTAATAATGCATTAGTAATAAATGGAAAAGGGAAATTTATTATCCCCGGATTATGGGATATGCATGTTCACACTGCTGATTCCTCCTACTTCAAATTATTTATAATTAATGGTGTTACTGGAATCAGGGATATGGGTGGTGCGGCCATAAATGCTAATAATGGTTGCGAATCAATCGAATCTGAAAAACTAATGATTTGGCGTAAGCTTATTCAGTCAGGCTTATTAATTGGTCCACGAATGTTTATTAGCGGGCCTCCTGTGAGCAATACAGGATGGCCTACAAGTCTAAATATTAATACGCCTGAAAGTGCCCAAAATGCAGTTAGAAAATTAAAAGGGCTTGGTGTTGACTTTATCAAAGTTTATGAAGACATTCCGCTTGAGACTTATCTGGCACTTGCTAAGGAAGCAAAAGCATCAGGGCTGTCGTTTGCAGGACATGTACCCGTTAAAACAGTTTCGCTTATAGAAGCATCTAATGCAGGACATCGCAGCGTAGAGCATATTCGTGATCCGTTACTTTTGTGTTTTACTGACGACCGGGAAGAGGTTTTAAGGTTTTTCAAAGAAGATGATTGGTCTAAGACTGATATTGAATGGGGGTTGAAACAATTCGAGCAGAACTCTACAGTTATACAAGCATTTAAAAAAAATAAAACCTGGCTTGTCCCCACATTGACGGTAGAATGGGCTAAGGTAGCAATCAGAGACCCACTTTTTGTGAATAATGAAAGACGAAAAATACTTCCTGAATCAGTTAAAGAAACTTTTGATAATTATGTGGCAAAAAAACTAGTCTCATCTGTCAAAGAAAGAAAAAGCGATAGCCTTTGGTGGGCTACACAAAAGCGCCTTGTCAAAAAAATGCACCAGGAAGGAATTCCTTTAATGGCTGGAACGGATTGTGCATGCGAAGGGGGAATTCCTGGCTATAGCCTTCATAAAGAATTACAATTATTTGTTGATGCAGGATTAACACCATTTGAAGCATTGCAAACTGCAACAATCAATCCAATAATTTTTCTAAATATGACTGATTCTTTAGGCACAGTTGAAATTGGGAAAATTGCTGATTTGGTCATTTTAGACAGAAATCCGATAGAAAATATTTCTGCAACTCAATCAATATTCTCAGTAATAATAAATGGAAAATTAATTTCAAAGGAGCATATAAAAAGGATAAAAGAAGATTTGAGTACTTATGAAAACAACCGCAGACATTAGGTTTTGTGCAAGGCTTGCAGGAAGTTGTTCTGCTCAGGCAGCAGTAATTTTGCCGGGCATTTGTTTGGGGCTGGATGAGCATCGCTCGGATTTTATTTGTTACCTTGAACCTTAGTAATTTTAGTCAGCAGCTTTGTGCGGGGCTGGACGTTAGCCGTTATTGAAAAAATAATACAACAGTAATAGTAACAACAAATTCACTTGTATTTATACTTTTTACGAAAATTAAAAAATATGAAAAAAATGGTTGTAGTCGATAGGCTTCGCCGGGGCGAAGTAGAAACAGCGGCAAAAATTCTTGCAGATAGCTTTTTGACCGAGAATCTTTTCATGTTTATGTTTGAGGGGATAACACCAGAGAAACAAGTGCGTGCTACAATGCGCTGGTTTCGCACCTGGATCAGCGTATTCGCCGATCAGGGGGAGATTCATACTGCACGTGTAGATGGACAATTGGCAGGTGTTGCCATTCGCATGCCTCCTGATGGCTATCCGCCAAAGGGATTGCGAAAACTGCGGTTCATGTTCGGAATAATTACCAGTGTGTTGAGAATGGCCATGACTAGTGGTCGTGCCATAAATTTTCCTAAGGTAGCCGGAGTTATTGAGAAAGCTGAACCTAAAGAGCCTTTTTGGCACATGGCCTGGATCGGAGTGTTACCTGAATATCGAGGTAAAGGAGTGGGTGCTGCCCTTGCAGATGAATCTGTACGGCTGATTAACAGTGGACCTGCTCCTGGATGGTTTATTACTTTTGGACCAAACACCCGTGCCCTTTATGAACGTAGGGGTTTCGTAATGGAGAAAGAAGTGGTGCCGGTTCCAGGCTGCCCTGTTATGTGGTGCATGCGTCTCGATCCAAAAGCCAGGTAAGATTGAAACGATGTTTAGACCGGTTAGAAAACGAATCTAAAGAACTGCTAACAAGGTATTGGCATCGGGGAGTGATGCGCTAATTTGCTTTTTTTAATTAAATACCCCGCCTTTGGCAATACCAGAAACCTAAGCGGAAATTTTGACTCGAATGACGATCTCTAAGAAAATATATACCAGAATTTTTTGGACTTCGATTATCATATTGAGTGCCTACTACTTATACCGAGCCATACTTTTTAGATTTTATTAAGAAGGAATCGGACAAACCTTTTGGGATAAACAATTCTTTTTTATTTTTCATTTGCTAACTGCAATACTTCCTTTAACGTTGGGTCCTATTCAATTCTGGAACTGGTTTCGCAACCGATATACAAAATGGCACAGACTATTAGGTAAAATTTATATTATAGGTAGCATACTAGGTGGTATTTCCGCTTTTGTACTTGGAGTTTTACAACCATACGAAGGTTCAATTGTGCCAGTTGTAATTCTATCTATCTTATGGCTATTCATGACTATTGCAGCCTGGGTAACCATCAAAAATAAAAATATTAAAGCACATCGCCTGTTTATGATTCGGAGCTATACCCTGGCCTTGTCCTTTGTTTGGCTCCGTATATTAAGTGATTTGGTTTATAAACAAAATCTCTTATTTTTCATAAAAAGTGAAGAAATAAAGGACGCTACCTACGAATGGATGAGTTGGGTGTTACCCATTTTACTGGTAGAATTATTTATTTCATGGATACCGTTAATGAAACATAAAAAAAACTTCCGCTAACATTGAGTTTTGAGCAAGGCGGTCGGGACGTTGTCCTGCCCAAGCAGCAATATTTAACAACTCACAAAACACAATTAATCATGATACAATTAAAGCAATGTTTCATTAGTTTAATTTTCGCTTTTTGTAGTTTTAACTCCATAAGTCAGGTAAGTATTAAAGCAACTAAGCTAACCAACATTGACGCAAATTTTCTTTATATAGGAGTTGACAACGTTTTAAAAGTTGAAGGCTTCGCCAACCTGCCTGTTCAATTGATATCTAAGAAAAGTTCAGTGAAACAAATTAGCGATAATGAGTTCATTGTACATGTAAGCAGCTTAGGAATGGACACTATTACGGTTTTAAAAAGTGGCAAAGAGATTTTTAATAAAGTTTTTGAAGTAAGCCGAATTACAGACCCAGTTGCTCGAATTGGAAAATCAAAATCAAATGGTGCAACTGTGGCCGAGATTTTAATAGACCCAACCTTAAATGTTTTTTTACCTAATTGTTACATTTTTAGTCCATTTACAGTATCGAATTTTTCAGGAACCTTTATTAGTCAAAATGGCAACTCTGTTACAACTTTTAGTTCGACGACGAATAAATTTTCAAATGACCAGATAAAAATCATTGAAAAACTTAAAAGCGGTGACAAAATTCATATTGACAAAATAGTAGTCGGTGGGCCAGATTCTATTCAAAGAATGATGCAAATACCTTTAACGGTAAATATTCAATAATACTGCTACCAACATCAGGTTTTGTGCAAGGCTGGCAGTAATGTTCCTTTCTGAAATAGGTTGTCTAAAAAATAATCAAATTGAAACCGAGTCCCCCTGGTATAAATTTCAATATGAAAACACCTCAAAATTTTAAAGTCTACATTTTTCCAAAAAACAAAAACACGCTAGTTTCTGCATTAAACCCAACAGGAGAATATTATTACCGGATAAAAACGCCAACAGACCTTTACCGGGGTTTATGGTGCGGACGCATTGCCTTTTACGACATTAATAATGATCTGATCTACCATAAGCAAAACCAACTTGCACAATTCGGTATGAATTTATTGAAGCCGTGGGAAATTGTTGCCTGGTCGTCCTCAGGAACCATGGCCTATTTTGTTGAAAGAAATTCGGTTGACGCCTGCTGGCATGTTTTACTTGATTGCAAATCAAGAGAAGTTTGCCGGGTTGACTATGAAGAAACTGAAAAAGAATTATTTGAAACGATCAGCCAGGGTGACTTTGACGATAACATCATAAAGGCTAATCTCTTTTTGGAGTTCGGGAAATTCACTCCAGAAAAAATTGAATATAGTATAGCAGAGTTTTTTGGATTCGGTGAATGGCTGCCAAAATAAAGGCTTATATTCAACAAACCATTTCAATCTGCGAAACCATCATGGCAAAAAAAACTACAACGGCATTAACACAAAAACAAATTGAAGAACTGCTCATCACTTTGCAAACCCGTTTTGAAAAAAACATGAGCCGGCATAAAGGTCTTGATTGGGCCAAAGTAACTGCCCGGCTAAAAGGGAAAACTGAAAAACTCTGGTCGCTCAGTGAAATGGAAAGGACCGGCGGTGAACCCGATGTTGTTGGCTTTGATAAAAAGACCGGCGAATTTATTTTTTATGATTGTTCAGCCGAAAGCCCTGCCGGAAGAAGAAGTTTTTGTTATGATGGCGAAGCACTGAAATCGAGAAAAGCAAATAAACCAAAAAACAGTGCCACGGAAATGGCTTCTGCAATGGGTATTATACTATTAACAGAAGAACAGTACAGCGATCTGCAAAAGCTCGGAAATTTCGATACCAAAACTTCCAGCTGGTTAAAATCACCTGACGATATCAGAGAACTCGGCGGCGCCATCTTTGGCGATTATCGTTTCGGCAGGGTGTTTATTTATCACAACGGTGCAGAATCATATTATGGTGGCAGGGGATTCCGTGGTTGCCTGAGAGTTTAAATTTTACAGAGAGCCAGATACGTCGGCAGTAACCACACACTCAAATATTTATTCCTCCGTCGCAAACTCCAGTATATCTCCGGGCTGACAATCCAGCACTTTACAAATGGCTTCCAAAGTACTGAACCGAACAGCCTTAGCCTTTCCTGTTTTCAGAATCGAAAGATTCGATAATGTCAGGTTCACTTTCTCCGAAAGCTCATTCAAACTCATTTTTCGCCGGGCCATCATTACATCAAGGTTTACAATTATCGGCATAGTTTATACAGTTAATTCGTTTTCAGATTGGATTTCTATTCCTCTTTTAAATATCTGTGCAATAACAAAAAGGATAACGCCCATAAAAAGCCAGACATCGGCTCCACCCAAATACCGGGAGAGCGTATCAGGTATTGAAACGCCCTGATTAGCCAACCATACCGAATACTTAATACCAGACCAGGCAAACAAACCAATGCACAAAGCCAGGTAAGAAAGATTAAAAATAAAACGACCTGTTTCCCTTTTGAATGGTTGCGTCATATCAAACTGCTTATGGTGTAGCATTTTTATGATCAGGTAAAACATCAGCGCTTTTAAAAACATTACAATGGTAAGGTTGATGGTTAAGGCTAAAAAATAACCGCTGTCAAATTTCAAAAGATCCGACAGATCAACCTGTTGCCAAAAACGGCCCGCAGCCTCCGGATTGACTATCGATACCACAATATTGACGATGAATCCTCCGGCCTCAATACACAGGCCGATAAATATAACCCAGGCAATTACTGTCAATACTGTCAGCACCTGCTTAGTAGTTATTCTGATTTCCATAATTGTTCAGTTTTAGAATGAATGAGCAAAATTAATAAATATTTATTGATAAACAATAAATATTTATTTTTTAAAGGAAATTTATAAAATGTCCTTAAAACTGAACTGCGGCTTAACAAACAACAATTAACTTTGAAAATGACCGAACTTATAAGAACAGACTCCACAAACTCCAGCTTCCGTACACTGGTTTCTTTATTAGATGAAGACCTGAAGATCAGAGACGGGGAAGAGCATGCATTTTACTCGGCATTTAATAAACTGGATAAAATTAAACACACTGTAGTTATTACAAAGAGAGGAGCCCCTGCCGCTTGCGGAGCAATTAAGGAATTTGATTCGGAGACAGTTGAGATTAAGAGAATGTTTGTTAAACCGGAGTTCAGAGGTGAAGGAATTTCTAAACTGGTATTAAATGAATTGGAGAAATGGGCAAAGGAGTTAAATTATACATCCTGCATTTTAGAAACCGGTTATAAACAACCGGAAGCTATCAGCCTTTACAAAAAAAGCGGCTACTTAATAACCGCAAATTATGGTCAATACAAAAATGTAGCTAACAGTGTTTGTATGAAAAAAAAGATCAGCTAAAAGCAGGCGTAGGTAAACCTATGTTCCGCCAATATAATGCTCCATATTCTCAATAATGAACTTCTGCTCTTCAATTATAAATTTTACCAGGTCGCCAATGGAAACAAGGCCAACCAGTTTTTTATTGTCAATAACTGGCAGGTGCCTTATAAATTTACTGGTCATCAAAGCCATACATTCATCAATAGAACTGTCGAGTGTAACTGTAAGCACATTCCCACTCATAATATCTCCTACCGGAGTTTCTCTTGAGGCCTTTCCTTTCAGAATTACTTTTCGGGCATAATCTCTTTCAGTAAAAATCCCTATCAGTTTATCATCCTCCAGCACTACCAGCGAACTCACATTTTTTTCTACCATCATTTCAAGTGCCATAAAAACGGAGTGAAATGGTGTAATTGAAAAAACTGTATCGCCTTTTCCCTGCAAAATATGTCGTACTGTTCCCATAATTTATCTGTTTTAAAGTAAAGAATTAATCAGCGTACTATCAGCAATGTATGAACCGGTTAAAAGTCTGCCGGTAGTTTTGGTTGTATTAAAAATCGTGGTTTTTGGGATATCTTATTTTAAAAATAGCTATTTTTTACGAATATTAAAATTTTGCAGCAGGAACTTGTAAAATTATTAAATTAACCTATATTGTACATGCTATAACTGCAACAGATTAAGACGATTGGCTACAATTAAGTATCCACAGGGCTTTCAGAAGAATACGGAAAAATTGTTATCGAAATTAAACAGATAAGGTTACCAGTATGTCTGCAAATATTAAAATTAAAAAGGGATTGAATATCAAACTGACTGGCCAAGCCGCTTTGTCAATTGCCAGTTTACCCCTGCCCGAATTATTTGCTATTAAACCACCAGACTTTGCAGGACTTACTCCCAAACTACTTGTTAAAGTGGGTGATGAAGTATTGGCCGGCACTCCATTGATTTATGATAAGAATAATGAAAACATTAAATTCTCATCGCCGGTAAGTGGCGAAGTGGTTGAAATTTTAAGGGGTGGAAAGAGGAGAATTATGGAAATTAAGATCCTTGCTGATAAGGAGATTAAATATGCATCATTCACAAAAGCTAACCCATCAAACTTAGATCGTAAAGAAATTACTGACAACTTACTGAGCAGCGGCGTTTGGCCATTTATCCGTCAGCGGCCATTTGGCACCGTTGCCAATCCTGCCGAAACACCAAAATCCATTTTTATATCCGCATTTGATACAAATCCGCTGGCAGCTGATTTAAATTTTACAATGCCCGGCGATGATCCAAATTTTCAAACAGGCATCAATGCGTTGAAGAAACTAACCGATGGAAATATTCACCTTAATATAAATAATAGAGGAAATACATCTCCAGTTTTTACCCAGGCAAAAGGTGTTGTAATCAATAAAATTTCGGGTCCCCACCCTGCCGGTAATGTTGGTGTACAGATTCATCATATCGATCCGGTGAACAAAGGCGAAATTGTTTGGTATATAAATCCGCAGGATGTTCTCATCATTGGCCGTTTGTTTAATGAAGGAAGATTTGATGCTTCACGGATCATAGCATTAACAGGTTCACAGGTAAAGAACCCAAAATATTACAGCACTGTCCTCGGTGCTTCTATAAAAAATATTGTTGATGACGGCGGGCTGGAAGACGGCGATCACCGCATTATCAGCGGAAGTATCTTAAGCGGATCTCAGGTTTCTATTTACGGATACCTTGGCTTTTATGATTCCCAACTGGCTGTAATCCCCGAGGGAAATGAATTTGAGTTTATGGGCTGGCTGGCGCCGGGTTTCAAAAAGTATAGTATGTCACGTGCTTTTTTCTCCTGGCTTCAACCTAAAAAAGAATTTGATATTGATACCAACCTGCATGGCGAAGAAAGGCCTTTTGTAATGACGGGTCAGTATGAAAAGGTTTTTCCAATGGATATTTATCCCGTACAATTGTTGAAATCTATTTTAATTGAAGATATAGATATGATGGAGAAGCTGGGCATTTACGAAGTAGTGGAAGAAGATTTTGCTCTTTGTGAATTTGTGTGCACATCAAAAATAAAATCGCAGGAGATCATCAGGCGGGGATTGAATATGGTGATGAAAGAATTCAGTTAACCCGTTTAAAAATAAACTTATCAGTATATTTATTCAAACAAAATACACTGAAGACATAAAAGCATTTGGCAGACAATTTTTATCAAAAAAAAATAATTTCGGTTGAAGCCACTAAGAAAATTATTAGATAAGATAAAACCCAACTTTCAAAAGGGCGGAAAACTGGAAAAATTATTTCCGGCCTTTGATGCATTTGAAACCTTTCTCTTTGTTCCCGATCATACTACTACAGCTAAGGGTGCTCATATACGTGACGCTATTGATCTGAAGCGGACCATGATTCTGGTGGTCATCTCACTTATCCCCTGTCTTTTATTTGGCATGTGGAATGTGGGTTACCAGCATCACCTGGCATTGGGTATGAACGATGCTTCATTGATTGATAATTTTATTTTTGGAGCGATTAAAGTAATGCCGATTGTTATTGTGTCGTATGGCTCAGGCCTGGGCGTTGAATTTATTTTTGCTATCATCCGCAAGCATACCATCAATGAAGGTTTTTTGGTCAGCGGTATGTTGATACCACTGGTGATGCCGGTTGATGTGCCTTTATGGATGGTTGCAGTGTCTACCATCTTTGCCGTAATCATTGGTAAAGAAGTTTTTGGTGGCACAGGGATGAATATTTTAAATCCGGCATTAACCGCAAGAGCATTTTTATTCTTTGCCTATCCTACAAAAATTTCAGGGGATGTGGTTTGGATTAACACAAGTGCCGGAAAAGGACAGGCAATTGTTGACGGATTCAGCGGAGCAACACCGCTTGGCAATGCTGCTGCCGGCTTAGCTGATAAAATCCCGGATACTATGCAATCCTTTATTGGCCTCATTCCCGGCTCAATTGGTGAAACATCCACTATTGCCTGTTTGATCGGCGCAGCCATTTTATTGTACACTGGCATTGGCAGCTGGCGTATTATGCTTTCGGTTTTTGTGGGTGGCTATTTAATGGCGGTTATCTTTAACCTCTTTGGCTTAAATACTTTGATGCAGATAACGCCGCTTCATCACCTGGTTTTAGGCGGCTTTGCTTTTGGCGCCATTTTTATGGCTACCGATCCGGTGAGCGCTGCACAAACAACAGCAGGAAAATACATTTATGGTTTTTTGATTGGCATGTTTGCCATTTTGTTCAGGGTGTTTAACCCTGCTTATCCCGAGGGAATGATGCTGGCCATTTTATTTATGAATGTGATGGCGCCATTGATTGATCATTATGTGGTGGGTGCAAATATTAAACGAAGATTAAAAAGAGCAAAGCCAGTTAAAGATGCATAAAGACAGTAACAAAGCAACTTTTTTATTTTCCTCCGGTATGGTGGTGGTAATTGCTGTGATGTTATCTGTTGCTGCCATCAGCCTTGGACCATACCAGGCACGTAATATAAGGATTGAGAAAATGGAAAATATTCTGACCAGCGTGGGAATTGAAAGCGAACCAAAAACTGCTGAAAAATTATTTACGGACTACATAACCGAACAGGTAGTATTAAATAATAAAGGTGAAGTACAAACAGCAGGTACGCCCGCTTTTGATATCGACTTAAAAAAAGAATTAGATAAAGCAAAAACGGGTAACCAGGATAAACAATTGTTCCCTCTGTTCATTTGTAAGAAGGATGGAAATTCTTTTTATATTATTCCACTCCGAGGGAAGGGCCTATGGGGGCCGATTTGGGGCTACATTGCTTTAAAAGGCGACATGAATACCATTGCAGGCGTAAGCTTTGGTCATAAAGGAGAAACGCCCGGTTTAGGTGCAGAAATTGAAACCGCTAAATTCCAAAACCAGTTCCTTGGAAAAAAAATACTGGATGAACAGGGAAATTTTGTTTCGGTAAAAGTTGTGAAAGGCGGAGGTACCTCCGCAAATATTCATGGAGTAGATGCTGTATCGGGAGCAACAATTACAAGCGATGGAGTTACGGAGATGTTTAAAAGAACTTTAAATAACTATATACCATATTTTAAAAAAGCAAAGCCATGAGTACAGAAACAACCACGGCTCCGGTGAAAGTAAAAGTGCCAAAAGAAGCATTGTTCTCTGTAAAGAACAAAAGGCTTATTTATGATCCGTTGAATGACAACAACCCAATCACCGTGCAGGTGTTGGGCATTTGTTCGGCATTGGCAGTAACTGTAAAAGTGAAACCTTCTATTGTTATGGCTATTGCGGTTGTAGCAGTATGTGCATGCTCAAACGTAATTATTTCCCTTATCCGGAATATTATTCCAAACCGGATCAGGATCATTGTTCAGTTAACCGTGGTTGCTGCTATGGTAATTTTGGTTGACCAGTTTCTAAAAGCATTTATTTTCGACGTAAGCAAACAACTTTCGGTTTTTGTGGGCCTTATCATCACCAACTGTATCATCATGGGTAGGCTGGAAGCCTTTGCCATGGCGAATAAGCCATGGCCGGCCTTTCTTGATGGGATAGGCAACGGATTTGGTTACGGTTTAATACTTGTTATAGTTTCAGTTGTAAGAGAATTGTTTGGTGCAGGTGAGATCATGGGATTCAGAATTATTCCCGAGTCGGTTTATACTGCCGGTTATTTTAATAATGGTCTGATCATTATGCCACCGATGGCACTCATTATCGTTGGTATTTATATTTGGATTCAACGAAGCAGAAACCGGAAATTAATTGAGCCTAATTAAAACTATAGTTATGGACAGCGTGAACATATTTATTAAAGCGGTTTTTATTGAAAACATGATCTTTGCCTATTTCCTGGGTATGTGTTCTTATCTGGCTATTTCCAAAACGGTAAAAAGCTCTGTGGGACTTGGGTTAGCAGTAATATTTGTTTTGACTGTGTCAATTCCGGTTTGCTATCTATTGGAGAATTATGTGTTAAAAGCCGGCGCTCTATCCTGGCTGAGCGATGATTTTGCAACCGTTGACCTTAGCTTTTTAAGTTTCATTATGTACATAGCCACTATTGCATCCATTGTTCAACTGGTAGAGATGGTGGTTGAAAAATTTGCTCCTGCTTTGTATGCAAGCCTGGGAATATTTTTACCGCTGATCGCTGTTAACTGTTCCATTTTAGGTGGCGCATTATTTATGCAGGAAAGGGAATATGCAAACGTAGGCGAAGCCACAGTTTTTGCCTTCGGTTCAGGCGTTGGCTGGTTTCTTGCCATTGTCGCCCTGTCAGCCATCAGGGAAAAAATAAGATATTCAAACGTACCCATGCCATTAAGAGGATTAGGTATCACATTTATTTTAACCGGATTAATGGCGATTGCTTTTATGAGTTTTATGGGCATAAAAATTTAATTATAAAATTGAAATAACAGGATGATACTTTTAGCATTTGATATAACAACGATGATTTCCAGTGTGGTCGTATTCCTTGGATTTAACCTGCTGTTGGTATTCATCATACTCTATGCTAAAAACAAACTTACTCCATCCGGCCTTGTAAAAATTATCATCAACGGGTCGGAACAATTAGAAACAGAAGCGGGCAGTACTCTGCTGACTACGCTATCCAACCAAAAAATATTTTTACCCTCAGCCTGCGGTGGTGGCGGCACCTGTGCCATGTGCAAGTGCCAGGTACTTTCAGGTGGCGGCGAAATACTAACAACCGAAGTTCCCTACTTCACCCGTAAAGAACAGCAGTCAAACTGGCGGCTGGGTTGCCAGGTGAAAGTAAAACAAAACATGGAGATCGTTATTCCCGAAGAAGTGATGGG
>JAHEBJ010000140.1 GCA_024642285.1 Sphingobacteriales bacterium
TGTTCCTCCGGCATGGCCTGGCCGCTGAGCATCCGGCCGAGAGCATAACGTATATCTTTTCCGGTCACGGGTATTTGATTTCCGGGTCTTGAATCATCGAGCTGCCCACGATAAACCAATTTTAGATCTTTATCATAAATAAAAAAATCAGGTGTGCAGGCCGCATCATATGCTTTTGCAACTTCCTGTGTTTCGTCATACAAATAGGGAAAGGGATATTTTAGTTCCAAAGCCCGCTCTTTCATTTTTTCGGGGCTATCATCAGGATGAGTGGTTACATCATTTGAACTGATTGCAACAAAGCTAACCTGCTTGTTGCCGTAATGTTTTCCCAGCAGTACCAGTTCTTCATTAATGTGTAAAACAAAAGGGCAATGGTTGCAAATGAACATGACTACTGTTGCTATGTCGCCTTTAATTTTTTTTAATGAAACAGGTCTGTTTGATACCGTATCAGTAAGTGTAAAATCGGGAGCTTTTGTTCCCAAGGTTTTCATTGTTGAAGGAGTTCTTGCCATGGGCCGAAGATACTAATATAAAAAAAGCCGGAGCGTTAAATCTCCGGCTTGTGCCCACGAAAGGAATCGAACCTTCACGCCCTTGCGAACGGCAGATTTTGAGTCTGCTGCGTCTACCAATTCCGCCACATGGGCAATTCTAAATTGGGCTGCAATATTACATTATCCCTCTAATCTGTCCAAAATACGTTGCAGGTATTTTTTCTTGTAGTAGTATTCTTTGAGTTTTAATAAATCTTTTTCGGGGGTTTGTGAGTCATTGAAGGATTCAATGATTGACTCAACTTCGTTGTAGAGTCCGGTTTCAAGGGCTGCTATCTCAGCTGCTGAATCATTGGAAAGTTCTTCATTCAATTCCATCATTTCCATTAAAAACGCCGGCGGTAATTGATATTTTTCGTCGTCCTGCATCAGGCCTTTTAGCTCCAGCACATATTTTATTGTTTCATCTTCGTTCTTAAAAATTTTTAAGGCTTTGTTTAACTGCGATGATATTTCCAGCGCTTTTTCCTGTTCGTATTCTGATTCTTTTGTAAAAAAATCGGGATGGTATTTTTTCTGAAGTTCAAAATACTTTTGGGCAAGTTTGCCCTTATCTATGTTAAGGGTAACCGGCATTTCAAACAGTTCAAAATAATTCATTTTGCAAATGTAAAGTGTTGGGTATAAAATCAAAAATGTAAATTGCCACCGAAATAAAGGATACGATGCTAAGAATAGGACTAATAAAAGAAGATAAAATACCTGAAGACAACAGGGTGGCTTTAACACCGGCGCAATGTAAATGGCTGCTCAAAAATTTTGATGATATCAGTATTCAGGTACAGTGTTCCCCAAACCGTTGTTATGCCGATGCTGAATACGAGCGTGCAGGAATTGACGTGAAAGAGAATATTGACGACTGCAACCTGTTGCTTGGTATTAAAGAAGTACCGGTTGACAAGCTGGTAGCTGAAAAACGGTACATGTTTTTTTCGCATACTAAAAAATTGCAACCTGCCAATCAAAAACTGCTACAGACCATTCTCAAAAAAAATATAACGCTGATAGATTACGAATGCCTTGAGCATGACGACGGAACCAGGATAATAGGCTTTGGTTTTTTTGCCGGCATTGTAGGTGCCCACAATGGTATGATGGCCTATGGTAACCGAACCGGCGAATATCAGTTGCAAAGAGTGGGATCGGTAAACAGTTTTCAAAAACTGGTACATACATATTTTGGATTAAGGCTGCCTAATGTAAAGATCGCCATTACCGGCACCGGCCGCGTTGCTCATGGCGTAATGGAGATCATGAACCTGATGGGTATTAATGAAGTGGAAACTGAAGACTATATTGACGCTGATTTTACTTACCCGGTTTATGTTCATTTAAAGGGAGTGAATCTTTATGCCCATAAGGATACCGGAAAGTATAACAGGAAAGATTTTCATGCTAATCCACGAAATTATAATTGCCGATTTACCGAATACATTTCCCATACCGATATATTGATTAATGGCATTTACTGGGAAAAAAATATTCCACGTCTTTTTGAAATGGAAGATATTACGAAAGAAAATTTCAGAATAAAGACCATTGCTGATATTACAGATGATCTGAACGGATCGGTCCCTTGTAACCTGGGAGACAGTACCATAAAGGATCCTGTTTATGGTGTTGACAAAAGAAGTTTTGAAAAAACAGCGCCCTACCTTCCAAATTCACTGGATATTATGGCTGTTGGTAATTTGCCCAATGAACTGGCCCGTGATGCAAGCAGGTATTTTGGAGAACAACTTATTAAGTATGTGTTGGATGATATCCGTAAGGGAGGAAGCAGGTTAATTGACCATGCAACCATTGTAGATGCCGGTAAACTGAAAGAACCCTATTTATATATGAAAGAATATGCCGGTTTTTAATTAAAGAAAAAGGTAGTAGTCTTTTAATAAGGAAGAAAATTCAGTAGTGTAATTATTTTCCAGTTCTTTAATGATAATCTCTTTGTTTTCTGTTGTCTTTTGTTCTCTTTTAAAAATAAGGATGGCTCTGAAAAATTTATGCTTGATAGTTTGTTTCACCAACAATTGATAGACAGGGAAGAAACCATTCTTTGCTGCTTTGTCAATAAAATATTTTATTCGTTGGTAAGGGATCAGCACCGCAAAATTTCCATGCTCCGCCAGGTTTGAATCTACAATTTCCAGCAACCTGGATAAATTCAAGGAAGTATCATGCCTGGCATTGTTTACTGCTACATTATCGGACAGCAAATCGTTTTCAAAAAAGGGGGGATTAGAAATTATACAATCATAAAGCGTTTTGGGTTTAAGTGACAAAACATCTTCATTAATGACTCTTATACGGTCTTTCCATGGTGAGGCTGCTATGTTCTCGGTTGCCTGTAATGCAGCTTCGGTATCAATCTCTACGGCGTCAACAGCAAGTTCGTTGTTTTTTTGAACAAGCATGAGGGGCAGAATTCCAGTCCCGGTTCCAATATCAAGCAAGCTGTAGCCCGGTAATTTTTTTCCGGCGATAAATGCGCCAAAAAGACAGGTATCTGTGCAAACCTTCATTGCACATTTATCCTGGCGGATGGTAAATTGCTTGAATTTAAAATAGTCGTTGGCCATATTCATAAGTCCAAAATTAGCAAAGATTGTTCCGTAACTGCTGTAGTAAAAGTTCCGAATTCGATTTCCAGAAGAATTATTACAATCACACAGTTTTTTATTCTACCATTCGGCTCTGGCTGAGGGACTTACATTTAAAGGGGTAAAATCATTTTCTAAATATTTAAAATACCCTGTAATGGCAATCATGGCTGCATTGTCGGTACAATATTCAAATGCAGGGATAAAAGTTGTCCAGTTTTCTTTTTCGCCAAGCATAGTGAAGCTTTTTCGTAACCCGCTGTTGGCGCTAACACCACCAGCCAGGCAAACCTGATTGATGCCGGTTTCATCTGCAGCCTTTTTTAATTTGTTCAACAAGATGGTAACAATTCTTTCCTGCACCGATGCACAAATGTCATTTATATTTTCTGCAATAAAATTCTGGCGGGTGGTTTCATCAGCAAGAAACTCTTCTTTAAATAAATTACTGGTGCCAGCATTTTTCAAAAAATAAAGTATGGAAGTTTTTAATCCCGAAAAACTAAAATTCAATCCGGGTATCTGCGGCTCGGGAAATTTAAAACGTTTGGGATCTCCGGTGGCTGCATATTTATCGATAAGTGGTCCGCCTGGATAGGGTAGCCCGAGCATCTTAGCTGTTTTATCGAAAGCTTCACCAGCTGCATCATCAATAGTTTCGCCAATTACACTTAGTTGTGTTGGTGAATCGCATCGAACTATTTGAGTATGACCGCCACTCACCGTCAAACACAAAAAAGGAAACGAAGGTTTTTTTTCGGGGATAAGGTTTGCAATTACATGTGCCTGCATATGAT
>JAHEBJ010000059.1 GCA_024642285.1 Sphingobacteriales bacterium
TAACTGTATTTGCCTGTTAAGGTATCCTTGCTGATAAATTGTGCAACGCCGGCGTCTTTCAAATTGAGTGTAAATGCTTTTGGCCCCGCATTTGTAGTTGCCAGATAATCATACGAACCTTTTACGTCGTACCAATTATCATCTTTAATGGAATTTTTTAAACCCTGAGTCCAGTTTTGCAACAAAACAGTTTTTGCATCGAAAACAGGGCCAGAAGTAATTAAGAAGTTAGCGATCTTTCCTGCATCAAGGCTGCCGATCTTATCATACACACCTAATAAGCCTGCCGGCGTTTTTGTCAATGCCTCTAATGCTTTGGATTCAGTTAATCCATATTCCATGGCTTTGCGGAGATTGGCCATAAATTCCGAAACATTAGTTAGGTCTGCGGTTGTTAAGCAAAAATTAATTCCTGCTTTTTCAAAAGCTGCAGCATTGCCGGGGGCAAGTTCCCAATGCTTAAGATCATCAAGCCCAACAAAACGTAAATCGTTTGGATCATCTACATCCATGGCAGCAGGATAGTTCAACGATAAAATAAAGGAAGCTTTTGTTTCGGCCATTTCTTTCATTCGCTGGTATTCATTGCCTCCGCCCTTAATAATATATTGCACACCAAACTCATCACCAATCTTATCTGCTCTCAGGTCATTCCATTTGTCGTTGGCGTCAAAAATTTGTGGTAATCCCTGGTTATCGTTCCAGCTTTTTAAAGAAAGATTTACACCTTCTGACGTTGGATTTGACTTGTACCATTGGGCATCCAGATATGTCTGGCGTAACAATGCTATCATTCCCATCATCGAACTGGGATAGCTTTGGGTTGATGTGCCACGACTAAAAGAGTAATGAGCAGATGCTCTGTCTTTGATCAACACAAAATTATCTGCCTGATTAGCAAGCGTAACAAAAGCACCCGTTCCTCTGGCAATACCATCTTTCTGATGGGTAAGTACCGAGCCGAAACCCAAGTCACGTAAGGCTTTTGCCTTGGTATCATCTGCACTAAAGATCTTAAAGGCTTCAGTTTCACTTTTTATCGACTGGTTCCAGCCATAAGCACCTTTGGTATTTGAAGTGAGCTGGGTGGTTCTAAAAAAAGCCGCGGCGCCACCGGCACCTGCCTGTCTTTCAGCAGCCGGAATACCGTAGTCGCTATAAATATCAATGAAAGCGGGGTAGATGTATTTGCCTTTGCAATCAATCACTACTGCGTCTTTAGGAACAGCAACATTTGTTCCGGCCGATTCAATTTTGCCTTGGCGGATTACCAACGTTGCATTCTGTAAAGTGGTTTGAGCATCTTTGATGATGGTTGCGTTTGTAAAGGCATAGCATCCATCTTTTGGGTTGGCCACATCATTGGTCGGATAGGTTGCTTGTGCATTGATAAGCTGAACAGCGCTTGTAATGATTGTAAGCGCTATCAACAAAAATTTAAATTTCTGCATGCAGTTTGGTTTTGGTTGTTGTAATTAAACGATAAATATAACAAATGATTAATGGTAAAAATCATAGCTGGGGTAAATATGTTTTGCATAATCCTTAATTTTACAGCTATCAGGAAAAATATAAATAATGAGGTATATATAGCGTGTTGTTTTGATTGCTATGTATAGTTCGGGCCAAGTGGAATGGTTATTGTAAAAAACTAGACATGAAAAAAATTGTGAGTGTAATATTCAGTTTGGTAGTTTCTTTTGGGCTTTTCGCCCAAAACAGCCTGCCAGATTCCACTGTAGTTGCGAAAGTTACCGTTAACAAAGATCCCCGGCTTGATGTACTGGCAAAAGCCGAAGCGGATATTAATATAAGAGCTAACCGGTTTACAAAAGGGTACCGCATATTTGTATTAAAGACCAACAACAGGGATTATGCCATGAAAGTTAGGTCGTATCTGTTGCAGAATTTTCCAGATGAAAAAGTGATCATGACTTACCAGTCGCCGTTTATTAAAATGAAATTTGGCGATTTTGAGGAGAAGGAGGATGCTGAGAAATACAAAAACCTGATCATGAAAGGCGGCGTAGTAACAGGCGGTGTTTATGTAATACCTGATACCATCGAGTTAAAGCCCGACAGGATTAAGGAAGAAGAGCTTTAGTTTTTTTATTTAAAGAGTTTCTGATCAGAAACTCTTTTTTATTTTGACGGTTTACCATTATTTTTATTCAATGAAGGAACGCATTCAACAACTGGCAAAAAAATACGCCCCCGAGTTTATCGACGTACGTCATCAGATCCACAGCAACCCAGAACTGAGCTATCAGGAATTTGAAACTTCGGCATTGGTACAAAAAAAACTGACTGAATTCGGGATCCCTTTCGAAGTGAAGGCAACTACCGGTGTTGTTGGGTTGATAAAAGGAATAAATCCGGATAAAAGAATAATAGCATTGCGTGCCGATATGGATGCATTACCAATCGTAGAAGAAAATGATGTCCCTTATAAATCAAAAAACAACGGCGTGATGCATGCTTGCGGGCATGATGTACACACCACCTGTTTGCTGGGCGCTGCAAAAATTTTGAATGAACTAAAAGATGAGTGGGAGGGAACAGTCAAACTGATCTTTCAGCCAGGCGAAGAGAAAAATCCTGGCGGAGCCAGTTTATTAATTAAAGAAGGCGTGTTGGAAAATCCAAAACCGGATAAAATATTTGCACTACATGTACATCCCGGCCTGGAAGTTGGTAAACTGAGTTTCAGGAACGGTATGGTAATGGCCAGCGCCGATGAAATTTACATTAGTATAAAAAGTAGTGGCGGCCACGCAGCAGCACCGCAGTTTACGGCCGATACTATTTTAATTGCATCGCAATTAGTAGTGAGTCTGCAGCAGATAGTGAGCCGGAATAACAGTCCGTTTAATCCTTCTGTTTTATCCATCACTTCCTTCCAGGGAGGCAATACAACCAATGTAATTCCTTCAGAAGTTAAGCTGATGGGAACTTTCAGGGCCATGAATGAAGAATGGCGTTTTAAAGCACATGAATTGATAAAAAAGCAAACCATAGATTTGGTTTCAGCGATGGGTGCCGAAGCAACCATTCATATCGATGTAGGGTATCCCTTTGTTTTAAATAATGAAGAACTTGGAAATGCGACCATAAAGAAAGCGAGTGAATTTGTAGGAGAAGAGAATGTGGAAGAAACAGAACTGCGGATGGGTGCTGAAGACTTCGCCTATTATTCACACCAGGTACCTGCCTGCTTTTTCAGATTGGGTGCAGGTAATAAAGCAAAAGGTATTTCGAGTGGAGTTCATACACCTACTTTTAATATTGACGAGCGTGCGATTGAAATAGGGATCGGGATGATGGCTTGGGTGGGAACCGATACCCCCTCCGCCCCCTAAAGGGAGAATTAAAGCAATTGTATAATACAGGTAACAGATTTTTAGTTTGCATAGAAATTATTATTGAAAATTTAAGACTCAATTCAAGCATATTCTGAACTATGCAGCAGAATACATTGAATTGACATTCCCCCTTTAGGGGGGCAGGGGGTATGAAAATAGCATTCCACGGCGCAGCCCGTACAGTAACAGGATCTAAACATTTACTTACTTTAAAAAACGGCAACCAGTATTTGCTTGACTGCGGCATGTTTCAGGGCATGGGTAGCGAAACTGAAAAGTTAAATCGTGAATTTGGGTTTGATCCGGCAAAAGTCACGCATCTGATTTTGTCGCATGCACATATAGATCACTGTGGCTTGATTCCTAAACTGGTGAAAGATGGATTTGGCGGAAAGGTATTTTGCACACCGGCAACCAAAACTTTGGCAGCTTTGATGTTGGAGGATTCTGCAGGTATCCAGGAAGATGATGTGAAATACGAAAATAAAAGACGGGCCAGAGAAGGGTTGCAATATTTGCAACCCCTGTATAATACCAAAGATGCTTTGGAATCCATGGATCATTTTGTTGCCGTCGATTACAATATATGGCATACTATTGATGAACATGTTGAAGTAATGTACCGGGATGCCGGTCATATTATCGGCAGTGCGTCGGTGCATTTAAAAGTAAAGGAAGATGGAAAGGTCACCCGGATCAGTTTCAGCGGAGATGTAGGCCGGTACAGGGATGTAATACTTCGTTCGCCTGCTGAATTTGAACAGGCCGATTATATTTTACTGGAATCAACTTATGGAAACAGCCTGCATGACAATGCGACTACAACACCCGACCAGATACTAAAATGGATTAAAAAAGCCTGCGTACAAAAGAAGGGAAAACTCATTATCGCCGCTTTCAGCGTTGGTCGAACACAGGAAATTTTATATGCCCTTAATCAGCTTGAGCTGGAAAGACGTTTGCCAAAAATAAATTATTACCTGGATAGTCCGCTTAGTGTAAAAGCCACGGAGATCATTAAAAGTTATCCTGAATATTTTAATAATACCATTCAGAAAATTTTAAAAGTTGATAATGATCCATTTGGTTTTGAGGGTTTGAAATTTATCAGGTCGGTTGAAGAATCGAAGATGTTGAATTTTACGGATGGCCCTTATGTAATTATTTCGGCGAGTGGTATGGGTGATGCAGGTAGGGTGAAGCATCATATCAGCAACAATATTGAGAACAGCCGAAATACAATTTTATTCAGTGGTTATTGCGAACCTCATTCATTGGGAGGACGGCTGCTTCAGGGTAAAAAGCAAGTTGGCATTTTTGGAACGGAGCATGAAGTGAATGCTGATATTGGTTCCATAAGAAGTATGAGCGCCCATGGCGATTACGATGATCTTTGCCAATGGCTTGCCTGCCAGGATCCCAGGCAGGTAAGGCGTATATTCCTTGTACATGGTGAGTATCATGTACAACAGGATTTTAAACAACGTCTTATCCGGAAAGGATTTACAGATGTGGAAATTCCTGAAATGCACTACGAAATTGGTTTGTGAAAGAGTTGATTTGAAAAAGAAAGTTAAAGTAAATGAAACCCTGAGAATTTGCTTCAACGCATTGAAATATTAGTTTAAGTAGGAGGAAAGTAATATTTTGCATCGATTAATTAATTAAAAAACAAAGAATTTAATAAACAAAATCATGAAAAAAATTATTTATTTATTAGTAGGAGTTTGCTTTCTTGTTTCTTGCAACGATGTAAAAGATGCAGAGAATAATACATCTTCTGCAGAACCTGACAATACCCTTTCCCCTGCAGATAATGCTAAAGCCGAATTTATTTATCCTGTCAAGCACTCAGAATGGGAAATTGGAAAACCGGAAAACATCAATACCGTTTTAGACTTCTATTATGCTTGGGACCATAATCACGCAGATAAGATAGCTCAGTTGTTTGCAGATACTGTAAAATTGAGAATCCCGACCGAAAGAATTGAAATAGATATCCCCAATTCCAGAGTAAACGTAGAGTTGAGAAAGAACAGAAGGATGTATGATTCTACCTCAAACGATATACTTTCTGCTGTATCACTTCACGACCGGGAAAGCAACGAAGAGTGGGTGATGATAACCACCTACAATAAATGGGTTTGGGAAAATGGGAAAAGAGACTCTGTATTATACCAGGATAACTGGAAGATAACCAATGGCAAGATTAGTTTTCTGACGAGCTTTTATAAATTGCCAACAAAAAATTTTCTTGAGAAAGAAGACCCGATGAAATAAAGTTTTAGGGGATAAGCAATGGTCACGCTCTAAAAACGATTTACACTGAAAGCCGAAATATCAATTTCGGTTTTTTTGTTGTCCAGTATTTGGCTTACCAGCAGCCCGGTACCTGGTCCCTCAGAAATACCCAGCATAGCATGACCACCGGCAAAAGTCACATTTTTAAATAAAGCAGATTTTCCAATATATGGCAATCCATCAGGTGATACAGGTCTCAATCCGCTCCATATCTTATCTGCAGGAGGCAAATCAATATTCAGCACAGGATAAAAATCTTTAGCAGATTCATAAATTCCTTTCATACGGTTTACCAGAATATTATTATTGATACCGCTGATTTCCATTGTACCGCCTATACGAAGCTGATGCCCCCAAGGAGTTACTGCACATCTTCCATCAATAAGAATAGCTGGATATTTAATATTTTTTTCTATGTATGGGTAAGTATAACTGTATCCTTTGCCCGGCTGAAGCAGTAATTTTATTTTTATCATTTTAGCAATATCCGGTAACCAGCTGCCAGTAGAAATAATTATTTCTTCACAGTCAAATTTTCCCTTATCGGTAATTACTGCTGCGATATTATTATTTGATTTCTCAAAACCAGTAACAGTTGTTTCAAGTTGAAAAGTAATTCCTTTTTCTATAAGATAATTTTTAAGTGTCCTCATCATCTTACCCGGATTAAAATGACAATCGTCTTTAAATAAAACTGCACCGGCAACATTCAGTTCCATTTCTTTCTCTAATTCCTGCACCTGCACTTTATTTAAACGTTCAACCTGCAAACCAAATTTTTCCGCTTCATCTGCCAGGTGAAATTCATGCTCCAGTGTCTTCTGCTGTTTACACATCATGAGGCAGCCAATTTCCTGCATTTCAAAGTTGTCACCTATATCTGTTCTCATGTCATTTATTAAACCCCGGCTCAACTGTAATAGATTATTAAGGTGAGGGGCATGTTTTTTAACAGTTGCCGCATTACTGTTTTTCCAGAAATGATATCCCCATTTCATCAAATCCCAGTTAAGCCTCGGTTTTATATAAAACGGGCTGCTACTGTTCATCATATGTTTTAATCCTTCCGCAATTATACCCGGGGAAGCCAAGGGGGTAAAATGGCTGGGAGACATATAACCCATGTTACCGAAAGAACAACCATTGCTAATGTCGCCTCTTTCAATTATAGTTATCTGGTACCCTTCTTTTTGCAAATAGTAGGCGCTGCATAAGCCAATTATACCACCGCCAAGAATTGTGACTTTCATTTGTTTTTTTTTATATAACCTGAAATCCAAAAGCATAAGGATCATCCTCATCATCAATCGTAATCGTATTATATCCGTAAATTCTGGCCCAGCCTTCAATACTTGGCCGAATAGCTGCTTTGCCAGCCACTGTTAATTCTTCTTCAATGCGTCCGATAAATTTACTGCCGATAATGCTCTCATGAATAAATTCATCTCCTTTCTTCAATAATCCTTTTGCATACCATTGTGCCATCCGGGCCGAAGTGCCCGTTCCGCAAGGACTCCGATCAATTGCTTTATCACCATAAAAAACAGCGTTGCGTGCTGTTGATTCTTTATCCAGCACGGCGCCTGTCCATAAAATATGACTGCAACCTTTTATTGTTTCGTTTTCGGGATGAACAAAAACATACTTATCATTAATATTTTTCCGTAGTTCTCTTGACCAGCTTATTAATTTATCAGCGGTATAATTTTCCAGTCCTTTAAAATTTTTCTGCACATCTACAATGGCATAAAAATTTCCGCCATAAGAAACATCTAAAACCAGCTCACCCAATTCGGGACAATTAACGGTTAATTCAGTCTCAGCTAAAAAAGAAGGAACATTTGTGAGCTTAACACTCTTGACTTTTGACTTTTCACTTTTAAATTCAATATTGACTAACCCCGCTGGCGCTTCCATCCGCACAACACCCGGTGTTTTAGGTTTTATCAATCCTTCTTCAATAGCGATGGTAATAGTGCCAATAGTTCCGTGTCCGCACATGGGGAGGCAACCGCTGGTTTCAATAAATAAGACAGCCACATCATTTTCAGGGTCATGTGGAGGATATAAAATACTGCCGCTCATCATATCGTGGCCACGGGGCTCAAACATTAATCCTTTCCTTATCCAATCATATTCCTTTAAAAAATGCTGACGCTTTTCACTCATATTATTACCTATGAGTTCAGGGCCGCCTTCTTTTACCAGGCGAACAGGATTCCCGCAAGTGTGGGCATCAATACAAATAAATGTTTTCTTCAAGTCGGTCTGTAAATTTGCACTGCAACTTAATTAAAACTTTGCCGTTTTACCGAAGAACAGGAAAAGAATTTTCATGGGAACGATTTGGATATTCGTCTGAACCAAATATAAAAGGCCACTACAAGAAATTGTAGTGGCCTCAACATTGGTTGTCAGAGTTTATTTTTTCTTGAATTTAGTTGATTCTTTGAAGACTCTTTTTGTTTCTCCCTTGCCGTATATCGGACAATAATAGTCAAGAGCATCCAGCGCTTCGTTGTAGCTTAGCCAGTAGTCGGTAACTGTTCCGGTAAAAACAAACCTTCCGGAATAGTTATACATATCTCTTGTACCCAGGTTGCTGAAGTTGCCGTAAACAATATCGCCTTCGTAGGGTTGATAGCCGGCGTAGGAGCTTATTATATTGTATCCGTTGTAGGTCTCTACAACATAATAACTGCAATAAGGGTCGCTGTAAACAATCTCTCCCTCTTCTTTGGTCAGCCAGTAATTTTCATTGTTGGTAATTACCGTGTGGTCTTTAACACAACTGCTTAATAAAATAAGTGCAAGGAAGAAACCTGCGGAAAGTGTAAATATTTTTTTCATGATGTTTAGTTTTAAGTTTGAAAAAATGTTTAGTTATTTATACTGGTAATAAAACTGTGCCAAAACTTTAGAAGATGAATAATGTTTTTGTTAAAACGAACGCATCGTAAAAATTCGTCTTGCGAAGGTTTAATTTGAATTTTAATCTTCTGGTTTATTTAACATTGAATTAGATCATTCAAAGTGGCGAATATTTCCTGGGTGAAAATTTTGTAGAGCCTAATTGCATGGCATTCTTTAATTTTATGCAATGGAACAGTATGGAAAAATTTTATTGTTTGCCATGCCGGCATTTCTGGTGTTGGTGTTGTTGGAAAAATGGTATGGCTGGTACAAAGGATTTGATACCGTGCGGAACATGGATATGGTAAGCAGCCTCAGCAGTGGCGTTACCAATGTTACTAAAGATGTACTGGGCTTAAGTGTTGCGGTGTTAAGTTACGAATGGTTTGTGAATAGGATAGCTATAACGCATATAGAATCTTCTTTCCTTACTTTTTTAGTGGCTTTTATTGTTTTGGATTTTGCAGGTTATTGGGTGCACCGCATCAACCATAAAGTAAACTTTTTCTGGAACGCACATATCGTTCATCACAGCAGTGAAGAATTTAACCTGGCCTGTGCATTAAGGCAAAGTATTTCTTCTTTTGTAAGATTGTTTACTGTTTTCCTTATTCCGGCTGCGTTGCTGGGCGTTCCCTCTGTTGTGATTGCCACGGTTGCCCCAATTCATCTTTTTGCGCAGTTTTGGTACCATACCAGGCATATCGGGAAAATGTGGTTTCTGGAAAAGATTTTGGTAACACCATCCCATCACCGGGTTCATCATGCTATCAACAAAGAGTACCTGGATAAAAACCTGTCGCAGATTTTTATTATCTGGGATAAACTGTTTGGAACCTTTCAGGAAGAGCTGCCAGATGTAACACCTGTTTATGGAATTACAAGACCAGTTCGTACATGGAATCCCATCAAAATAAATTTTCAGCACATGTGGCTGCTGATAAAAGATGCCTGGCGTGCAAAAAGTATAAGAGACAAATTCCGCATCTGGTTTATGCCCACCGGATGGAGACCTGCCGATGTAGAGGAAAAATTTCCGGTTTATAAAATAGAAAATGTGTACAGCTTTGAAAAGTACGATACAAAAAGCTCGGCATTTTTATCAGCCTGGGTATGGGTTCAACTGATCACGCTTTTGCTGTTTGTAAGTTATCTCTTTGGCAATATTGCCAGGATAGGCAGTCCTGAAATGTTC
This sequence comes from Sphingobacteriales bacterium, assembly GCA_024642285.1. Classification (GTDB taxonomy): domain Bacteria; phylum Bacteroidota; class Bacteroidia; order Chitinophagales; family Chitinophagaceae; genus Ferruginibacter. The sequence goes on from JAHEBJ010000059.1 coordinate 9,772, forward strand.
TATTATGGCGCCTTTGTATTTATATATGTATATGCTTTCAGTGAACTGATGGATGGAAAAAAGTTAGCATTGTTGTGGGAAGCTTCAAAAGCAGGGGTTGGAATAGCTTTGATTTTTACACTGGGAGATTGGTTTGGCGCCAATGCATTTCTTCCCTGGATAAGTAATGTGCTGATTGCCTATTTTGTAATTTCTGTTGCTGTTACCGGCTGGCTGGCGTTTTCAATCGAAAAAGAAAACCGGCAAGTGCCGGTTTCTGCTTAAATTTTTTCCTTCGATAATTCATCATTCACTGTTCGCCAAATCCCCAGCGGATTATCATCTTTCAATTCATCAGGTAATAAATCATTGCTCCAGTTTTGAAAAGCAATAGGCCTTGCAAAGCGTCTGATACCATCGGCACCAACAGCGCTGAACCTTGAGTCGGTTGTTGCCGGGAATGGTCCGCCATGATGCTGGCTCAAACAAACTTCCACGCCGGTAGGTACGCCGTTCAGGATAAAGCGTCCACAAATATTTTTTATCGACTCAACTAATTCATCATTTTCTTTTATGTCTTTTTCTGTTGCCATTAGGGTAGATGTCAACTGACCTTCCAGGTTTTTTGCAACGGCAATCATTTCGTTCATGTCCTTGCACCGGATGACGATGGAGTAAGGGCCAAACACTTCCTGGTGTAAAACCGGGTTATTTAAAAATGCTTGCCCTGTTGCAGTGGCAATGGTTGGCAGTGCCTCATTTTCTTTTACATCGGTTTCACTTTCGGCAACCAGGTGCACGTCATCTTGTAATAAAGCATTCCCTTTATTTTTTTTGTAGGCCGATACAATGCCTGGATGTAACATGGGCGCCGGATCAATTTTCTGAATGGCTTTGCCCAAATCATGCACAAAAGTTTTCAACGCCTCACTTTCGATACCGATGATTAATCCCGGGTTGGTGCAAAACTGTCCAACGCCTAAAGTAATTGAACCGGCATATTGTTGGGCAATTTCTCCGGCTGCAGTATTTAGTTTTTCGGGCATTAGAAAAACAGGATTGATGCTTCCCATTTCCGAAAAAACAGGAATAGGTTCTTTGCGTTGGTTACCCCAGTCGAATAACTGCCTTCCGCCTAAATACGAACCGGTAAAACCAACTGCTTTCGTAAGCGGATGCTGAACCAGTGCTTTACCAACTTCAAAACTTGCGCCATGTACATGGGTAAAAATTCCTTTAGGCATTTTTGTTTTTTCTGCTGCAAGCAAAATGGCTTTGGCAACCATCTCCGATGTTTCGGCATGTGCCGGATGTGCTTTTACAATAACGGGACAACCGGCCGCAAGGGCACAGGCCGTATCCCCACCCGCGGTAGAATACGCAAAAGGAAAATTACTGGCTCCAAAAACCACAACGGGTCCAAGCGGCACCAGCATTTTCCTGATATCGGGTTTAGGTGGTGTCTTGTCGGGAATGCCTGTATCTATTCTTGCATCAAGCCAGCTCCCTTTTTCACAAGCCTCAGCATAACTGTTCAATTGAAAAATTGTTCTGGCTCTTTCTCCACGCATTCTTGCTTCGGGTAAATTTGTTTCTCCCATTACAGTATTAATCAGTTCATCACCACAATTTTCCAGTTCAACAGCGATTGCTTTCATAAAAGCTGCCCGCTGCTTTAATGATAATTTCCTGTAAATATGAAATGCATTCCAGGCATCCTGCATTACTTCAATAATTTCTTCAATACTAAAATCTTTATAACTCATAATAACCTCTTTAATTTAATAAATTCTTAACTCTTAACTTAAAACCGGCCTCGTTGCTATCCCATCATTGATGATCTTTAAAATATCTGCTCTTTCTTTGCCTTCCAGCATCAACCTTGGAGCCCTTACCGTTTCTGAACCCAGGCCAACCCGTGCTTCTGCAAGCTTAATGTATTGCACCAGTTTTGGATGAATATCCAGTTCCAGCAACGGCATAAACCAGCGATAAATTTTTGCAGCTTCTTCTATTTTACCGGCCTTTACCAAATTAAAAATATCAACAGTTTCTTTAGGGAAGGCACAAACCAATCCTGCCACCCAGCCGTCGGCACCCAAACAAAGTTCTTCCATCGCTAATGTATCAACTCCACAAAGAATTTTTATCCGGTCACCAAAACGGTTTTTCATTCTTGTTACATTGGTCACATCTCTTGTGCTTTCTTTTACCGCTTCAATATTTTTACAGGCAATCAGTTCGGCAAACATATCAAGCGTCACTTCATTTTTATAATCAACCGGGTTATTGTAGATCATGATAGGCAGTTCAGTTGCATCAGCAACAGTCTTAAACCATTGCACTGTTTCCCGGTGGTCACTTTTATAACGCATGGGTGGTAACATCATCAAGCCTTTTGCACCCCATGCTTTTGCGTATTCGGCCTGTTGCAATGCTTCCTTGGTGCTACCTTCAGCAATATTTAGTACAACAGGAACTTTACCTGCACATTTGTCAACAGTAAATTTTACAAGTCCTTCTTTTTCATCAGTTGTCAATACACTGGCTTCGCCAAGGGTACCGCCCAATACAATGCCGTTAACACCTGCAGCCAACTGGGCATTTAGATTTTTTTCAAATAGCGGAAGATCTAATTTGTCGTCGGCAGTAAATTTTGTGGTAAGTGCAGGGAAAACGCCGGTCCAGTTGATGCTCATATTGTTTATTTTTATTTTATTAACGAAGTAGCAATTTACTATTAGTTTTTTTAACGGAAAGGAACTTTTGTTGTGGCGATATTTGACAATTGTGGTAAGAGGGTTGAATCTGGGAAAGTGGAGATTCAGTAGAAACAAAAAAACCTCCCGATATTCATCGGGAGGCTTTTGTCGTACCACGTACGGGATTCGAACCCGTGATTCCTCCGTGAAAGGGAGGCGTCTTAACCCCTTGACCAACGCGGCATTTCCTGTTAAAGGACGGCAAAGATAACGTCCTGTAGTTTTGCAGCCAAATAATTTAGAAAAACTCTAATCAAATATTTGAAATCCAGAAACAGTTAGCCACGTTATTAATTACTGCCACTGCATTTAAGTATGTTATTCACATAATTCTGTCACCAAAAATATTCTCATAAAATAACGCCCACATATTCGTAAATTTGCAACTCAAAATTTAAATTCAAATAAACGATATGAGTACAGTAAAAGTTGCTATTAACGGATTTGGTCGCATCGGCCGCCTTGTTTATCGTCAGATCTACGACATGAAAGGCATTGATGTTGTTGCCATCAACGATTTAACCAGCCCTGCAGTGCTGGCACATTTATTAAAGTATGATAGTGCACAGGGCCGTTTTGGCCAGGATGTAAAATCTACCGACAGTTCAATTGTTGTTAACGGAGATGATGTTAAAATATACGCACAAAAAGATCCGGCACAAATTCCATGGGCATTGCATGATGTGGATGTGGTTATTGAATGTACCGGATTCTTTACCGATAAGGCAAAGGCCGAAGCACATATTACTGCAGGAGCAAAGCGTGTGGTTATTTCTGCACCGGCTACCGGAGATTTAAAAACTGTTGTATTTAATGTCAATCATGCTATCCTGGATGGCAGCGAAACCATCATCAGTTGTGCAAGTTGTACAACCAACTGCCTGGCGCCAATGGCTAAAACATTAAACGATAGTTTTGGTATTGTTACGGGTATCATGAGTACAATACATGCCTATACCAACGATCAGAATACACTGGATGCCCCGCACCCCAAAGGTGATTTAAGGAGAGCAAGAGCAGCAGCGGCCAATATCGTACCTAACAGTACCGGTGCGGCTAAGGCTATTGGCTTGGTGTTACCTGAGTTAAAAGGAAAACTGGATGGTGGTGCTCAGCGTATTCCGGTGATCACTGGTTCGGTTACCGAACTGTATTCAATATTGGGTAAAAAAGTTACGGCCGAAGAAGTAAATGCTGCTATGAAAGCTGCTGCCAATGAAAGCTTTGGATATAACGAAGACGAGATTGTTAGTAGCGATGTGATTGGTATTACTTATGGGTCATTGTTTGATTCAACGCAAACAAAAGTGATGCAGATGGGCGACCACCAGATGGTGAAGACCGTTAGCTGGTACGATAATGAGATGAGTTACGTATCGCAACTTGTTCGTACGGTACAGCATTTCGCCGGAATGATGAAGTAATATTTTATTAATATATTTATAACTGCGGAGGCGCTAAGCCGCTGAGATTTTTACTCTGCGTCTCGGCGCCTTTGCGATTACCTTTTAAACAACATCATCATGTCAAAATTTTCTGACCATAATTTTAAAGATCAAAAAGTATTGATCCGTGTGGACTTTAATGTGCCGCTGGATGCTGAGTATAATATTACTGATGACACAAGGATGAGTGCAACCATCCCTACTATTAAAAAAGTTTTGGAAGATGGTGGTAGTGTTATATTAATGAGCCACCTCGGCAGGCCGAAGGAAGGGCCAACTGAAAAATATTCATTAAAGCATCTGGTAAAACATCTTTACAATCTTTTAAATCCATCTGCGGATTCTGCGCAGTCTGCGGGCAACATAAAAGTTTTTTTTGCTGATAACTGTGTTGGCGAACAGGCTGCTATAACAGCTGCTATGCTGAGAGCCGGTGAAGTGTTGTTGTTGGAAAATCTGCGTTTTCATGCAGCAGAAGAAAAAGGCGATGAAGCTTTTGCTGAAAAACTGAGTAAGCTCGGCGATGTGTACGTAAATGATGCATTTGGTACTGCACATAGGGCGCATGCTTCTACTGCCGTTATCGCAAAATTCTTTTCGGCTGATAAAAGAATGTTTGGATTGTTGATGAATGGCGAAGTATCTAGCGCCGAAAAGGTTTTACATGAAGCCGAAAAACCTTTCTGTGCAATCATCGGCGGAGCCAAAGTTTCCGATAAAATATTGATCATTGAAAACTTATTGCAGAGAGCTACCGATATCATCATTGGCGGAGGTATGGCTTATACTTTCTTAAAAGCAAGAGGCGGAAAGATTGGTTCTTCTCTTTGTGAAGACGATCGGTTACAAACTGCGTTGGATATATTAGAAAAGGCAAAACAAAAAAATGTTAGTATTCATTTGCCGGAAGATTCTGTTATAGCCGATAACTTTGCAGCGGATGCAAATACGGAAATTCGTCCAAGCGACGCTATTCCTGATGGCTGGATGGGTCTGGATATTGGACCTAAAGCAACCGGCATCTTTAATGAGATCATCAACAAATCAAAAA
>JAHEBJ010000060.1 GCA_024642285.1 Sphingobacteriales bacterium
CTATAAACCATGCCCAGTTACTCTTTGTCATGCCGGTAAGCAGATACATACAGGTGATCAGTCCCATCATCGGAATAAGGGAGTATTTCTTTTTAAGTGTTGCCAGCGCCAGTATAATTGCACTTAACCAAAAAACAATGAGCGTAATATTGGGTGTAGCCATATCCATGAAACTGGCTTTTCCGCTTTGGTAATCTGCGTTGCTGCTAAAATCGAAGTTGAACATTTCGGTAAAATAGCTTGCAGACAATAAATAGGCAACAATTCCGCCCACGATAACAACTACAGGGAAAATGTATTGGCTGTTTACATATGGAAGATGAAAACGCCCTGGAATTTTTTCTTTTAAAGGAAGAAATAAAACACCGCCGCAAACCAGTACAAAAGCAAAAAGGGTGGCAATACTGGTAAAATCAAGCACAAAAGTTTTATCCGTAAACAAAATAGGAACGCCAACTACCAGTCCGGTAATTATTGTTGCAAATGAAGGCGTCTTAAACTTTTTATGTATTCGCTGAAAAGCAGGTGGCATCAAACCATCACGGCTCATGCTCATCCAGATACGTGGTTGTCCCATTTGGAATACCAGCAAAACGCTGGTCATTGCAATTACAGCGGCTGCAGCTACAAACAACTGCATCCAGCCAAGATTTAAATTTTGTTCTTCAAAAATAAATGCAAGTGGGTCACCAACTCCATCAAAATTTCGATAGTTAACCGCCCCTGTTAAAACCAGCGACAATAAAATATAAATTATTGTACAAATCACCAGCGACAAGATCATACCTCTCGGTAGATCACGCTGTGGATTTTTACTTTCCTCAGCCAAAACACTTACAGCATCAAAACCAATATAAGCAAAGAATACACCGCTTACTGCCATCATTACACCACCAAATCCATTTGGCATAAAAGCCTTTACGCCTTCATCATTTGGCGGAGTCCAATTGGGCGTAAGGCCATTCGAAAAAATCATATACCCTCCAACCAAAATAACTAATAAAACAACGGCAAGTTTAAGAATTACCATGACGTTACTGAAGTTGCGGCTCTCTTTGATTCCTTTATAAACTAAATACGTAATTAAAAAATTGATCACAAGCGCTGGCAGGTCAAAAATGATATGCAGCCCACCAATGACAGGAGAGCCATTCCAGGCCTCATGCACATCGGGATTAGTAGATCCGGATGCAAGTGCATGTTTAACTTCCATATAACTGGTGGCCAGGTATTCAGGAACATGAATATTAATTTTTTGAAGAAATGAAGTGAAATAGTCACTCCAGCTGAAGGCAACATAAATGTTACCTATCGAATATTCCATAATTAACGCCCAGCCAATTACCCAGGCGAATAATTCCCCAAAAGAGGCGTAGGCATAAGTATAAGCACTACCTGCTACCGGAATACGACTGGCAAACTCGGAATAACAAAGTGCTGTAAAACCGCAAGCTATTGCGGTAATCACAAAAAGGATAGCAACGCCGGGACCACCATCAAAAACTGCTGCTCCTAAACTGCTGAAACTACCGGCACCTATAATGGCAGCTATCCCAAAAAATGTAAGGTCACGAACTGTAAGCACACGTTTCAATCCGTCGCCACCATGCGAATCATCACTATCCTCTGCTAAAATATCTTTAATTTTTTTTGTTCGGAATAAAGAATTTGACATGTTGGTTTTGATTTATTAATGCGGAAATTTAAAGAAATTAAATAAATATAGGATAGAATTGTAAATCCAAATAGTATCTAGCTTTCCCTCATCATCAGGTAATCCGCCAATTCCTGCAAAGGTTTCTTACGTGCAGAAAGCACCGCCGTTTCTTCCAGGTGCATTAAAGCTGTTTGCAGGTATTTGTTCTTTAATTCTGTAGCCCAATCATCTACTTTGCAGTCTTTGAAAATTTGCAAAACTTTCTCAACTTTATCGGCAGCATCGTTTTTTATCAATTCTTTTAACTCAGCCATCTGTGCTGGCTTTGCGGTTTCAAAAGCATGAATCATCAAAAATGTTTTCTTGTTGGCTAAGATATCACCGCCCACCTTCTTGCCAAATTTTTTGGGGTTGCCAAAAGCATCCAGGTAATCATCCTGCACCTGGAATGCAATACCCAGGTTTTTTCCAAACTCAAATAAATGATTCTGATTACCCTCACCTGCTCCACCTAAAATGGCGCCCAGCTTCAGACTTGCCGCCAATAAAACCGAAGTTTTTAAAGTGATCATTTCCACGTAATCATCCATTCCAGCAGTTTCCCGTTTTTCAAAATCCATATCCATTTGCTGCCCTTCACAAACGGCACTGGCAGTATTATTAAAAAGGAACAATACTTTCTGCAACTGCGCCGGTTTTATTTTATTCAGGTATTCGTAGGCTTTTACAAACATCGCATCGCCGGCAAGCAGGGCTGTTGATTCTCCATATTTAACATGTACAGTTTCCATACCACGGCGCATGGGCGCTTTGTCCATGATGTCATCATGTATCAAACTAAAATTGTGAAATAACTCTATAGCAGCGGCTGCATGGTATGCATCGGGGTCAATCTCATCAAAGAGCTGATTACCCATCAAAACACAAACCGGCCTTATTCTTTTTCCTTTAAGTGCAAGGATATATTGAGCAGGATCGTATAATGTATTAGGGTGCTCCGGAAAATGCCGGATATTAAATCGTTCGTCGAAAAGTTTAGATAGTTCTGGAAATGAATACATATTGTTGATCAAAAAATGCTGAGATTATTTACCCGGTTTTATTTTTTCTTTGCTTTCGATTTTGCTTTAGGAACTGGTTTGCCTTTCGTTTTTGATTTTGATTTTGCTGCCGGCTTAGCTTTTGCTTTCCCATCGGTGACCCACTCATAGTCCAGCTGCCTTTTGCTTAAACTGGCTGCTGCAACCTTTATCCTCACTTTGTCTCCCATCCTGAATTTCTGGCCGGTATTTCTTCCTACCAACGCATAATCGGCTTCATCAAGCCTGAAATCGTCATAATCAACAAGGTCTCTTACCGCCACGAGGCCTTCACACTTGTGTGTAACGGTTTCAACAAAAAATCCAAAAGATGCAACCCCGCTGATAATTCCGTCAAACTCTTCACCCAGGTAATTCTTCATAAATTCAACCTGTTTGTATTTATTGCCGGCACGTTCGGCTTCCATAGCTTTACGTTCCCTGTCGCTGCAATGTTTGCAACGCTCATCCATTCCTTTTTTAAGTTTTAGTTCTTTACTCAGGCATTGCTGTAAAATACGGTGCACCATAATATCGGGATAGCGGCGAATTGGCGAAGTGAAGTGGCAATAGTGTTCAAATCCCAACCCATAGTGACCAATATTAGTCGATGTGTATACAGCCTTCGACATGGTGCGGATACCCAATTGCTCCAACACATGTTGCTCCGGCTTGCCCTGCACATCCTTCAGCATTTTATTAAAGGAACTGGCTACAGCTCTTTCGTCATGCATATCAAACACATATCCGAATTTTTTGGCAAAAGCAACAAAAGGTTTCAACTTTTCGTCATCTGGTGTATCATGAATCCTGTATGGAAAAGGAATAGGTTCCTTATTCACTTTTATTTTTGAAACATAAGAAGCAACTGCTCTGTTGGCCAGTAACATAAATTCCTCAATCAGTTTATGTGCATCTTTACTTTCTTTTACAATGATGCCGATTGGCTTTCCTTTTTCATCCAATTGAAAACGAACTTCCTGCGAGGAAAAATTAATAGCACCGTTTTTAAAGCGCTCGGCTCTGAACTTTTTAGCAAGTTCATTCAGCAAAACAATGGGCTTAGAATGCAGTCCATCGTTCTTTTCAATAATGTCCTGTACTTCATCATAGGTAAATCTGTGATTACTGTGTATGATCGTTCTACCCAACCAGGTATGTTTAATTTCGGCACGGTTTGTAATTTGAAAAACCGCGGAGAAGGTGTATTTATCTTCCCTTGGCCTTAAGGAACAGAGTTCATTCGAAATTTTTTCAGGCAGCATCGGATTAACACGGTCGGGCAAATAAACGCTGGTTGCCCTTTCATAAGCTATCTTATCCAATATAGTACCCGATTTTACAAAATGACTCACATCAGCTATATGCACCCCTATCTCGTAATTGCCATTGTCGAGGTTACGAATGCTGATGGCATCATCAAAATCTTTTGCATCAACCGGATCTATTGTGAACGTTAAAATGTCACGAAAGTCTTTTCTGTTCTTTATCTCCTCTCTTGAAATATGCGATTGCAGTTTTTTAACTTCAGCCATCACTTCTTTATCAAAGCTTAACGGAAAACCTGCTTCAATAAGGATCTCCTTCATCGCCATATCATTCTCATCTTCCGATTTAAGAATAGTAACCACTTCTCCAATCGGCTTCTTTTCCGACTTCTCCCAACTAACCAACTTTACTACCACCCTGTCATTATCTTTTGCACCGCTTAGTTTATCAGTGGCCACATAAAAATCCGGTATCGGTTTTTCCGTTGCCGGAACAAAAAATGCAAAATTTTTACTCATCTGGATATTTCCAATGAATTCCTTTTGCTTACGTTCAACAACCTCTACTATTTTACCCTCCTGTCTTTTATCTCTCGATAAGCCGGAGTTGACCTGAACCCTTACCATATCACCATGAAATGCCCTGTTAAAATCATTTGGACGAACCATTACGTCTTTTGCCACACCTTCAACAATTACATACCCCATTCCGCTTTTCGAAATATCCAACCTTCCTTTTACTGTTTCAATTTGTGAAGATTTTTTTCCTGCCTTATTTTTTTTACTCATATATTTTTTTTGGGGCCGAAGTACTTAATCTACCGCCCTACATGTTCTACTTATTTTCCAAGTAGTTAGAAATTAGTTTTTTATCCTTGCAATGTACCAACAAATTGCTACATTCGGAAAAATCAACAGTTGTGCAATCGCTCACAAATTCTCCACAAAAGGTAATAACAAAGACCATCTGGATGCTGTCAATGGTGAGTTTATTTACCGATATGGCCAGTGAAATGTTGTACCCTGTTATGCCGCTATTTCTCAAACATATAGGATATACCGCCATATTTATTGGAGTGCTTGAGGGCGTTACAGAAGCAGTTGCAGGCCTCAGTAAAAGTTATTTTGGAAAATTAAGTGACCTGAGTGGCAAGCGGCTCCCCTTTGTTCGATTGGGCTATTCACTGAGCGCTGTCAGTAAACCCATGCTGGCTTTTTTCTTTTATCCCTGGTGGATATTTTTATCACGATCTATTGACCGCGTTGGAAAAGGAATACGTACAGGTGCAAGGGATGCCTTGTTAAGTGAGGAATGTACCAAAGAAAATAAGGGCCGGGTTTTTGGTTTTCACCGGAGTTGGGATACGTTTGGATCAGTACTTGGGCCAGCTATTGCATTGGTTTACCTGTATTTTAATCCTGATAATTATACTACTCTTTTTTTAATCGCCTTTTTGCCCGGCCTTGCAGCTATTATTGCAACTTTACTGATAAAAGAAAAAAAGAAGGCACCGGTGATAAAAATAGATGGCAAAAAGGCCAGCGCTCATATTTTTGCTTTTGTAGGGTATTGGAAAGAAAGTACCGCATCATACAAGAAACTGGTTACCGGATTATTGCTGTTTGCACTTTTCAACAGCTCCGATGTTTTTCTATTATTAAAAATGAAAGAAAGCGGTTTCCCTGACGCTTCTATTATTGGCGTGTATATTTTTTATAATCTCGTTTTTGCCATACTGGCTTACCCAATTGGAATTTTAGCTGATAAACTGGGATTAAAAAAGATCTTCATAGCAGGCTTATTTATGTTTTGTTTGGTTTATCTGGGATTTGCTTTCACAAACAATCTCTTCATTTTTATTTTCCTTTTTTTCTTATATGGTGTTTATGCAGCAGCAACCGAAGGCATTTCCAAAGCATGGATCAGCAATATTGTTGGGGCCAGAGAAACCGCCACAGCAATTGGTACCTATTCAGGCTTTCAAAGTATCGCCGCATTAATTGCAAGCAGCCTTTGCGGTTTGTTGTGGTTTAATTTTGGTGCAACTATTACATTTTTAATCACAGCCTGTGCTACATTTATAGCTATTATTTATTTATCATTTTATAAAAGAACTGCAATTAGCATTTCGTAACTTTAAGCATCAGAACCAAATTTATATTGTAATGGAATCGTATGATACTGTTGTTGGTGCACTTGCCGGATTAAAAACAAGAGGTTATACAACCAATTTCAATATTGCATTTGATAAACTCATTTGCAACGAAAATAAAAACTGCCTGAATCCCGATCAGTTTGAAATTGTTGAGGTGCATCGGTTTGAAGGTAACAGCAATCCGGCTGACCAGGATGTAGTGTATGCAGTTGAATCAAAAGAAGGAAATATTAAAGGTGTAATGACCAGTGCATTTGGTTTATATGCCGATTCGGCTTCGACTTATATGATCAAAAAATTATCAATTAATCATTAATTATGGCGCAAAAAATTAATCGTAAAGATTTTATTCAGAAAAGTACAATGGCCGGAATGGCTGTTGGTTTATCAACCCAGATAAAAGCATTTTCATCAACAAAAAAAGAAAAGGTACGAATTGGTATAATTGGTGCTGGCTTCAGGTCCCATGAGCATATGGGTAACTTTTTGCAACGTAATGACGTGGAAGTCACCGCCATAGCCGATCCACAGCAGCGGAGTATTGACGAGGCGCTTCCCCTTTTTAAAAAATATAACCGGCCTGAACCCGCCATTTATAAAAACGGTGACGAAGATTATAAGAATTTATTAAAGCGGGATGATGTGGATGCCGTGGTGATCTGTTCGCCATGGGAATGGCATAGCATACAAGCTATTGATGCAATGAAGGCAGGAAAAATTCCCGGCGTGGAAGTTTGTGGAGCCATTACGCTGCAGGAATGTTGGGACGTGGTTAACACGTCGGAGAAAACAAAGATCCCTGTTATGATGATGGAAAATGTTTGTTACCGCCGCGATGTTATGGCTGTATTAAACATGACCAGAAAAGGAATGTTTGGAGAATTATTGCACGGGCAAGGTGGATACGAACATGATCTGCGTGGTGTACTTTTTAACGATGGTAAAACTGCATATAACAGCGGTGTTGAATTTGGCAAGAATGCTTACAGCGAAGCACAATGGCGTACTGAGCACAATCTGAAACGCAACGGTGAACTCTATCCAACACATGGCCTGGGCCCGGTTGCATTAATGATGGATGTTAACAGGGGGAACCGCATGACAAGACTTTCTTCAATAGCTTCCAAGGCTAAGGGGTTACAAAAATATATTGTTGATCATCCAAAAGGCGGTAAAGATCATCCCAATGCCAAATTAAATTTTAAATGTGGCGATATTGTAAATACCCAGATACAATGTGCTAATGGCGAAACGATTCTGTTGACGCATGATGTATCTTCTCCCCGTCCCTACAATTTAGGTTTTCGGGTTCAAGGCACAGAGGGTTTGTGGCAAGACTATGGATGGGGCGGAAAAGACCAGGGTTTTATTTATTTTGAAAAAGAGATGAAGCATAATCACCGCTGGGACGGTACCGAAAAATGGCTCAATGAAAACGATCACCCTCTTTGGAAAAAATATGGCGGCAAGGCCGAAAGTGCCGGGCATGGTGGTATGGATTTTTTTGTTGATCATGCTTTTATTGAATGCATTAAACGGGATGCAGAATTTCCTATAGATGTGTACGATTATGCAAGTTGGTATGCAATTACGCCGCTAAGCGAAAAAAGTATCCTTGAAGGTGGACAGGTACAAAATATTCCAGACTTTACAAGAGGCAACTGGCAAAAAAGGAAACAGATATTTGCACTAAATGATGACTACTAAACTAACCTCTTCATGAATAGAAGGAAATTCATTCATCTGTCGGCTTTAACAGCGCCTTTACTAACAGCTAAAAATGTTATTGCAAATAATAAAACTGCAGTTACCAAACCCATTGTCATTTCAACCTGGGATAGTGGGATGCCCGTAAATGCTGAAGCCTGGAAAATATTATCAGCCAATGGAACAGCGCTTGACGCCGTAGAAGCAGGTGCAAAGCATATTGAGAACGAGATCAATTGTTGTGTGGGAATTGGCGGATATCCCGACAGGGACGGTATTGTTACATTAGATAGCTGTATCATGGATCATAACGCCAACTGCGGTGCAGTAGCGGGTATTGAGAGAATTAAACACCCTGTTTCGGTTGCCAGAATGGTGATGGAAAAAACGCCACATGTTATTTTAGTTGGCGCAGGTGCACAACAGTTTGCAGTTGAAAACGGTTTTAAACTGGAACCGGAGACATTATCTGAATCTGCAAAAAAAGCCTACGACCAATGGTTGAAAAAAAGTGAGTACAAACCAGTCATCAATATTGAAAACATTCCTCAAGGGCAGGAACCTAAAAAACAAAACGGTCCATTTGCCCCCAACTTTTTTGATGACGGATCTGCCAATCATGATACGATGGGTTTAGTTGCGATGGATGCTTCAGGAAATTTATCGGGGGCTGTAACCACAAGTGGAATGGCATTCAAAATCCACGGCCGTGTTGGTGATTCTCCCATTATTGGTGCAGGCTTATTTGTAGATAATGAAGTAGGTGCGGCTACAAGCAGTGGCACCGGGGAAGAAGTAATCCGCATCTGCGGAACTCATCTTGTAGTGGAATTTATGCGGCAAGGAATGGCACCCGAACTTGCCTGCAAAAAAGCAGTTGAACGTATTGTGAAACGAGATAAAGAAAAAGCAAAAACACTGCAGGTTGGTTTTTTGGCCATGAATAAAAAAGGCGAATACGGTGCATACGCCATTCAAAAAGGATTTGTGTTTAGTGTGAAAAGTAATTCCGAAAATAAAATTCATCCTTCTAAATTCCTGCTGTGAAATTTACATTAGAAGTAATTGGTTTTAATATTGAAAGTTGTTTGCTGGCACAAGGAGCCGGCGCACACCGCATAGAATTATGCGACAATCACGGCGAAGGCGGCACTACTCCATCCTATGGATTTATAAAAGCTGCCCGTCAAAAATTACATATCGATCTGTTTCCTATCATCCGCCCACGTGGCGGTGATTTTTTATATACCGATGTTGAGTTTGAGATTATGAAAACAGATATAAAAATTTGCAAAGAACTTGAATGCAATGGTGTGGTGTTCGGGCTGCTTAATGCCGATGGCAGTATTGATAAAAAAAAATGCAGTAAATTAGTTGAGTTGGCTTATCCGATGGCAGTTACCTTTCACCGTGCATTCGACAGGGTGAATGATGCGGCAAATGCACTGGAAGAAATTATTGAATGCGGTTTTGAACGAATTCTTACTTCTGGTCTTCAACCAACAGCTTTTGCAGGTGCCGATACAATTGCGACACTAATGAAACAAGCCGATGAAAGGATTATTATCATGCCAGGCTCCGGAGTTCGTTCCGCAAATATTCTTGAGTTGGCAAAAAAAACCGGCGCAACTGAATTTCATTCATCGGCAAGAACGAATATTAAAAGCAGTATGAGCTATAATAATAAAGCAATGAACGAAAACCTGGTTTCTATTTCGGTTGATGAGGCAGAAGTCAGGAGTTTAGTGAAATTACTTTCACAAATATAAACCTTTTGTATTCGGGAGGACATGCAGTTCAAATTTACCCGGTTTCAAGTATGACAGCATCTGGTTCTGTCGAATAAATCAGATTAATTAAATGAAATATTTTTTAATACTTATTTTCTTATTATTCACCAATACTATTGCATCATCGCAAACTACTGTTATTGATCTGACAACAAACTGGCAATTTAAAAATCAAAAAGATTCCAAATGGTTTAGCGCATCGGTACCGGGTACAATACATACAGACTTGTTTGCCAATAAACTCATAGCAGATCCTTATAAAGAACAGAATATAGTAAATCTGGGATGGATCGACAGAAACGACTGGGAGTATCGAACTGTATTTGATATAGACATTGAAATGTTGGCAAAAAATATTGTGGATCTGGTTTTTGATGGACTGGATACTTATGCTGATGTGTATCTGAATGGTAAATTGATTCTGCAGGCAAACAATATGTTCCGCGGCTGGACGGTTGACGCACGGCCATACCTGCGTAGAAAAAGCAATGAGCTGTTGGTGCAATTTCCGTCAACGTTAAATAAAATTGACAGTATTGCGTTTACTAAACTTCCTTTTGTGCCGCAGGGAGGCAAACAGGTTTATGTAAGAAAAGCACAGTTCCAGTTTGGAAGTAACAGCGATCCGGCAATATTAGGCTGTGGAATCTGGAAAAATGTGAAAATAATTTCACGTGATAAAGTGCTACGTAAAGCAACACTAAGACAAACAAGTCCGGTTAAATTAGTGCTGCAAAACAGCGGCTCTTATTTTGAAAAAAAAGGTGTTCCAATAGAAATAAATGCAGCAGTGTGGATGCCGGCCGATTTCTTTTTAGCAAAGGTTACAAAAAATGAATATCGCAAAATACTGATTAGTGCAAAGGAAGCCAACATAAATATGTTACGGGTTTCGGGAAATGGCGTTTATGAGGCTGATGCTTTTTATGATCTCTGTGATTCACTGGGCATCATGGTTTGGCAGGATTTTATGTTCACTGAGGAAATTTATCCTGTGGACTCAGCATTTGTGAATAATATTTTTGGTGAAGTAAAATACCAGGTTGAACGACTACGCCAACACCCTTGTATTGTGGTTTGGTGCAGCAACAACAACCTGAACAACAAAGGTTTGAATAATGAGTTGCAATACGGAACAAAATTCACTGAAGACGAATTTACAAAATTATGGAATGAGAACTTAAGGTTGTTTAATGACAGTTTGCCAAAATGGGTTAACTCGTTTGATAGTACCCGGCCATTCCTCCATTCATCTACAAACATAAACTGGGCAAAGTTTGAATTTACCAGTAAAAGAGATTGGATTCCGGCCAACAACTCAGTTTATAAAAAAGAACTCCAGCTTGTGAAACCGGCATTCAATTTTACGGCAACGGCAAATCACTTCACAATTAAATCTAATTTTGCCGCCAAATTTGTTTATTTGTATTCGGATAAGAAAGACCTGACTTTCTCAGCCAACTTTTTCGCCAACTGATTTCAAAATAATGTTGTTATATGAAATACTTTCTAAATAAAATTATACCTGGGCTAAAAAAGTTCGGCTTATTCTTTTTTACAATAACCACATTTTCTGTTCATGCCCAAAACGCTGAGAATATCATTATCATCACAACAGATGGATTACGCTGGCAGGAAGTTTTTGCCGGTATGGACAGCGCCATTGCCAACAATAATAAATTTAACCAGGGCGATAGCGCAGCGATCTACAACAAATACTGGGATGCGGATCCGCTTGTGAGAAGAAAAAAACTGATGCCGTTCTTCTGGTCTGCGATTGAGGCGGAGGGTCAACTTTACGGAAACAGGAATGCCGGCAATAAAATTAATTTGGCGAATCCTTATTGGTTTTCTTATCCTGGTTACAATGAAATTCTTACCGGCTATGCCGATACGTTGATCAACAGCAACTCCTACCCTCCTAATCCTAATACTACTATTCTTGAGTTTTTAAATAAGATGCCTGCTTATAAAAACAAGGTTGCTGCATTCGGTGCCTGGGAAGCATTTGACAGAATTATTAATGAAGACCGTTCCGGGTTTCCGGTATATTCAGCATTTAATAAAACCGGCGGAAGCAACCCAACCATTGCAGAGCAAACCATTAATAAATTGATGGAGGATTCCTATAAACCTTTTGGTAATGAGGAAGTACTTGATGTTTTTACGCACTACGGTGCCATGAATTATCTGCAGACAAAAAAACCAAAAGTATTATACATTTCTTACGGCGAAACAGATGAATGGGCACATCATGGTTATTACCGCGATTATTTACATGCTGCTGCTATGGTTGACAAATGGATCGGCGATATCTGGAATTTTGTGCAATCGGATCCAGCTTATAAAAATAAAACAGCCATTTTTATTACTACCGATCATGGACGTGGCGATGCCATTAAAAAAGAATGGACAAGCCATAATAATAAGATTGCCGACTGTAACCAGATATGGATGGCAGCTATGGGGCCGGGTATAAAAGTCAAAGGTGAAGTAAAAACCAACCAGCAGCTATTTCAAAATCAATTTGCACAAACAATGCTGTCAGCATTGGGTTTGGTTTTCAAACCCAACCGACCAATCGGAGAAAAAATTGAACTTAATCAGGATTGATCTGCATATATTTTTGAAGTAATACGATTTGATTTTTTGCCCTTACAAAATTCTGCCCTTCATATTTTGCACCATAGTACAAATCGTTATTCAGGTGATCAGTTATAAACCTGACAGCCTGCATATAGATCATGAATGTTCCGGCAAAATGAAAATGTCTTTTTTCCAATTCACTTAGCTCATCTCCCATTTCACTTAAATATCCATCGGCAATTGCCGAATAAAATTCCCTTCGCACAACAATTTTCGATTCGTCGGCTTCTTCTTCACTAACCGGACACAAATAGGTACGCATCATATCACCAACATCGCTGATGAAATACCCCGGCATCAAAGTGTCCAGGTCAATTACACAAAGCCCTTTATTATTATCATCAAATAAAACATTGCTGATCTTGGTATCATGATGTGTACATCGCAGCGTAAGTTTAGTTTTACATTTCTCAAATTCATCAACAATATTTTTATTTCCTCTGATGAAATTAATAAGCTCAGCCGATTCATTAATTCTTATACGGTTGCCATCGTGAAGAGCATTTTCAAACTGCTGATACCGGAGTGTAAGGTTATGAAAATCGGGCAAAGTAATTTTCAGTTTTGTCGCATCAAAGCCCGATAAATATTTTGTGAATTTTGCAAATTGCTTCGATGCTTCATAGGCCTGCTCTGATTTTTCAACCACGTTGACAGAGTGAGAACCCTCAATAAACGGGAACATGCGGAAAAACCCCTCATCCGATTCAAACATCTCATTTCCTTCAATTGTTTTTATCGGTGTCACAAAAGGATACTCCGGAAAATGCTTTTGCAAATATCCACCCGCCTGTTTAATATTATCAGCAATGTCCTGGGGTAGTTTAAACACATCACTGTTGATGCGTTGCAAAATATAATTTTTATTTCCCGTTTCCACCAACCATGTAGAATTGATAAGGCCACTTCCAAAAACAACAATGTTTGTAACTGCTTCCCCGAATCCAAATTGCGATACTATATTCTTCATAATCTGCTAAATTCGTATAATTCAGGTAAAGAAAAATATACAGTTTATCAATGGACTTAAAATCAGCATTATTAAAAGAACATTCAAAAGCTCAATGTACAAAGATTGTAAACTGGGTGGGCACTGATCAATCCCGTTTTGACGACTTGTTTTCCTTTTTTCTGGAGGATGAATACCGGGTAGCCCAAAGAGCCAGCTGGCCGGTCAGTTATTGCGTTACAGCAAACCCGATGCTCATAAAAAAACATTGGAAGAAGCTGATTTCGAACCTAAAAAATCCAAATTTACATGATGCCGTAAAACGCAACAGCATCAGGCTGATGCAGAATATGGAGATTCCGGCAGAATACCAGGGTGAGATTATGAATATTTGTTTTAGATTTCTGGAATCGCCTTCCGAAGCACTGGCTATAAAAGTATTTTCCATGTCGGTTTTGGGCAACCTTGCAGGGCTTTATCCCGAAATAAAACCTGAATTGAAACTAATCATTAAGGAACAATTACCCGATCAGAGTGCAGGATTCAAAGCAAGGGCAAAAAATGTTTTAAAGATCCTGGATAAATTATAGCTTTCGTTTTCTTAGTATTTCAATTGCCGACCCTTCTGCAACAAATACCGAATCGGGTTCTTTTTTTGCCAGGAAAGAAAACTCATTTCCATACAGTGACCCAAAGTCACAATCAATTGTGTAGGTTTTTACGGGAAATATTTTCCATGGAGGATGTTGCACACTATATTCAAAAGTTGTTTCGGCGTTGTATTTTGAATAACCCCAATAATGTTCAGCAATAAATTCCTCTTCGCTTCCGTGTACCAGGTGTTTGGCATTTATTTCAGTAACTGCTTCAATTTTATTCAATCTTTTATTATGCATCCACTGATAGCAAAATGATAACCCGTCTGTTGTTTGATGGATAACATGTTTCATCGGCTTCGTCACATATTTCTCATGATAAATGGTATTGGCTACAATACTGATCGCACGTTTAGGAACGATCTCTTTTATAAAAACGGTACCCCTTTTCCATTCACCGTTATCATTATAACGAACATAAAATCTCAGGTTTACTTCTTCAAAATTTACGTGATACGGGATTTTGAAACCACGGAGCTTTGTATCAGTAAACATAAAGCCAATAAGGCTCACGTAGGCATCTCCACTAAAAAAATCAAACTCCGTTTTATTTGGAAGGTAAGGTTTTAAAATGGCAGGATCAATCTTATAATTGGCCAATATCAGATCTTTCCAGAAAGCAGTAAGAAATGTATATCCCATTTTTAAATATTGCTATTGGGTTACAAATTAGATAAAAAAAAGAGGTTGCAATTAAGCAACCTCTTTTAACCATGAAACTATTAAGAGAGAAACTATTGAATCACAACTCTGCACATGGTCAATCGGTTTCCGTTAAGGTCACCTATCTCAACCCAGTACAGTCCTTTTCCATAAGCTCTCATATCTACATCCATCCTGTCGTATGGACGGCCCACCTGGTAGAACTTAGTGTAAACCCTGTCTCCTGCTGCATTGT
>JAHEBJ010000061.1 GCA_024642285.1 Sphingobacteriales bacterium
TGAACTGAATCGGACTTCAAAAAAGCTACTTCAGCCAATAGCGAAAAACTAAAACCATTAATTAATGAGTAAAGATAGTGGTTTATGCTTAAAATTGCCAAAATGAAGTTAAAATACTTAAACAGCCTGTTTGAGTTATTTACATAACTGTAAATCAACAGTTTAAATATTTTAATCCCAAATGTTTTCTCTTAAATTATATTCTTTATCTTGCTATTGGTAATGAGAATATCAAATAATTATATCATTTTTTCGGGCAAACTGGCACCTGTCTGTATTGCTGTTATTGTAACTACAATTACCACAACAACCCGTTAGGGTTGTACAATTTCATATTAACCTTTGGGCATCAGGCCACTTACCACAGAACGGAATTATATACTTACATTCAACTTAAAACATTACAATATGCGGGTTTTAAAATTCGGCGGCAGTTCGGTTGCCAATGCTGAAAACATAAATAAGGTTTGCGAAATTATTAAAAACAATGTTTCTACTACAAGAAAAATAATTGTGGTTTCGGCTCTTGGCGGCATAACAGATTTGTTGCTGAAAACGGCAGCACTTGCCGAGACAAATGATGAAGCGTATAAAGACATTTTACAGGAGATAGAAAATAAACACCTGCAGACGGTTAAGGAATTAATTCCGGTACAGCAGCAAAGTGCAGTGTTAAGTCTGGTTAAAAAAATATGTAATGAAGCAGAGGATATCTGCAATGGTATTTTTTTATTGGGCGAATTATCGGCACGCACAAAAGATAAGATTGTTAGTTACGGTGAATTACTTTCATCACAAATTATTGCTGCTAAATTGAATACTTCAGGATTAGCAACCCAATGGAAAGATTCCCGTGAACTGATAATTACTGACAGTAATTTTGGAATGGCTGCTGTTGATTTTAATACAACCAATAAAAAAGGAGCTGAATTTTTTTCTTCTTCAACATCGCTATTATTTATTTTACCTGGCTTTATTGCTGCAGACAAAAATAATGTAACAACCACTTTAGGCAGGGGTGGATCGGATTATACCGCATCAATACTTGCAGCGGCAGTTGATGCACCGGTGCTGGAAATATGGACAGATGTTTCGGGCATGATGACTGCAGATCCAAGACTGGTGAATAATATAAAACACATTCCACAGATATCTTACCAGGAAGCGATGGAGCTTTCGCATTTTGGCGCCAAAGTTATTTATCCGCCGACTATACAGCCGGTAATGAAAAAAGGAATACCGGTATGGATAAAAAATACTTTTGCTCCGGAAGAAACCGGAACAGTAATTAAGAATGAGGCTACCGCTACCGGTTCACGCATACAAGGGATTTCAAGCATCAATAAAATTGTATTGCTTAGTCTCGAAGGCAGCGGCATGGTAGGTATCCCCGGATTTTCAAAAAGATTATTTGAAGCATTGGCAAATGCCTTAATAAATGTAATCCTGATAACTCAAGGGTCATCGGAACATTCAATTTGTGTGGGCATTGATGAACATGCCAGTGCGAAAGCTAAAGAAGTAATTGATAAAGTATTTGCCTACGAGATAGAATCTGGTAAAGTTGATCCGATTATTGTTGAAAGAGATTTATCAATTGTAGCCATTGTAGGAGACAATATGAAAAACCATTCCGGTATCAGTGGTAAAATGTTTGCAGCACTTGGCAGAAATGGTGTGAGCATCCGGGCAATTGCCCAGGGTTCTTCCGAAAGAAATATTTCTGCGGTAATCAACACAGCTGATGTAAAGAAAGCCATCAACGTTTTACACGAGGAGTTTTTTGAAACAACATACAAGCAGGTAAATTTATTTATTGCCGGCCTGGGTAACGTAGGAGATATTTTTCTGACTCAGCTACTCAAGCAAAAACAATTTCTGCTGGAACATTTAAGAATTCAGATCAGGGTTGTTGGACTTGCCAACAGCAAAAAAATGTATTTTAATGAAGAAGGAATTGATATTTCAAACTGGAGAGATGAGATTAAAAAAGGTGAGACAATGAATCTGACTGAGTTTGTTTCAACCATTCAAACAAAAAATCTCCGTAACTCAGTATTTGCCGATATTACTGCAAATGATGAACTGGCAACAGTTTATGGCGATCTGCTGCAAAAAAGTATTTCTGTAGTTGCCTGTAATAAAGTTGCGGCATCATCAACTTACAGTTATTATAAAAAACTGAAAGACCTTGCCAAGGAGTTTAACTGTCTGTTTTTATTTGAAACAAATGTGGGTGCAGGTTTACCAATCATCGGCACGTTAAATGACCTGCTGCACAGCGGCGATAAAATAAACCGCATGCAGGCAGTACTCAGCGGTACACTTAATTTTGTGTTTAATAATTATGATGGCACAAAAAGTTTTGCATCGGTTGTAAAACAGGCGCAAGATGAGGGTTATACCGAACCTGATCCAAGACTTGATTTGAGTGGCAAGGATGTGATGCGTAAGATCATGATTCTGGCCCGTGAATCCGGAGAAGAAATGGAAATGGATGATATCAGCAATAATTCTTTTATGCCCGAAAGCTGTATGAAAGGATCTGTAGAAGATTTTTATGTTGCCATGGAGAAAGAAGAGGCTCATTTTAAAAAACTGGTGGAAATTGCGAAAGCTGCAAATAAAAAATTAAAATTTGTAGCCAGCTATGATAACGGTAAAGCCGCCGTAGGTTTGCAAGAGGTGAATGAGCAAAGTGATTTTTATCATTTGTACGGGAAGGATAATGTAGTATTATTTTATACCGATCGTTATCCCGATCAACCACTGGTTGTAAAAGGTGCAGGTGCCGGTGCAGCTGTTACGGCGTCGGGTGTATTTGCAGATATTATTAGAGCCGCAGCCATTTAATAAAATAAAATGAAAAAAATAAAAGTAGCAGTTCCGGCCACAGTTGCGAATCTTGTTTGCGGCTTCGATATTTTGGGCCTGGCTTTACATGAACCTTGCGATATTATGGAGCTGGAACTGATTAATGAACCAATCATTAACATTAAACATACTGATGATTACGGTTTGCCGGAAACTGTTGAAGAGAATGTTGCAGGTGTTGCTTTGCAGGCATTGATTGAAGCTTATGAAAAACCGATAGGTTTTAATTTAACTGTTCATAAAAATATTAAGCCCGGCAGTGGGCTGGGCTCTAGTGCTGCGGGTTCAGCAGGCGCTGTTGTTGCAGCCAATCATTTACTGAATAATTATTTTTCAAAAGAAGATCTTGTAAGATTTGCGATGAATGGCGAAAAGCTGGCAACAGGTGTTAAACATGCCGATAATGTGGCTCCTTGTATTTATGGTGGCATCACGTTGGTACGTTCGGCTTTTCCATTGGATATTATTTCGCTGGCTTCGCCGGATTTATATGTAACCGTTGTGCATCCGCAATTAGAAGTAAAAACCGCCGATGCACGTCAGATTTTACGCAAAGATGTAAAGTTGAAAGATGCCATAAAGCAATGGGGAAATATTGCCGGTCTGGTTACCGGTATTTTAAAAAATGATATTCCGTTAATAAGCCGTTCTCTCGAAGATGTAATTATAGAGCCGGTCAGAAGTATTCTAATTCCGGGTTTTGCAATTCTAAAAGATTTATGTAAAGAAGCTGGTGCACTGGGCGGCGGTATTTCCGGCTCTGGTCCGTCCATATTTATGCTAAGCGAAAATGAATTCATTGCTAAACAGGTTGAACAGGAAATGATAAAAGTATATTCTTCCATGGGAATAGAAAACAAAACCTATGTGACAACAATTAATCCGAATGGTGTAAAATTTATCAGCAGTGAATAATGAAATATTACAGTTTAAATAAGAAATCACCTGTTGTTGATTTTAAAACAGCAACTATACTTGGACAGGCGCCTGACAAAGGTTTGTATTTTCCCGAAACCATTCCACAAGTAAGTAAAGCATTAATTCATAATATTGAAAATTACTCAAACGAGGCACTTGCCATGGAAGTTATTTCACCATACATCGGCGATGCCATACCCAAAGCAGAACTGGAACGAATAGTAAATGAAACAGTGAATTTTGAAATACCTCTTGTAAAAATTAAAGATCATATTTTTTCCTTAGAATTATTTCACGGCCCAACACTTGCTTTTAAAGATATAGGTGCCAGATTCATGAGCCGTTGTCTTGGGTACTTCGCCAGGGGCAGCAATGAAAAAATTACTGTGCTTGTTGCAACTTCGGGCGATACCGGCGGTGCCGTTTCCAATGGGTTTTATAATGTAGAAGGAGTGGAAGTTGTTATTTTATATCCCTCCGGCAAAGTAAGTTCTGTGCAGGAAAAACAATTAACAACACTCGGCAATAATATTCATGCGTTGGAAGTTAATGGTAGTTTTGATGATTGTCAGCAAATGGTAAAAACTATTTTTGCTGATGCAGAACTGAACAAAATAATAAAACTTACATCTGCCAATTCTATAAATGTTGCCCGTTGGTTGCCGCAGCAATTTTATTATTTTTATTTATGGAAGCAATGGAAGGATAAAGATAATCCGCCGGCAGTATCAGTGCCCAGCGGTAATTTTGGAAATATCTGTGCAGGTTTGCTTGCACAAAATTCAGGCCTGCCAATCAAACATTTTATTGCGGCATGCAATACCAATGATACAGTACCAGACTTTTTAAGAACTGGTAATTATCAACCCCAAAAAGCAGTTCCCACTATTTCCAATGCGATGGATGTGGGTGATCCAAGTAATTTCATGCGCATCATGGAAATTTTTCAGCAGCAAATAGCAGGATTAAAAAATACATTGACCGGTTACACCATTTCAGATGAAGAAACAAAAGCAACATTGAAATCTGTTTACAAGAATCATAATTACCTGCTCGATCCTCACGGAGCAGTTGCGTACAATGCCCTGGAACAATACCTGTCACAAAATCAAAATAGCAAAGGCGTTATTTTAGAAACTGCACACCCTGTAAAGTTTTACGATGTTATTGAGCCGCTGATTAATCAAACGGTTCCTATGCCAGAACTCGTTGCGGAGCAAATCAGGCAAGAAAAAGTAAGCACTAAAATCAGTGCAGATGCCAAGGAGTTAAAGGAATACCTTTCGAAGCAATAAAAAAGTCCCGCCAAAAGCGGGACCTCTATATAAATTTTTTAAGAAAAATTACTCAGCTACAATTTCCAGCTCAACTTCAGTTTCGTTACCGTTACCAAAATCAATATTCGCTTTAAATGTACCCAGTTCCTTAATCTCATCAATAATTGTGATACGGCGACGATCAATCTCATAACCTTTTTGATCCCTTATTGCACGTGCAATCTGAACCGAAGTTACGCTACCAAAAATCTTACCGCTGGTACCTGTTTTAGCACCAATCTTTAAAGCACCTTCTTTTAAAACAGCAATTACACTATTCAGTTCAGCCAGTAATTTAGCTTCTTTTTTAGCCTGTTGCTTTTTCTTTTCTTCCATCATTTTCATGTTAGAAGGACTTGCTTCAATCGCAAATTTTTGAGGAATCAGGTAGTTACGGCCATAACCATTCTTTACGCTTACCAGCTCATTAACGCCACCTAAATTATTTACATCCTGTATTAATATTACCTGCATTGTTTTTGCATTTTTACCCAACCAAGTTTTACCTCAGCTTTCTCTACTCAAAGATTAGGGTGGTTAAAAAATTATTTTTTTTCAATCTCCTCCATTTTCCCCTGTAGGGGATAGGGGTTTATTTCAATAAATCCGTAACGTATGGTAAAATAGCCATTTGACGGGCTTTTTTAACTGCATCGCCAACTTTACGTTGAAACTTCAATGAGTTTCCGGTAATACGGCGGGGCAATAATTTACCTTGTTCGTTAATGAATTTTTTCAAAAATTCTGCGTCTTTGTAATCAATATAATGGATTCCCATTTTCTTGAAACGGCAGTATTTTTTCGGGCGCTTCTCCTGCTTAATGGCAGTAAGATATTTTATTTCGTTTTTTGCCATGATTAAACAGGTGATTTTTCGTTAGTAAATTTGCCGCCACTTCTCTTTTTCGCATTGTAATCGACGGCGTACTTGTCGAGTGCAGTGTACATGTGACGCATCTGTGATTCGTCACGTAAAAGTTGAATTTTCAACTTTTCATTGAAGCTGGTTGGCGCTTTATACTCCATTACCCAATAAAGACCGGTGGTCTTCTTGTCAATGGGATAGGCCAGCGATTTTAGTCCCCACGGGTTACTGTGCAAAACCTCACCTCCGTTTTCTGTAACGAGGTCGGCATATTTTTTCTGAGCGGCTTTAAACTCCTCTTCAGAAAGCACAGGGGTAAAAATCACCATCAATTCGTAGTTGTTCATTTCCCTGATTGATTTTTATTTAAAAAATGTTGTTAATCCGTTTTTTGTAACGGGCAGCAAAGGTAAGGGTTTTGGGCTGTTTCCGGCAACGATTTGGAGATTAATTTTGATACTAACCACAGTTTTTCATAGCAACATCGTTGCGAACTTTGTTCTGTTCTCGTTTTATTTCCAGTGGAAATGAAACGAGAATCAATCCGTTCATCGGCATTGCAACTATTTAGCTTTACCTATGGAGTAGATTAACCGCTTATAATCAATGTTTTACAATCTTATTTCCTCATCAACCTGCACACCGGGTACCTGTTATGCGAAGGCTCATAATACTGCGAATTCACATAAATAAAGTACAACTGAGCCCGGCTGTCGGCAGCAAATTTCTCATCAGCTTTTTTCTTTTCTTCAAGTTTGGTCTTTAAATCAGGGTTATTCTTTAAAACCTCAGCCGCCAAATCATCCCAACGGTAATCGCTGTAGCCTTCTTTTTGCTGCAAAACCGCATCAAAAAAGTTCCAGGCAAAAAAACTGTCGTCGCCGGATGGTTCAAGCATTTCAACTAAATACCTGTTTGCCGGTTGATTCAGGTAAATGATATAATCACCTTTTAAGAACCTTATTTTTTGATTGCCTGCAGTAATCTTAACCGAAGAGTTTTTATGATGCTTTTCATAAGGCCTCGGCATGGCTTTGTAATCATCAATGTGATAAGATTCCACTTCAAGCATTGTATCTTTTCTAAATTGCTGCATTTGCACTCCATTCAGTTTAAACAAATCAATAACTGCCCACCATCCCTGCGGAATAATATATGCTGCCGGTGCTTCAGCAATATCAGCCGCTTTAAATGAATTGAAAAACCTAACCTGTTTTGTAAATGGTTTTGTTCTGTCGTAATACATCCTGTTCAGTCCGGTTGCATCGCTTGGTTTATAAGCTTGCTCATAACCTTTAAAAGTGACAAAGGAATAGTTAGCCGTATCAACATTCCATTTCAATGGAAAAGATTTTTCGGTACTCACTTCCAACCTTGCTTTTTTTCGTTCAGTAATTAGTTCGTTTGCATTTGCGGATGCTTTTTCTATCATCGTCTGCGAAAAAGCATAGGTTGATAAAACCCGTTGTTTATATGGTTTCAGCATATGTGTCTCCGGAATAAATCCAATCGTTTGAAACAATGCTCCATAGCCGGAAGAATATCTCGGCGAATCATAAAACATCACCATACCTCTATCCGGACTGGCAGTTTCAAAACTTACATAAGGAACCATATACCAGCCTTTATCAGTCATACTATTGTAAAGCTGCGGCTCAAATTTTTCTTTCAGCCATCCACCCAAACCAGCGCCCAGTTTATCGTATTGCGTTGTAAGCATGGTCATAGTATGTTGATAATCGGCACCATCACTTACATGGTTGTCAATTAAAATATCCGGGTCAAGCAAATGAAATATCTGTGCAAATGATTTTGCATTCTTGCTGTCGCTTTTTGTAAAATCTCTGTTCAAGTCCAGATTTTGGGCATTGCCTCTAAAGCCATATTCTTTCGGCCCTTCCTGGTTCGCCCTGGAGTAAGAATTACGGTTTAAACACCCACCAATATTATACACCGGAATAAAACCTAATGCGACATTATCCGGCAGTTTTACTTTATTATTTACAATATCTCTTACCAGCATCATACTGGCATCAATACCATCGGGCTCGCCGGGATGAATGCCATTATTGATAAGGATCACAGCTTTGTTTTGTTTATGCCATTGCGCAGCATCAAATTTCCCATCATTACTCAACAAAACCAGGTGCAATGGATATCCGGCATCCGTCATACCCATTTCTTTTACCAACACTTTTGTTGAAAGTTTATCTAAATTTTTATACCAATCAATGGCTTCAAAATAAGTAGCACTTTCCAGTCCGTTTGTTTTTTCAAATCGGCATTGTTGTGCATCAGCGGAACGGAATAGAAAAAAAATAAATGAAAGGACGAAAATCTTTCTCATGGAGTTTAAATTTTGCGTTAAGCTACAATAAAAATGGATGATGAGGCAACAGCCTGAAAAACAAAAAACCCGTTGATATAAATATCACGGGTTTAATAATATAGTAAGTTATGTTTTTACTTTGCCTGTGCGTTCACACGCTTAGCCAACTTGCTCTTTAAATTAGCTGCTTTATTTTTATGGATAGTACCACGCTTTGCTAACTTATCGATCATTGAAGCTACTTTTGGAAAAGCTTCTGTAGCAGCCGCTTTTTCACTTGCTTTTAAATCACGGATGGCGTTACGTGTTGTTTTACCATAATAACGGTTACGTTCGTTACGTTTTGTACTCTGTCTAACGTCTTTCTTGGTTGCTGCATGATTTGCCATGTAAAATCTATTTTTTGGGCTGCAAAGATAGGGGGATATAATTAAAAATGAAGAATTAAAAATGAATAATTTCAGAATGTTGTAAATTTCCCTTTTTTCTTATAAAATCTGGCTTATGAACAGGTATTTATTACTGATATTACATATTGGATCATTGGTTTTACTTGGTTTTGGCTGGGTGCTCGATATCCTCCATATAGATATCTCCATCCATTATATCATCGATTTTAATATTTTCAGTGAAAAGCGCAGTATTCTCGGCGTGATGGAAAGACTTTGGACTGATGCCAATTACTGGCCATTTTCATTAATCTTTTTGTTTGGCATTGTTGTGCCGCTGGTGAAATCTGGTCTTTTATTTTATTTGATACTTGGAAAAGATCCGGCCATTAAATGGCAACGGTTTGTAAGCGCTATCAGCAAATGGGCCATGGCCGACGTTTTTGCCATTAGCATTTTTGTGGCGTTCCTGGGGGCGAATGCCATGGAAAGTACAAAAGCAATATTGCAACCTGGCTTTTACTATTTTGCCGGATATGTTATCCTTAGCGGTATCGTTGCCGGTCTTTGCGGAAGAATGCTTTCAAATTCTGCTTTAAATAATGCCTAATTAAACGATATTTGCAGTCCATTTCAGCCTTAGTTTCGAGGATTTAGCTCAGTTACTTGATTTCGCAAAAGAGTGCGACGCCAATGAAGCTTAATAATAGTACTAAAGCCTGGTACAAAATAATTGCAGTTTTTTATGAAGGATTTTCAGTACATCACCAACTCACATCCCGGATATATAGAGGGACTCTACAACGATTTTATAAAAGATCCAAACAGTGTGGATGTAGATATGCGTAAATTTTTTGAAGGCTTTGATTTTGCTGTATCAAATGCCGTTGGATCTTCAAATGTTGCTGCCACAAACGGAACGGCTGTTTCAAACAACCGGTTAGACAAGGAATTTGCAGTTTACAAATTAATTCTTGCATACCGAAGAAAAGGTCATCTGATTGCAAAAACGAATCCTATCAGGGAAAGAAAAGACCGCCACGCAAACCTTTCGCTTGCTGATTTTAATTTAAGTGAAGCCGACCTTTCGACAAATTTTGAAGCAGGAAATCTGATTGGGATGCGAAATGCAAGCCTGAAAGATATTATGGCCCATCTCCATAGATGTTATACCAATCATGTTGGTGTTCAGGTTGCCTATATAACCGATCGTAAAAAACAGGAATGGCTTTTTAATGCTATAGAAAATACTTTATTGCAACCTGTGCCGTTGCCACAGAAAAAGCGAATTCTGCAAAAGCTGAACGAAGGTGTAATGTTTGAAAAGTTTTTACACACAAAATATATAGGACAAAAAAGATTTTCGCTTGAAGGTGGCGAAACTGCGATTGCAGCATTGGATGCCATCATAAACATTTCTGCCAACAATGATGTGGAAGAAGTAGTGATTGGCATGGCACACAGGGGGCGGTTGAATGTGCTGGCAAATATCATGGGTAAAACCTACGAACAGATATTCAGTGAGTTTGAGGGCAATAGTATTCCGGATACAACCATGGGCAGTGGCGATGTAAAATATCACCTTGGATTTGGTAGTGATGTAGAAACTTTTGATGGTAAAAAAATACATCTAAAATTAACACCAAATCCCTCTCACCTGGAAGCAGTTGATCCGTTGGTTATTGGTTTTGCAAGAAGTAAGGCTGATGTTTTGTATAACAGCAATTACGATAAAATTCTTCCTGTACTGATTCATGGGGATGCATCAATTGCAGGTCAGGGAATAGTTTACGAGGTTTTACAGATGAGCGGATTGAAAGGATACTACACTGGCGGTACGGTTCATTTTGTGATCAACAACCAGATTGGTTTCACAACCGATTTTGATGATGCCCGTACTTCGGATTATTGTACTTCTATTGCTGCTATGGTTCATGCGCCGGTTTTACATATTAATGGCGATGATGCCGAAGCCGTTGTTAAAGCCTGTGAAATAGCAACCTTGTATCGCCAGGAATTCAACAGCGATATTTTTATCGACATGGTTTGCTACCGCAAACACGGGCATAACGAAGGCGATGAGCCTAAGTTTACCCAGCCACAGTTGTATGCCAAGATTGAGAAACATCTGAATCCACGTGAAGTTTATACTCAGTTTTTGATGGAGAATGGGGAGCCGGAAGCACAGGCCCTTGCAAAAGAAATGGAGCAGAAATTTCTGGCTGATTTGCAGGAACGTCTGGATGAAGTTAAGCAAAACCCATTGCCATATAAATACCAGCCACCCGAATTGGTTTGGAAAAGCCTGCGTAGAGCAACATCTGATGATTTTGATGCGTCGCCGGTAACTGCTATCGGTAACGACCAATTTAAATTACTGTTTGATGGCCTGATGAAATGGCCTGCAGATTTTAAACCGTTGCGTAAGGTTGAAAAACTTATCAGTGATAAGTTGAAATTATTTAGTGATGAAAATAAAATTGACTGGGCTACCGGCGAGTTGATGGCTTATGGTAGTTTACTGGTAGAAGGGAAAGATGTACGGATGAGCGGACAAGATGTTAAGCGTGGTACATTCAGTCACCGCCATGCAGCTTTGTACGATGAAAACACAAATGCTGAGTACAACAGGCTTAATCATTTTACCGAAACTCAATCTCCATTTCGGATTTATAACTCGTTGTTGAGTGAATATGGTGTATTAGGATTTGAATATGGTTATGCAATGGCCAATCCAAATGCCCTGGTTATTTGGGAAGCCCAATTTGGTGACTTTGCCAATGGAGCTCAAACTATTATTGATCAGTTTATAGCAACCGCTGAAACCAAATGGCAACGAATGAATTCAGTTGTAATGTTATTGCCACATGGTTACGAAGGGCAAGGGCCAGAGCATAGCAGTGCCAGAATGGAACGCTTTTTACAAATGTGTGCCGAACTGAATTTTGTGGTATCGAATGTGACAACTGCCGCAAATTTCTTCCATTTGTTGCGGCGTCAACTTGCATGGCCCTTCCGTAAACCACTCATTAATTTTTCACCTAAAGCAAACTTGCGGCATGCTGGCAGCTATAGTACTAAAGAGGAATTTACTAGTGGTGGATTTAAAGAAGTTATTGATGATGCAACTATTAATGATGCATCGGTTGTTACAAAAGTTTTGTGTTGCAGCGGTAAAATTTATTTCGATCTGGCCGAACGCCAGCAAAAAGACAACCGTACTGATGTTGCCGTTGTAAGACTTGAGCAAATTCATCCACTGCCACAAAAGCAACTGGACGAGTTGTATAAAAAATACAACAAAGCCATCTGGTACTGGGTACAGGAAGAGCCGTTGAATATGGGAGCAGCAACATTCTTAAGAATGAATCTGAAAAATATCAACTTCTATATCATCAGCCGGCAAGCCAGCGCTGCAACTGCTACGGGCTACAATAAAGTGCATCAGAAGGAACAGGAGCAGATCATTGATACTGCGTTTAGTATTTAGTAACACTAATTACACGAATTGTAAACAGGTGCTTTCTTAATTCGTGTCATTCGTGTTTTAAATTCGTGGAATAAAAAAAAGAATAAAGTATGTTTAATTCGTTAAGTGAAAAATTAGAATCGGCTTTTAAAAATATTAAAGGACAGGCAAGAATTACCGACCTTAATATTGCTAATACCGTAAAAGATATACGCCGTGCGTTGGTAGATGCAGATGTAAATTATAAAATTGCCAAAGAGTTTACCGATAAGATAAAAGAAAAAGCAGCCGGTGAGAAAGTGTTGAATGCTGTAAGTCCGGGACAGCAGATGGTAAAGATCGTGCAGGACGAGTTGACGGAACTTATGGGTGGCGAAGCCAGCGAATTCAACATCAGCGGAGCACCTGCCATAATTTTAGTAGCAGGATTGCAGGGTAGTGGTAAAACAACATTCAGCGGCAAACTTGCCAATTATCTTAAAACAAAAAAAGGGAAATCGCCTTTATTGGTGGCTGCGGATATATACCGCCCTGCAGCGATCGATCAGCTGGAAGTACTAGGCGGGCAAATTGACGTTACTGTTTACAGTGAAAGAGAGACGAAAGATCCGGTGCTGATTATTCAGAATGCTATTAAAGAAGCAAAGGCAAAAAATAAAAATGTAATCATCATTGATACGGCCGGCCGTTTGGCTGTTGATGAAGTGATGATGACAGAGGTTGCTAACATTAAAAAAGCGATCAATCCTCAGGAAATTTTATTTGTGGTTGATAGCATGACCGGTCAGGATGCAGTGAATACAGCCGCAGCGTTTAACGAGCGACTTGATTTTAGCGGAGTAGTGTTAACAAAGCTTGATGGTGATACCAGAGGTGGTGCGGCGCTCTCAATTAAATACACCGTAAACAAACCCATCAAATTTGCCAGCAGCGGCGAAAAAATGGATACACTGGATGTTTTCTATCCCGACCGGATGGCCCAGCGTATTTTAGGAATGGGTGATATTGTTAGTCTGGTAGAAAAAGCGCAGGAACAGTTCGATGAAAAAGAGGCTGCCCGTCTGGAAAAAAAGATCCGCAAA
Organism: Sphingobacteriales bacterium; assembly: GCA_024642285.1. Lineage (GTDB taxonomy): Bacteria > Bacteroidota > Bacteroidia > Chitinophagales > Chitinophagaceae > Ferruginibacter. The sequence continues at coordinate 13,243 of JAHEBJ010000061.1, forward strand.
AATCAATTTGATTTTGAAGATTTTAAAACGCAGTTACAGCAGATAAAAAAAATGGGCAATATTAAAGACCTGATGGGAATGATCCCCGGCGTGGGAAAACAAATAAAAGATGTTGATGTAAATGACGATTCATTCAAAGGCATTGAGGCAATGATAAACTCCATGACATTGCAGGAGCGTAGAAATCCCGATATAATTAACCCCAACCGCAAAAACAGGATTGCAAAAGGCGCAGGAAAGGATATTGCTGAATTAAACGCCTTTTTGAAGCAGTTTGAGCAAATGAAAGGAATGATGAAGATGATGAATAAAATGCCGAAGGGCATGATGCCTCCTATGATGGGAAAGCGGTAAGGAAATAAATAATAATATATCATATTAACCCCGGGCTTTTAGTTTGGGGTTTATTTTTTTAAATTTAAGTAAGAATAAAAAAGTCTTTAAGGCAACCAATTATTTTATTTAAACGTATTCAGGTTAACCAAACCAGAAAAACGTTTAGACTAAAAACCATAAAATTGACCAACAGGCCGGATCTGTTACATATTATCCAGGGTTGTGTAAAAGCAAACAGGGATAGTCAGAAATTGTTTTATCAATTGTACTATGGCTACTCGTTGGGAATCTGTATGCGGTATTGCACCGATAGCAATGATGCTGCGGAAGTTGTAAACGATGGTTTCTTAAAAGTATTTAAAGCGCTGGACTCCTTTAACCCCCAATACGCCGATGTGGAAGTTTCATTGAAAGGTTGGATGAAGCGGATCATGATCAATACGGCCATCGATCATCTTCGTAAAAACAAACAACGGTTTTTAGTGGCAGAAATTTTCGACAATCATTTCAACATAACTGACGATACTGAAACTTCAATAGACAAGATGTCCTGCAAGGAAATAATAGCTGTTGTTCAAAAGTTGTCGCCGGTTTACCGGGCCGTTTTTAATTTGTTTGTAATAGACGGGTATAAGCATGAGGAAATTGCACAGCAATTAAAAATTTCGGTTGGTGCATCTAAGTCGAATCTTTCAAAAGCAAGAATGAATATTAAAAAATTTCTGCAGGATGCAGATATAAATTATTATGAGCAGAAAATCATTTAACGAAATTGAGCAAGCCATAAAAGCTGCTGCAGAAGCCAATGAGCCGGTTTTTGACGAGCAGTCGTGGGTGAAAATGGAGGCTTTGCTGGATAAGGATAAAGACCGGAAAAGGCCTTTTGTCTTTTGGTTATGGTGGTTATTACCCTTGCTGATTGGGTCGGGAGTATTGACTTATTTTATTTTCAGCATTCACAATAAAAAATCCGGACATGAAGAATTGGCATCTTTGTCAACTGCTGATGAGCAAGGGGAGAAAAGTATAAATAATAAAGTTACAGACTTGCCGGGGACAGTTTTGCAACCGGATATAAAAAATGGTAATCTTACAGCCAGGGATGAGCAACTGGCAACTCTAACCGATAAAATCCCAAAAGGGAAATTGCAACCATCTCCGGCTGACAGATATCGAAAAACATTTTCGGGAACTAATAAAATTCTAATTGCAGA
>JAHEBJ010000062.1 GCA_024642285.1 Sphingobacteriales bacterium
ATATTGCTTCTCATCGTAGAATACGTTTTCAACTTTAGGGTCTTCACCCCCAGTCCACTCCAGGTAAATGAATCTGCTGATAGTTGGCGGCGGACTAATCGTATTTCCATTTTCATCCATCATTGCCATGCCCGGTGTTGTTACCGTGTAAAAAGCATATGCTTTCTTAACTGAACAATCAGACTGTGCACCGGCAGCTAAACATATGCTCAAAAAAAACAAAGTTTGAATAAGTATTTTCATCTTAGTTAAATGTAAACATTTTTATTTTGTTGATTAACACAAGTAACATTTGTATAAAAAAATCCTCTCAGTAAATGAGAGGATCTGTTGCAATTAGTTTTGGTGTGTTTGGTAATGTAACTGCTGGTTACCACTTTTCCGCTATCTCCGAGCTGCCGTTGTCAACGGCACTGTTATCCGTTTCATCAGATGCTTCTGATTTTGTTTCTTCAGTTGCAGGTGTTTCAACCAGTTTTTCTGCAGGTACTTCAGCTAAATTTGAAACCGGTTCCGCTGCACTTACTGCTTCAGGTTCAGTTGTTGAATTATCAGCTGGTTTTTGTGCTTGGTTGTCATCGCCTTCGTATGGTGTATCATGATTGAAAGCGTCGAAATCGAAATCAGGCATCAGATCTGTCTTAACGTAGTCAATAGTTTCGCCTAAGCCTTTGATAAATTTATTGAAATCTTCTTTATATAAGAAGATCTTGTGCCTGTCATAACCGTCCGAATCAAATCTTTTACGGCTTTCTGTAATAGTCAGGTAAAAATCATTACCACGTGTTTCTCTTACATCAAAAAAGTAAGTCCTCCGTTTTCCTGCTCTGATGCGAACACTGAAAACACTCTCCATTTTCTTTTCGTTGTTATCGTACGCCACTGTTTGTTTTTTTTAATTAATTAACGAATATCCCCTTATGGGAGAAGCAAAGATAAAATTGTTATCCGTTCTACCAAAAATATGAGCGACTATTTGAATCTAACCTGTTGCACAGCCTTTTCAAAAGTACCATAGATTGCTTTTTTTATTGCTGTTCATTATCCTGTTCCTGTTGCCTGCTGTACATTTCGGCATAATACCCGTTTATTTCCAACAACTGCTGGTGTTTACCCTGTTCTACTATTTTTCCATCGTCAATTACAATTATCTTGTCAAACTGAAATAAAGAAAATATCCGGTGTGTGATGATCAAAGCGGTTTTATCCTCGAGAAAACGATACAGGTTACCGATGATCTCGTTTTCTGTACGGGCGTCTACCGCACTCAGGCAGTCATCAAAAATTACAATTTTAGGATCTTTCAACAAAGCACGTGCAATGGAAATACGTTGTTTCTGTCCGCCGCTTAATGTTACCCCACGTTCACCGATCATAGTTTTATAACCGTTTTGAAATTGCAGTATCTCGTTATGAATACTGGACTGTCTCGCAGCTTCCACTATGGATTCATCTGTTGCTCCTTCGGTGCCAAATCCGATATTATTGCCTACTGTTTCGCTGAATAAAAAAACATCCTGCGGTACATAGCTTATTTGAGACCGCAAAGTATTGATCTCAATTTTATTAGCCGGAACACCGTCGAAGCTGATCATTCCTTTTTGTGGTTCGTACATGTGCAGCAGCAATTGCGCCACAGTAGACTTGCCAGAGCCAGTTCGACCAACGATAGCAATTTTTTCTCCTTTATTTATTTGCAGTGAAAAATCTTTCAGCGCCTTGATTCCAGTGTGCGGATAAATAAAATCAACATTGTTGAATGCAATATTTCCTTGTAATTGCTGTTCAACAGCATCCACTTCATTTATAATAGATGGCTCAGTATGTAAAAATTCATTGATCCTCCTTTGCGATGTAGCGGCTCTCTGGGTCATACTCGCCGTCCAGCCAATTGCACTTACAGGAAAAGTAAGCATCTGAATATACATTACAAACTCTGCAATACGGCCAACACTTGCGCCATCAACATTATTCACTACATCAAGGCTGCCAACCATTATAGTTATTAGTGTACTTAATCCAATCAGCAATGCCATGCTTGGAAAATAGATTGCCTCTGTTTTCGCCAGACTCAACGCATTGTCTTTATAATCTTCGCTGTTCTTTTTAAAGAAACCAAACATTGCTTTTTCCTGAACAAAAGATTTGATGACACGAATACCTGAATACGATTCCTGTGCATTTGTGGTAAGATCACTCAGTAAGGCTTGAATACGTTCGCTTTTTTTGTTGATTATTGTATTCACCAGGTAAATAGCGATGGCAAGAACGGGTAAAGGAGCTAGGGCAACCAGCGTCAGTTTCGGACTGGCCTTGATCATAAAGAAAATACTGAAACCCAGTACTGCAGCCAGGTTAATGAAATACATTATAGCCGGGCCAGTGTACATTCTTACTTTGCTCACATCATCTGCAATACGGTTCATGAGGTCGCCGGTACTGTGGGTTTTATAAAAATTAGTATCCAGTTTTTGATAGTGCGAAAAAATTTCATTTTTTTGATCGTACTCAATATGCCGGCTCATCACAATGATTGTTTGCCGCATGAGGAACATAAAAAAACCACTGATGATGGCGATGACGAATAATGTGATACCTGCGTATAAGATCTTGTTGCCCGTCTTTTCATCGAACGTTGCAATCACTTTACGGACAGCATAGTCATAATTCTTTTCACTTTTTTTAATATCTATCTCATTTACGTTTGGAGAACTTACCGACTGTACTACGGTGTTAACCACATAGCCGGTTAACTGCGGCGCCAGTATGCGGAAATAATTGGTGAGTACCACAAATACAATTCCCAGCATGAAATGCCAGCGATACTTCCAGAAATATTTATTGAGTGATTTAAGATGTTTCATCTGCAGCGCAAAGGTAATTTAAATACCAACTGATTTTTTTCTGATCTTTATCTAAATCAATTTTATGAAACTAAATCGCCTAATTATAATTTTTTTGTCACTGGTAATTTTTAATAGTTGTAAAATCAGTTCTGAAAATTCAGCTGCATCAAATGCTGATGCTGAAAAAGCCATCAAAACTGTTTTAACCGATATGTGGGATGCCATTGAAAAACATGATATTGACCGTTATGCAAGTCATATTCATCCAGGGTTTACACAGTTTGGTGAAACCGATTCAGTTTTACTGATTGGAAAAACGGCTGAAGTAAAATCGATACAGGATTATATGGTGTATTCAGAAAATGTGCATACCGAAATGCATGAACCGATAATAACTATTGAAGGTAATATTGCCTGGATCGTTTATTACTGGTCAGATTCCGGGATCAGTAAAGGTGAGCCTTTTACGAGCCGGGGCAAATCAACCCGTATCTTCAAAAAGGAAAATAATAAGTGGCTTTGTATTCATGGACATTATACTTTACTTCCGTGATTTTATAAATTAATCCTATTCATTTTCTTTGGTTTATTTTTAAAGCATGAAACAACTTAAGGTAGCTATCATTCAGAAAAAAGCATTGCATCTTCAACTGCAGGCCAGCGTTGATAAAGCATTGACCTGTATTAGTGAGGCTGCAAAAAATGGTGCATCACTGATCATTTTTGGAGAAACCTGGTTAAGTGGCTACCCTGCATGGATAGATCACTGCCCGGATGTAGCGCTTTGGAATAGTGAATCCACTAAAGATATATTCGCACAAATGCATAGAAACAGTGTTGATGTGGGCGGCGAAGAAATTAAACAGTTGTGTGTGGCTGCAAGAGAGAATGCGGTTTTCATTTGCCTGGGCATTAACGAAAAAGTTGTTGACGGGATTGGTAGCGGAACTATTTACAATTCTTTTGTTATCATAAATGATAAAGGTGAGCTGGTGAATCATCATCGTAAACTGGTACCTACCTACACCGAAAAAATGTTGTACGGCCATGGTGATGCCACTGGATTAAAAACTGTAGATACAGCCTGGGGAAAATTGGGCGGCCTGATCTGCTGGGAACACTGGATGCCACTCAGCCGTCAGGCATTGCACAATGAAAACGAAATGATCCATATAGCATTATGGCCAACAGTACATGAAATGCACCAGATAGCCAGCCGGCACTATGCTTTTGAAGGCCGCTGTTTTGTAATTGCTGCAGGACAGATGTTGCAGGTAAAAGACTTTCCTGTTCAATTAAGTTTGCCCGAGCATTTAAGAGACGATCCTGATAAATATATTTTGAACGGTGGAAGTTGTGTGATTGATCCAAAAGGAAATTACCTGCTGGAACCTCAGTTTGACAATGAAGAGATTTTGTATTGCGTTATTGATGATCTTGATCAATCTATTAAAGAAAAACTTACATTGGATACAACCGGCCATTACAGCCGCTGGGATATTTTTGATTTTACCATCAACAGAAAACGCAAATAGAACTTTTGCAGAAATTATTTATGAGAAACCAGTTTTGGCAAGTACTTATTTTTTTATCGTTGCATGCAAACGCGTTCAGCCAGACTGAAGTTCCGCCGAATATTATTTTAATTATTGTTGACGATCTTGGATACAGCGACCTTACCTCCTATGGAAATAAAAATATAAACACACCGCATATTGATGGGTTGGGGAAAAATGGCGTCAGGTTCACACAGGCTTATGTTACTGCGCCTATCTGTGCTCCTTCACGTATGGCTATCATGACGGGGCGCTACCAGCAACGCTTTGGCAGCGAGTTTATGCCTTACGATAAATTTGATCCGTCGGTTACAAAAAAGATCCGCAAACACTTTTTGTCATTTTTAAAAAAACCTGAAGGGCTTGCGGCTTTGCAACCCGATTTTTTATTGAACCGGGCAAACTATGCAACTGATATTCCCGACAAAGAAATAACGATTGCCAACCTGCTCAAGCAAAAAGGATATGCTACAGGAATGATTGGCAAATGGAATTTGAGTTCTTCGGCAGATGTATTCCCCGATCAGCATGGATTCGATTACAGTTACTATTTTGATGGTGCACTCAGCCGGTATGTTGATGATCCGGTAGATACAAGTGTATACATCAATCAGCATTTACCCTGGGCTTTTTCCGAAATACCTGCATGGGCACCAAGGGAGGGCTCAACTGCTATTAAAGAAGGTAGAACAGAAGTAAAAGATACCGGCTATCTTACTTTTTCATTTGCCAAAAAAAGTATCGAGTTTATTGAACGCAATATAGCCAATCCGTTTTTTCTTACCCTTTCTTTTAATGCACCGCATGACCCTTTCCAGGTACCAAAAACCTATTTTAACCGAATACATGGCGTAGCTGATACTGTTAAACGTGTATACTATGGAATGATAGAGGCGCTAGATGATGCCATTGGTAATGTATTGCAAAAGCTGGAACAGGAAGGATTAACTGAAAACACTTTGATATTTTTTATCAGTGACAATGGCGGTGCTACTTATACCAGAGCAACAGATAATGAACCATTACGAGGTGGGAAATGCACACAGTTTGAGGGCGGTTTAGCAGTACCGTTTTTTATTAAATACCCGGCTGCGATAAAGACAGCAAAAGTTGCTGATAAAGCAGTTTCCTCTCTCGATATTTTTGCAACTATTGCTGCGGCAAGCGGCACAAGCATGGCTATTGATCGACCTTATGATGGTGTAAACCTTCTCCCCTTTTGTAATACTGAAAAAGGAAATCCGCATGAAGAATTTTTCTGGCGCAGCGGCTATTCAAAAGCGTACCGTAAAGGCGACTGGAAATTAGTAATACATGAAAAAAATAAACTGCAATATCTTTTTAATATCGCTACCGACAGAGAAGAAACTATCGACTTGTCGGGAAGCAATCCAGGCAAAGTAAAAGAACTGAAAGATGCTATTCGCCAGTTTGAAAAACAAAATACTATAAAGCCATTGTGGCCAAGTGCGGCAGATGTGATCATTGATGTGAGAGGTAAGAAATATAAGTTTCCGAGCTAAGGTTCAATGTTATTTAAAATTTCTTCCGCCATGAAAAATATTTTGTTTTTGTATTTCTTTTTCTTTGACTCGTCTGTCGGAATGGGAGTCTGATTTTTCATCGGCATAGGCCAGCGTAAGCACTGCAGGATCTTTCTGATGATCAGCAGTGAGTCTTCTTAATAGTTTTGAATAATTGTTACAATGACTGACTATAACATGGATCACTTCTCCTTCTACCTGTAATTTTCCTTCTACCATGATAAGTTTTGATTGTAAAATTTCTTTGCGGTATTTATCAAACAGGTTTTGAAAGATAACCAGGTTGGCAACACCGGTTTCATCTTCAATCGTCATAAAACAAACACCTTTGGCTGTGCCGGGCCGCTGACGAACCAAAACCAATCCTGCAACTTTTACCGGATCGCCATTCTTTGCTTTTGTAAGATCGCCGGTTTTAGTTATGTTGAACTGATTAAGTTGTTCTCTTATAAAGCCTACCGGATGGCCTTTTAAAGAAAGTGATGTAGTTGAATAATCATGAACCACATGCTCGGATGTTTGCATAACGGGCAGAGAAATATTTTCTGCTGATGCATCAGGAGAAGACTGCCCCTTGAAAATATCTACAGGCCTGTCTTTGGTAGAAACCTCCCAGAGTGCTTCCCTCCTGTTGAGCCCTATTGAACGGAAACAATCTGCATCGGCCAGTCTTTCCAGTGTGGCTTCAGGTAAACCAATATCCCGAAGAGAATTAATACTTTGGTATTTTTCTTTCCTGTTTAATAGTAATTGCTCAACATCTTCTTTCCGTAATCCTTTTACTTGTCTGAACCCAATACGAAGGAAAAAATATTTGTTTCCTTTTTCTTCCAGTTGATTATCCCAGTTTGAATAATTAATATCTGCAGGTCCTATTTCCACGCCATGATTTTTTGCATCAATAACTAATTGCGCCGGCTGATAAAATCCCATAGGTAAACTATTGAGAATTGCACAGCCAAACACATCTGGATAATACCATTTTAGCCAGCTGGAAACATATACAAGTAAAGCAAAACTGGCTGCATGACTTTCGGGAAAACCATAACTGCCGAATCCCTCCAGCTGTCTGAACACCCGCTCGGCATATTCCGGTTTGTATCCTCTTTCTGTCATACCTTTTATTAATTTCTCTCTGAATTTTGAAACCTTTCCCTGTGCCTTGAAAGTTGCCATGCTGCGGCGAAGTTCATCTGCTTCGGCTGCTGTAAAACCTGCACCCACAATGGCTATCTTCATGGCCTGCTCTTGAAATAGTGGCACACCTAATGTTCTTCCCAAAATTTCTTCCAGCTCTTTGGAAGGATATTCAACAGGCTCTTCGCCGTTTCTACGTTTTAAATAAGGATGCACCATATCGCCCTGTATTGGCCCGGGCCGTACAATTGCCACTTCAATAACTAAATCATAAAATGTTCGGGGTTTTAAACGTGGCAACATACTTTGCTGTGCCCTGCTTTCAATTTGAAAAACACCTATGGTATCCGCATGACAAATCATTTCATACACTGCCGGATCATCCTGGGGAATATTAGCCAGGGTAAGATGAATTCCGTATTTTTCTTTTGCCTGTGTAAATGCTTTGCGGATGCAGGTTAGCATTCCCAATGCCAGCACATCAATCTTCATAAAACCCAATGCATCAATATCATCTTTATTCCATTCAATGCAGGTGCGGTCAACCATTCTTGCGTTTAAGATCGGACACAGATCTGATAATTTTCCATTGGTAATTACAAATCCACCTGTGTGTTGCCCAAGCTGACGTGGAAATCCCATAAACTGTTTCGTGAGTTCTAAAACTTTTTTAAGATGCTTATCATTTGGGTTCATGCCCTGCTCTTCAATCCGCTTTCCATCAAACCATTCTTCGGTATAATGCCAAACCGATGATGAAAGCCTGTTGATAGTATCAACGGACAAACCCATTGCTTTACCAACATCTCTGATAGCGCCTTTTTGATGTTGCTGAGTAACTGTTGCAACAATGGCAGCACGGTCACGTCCGTATTTATTAAATATATATTGCATCACTTCTTCACGTCGCTCATGTTCAAAGTCAACATCAATATCCGGCGGTTCATTTCGGGCCGAAGAAATAAATCGTTCGAACAGGAGATCGAATTTTGAAGGATCAACAGAAGTGATTCCTAAACAAAAACAAACTGTTGAATTGGCCGCTGAACCACGCCCCTGACAAAGGATCTCCTGTTTTCGGGCAAAACGAACAATATCATACACAGTAAGAAAATAAGCTGCATAGTTCATCTCTGCTATGAATTTTAATTCATGGTTGATTGCATGAATTATTTTCTCAGGAATTATCTTTCCATAATGTGCTGCAGCACCTTGCCATGTCAGCATGGTTAATTCTTCCTGTGGCGTTCTTCCTTCTGTCGTTAGTTCTTCGGGGTATTCATATTTCAATTCGTCTAAAGAAAATGTACAGGCATTTGCAATTTCCTGGGTATGTTTTAATGCATCGGGATATTGACGGAAGAGACGGAACATTTCTTCCTGCGGCTTTAAATATTTTTCGGCATTGGCATGTAATAAATAACCTGCATTGTAGATAGTAAATTTTTCACGGATACAGGTTACCACATCCTGTAATTGTCTGCGTGCTGGTTCATGATAATGTACATTGTTAACTGCAACCATGGGAATTTGAAAACGGGAAGAGAGCTCATCTATCCTGAATAAATATTTTCCATCATCGCCCAGGTAACGGCGTGTAGCAGCAATGTACAGGTCATCGCCCAAATTTTCCTTATACTCTTGTAATGCATCAGCAAACGAGTTATCGAATTCAAACAACTCATTCAATGCATCTGGAGGGATAACAATAAACTTTATTCCTTCTGCATATTCGTATACATCTTTTTTATAGAGATGACAATCGCCTTTTTCTGCACGGCGATTACCGAGAGTAAGTAAATTGGAAAGCTGGGCGTATGCTTTTTTTGTAGTTGGATAAGCAAGCAAAGAAAACCCATCCAGCAAATCCAATCTGCAGCCAACTATAATACGGATACCAATCTTTTTTGCAGCAGCATAAGCCCGTACAATACCTGCCAGACTGTTGCGATCGGTAATAGCAATCTTTTTATAACCCAACACCATAGCCTGCTCCACCAGTTCTTCGGGATGTGATGCTCCGCGGAGAAAACTGAAGTTTGTGGTGACTTGTAATTCGGTATAATTCATTTTAGTTGAGTGCTAAGCAAAAAATCCATGCATAAACCAGGCATAAGAATTTGTAGCATCGTAATGTCCTGATCGGAACAACCAATAACGTGCTCCTTCTTCATCTTCTACAGCATAATAATCACGGTGCCGCCCTTCCTGCAGCCACCATTCCTGTTCAATGCGTTCGGGCCCGTCGGCTTTTGTTACCTTATGCAATTTTCCTTTATACCTGAAATTCATGGGAGGATAATCAGGAATGGGTGCAGTTACATCAATCAACTCAGGCTTGGGTAATATCTGTACAGGCCTCGGCCTTTCAACCTTCCATTCGGATTGTACTTTTTCAAAAACAGATGCTGCAGGTTGATAAGATCTTTCGGGCCAATGGTGCTCGGCAGGAACAAAACGATAAATATGATTGGCGCCTATTCTGCCTTCAATGCGATCGAGTAATTCACTGAGAGCGGAATCTTCTAACATATCCGGGTCATCCCAAAGCCGCTCCTGCCCTGCTGTTACGAGCTCGGTTACTTCGGCAGTCAGTACAAATAGCTCAATACCCAATGCAGGTGTTATGGTTTCTATTTTAAGTGCAAATAATTTAAACAAGTGACCTGTATTGGCAGTCGGACTGTTTGTACCTATTTCTATCTGTTCAATTTTTCCATCAATGCGGTAGCATGTAAAGACAGCTTTTCGTAAACCCTTTTCTTCCCGCTTGAGTTTTGTGCAAATTTTTTCAAGCAATCTTTCCAATGCTATTTCAATTCCTTTGGCTGATACAATCGGTTCCAGGCATTGCAATCTTTCCTGGCAGGGTTCAGCGGGAATTACCGGTTGAATCATTTCCATTTCAAAACCCAATGCCTTATCAATTTGTAAAAGGATATCTTCTCCAAAGCGCCTTCTCAAAGCCGTTCTTGGCATATTGATGAATTGGTTGATCTGCTGCAGGCCCAGTTTATCAAGTCTTTCCAAAATTTCAAACTCCAGCCGCAAAGCCGCTGCCGGTAAGGAAAGGAGTGCTTCGGTTTGTTTACATGGTTCAACTATTGATGTATCATTTCCAAATCTTGCAATGGCCCATGCAGTACCGATAGTATCTGCAATACCCAATTTAATATCGTAGCCAAAAGCTTTCATCCGGTTTTCTATTTCAGCCATGTAAGCAGCTTCGCCACCCCAGAGATGTGCACAGCCGCTGATATCCAGCAATAAACCATCAGGCGAATCAACAGCCGCTGCAGGTGTAAAGCGAATGAACCATTCTGCCAATCCGTTTAATAATTTATTGTGTAAATCTGGCGGGTCATCAAAATATTGTAGTCCGGGAATTACAGCCCTTGCATCAGCGAGCGGCATATTCCTGGCAGCGCCTTCGGCCTTAGCTAATACATTGGCAGATGTAATGATCATTCGCCCATGATCTTTACTTACCAACACAAATGGAACATGTTGTAATTCCGGTTGTCGCCGGGTAAACCAATCCGTTTTTAAATGACGGAACCATATGGATAGAAATCGTTTTGACATATTATCCCGTTTTCCTTATTTGTAATGGAGCAGAAAGCGTTTCATAAACAGGAATAAATTTTCCGCCTTTACATTCAATCACCCATTTTCCGGGCTGACCATTCCGCACTTTCAACAATTCAACATGCCAGCGTGGGAAACCCAGTCCGGGCAAGCCATACAGGGGTTTGCTGGCATCTGCTGTTATTTTCCAACGGGTGATACATGCTGTTGTATTGATATTACGGGGATTTTGGCGGACGATAAAACCAGTCACCTTGCTTTTCTCTACAGCCAGTTGCAAACGCCTGGAAGCCGTAAATCCAAGTTCAGGAATAAAAGCAATAACAGCAGAAAGGCCTTCACATTTTAGTGTTTCCTCCATGGCCCAAAGCATTTCTTTTTCTTTTTTAAGATCGATAAAAATGATTTGACCGGGTGCAATACCAAAGGACTTTAATGCAGGAGGAAAAATAGTAGCTGTATTTCCTATCCAGATGGATACACCTTTTTTTTTCATGAGTTTGTGAAGCAGTACAGAAATGAATCCATTGGTTGAGGCCGTGTCTGTTGCCCCATCGCTTATAAATTCATGGATAGCACCTAAAGGAAAACTGTTATTAGGAAAAGCTTTTACCACAGGCCCAAGCAGGCCGTTTAAAGCGACATTCTGCAGCGTAGATTTAAAACCCTGCAACGGAAGTATTTCCTTCTTTAACCTGTTAATGATGGCAGCTTTAGTACTCATGCAAACAAAAATACTAAATTATTTAGTATTTTTATGAATTACAGAAAGTTTATTCCTTTCTTCTATTCTTATGCTCCCACCCGATCGCCGGGTTAATGGAATGTACAAGGTTCAGGAGTGCTTTTTTAAAGCGTTCGTTCTTATTAATAGAATAATGGAATTTATTTTCGGGAAAGGGCTGCTTAATAAATAATTGTACATCCTGTACAATCTCTTCTAAAAAAGAATCCTGTACAATTTTATAAGGCGGCAGGTTCTTTTCTTTTGCAAACTCATCAACCAAAACTTTTAAGGCAAGCAATTTTTGCTGACTGTAGCGGCTGAAGGTCTTTCGCTGCCTGCCATTTAGTTTAGGAAAATAATCTTTACTTGAGGCAGACTCCAGTTTTATGTTTTGCTCCTGTAAAATAGTTACTAGCTTTTTTTGCCTGATCTCAGGCAAGAGCAGTTCTTTTAAGCGTGGCAGGTAAATCACATCTTCTCCTGCATATGCCAATTGCCTGCTGCTGAGCGGCCGGTTGCCCCATCCGGCAGCCTGTATTGACTTGTCGGGCTTTACTCCAAATTCCTGTTGTAAAACTGCCGACAGTGAAGTCACGGGCCACTTACACAACTCAGCTGCTATCTGAATATCGAAAAAATTCCTCGGGCTGCAGCCATTACGTTTCAATACATCCACGTCGTTGGCACCCGAATAAACCAGCTTACATATTTCAGTGTTGTTAAAGACCGACCATAAGGGATCCAGGTTCTTTATCTGCAATGGATCAATTAAAAAACAAGTACTGCCATTAAAGACCTGTATAAGTTGCAGATGAATTCCGTAATGTTTATTGAAGCTGTCGAATTCTGTATCAATCGAAATTTCTGTAAACCTGTGCAGTTGTTCTGCCAATATCTTCAATTGCTCTGTGTCGTCAATTAATTCAAGTGCTATTCCGTTCTCTGTCGTTTTCAATTTTAAATTTTCGTTGAGCAAAGTTAACGTCTTGAAGGAGGATTAAACAACAGTTAAATCATTTTCATCTATCGGTTAGAGCCCCAATCAACTGAAATTCCGCAATAACTATTACTGATTGCGAATACTGTTGCAAACAAGCCAGATCCCGAATTGGGTTTTAAAAATTACAGTTGATTCGATTGGTGAGGATAACAACCGATAAGAAAAAACAGGGCGGGGAATATCATCAGTATTTAACTACCATATCCAACTGATTGCCTTTTGCTTTCGCTTTTTTATCCATATCGGTTCCAATAGCAATTCCAACTGCCATTCCAATAGGAATACCAATACCAATAAAGCTCATGTTCTGCAGGCTTGTACCAAGCGCTACACCAATGGGTACGCCAAAAACAGCCATACCCAATGCCAGCCACATGTTTCGGTAATGGTTTTTAGGAACCAGCTTCAGCTCTTTTTCCAGTTGCTGCAGGTTTTGACGCAATGATTTCTTCAATGCTTTTTTGTAATCTTTATTATTACCTGTAAATGAATTCAGATTTTCAATATCGATATTTAACTTTTGTACAACGCTGCCGGGCAGTTCTCTTTTCCCTAATTCATCAAGAAGTTTCTCAAACGATACAAAACTGTTATTTTGTCTGCTTTCTTCAACCATGTCCTGTCTTTCATTTAATGTGGCTAAATTCATAGCTTCTTTGTTTTGTTATACAAACTAAAATACAAAATTAATTCCGGCTGCTTGTTATCCACTCAGGATTTACTGTTACCTGCAGGTACGTTAGTTTTTCATCTGTCAGAACAGGTATAATTAATTTATTGAATAATCCAGGGCATGCGATATCTGTAGAGGGTAAAATACTAAATTCCAACCTCATAAAATGCAGTTGACCGCTTTGTAAAATCTTTGGAACCTGGCCAATACATTTCTACTCATTTTTTTCTTCCATTGAAAAAACAAAAACAGAATTTTAAAAACAGTATATTTATTTCTATTTACCGAATAACTGATTGCCTCTTTTATATCGGTTCTTACGCAACCTGCAAATTTTTATTTATGAATAATAAACTGTGTTTTCTCATTCTTTCATTAACCCTTTTATTTAGCAGCAATGGATTCACCCAATCCAATCCGCAGCAATTAACCCTCGAGAATATTTATAAGAACGGTGCCTATCGTACAAAAGGGTTTGGGCCGGTGCGGTGGATGAAAGACAATAAAGGCTACAGCACACTGGAAAACAGCAACGATACAAAAGGCAAAGACATTGTAAGTTATGATGCCGCAAGCGGTGAAAGAACCTTGCTGGTTACTGCAAAACAGCTAACTCCTCCCGGAGGTACAACAGCTTTATCAATCGATAATTACGAATGGAGTGACGATAACAGCAAACTGCTCATCTTCACCAATACCAAACGGGTATGGCGCTATAATACCAGAGGCGATTACTGGATGCTTGACAGGAAGACCGGTGAGTTGCAACAGTTGGGAAAAACACTTCCCACATCTTCTTTAATGTTTGCGAAAATATCGCCGGATGGTTCGCAGGCAGCTTATGTAAGTAACCTGAATATTTATGTAGAAAATTTTGCCACAAAAAAAATCAAACAATTAACTACAGACGGCGGCGGGAATATTGTTAATGGTACTTTCGATTGGGTGTATGAAGAGGAACTGGACTGCAGGGATGGTTTTCGCTGGAGCCCCGATAGTAAATATATTGCCTACTGGCAGTCTGATACAAAACCGGTAGGTACATTTTATCTTATCAATAATGTTGATTCCATTTATTCGAAACCCATTCCGTTGCCTTATCCAAAAGTAGGCACAGCACTCTCGGCTGTTAAAGTGGGAGTAATGCCGGCAGCAGGCGGTGCAACAAAATGGTTTGCCATACCCGGCGATCCGCAGAATAATTACCTGGCCAGAATGGATTTTATTCCCAACTCAAATGAGGTGATGATACAGCAGCTTAACCGTGCTCAAAACAGTAATCGTGTTTGGATAGGTGATATCAGCAATATGCGCCTCAATAATATTTTAACCGATACCGATGCGGCGTTTTTGGATGTGCATGATAATATTCGCTGGCTGGATAATGAAAAATACTTTACCTGGACCAGCGAACGGGATGGCTGGTACCATTTGTATAAAGTTTCAAGGGACGGTAAAAAAATGGATCTAATAACCAGGGGCGATTTTGATGTGGTAAATATCAATTGTATAGACC
>JAHEBJ010000063.1 GCA_024642285.1 Sphingobacteriales bacterium
TTCCGGAAATGGAAGGAATATTCCCTACGAGTTCTTTAATAAACGAAAACGCTCCATTGGAAATGGTAAGATTGTAATAAGAATAACCGGGTATATTCTGATCCCCGGCTTTGTTGAAATTTACAGTACCGGTACCGGGAATTATATTTCCACCTGTAATGGTACCTCCAACATTCAATGTGCCACCTGAAAGGAACTGCAAATATGTTCTGTCTGGGTCGGAGCCCATTGTTATATCACCTGTTACATTGACTGTACCCAAAATAAAAGTTAAATAAGATTTTCGGTTATCGTTATTCCCTTCTGCCATTGTTAAAGAGGCACAATTAAGAACACCAGTTGGTGTTACAGCAATCGTCTTATTTACGTTGCCGGTTGCCAGATCAATTAAAACATTACCAGTTACATTTAAAGTAAAAGCGCCAATTGATAATGTGGTGGCAGCATTCCCCGTTTGAATGACCAATGAACCGATATTATTGGCCGGGCTATTATTGAGTGTAATCGAATGACTGTTTTGAATAGTAACCACCCCGGTACCTCCAAACTCGCCGGGATAACTTGGGGCTGCAACCCAACCGCCACCATCATAACGTTGCCATGTCGCTGCATCACCCCAGTTTCCGGTTGAAGTAATTGATCGGAAATCACCAGCAGACTGTGCAAAAAGGAAATTTGAAATAAGCAGCAGGGGTAAGGTAAAAAGTAAAAAACGACTCATAAAATGATTTTAAATTAAATGTTTGGACTAAGCATTATTAAAAATAATGCGTTCGTATTTGGTTGCAAATTTAAAAAAATATTACATATAAAATTCTTTTCTTAAAAAATAGATATTAACAATAATGTGGTAAGTAGAGTATGTGTGCAGTACGGGTTTCGTGAGTCAGACTATCGATATGAATTTTGTTTGAAAGTTATCCTGATTTGTGTTCAAATTGATCGGTGAAGCAGGAATTGATAAGCCAAAGTTCATTTATTTAATGTAATATCTGAGTCAAATGTAAAAAGAGGTGGATTAGTCTTTCCAGTATTAAAAACAACAAATAATTTTCTTGCATATCCAAAATGAAAAGCCCCAATGGCTGCTGATATTGTAAAGGTATTTATGCCGTATGCATAATTTCCTTATGGTCCAAATGGCTCATTTGCGGGCTCAAAAGTAAAAGCCCCGGAATTTAATTATCTTCTGAACCAGCAGGCCGCTGTTTTAGAATCTTTTACTGTTGTGGGCGCCTTCTAAAAGTTGAAAACCATTCGGATAAATTTTACTCCCATGTAATTGTTAGGTTGGATATATGAAGAGAAAAGATCTTTTGAATAATCTGACTTAAATGTTGCTGTAAAATCCTCCCATATATTATCCCAAACGATATCCCCATTGTTCAAAATATCACTGTTTATTCTTTCCAGTATGGGGTCGTTTATGAGCCTGGAACTTACACCTCTGGTAGCAATGATATTTACGTCTGGGTTCAACTGAAACACTTGCAAGACCTGGTTATATCCCCCGCAAGATCCCAGAAATACAAACTGGGCAGAAGCGGTCATCTTCGCAAGGCTGTACTTTAAATAATAACTGTGCCCGCGGTGAATAAAAGAAGTAACCTGGTATCCTTCACTTTCAATGGCTTGCAGCATTTCTTTTTGCGCTGAATCAAAACCAGGCAGTGAATTCGGCTTATTTATAAACACTTTTATTTTGTAGCCCCGCAAGGAACTGAAGATGATATAATTTCCTTTATCTTCTTTTTTCCAAATACTAATAGGGAATGAGCGGATACAGTTATCAAAGGAACTGGCAGCGTCTTCGTCATCATAAAAAAAACATACCTGAACTATGCAGTTATTTCTTTGCAATAGTTTTACTTTGAGTGTATCATATTTTTTATTACTTAGCCACTCACCCCTGTTCAGGAGTATATCATTGAATCCTTTGTATATACGCTGGTACATAAAATGATTTTGCACCTGAAGTTGCAATTCAATTTTATCTAATCTTTTGCTCAAAACGCCGGCTATTGTATTGTGATGTCTTATCTTATGTAGCAATTCGGCCATGGTCATTGAATTCAAGACAATTTCCATATCGGTAAGCTGCTTATTTGCCAACCGATTGAGATACATTAAAAGCATTGCTGCAACTTTTTCCTCATCTAACTTATGCATCAGGTCATCAACCAATCCATAATCCGAAATATTAGCCATAAAACGGTCAAACTGATAATAACCAATTTCATCCAGGAATTGGTTCAACCCTTCTCTGGATACTTCTTCAAGAAATTTTTTGTACAAATACAGAAAACTGGAAGTGTATAATGCACTGCTTCCGCCAAGCAAAAGAAAATAAAGATCTGTTGCAGGCAGCTCGTTCAATACCTTAAAACGTGTAGCATTGGGGAATTCATGTAAATCATTTATTTGGGTTATGAAATAATAATTTGCAAATTTTTTATTCAGTTCTGTAAAAGGCCGGTTTAAAAAAGAACTAATCGAAATGTCGTTACTTCGATGTAACCGGATCGCTTCCATAACAAATGCATGGTAGAATTCCTTAGGTACAAGGGAAAGTTCTCTTATTTCCGGTAAGGTTATTCTTTTTTCAAATAAGGCCATACTGAAAGGGATGGTCATATCAAAATACTTATCGTGGGCAATAGCTGAAACACATTTCACGGTTTTATTATCCATTTTATCAATGATTGCGGTATAAAATGGATCCTGTTTAAACAGTTTATTAGCCAGTATTTCCGGGGCGCCATTAGCCAGTGAATAAAGCAAGGTGTCTTTATATACTGCATATTCAGGCAACCAAATCCTGCTGGAAATAATATAAGGGTCATGAAGCATTTCCTGTAAGCCCGCATAAGTGTTTATGCTGTCGCCAATTAAAAGGCCAGTGAAAACCGATTGAAGGATTTTACTCTGCGTTGCATGCATACTCATGCATGCATTTATCAGTGGTTCTCTTTTATAAGTTTTTAATATTAACATGAAATTGTAATTCACCGCGGGGATTTGCAGGGTTGAAATAGATTTTATTTCAATTTTTTCATTACATACTACAAAAAGACTGGTAAGTATTTCTTTAATGGGCCTGTTGTCAACCAATAAATTTTCACGAATTAAAGAGTCGCAAGTGGCAAAATAAAAATTGTCAATGCTTTTATCATAAGCAGGATCAATATTCCTCTTTTTTAAGGTTTCAACAATCTTTGCTTTGGCTATATTGTAGGTGGTTTTGTTCTGGGAGATTGCGGTATAAGATACCAGCAGAAGCAAAAAGGAATAAACTAAAACAGTTATATTCCGAAATGTACAATTTACCCTACCCAAAGTTAGTTGTATTTTATGCATATCGATTTTTAAGTCAGCAAATGCAGGAAAAAAACGTCACCAGCTATACTGACGAAATTAAAGGTAAAGCCGTGTGCTAACCCAAAAAATGATACTCATCAGTGCGGTGGTTGTTATATTTCACCAATTTTACGGTATCGTTTTATTGGATATTGCGTTCAATAATAAAACTGGAAATAAATCGTTAAATTATTACTAATTGTCAATGTGGTAGCGGTTATAAGCTGTTCTTATTGCTCAGAAAAAAGTACCTTTGTTTTGGAGTTTAATCGAAGGATTATTAAACTTTAGGAAGAAATTTCAGTCTAATAAGATATGGAAAAGGTAAAACATATACTTGTTGTTTTAATGTTGATGGTCGTAGCTCAAAATGCGATAAGTGCTGCTATGCAACAACCGGTGGATATGGCGCTGGCATCAACACCCTCGGTAAATACATTTGATAAGGGTAATAATGGAAATGCCTCAAACGAACTTTTAAATACCAGCACAAAAGTAATTGTTCGTGATACTTCTTTTAATATGATTGATACCCGGTATACTGCTGCTTTAGATCGGGTAAAACAACAGGCAGAGTATATTAAGACTTATGCAAAGGATAATCATTACAACACAAACTATTGTTTTCTTGTTGATATGTCGATACCTTCCGGCAAGAACCGTTTTTTCGTATATAATTTAAAAACCGACAAAATAGAAAGCGCTTCTTTGGTTGCTCATGGTTTTGGTTCCACACGAAAAGATGGTACCGATGAACTTGATTTTTCAAATAATGCTTTCAGCTTTAAAACTGCATTAGGTAAATATAAAATAGGTTATTCTTACAAAGGTGAATTTGGTCTGGCTTATAAATTGTATGGACTGGATAGTACCAACAGTAAGGCTTTTCAAAGAGCTATTGTTTTGCATTCCGACATTCATATGCCTGAAATAGAAACTTATCCTTACCGTATATTTCAAAGTGCGGGTTGTCCAACAGTTTCTCCCGGATTCCTTCCCGTATTGAGTAAGTTTATCAATACTTCAAAACAACCAATCATTATGTGGATTTATTATTAATCCATGTATTTGATTTCTCTTCAGTTTTCATATCTATTTTAGTGATGTTCACATTATGTAATTCATCAGTTAGTCCGTGGAAGTTCATTTATTAATTGGTGCGGATATGCAGCAAATCTTTTGCGGGTTTGGGTAAATGTGCTTAAGTAAAAGCTTTTAAAAAGTTAGGCTCCTGCCGTCATCTGGTTTTATGACCAACGACGATTATAATTGAAGGGTTTTTGTTTATTGCTTATAAACTCTGCTGCGGCTTTTCGCCGTTGGTCATAAAACCAGACGGCGGGGAGTGTAGTTGCTCCTGTTGGCTTGCGTGTGATTTATGTAACACCAACATGGGCGGAAACATCAACATCGGCGAAATTTAAATTTCAAGTTTATCTTCAATTCTTTTTAAGATTTTTTTTATTTCTTTGTGTCTTTTGTCCTGGGTGATTTGAAGCATAAATACTTGAAATGCTATCGGAACAAGAATTACAATTATTACAGTTATTCCAGTCATAGTTTTTACGTTTTTTATTTATAATAAATGTAGTTCTTATATGCCATACAATGAGCGGGATTTTGTGCCAGGCCGGAGGTTTTAACGTCCAATCCCGAAAGCGCAGCTGATTCATCCATATTCTAAAATAATTTTATTAAAATTCAGGTTTTCTTACTCCTTTGTATTTATCATATTTATCAAAGCCGAGTTTATGATACAGGACGGTATACCGCGGGTCACTGCGGATGAAATCAAAATTGGAACTAGTGTTCATCATAAGGAAATTTCCGTGATGTTTTTTGTAAGCAAGTTCAAGATATTTAAATGTATTTTCTTTGTCTCCAAACATCGAATAGATGTAGGCAATTGTAAAATCATTGGCACTGATAGGTGCATTGGGGGTGGTAGCTTGTTTCAACCAGGCTTTCATGGCTGTTTTAAAATCAGCATGTCGGTAAACTTCTGCGAGTTCATCATTTCCATATGCCTCATGCTGTTTACTCCAGGCAAGTAATGCTTTATTAAATTCTTTTTTGTCAGCATAACAATGTCCAAGTAACGTATATGCACCCATAGAAAGCGAATCTATTTTCAGCACATTGTTTGCCTGGATAATTGCTTCATCTGTTTTACCTGATAAACGTAAAATACCTGCATATGATAAAATCGTACCGGTATTTAATGGATCAAGTAATAACGCTTCCTGTATAAGGGATAAAGCCTCCTCAAAAAAGCCAAAATCTCCCAGAAAACCGGCCAACTCAACCTTTTCAAGGGTTCCCGGATTAATTTCAACGGCTTTTCTTAATTCCTTCTCAATAGCTACCCAATCATATTGAAAATAATACACTATGGTTATTGCTATATGGGCAGTTGAGTTATTATCATCAATGCCAATTGATTTTTTTGCCATTTGTAATGCAGAATCAATGGCAATTTCTCTTTTTTTACTTTCAACCGATGGATAAATTGTCTGGCCAAGGGTTCCATAAGCAAAAGAAAGAAAAGCAAAGGCTTCTGCAAAGGTTGTATCTTTTTTCACTGCATATAAAAAATAATCTTTGGCCTTCATCACATTTTCCGGAAGACCTGTAAAAAAAAGCTGGCGGCCTTTCAGATAGGCATCGTAAGCATCCGGATTAACCTGGCGTACTTTTTTTTCAGACTTACTATCAAAAGCCATGTCAAGTTTCTGAGCGATGATTCCTGAAATTTCATCCTGGATAATAAAAATATCTTTTAAGCTCCTGATCCACCTGTCTGACCAGATATGTGATCCATCATCCACTTTTATGAGCTGCGCAGTTATCTTGATTTGATCAGCTGATTTTTGAATACTGCCTTCGAGAATGGTATTTACGCCCAGTTTCTCACCTACGTCCCGAAGATCAATTTGTTTGCCTTTAAACTGGGAAGCGGAGGTTCTGGCAATTACCTTTAGACCTTTAATTTCAGATAATGCTGTGATAATATCTTCCGCCAATCCATCCCCCAGGTATTCCTGGTCCTTTTCCGGGCTCATATCTGTAAAGGGAAGTACTGCAATTGATTTCTGGGTAACTGATTCCGGAGTTGCTGTTTTTACCGGACTGTTTTTGTGAGTAATAACATTCCAAAATATCAGTCCGGTAATCACTATCAGAAATATTGAAACGAATAATTTCAGCCTGCCGGATTTATTAGGTATGTCCTTAAGTTTTCCATGCATTTCCTCCCGTTTTGGTACCACGAATCCTGGATTAGCCACTGCAAATACTTCCATAGGTTCAGATACATTTTTGAAATCAAACGTGCCCAATGATGCCAGGAGAAAGTCTGATTTATTTTTTATCTGGTCACGGATTGGTTTTGATAAGAGTATGGAACCGGAAATACCCAATGATTCTATCCGGGAGGCAATGTTTACCCCGTCGCCATATGCATTTTCGTTCCTGAAAATAACATCCCCCAGGTGTAAGCCTATACGAACCGGAACAGCCGGTGTTTCACTAAAAGCTTTTTGTAAAGCAATTGCAGATTCAACACTGTTTACAGAACTGTCGAATGCAAGCAGGCAACCATCACCAAAGTATTGTATAATGTGTCCCTTAAATTTTGCAGTATTTTCTTCCAGTATTTCTTTAAAACGGCTAAGCAGTGCCAGGGCACTTTGCTCATCTTCCTGCATCATTGCCGTATACCCGGCAATATCAGCAAACATAATTGCAGCAAGATGGTGATCAGAAGACATGGCAGAAACTTTTCAGAGAAAGGTAAAAAATATTAAAATATGATTATATGATTTGTGTCATGCATTCTATTCGATGGTTTTATTATTCTCAACTCTCGCAAATATGCAGTAATGATTTTGTGTGTTTATGTATCTGTGCCTTTGTAAAAGTTTTTAAAATAAAAGGTTAGTTGGTTTACATGGTAACAGAATTAGTTGGCACAGATACGCCAACGCTCTTTAACCGTCCTGCATATCTGCGCAAGAAATCTATCTGCGCCAGTTGGAGGAAAGCCCAAAAGTAGCAATGCCGATGAAAGGATTGCGACGCAACGATGATGCCACAGGGAATTAAGGCTGGTATTCAAAATATAGATTTCTCCTATCGTCGAAATGACTAAAGTTGCAACAACCCCGCCTTCCACAATCCATTTACCGGTTTATTATCCCAAAACAATTCAAAGTCATTTAATCCTGCAGCCTCATAACTTGCTTTCAGCTTTTCTAATGTTTCTGGTTTCTCGTTTCTTACGTTTATCGTTGGAAGCATGCTGAGCAACCACTCTCCTTGTTTTTCATCAACCTTAATTGTTATGGTTTCTTTTTTTGTAGTAAATGTCA
This sequence comes from Sphingobacteriales bacterium, assembly GCA_024642285.1. Lineage (GTDB taxonomy): Bacteria > Bacteroidota > Bacteroidia > Chitinophagales > Chitinophagaceae > Ferruginibacter. The sequence continues at coordinate 7,728 of JAHEBJ010000063.1, forward strand.
GTTGCAGTATTTGCCACTGATTGCCTTTTTTGCTTTTGGTAATGGTTTCGGCAGTGGGAAGGTTACCAAGGAACACAACTTTTGTGTTTGGGTTGTGTGTCGGCAGGGCATCATCTTCCAGGGCTTTAATAATATAATCGGGTGCAATGGTTGTGCGTGGTACTTTATGATCGAACCATTTTTGCAGGGGATAATCAAAGCAGGCGCCGTGCATGTAATTGAGCAACGATTTTTTTAAACCAAAACTAAAACTTTCATGATCGGTGCCGGTGGGGTCGGTATGTTCAATATCGTTATTGGCGAATGTACCTATTACTTTATTTACTTTTTCTACTTTATACTTCTCTGGTTCTAAACCAACAGGACTGTGTGCTGTCATGGTAAACAAATGCCAGAAAGCCGATTGCAAAACACCGGCTTCAAAAAGTTGCCGTACCATTTCAAGGCTGTCGATAGTTTCCTGAGCCGTTTGCGTAGGGAAGCCATACATGAGGTAGGCATGCACCATAATACCGGCCTGCGTAAAATGTTTATTCACCCTGGCAACCTGTGCCACGGTTATTCCTTTATCAATAAGTTTCAGCAGGCGGTCGCTGGCAACTTCCAGTCCGCCGCTGATGGCAATGCAGCCGCTTGCTTTTAATAAAATACAAAGGTCCCTTGTAAAATTTTTTTCAAACCGTACATTGGCCCACCAGCTAATCACCAGTTTGCGGCGGATGATTTCCAGCGCCAGGGCACGCATGAGGGCAGGCGGTGCGGCTTCGTCAACAAAATGAAAACCGTTTTGCCCGGTCTGGGCAATCATTGCTTCCATGCGGTCAACCAGCAGCGAAGCGGTGAGGGGCTCATAATTTTTTATATAATCGAGCGATATATCGCAAAACGTACACTTGCCCCAGTAGCAGCCATGTGCCATGGTAAGTTTGTTCCAGCGGCCATCGCTCCATAAACTATGCATGGGGTTTATCACTTCAATGGCGCTGATATATTTATCTAAAAAGAAATCGCTGTAATCGGGCGTGCCTACCTGGCCTTGTTTGTAATCGGTACAGGAAGTATTGTTGATGTAGGTTACAACACCATTTATTAGAGTGAATGTACGTTTGAGTTCTTCTATTGTTTTTTCTCCTGCTAAATGTTGCAGTAAAATTTCCAACGGTGCTTCGCCATCATCAAGCGTAATAAAATCATAAAATTCAAAAACACGTTCATCACTCAAACTTCGCAGCTCGGTATTGGCAAAGCCTCCACCCATTACAACTTTGCTGTTTGGGTAATGTTGTTTTATGTATTGTCCGCACCTTAACGAAGTATATAAATTACCGGGAAAAGGAACGGAGAGTGCAACGAGTTGCGGTTGCAGGCGGTCCATTTTTTCTTTGAGGATTTCGATGAGAATATTGTCGAGGTAAGTATAAGGTTGTTGTAGTGTTGTGTATAGTTCATCAAAACTATTAGCACTACGGCCAAGGCGTTCGGCATAGCGGCTGAAACCAAAATGTTCGTCCACCGTTTCTTTAATAAGATCACTTAAGTCTTCCAGGTACATGGTGGCAATATGTTTGGCTTTGTCCTGTGTGCCCATACTGCCGAAAGCCCATTTAAGATCATCGAGCTGTGAAAAGCGTTTGGCTTCGGGTAAAAAATTTCTGCTGCTTATTGAATGTGCCAGCGTTGGACTTTTGCCCTGCAGGAAAAACATCACTGCATCAATGGTATTGACGTAATCATTTTGCAGGGTGATGATTCGGTTTATATTTTCTGAATGTTCTTTTTGCTGAACATTAATATCATCAAATAATTTTTGTAATCCTTTTTTGTTGAAGAGGGCACAAGTTACTTCTATTCCTAAATCGGCCTGGTGCGATTTTATGTTTTTTGTATTTAGAAATCCTTTGAGGTATGCGGTGGCAGGGTAGGGCGTGTTAAGCTGGGTGAAAGGTGGTGTTATTAATAATACGGGGATGCTCAAGTTGTTTCTATTTGAGCAAAAATATTGGTTTTGCCACGGATTGCATCTACCGGGAGGCGTTGATTATTCTTGTTAGGTAATAAATGAACGTGTCAATTGAGCCATTTACTAACCGTTTTTTTAGCTTTAGCTATCAATTTTCCGGTAAGTCCGGCTGCAGTAATTGACAGCAACCAAGGGACTATTGATTTTTTTTCGCCTGGTGCGGGTTTGGTAAACATGGCTGACAGCACTTGTCCGGTGATATTCATTGGCCTCAGGCTTTCTTTAACGCCATGCCAATCCTCCTTAACTGCCATTTCCAATTCAATCTGCTCCTGCTTCAACCTTTGCTGTTCGTATTTAAGCTGACTTATATTGCTAATCTTCTTCATGATCTCCTTTAAATAATTGTTTCAACAATGCGTTCAAAATGGGTAAACGTAACAGCTTCTCTCTAAATAAGAAGACAAATGTTCCCAAAAATAAATAGAGACCCGATACGATCAAAAAGCCCCAGTATAATTCACCAGTAGCTTTGGCCAGTGCAAAAGCAAGAGCAAAGCTGATGAACAGCACAAACAACCCGAAAACCAATATTGATAGAGCTATGGTTATCATATTTGCCATCAGCTTCGAACCCTTTTCTGCTGCACTTAACTTTACAGAATCTATCCGGTTATTCATGTATTCTTTTACATGACTCCCTAACTCGTCTATTTTAGCGAATGTTTTTTCCATGACCCGGAATTTAACTTTTTTTAATTCTCAGATTTAGCAAATTCTTGAACTTTACTTTTCAAACCGGTCTTAATGTCTTCAAATTTGTGCTTGACATCATCTGAAATTTTTTTACTGTTCTTTTTGATCTTTCTTCTTGTTTCAGATCCTTTATCGGGGGCAAAAAGAATTCCCAATACAGCACCAAGTGCAACTCCTGATGCCAGACTAACGAGTACTTTACCAGTGTTGTTCATAATTGTAAGTTTTAATTGTTATCAAAACAGTAAGTTATTTTAGAAATATTTAATTTCAAATGATATACCTCAGTATAAACAATGATAAAAGTCAGGTTAGGTACCTAATCATACTTGCCGAAGCTTTCTGTTCTCAAAATCTTTTTCCGATGTTTTTATTTTTTAATAAATTTTTCCCATCTGATAAATCAGAAAGAGCAGTAGGACCTGAGCCCTGTATTTTTGAAATTTCTTAAATGGTTGAACCGTTCCATACCACATAAAAACGAGTAAGAAATATATTAGCATACCCAAGACAACCGGAAATTTTATTCCATGATCATTACAGAAATCCAGGAAATAGAAACGAAAACAAAAAATATGTCAGCCATAATAATAGTGACTATGAAACCCGAAACCGGGGTTAATACAAATTGTAAAGAATTACTTACTGGTTTTTATTTTATCAGTACGCCTTATTAAAATATTTATTGCCTCCATTTCGGGGATATCATCAGTAATTAATTTCAGGATGGCGACAAACGGAATAAATAAGATCAATCCGCTGACTCCCCATAAAATTCCACCGGCAATAACAGCGGCAAGGGTAACCCAGGTACTGATATTTAGTTGTTTGCCCACAATTCTCGGAAAAATTATATTGGCTTCCAGATATTGAACAAAAACAAATACGCTTATAACCCCCAGCGGGTACCAGATGCTGTCTTTTGTTATCCAGGCAACAGTTATGGGTAACAGGGCACTTATAATAATTCCGAAATAGGGAATAATAGTCATGATTGCTGTAAGAAAGCCAAATAATATTGCATGCTCAATCCCCAATGCCAGCAAGCCTATGCTGTTTAATATACCCACCAGTAAATAAACCAATACCATTCCCTTTACAAAACCAAAGTAGGTATCAATAGTTTTGTGAAGCACCTGGTGAAGTGTCACTATATTTCCTTTGCCTGCAAGTTTTTCTAAAAACAGAACAAGATCCTTTCGGTTATACAGGAATAAGGCAGCAAAAACCGGAACTATTAAAGTTGTAAAGACACTTGAAATAGTTTTAGTCAATACCCCGGATAAAAACCCGGGTGCCTTGGCTGCCAGCCCATCAGAAGTTTGCTGCCACCAATCTTTTTGTGCTTCAATAGAGATATTTAAATTGGCTGCCACCCATTGCTGAAACTCAATTAGTGACGGCGCAAATTTTGCTTTCAGTTCCGGAATATCCTGTTGCAGCGCATTGAATTGCAGAACGAGCAATAACACCAAAACCGAAAATAAGATTGTCACGATAGAGAGTGCCACAGTTATTGCCATTGCTTTCGAAAACCGATGTTTTTCGAGCCAGCGGCAAACAGGGTACATAACTATAGCAATAAATAATCCGTAAAACAAGGGTATGAAAAGTGTTTGACCGAAATACAAAATGAAAATCAGCAATACACTGATAAAAAGATATTTTACGCTGTTATTTCTAAATAATTCGTGATCGGACATAATTAATCAACAGGCATTCGTTCCTGAACAACAAGGTTTATTTATTTTTATATAGTACCTATGAGCGGTATCTGTTTTTCCGATGATCCATATCAGTTACCTGATCCGGTGGCAGGCATAAACTACCCGGTATACTATTTCAAACTGTTTTATATTTGACCTTATGACTCCAGAACGAAACGAAAGACTGACCTCGGTGTTAAACAAACGGCAGCCTGATTTAACGGTGTTATTGGAAAATGTTTTTGATCCGCACAACATCAGTGCTGTAATGCGTACCTGTGATGCGGTAGGTATTCAGGATATTTATATATTGAATACAAAAATACCACCACACAAAAAATGGGGAGCCAAAAGTTCTTCAAGCGCTGCCAGGTGGCTAACCATACAACAGTTTACCAATGCCAATGATTGTTTTGCTGCGATAAGAAAACAATTCAGTAAAATTTACACTACCCATTTAAGCAGTGATGCTGTTGGCCTGCATGAACTGGATTTAACAGAATCGGTTTGTTTGGTTTTTGGTAATGAGCACAGTGGTGTAAGTGAAGAGATTATCGCCATGGCCGATGGAAATTTTATTATTCCGCAAGTAGGGATTATTAAATCGTTGAATATTTCGGTAGCCTGCGCTGTTTGTTTGTACGAAGCTTACCGGCAGAAAAATGAGGCCGGTCATTACAATGAATTGAAATTGCAAGGAGATAAACTTGAAAATCTCAGAACAGAATGGGGGTTTTTGGAAGAATGATTTTTATAACAGGGAAGACAGTATGAGGAGTCCTGCCTATACCCTCGCTTTTTCGGTTAATTTTTATCCTATGTATAATGATTTATAGACGGCTTCACTATTCTGCTTTCATCCCACTATCTTTAACCCTTCAAAACAAATTACATGAAGAAAATATTTCTCCCGGCGTTTCTGCTGTTGTGCCTTTCTGCCTCGGCACAAAACCTGCCAGCCGGCAAGGCAGGAAAATCTTTAACACATGATGTTTACGATGGTTGGAACAGCCTTGGTGAACGCCTTATCAGTAATGATGGCAAGTACACCGTTTATGCCATCAATCCACAGGAAGGAGATGGCGAACTGGTGATCCAAAACATCGCATCAAAAGAAAAAAATACAGTTGCCCGTGGATACGGAGCTGTAATAACTGAAGACAGCCGCTTTGTTGTATTTAAGATAAAGCCTCTGTACCAGGATACCCGCCAGGCAAAAATTAAAAAGAAGAAACCAGATGATATGCCAAAGGATTCAATCGGCATTATTGAGTTGGGTAAAGAAGCAATAGTAAAAGTTGCCCGGGTAAAAAGTTTTAAAGCTCCCGAAAAAGGTTTCGGCTATATGGCTTACCAAATGGAGAAGCCGGAGCCTGATACGAGCAAAAAGACAAAGAAAGCTCTTATTGATTCAGCCAAAATGAAAATTGATATGTTGATGAAGCTGGCCGATTCAATCATTCGCAGGTCGGTGGAGTTGGCACCGGAGGGAAACCTCACTAATGAAGAAGTGATAACAGCATTGAAGAAGGCATCTAAAGAAATTATTAAAAAGGGAAAAGATGAATTGATGGAAATAGAAAATGAAATGATTGACGCCGAGGGTGACGATGGACCCGGCGGCGGCGGATCTTCATCAGAAGGAACCGAACTTGTTGTGAAAAATATGAACAGTGGAAAAGAAAAAACTTTTAAACTGGTAAGTGAATATGTATTTGATAAAAAGGGAACCAAATTACTTATTGAAACTACACCAAAGAGCAAAGATAGTACCAGCATGGGTTATATTTTGTTGTACAATCTGGCATCTGAAAAAACAGATACCATCATGCGGAACTTTAATGAAGGGAAGAATTTTGCTTTTAATGAGGAAGGAACCCAACTGGCTTTTGTAGCAGAAAGGGACAGCAGTAAGAAAGCACTGCAAAAGTTTTATAAACTCTGGTATTATACCGCCGGGCAGGACAGTGCAAAAATGATCGCAGAAAAAAATACGGTTGGTATGCAACTGGGTTTCACCATCAGCGAAAATGCAGCACCTAATTTCAGCAAGGATGGCAAGAAATTATTTTTTGGTACAGCTCCCATCATGGCACCAAAAGATACCACTTTGGTAGATTTTGAACTGGCCAGGCTGGATGTATGGCATTATAATGATGATTATTTACAACCCATGCAGTTAAAGCGGTTGAGTGCCG
>JAHEBJ010000064.1 GCA_024642285.1 Sphingobacteriales bacterium
ACGGGCAATTCACCACACAAGGAGGTACCCATCTTGCAGCTTTCCGGGAGAGCCTGGTAAAAACTGTTCGTGAATTTTATAAAAAAGATTACGATGCTTCTGATATAAGAGGAAGTGTTTGTGCTGCGCTGAGCATCCGTGTTCAGGAACCCGTATTTGAAAGTCAGACTAAAACAAAACTGGGTTCGCAAACCGTTTACGAAGGTGGCCCAAGCATGCGTAATTTTATCGGCGATTTTTTAGGACGGGAACTCGATAATTTCCTGCATAAAAATTCTGAGACAGCAGAAGCGTTAAAAAAGCGAATTGAACAAAATGAACGGGAACGAAAGGACATGGCAGGCATTAAAAAGCTGGCTAATGAAAGAGCGAAAAAAGCGAACCTGCATAATAAGAAATTGAGAGATTGTAAGTTTCATTTTAATGATGAAGCAACAGGAAAAGACAAAGACAAAATTTCGGAGAAGCAGAAAGAGAGTACCATTTTTATTACAGAAGGAGACAGTGCCAGCGGTAGTATTACTAAGGCAAGGAATGTGGAAACGCAGGCGGTGTTTAGTCTGCGTGGAAAGCCGCTTAATTGTTTTGGACTTACCAAAAAAGTGGTTTACGAAAATGAAGAGTTCAACCTGTTGCAACATGCATTGAATATTGAAGAAGGATATGAAGGACTTCGTTATAATAATATTGTATTTGCCACCGACGCCGATGTTGACGGAATGCATATCCGTTTATTGTTGATGACATTCTTCCTGCAATTTTTTCCCGACCTGGTGAAGAATGGACATGTTTATGTTTTAGAAACACCTTTGTTCAGGGTTCGTAATAAACAAGAAACCATTTATTGTTACAATGAGGAGGAGAAACAGGCAGCTACAAAAAAGCTAGGCAGTAAACCCGAGACTACCAGGTTTAAAGGCTTGGGAGAGATAAGCCCCGATGAGTTTGCCCGGTTTATAGGAGAAGACATGAAACTGCAGCCGGTGATGGTTTTGCCGGAAACACATATCCAGCAATTACTGGAATATTATATGGGCAAGAATACACCAAGCCGTCAGGATTTTATTATTGATAACCTTAAAGTGGAGGTTGATCTGGCAGAAGAGGAGGCTTTAGCCAATTCTTAATTCTTAATTTTTAATTCTTTATTAGATAATGATTCACATTGTATTTCAGGAAGCAGATATTGCTGCGTTAGAAAAAAGTTTTGAACTGGACGAAACATTAAGGGCTGATATTATTCAGATAAAAGACGATTATGCTGTAGGCCCTTTAAATAATTTAATTACCGAAGAAGGAATTGCGGAACGAAAGCAGTGGTGGCGTGAAGTGCTGGCTGGAGGAGATTTCGATGGACATATTGACAGCGGCGAGGTTGATGATACAGCAACTGTAGCAGCGTTGAAAGAAAAGCTGGATAACGATCCTGAAGAATTTCTTTGGATTTGGGCCGCACAAAATAAACATGATGTAAGCGGCTACTATTGGCTGATGAGCCAGTTAAAAGGTTACCAGGGAAGAGTATTTATCCTTTACCTAAACAATCTTCCATTCTTAAGCGAAAAAGGAAATTTATTTTATCCTGATAATTTATTTGAGATACCCGCCAAAGAATTTGTAAAAGCAAAAAGACTGGCCAGGGAAATTACGCCCAGCGAATTTGAAGTTGATCCCGATGAATGGACCAAATTATGTGAAGAAAATAGAGGTGTACGTCTATTGGAAGGAGGAAAGAAACTGGTTCAGGAAGATTATGATTTTTATGACGCTGAATTAAAAAGGCTTGTGACAGGAGATTGGCAGAAAGCTTCAAAAGTCATTCACAATCATTTAAGCAAAGCAAAGCATACAACCGGTGACATGTATTTACTGTGGCGCTTAAAGATTATGATTGCCATGGAGATGTTTGATGTGCAGGGTAATGTGGGGAAAATGAAGGAGTTTGAAGTAAAATTGAAAACGGCATGATAAATTATCATTTATGAAAAATATCATCAGGCTTGAAGAATTTGCGATGTTGGCGGCAAGTATTTTTGCTTTAGCATATTTAAAAGTAGACTGGTGGTATTACCTGATCCTGTTTTTAGGTCCCGACATAGGAATGCTTGGTTATATATTCGGAAATAATATTGGAGCAGCCTGCTATAATTTATTTCATCACAAAGGCATTGCTGCAGTTTTGTTTTTAATTGGATTTGTTTATAACTATTGGATGCTACAGGTAATTGGGCTGATCCTTTTTGGACATTCCTCTATGGACAGGATGCTGGGATATGGATTAAAATATAGTAAAGGTTTTAAATTCACTCACTTGGGTGTAGTAGGAAACAAAGATTGAAAATTTGATTTAATAAATGGCGAATAGCAAGAAAAAAGTAAAAGAAGAATACGAACACACCGATGCCGGTATTGGCGGCCAGTACAAAACCTGGTTTCTGGATTATGCCAGCTATGTTATCCTTGAAAGAGCAGTACCTGCCATTGAAGATGGATTAAAGCCAGTACAGCGCAGGATCCTGCACGCCATGAAGGAAATGGACGACGGCCGTTTCAACAAGGTAGCCAATATCATCGGCCAGAGTATGCAATATCATCCGCATGGCGATGCATCCATTGGCGATGCTTTGGTAAATCTGGGGCAAAAAGATCTGTTGATTGAAACACAAGGAAACTGGGGAGATGTAAGAACAGGTGATGAAGCTGCGGCCTCGAGATACATTGAAGCAAGACTGAGTAAGTTCGCTCTGGAAGTTGCCTTCAATGCCAAAACAACCGACTGGGCATTAAGTTACGATGGACGAAAGAACGAACCTGTTACGCTTCCTATGAAATTTCCCTTGCTGCTTGCACAGGGAGCCGAAGGTATTGCTGTTGGATTGGCAACAAAAATTCTACCACATAATTTTTGCGAACTGATTGAAGCTTCCATAAAATGTTTAAGAGGAAAGAAGTTTGAAATTTTACCAGACTTTCAAACCGGAGGAACGATGGATGCCAGCAATTATAGCGAGGGTGTACGTGGCGGAAAAGTGAGGGTGAGGGCAATTATTGAAGAACAGGATAAGAAAACACTGTTGATAAAAAGTGTACCGTATGGTGTTACAACTACCCAGTTGATGGAGAGTATTGTAAAGGCCAACGACCAGGGAAAAATAAAAATTAAGAAAGTAACGGATCATACAGCTGCGGAGGTGGAGGTTATTGTGGAACTGGCGCCGGGCATATCGCCTGATATTACCATTGATGCCTTGTATGCATTTACCGATTGTGAAGTGAGCATTTCTCCAAATACCTGCGTGATTGTAAAAAACAAACCACAGTTTTTAAAAGTAAGTGAGCTGTTAAAGATTTCTGCGGATAACACCCGGGAATTGTTAAAGCGGGAACTGGAAATAAAACTGGCCGAGTTGCAGGAGAAATGGCATTACACATCACTTGAAAAAATCTTCTTTGAAGAAAAAATATATAAGGAATTAGAAAAGAAGCATGAAACCTGGGAAAAAGTGCTTGAAGCTATTGATAAGGCTTTCACACCATTTAAGAAAATGTTGAAACGGGATATTACCCGTGAAGACATTATCAGGCTGACAGAAAAACCCGTTCGCAGGATTTACAAACTGGATATTGATGAACTCAACGACCAGATAAAAGCATTGGAAGCTGATATCAAGCAGGTAAAACATGACCTTGCTAATCTGGTTGATTATGCAGTTGCCTATTATGAAAATCTCTTAAAAAAATATGGAAAGGGAAGGGAACGTAAAACGGAGATCAAGCAGTTTGATGTTATTCAGGCCAAAACCGTTGCCATCGCCAATATCAAACTATATGCAAATTTTGCTGATGGTTTTATTGGTACCGGATTAAAGAAAGATGAACTGGTAGCCGAAGTTTCCGATCTGGATGATATCATCGCTTTTACAAAAGGAGGCATCATGAAAGTGGTAAAGGTTTCGGACAAAGTGTTTATCGGCAAAGACATATTGCACGTGGCAGTATTTATGAAGACCGATGACCGTACCACTTATAACATGATATACGTTGATGGTAAATCAGGTATCAGTTATGCCAAGCGTTTTAATGTAACAGGTATAACAAGAGATAAGGATTATGACCTTACCAAAGGTAGCGACAAAAGTAAAGTTCATTATTTTACGGCCAATGCTAATGGTGAGGCAGAAGTAGTTAAGATTATTTTAAGCCCCAATTGCAGCGCCAGAAACAAAGAAATTGATTTTTATTTTGAAGAACAAGATATAAAGGGTCGGGGCAGTATTGGAAACCAGGTTACCAAGTATCCCATTAAATCGGTTAAGTTTAAGGAAGCCGGAAATTCAACACTGGATGCGAAAAAACTTTGGTTCGACAATAAATTCGGAAGGTTAAATACGGATGAAAAAGGAGATTACCTGGGTAAGTTCGAAGCCGAAGACAGGATATTGGTGATTTATAACGATGGCAATTACGAGATAACAGATCAGGAGCTCACCCAGAGGATTGAAACAGAAAAAGTTCTGCTTATTGAGAAATTCAATCCGGAAAAAATTATAACTGCTGTATATTTTGATAAGGAAAAATTGCAGTATAGTGTAAAGCGTTTTAAAATAGAAACATCAACTCTTCACAATAAGTTTTTCTTTATTAAAGAAGGAGAAGGAAATTACCTGGAGGCGGTAACAACGGACGAAGAGCCCGTTTTAGCTATGCAAAAAGGAAAGGGCTCCCAACTTACTAAAGCAAAAATCAAAGTAATAAAAGTTGTTGATGTGATGGGATGGAAAGCATTGGGGAATAAACTGGCCGACTATAACAAGACCATAGAAATGGAATGGGTGCAAAACACATCGAACAATCAGCAGGCTGAATTGTTTGAATAAATAACAATTACAACATTATGCGATACAAGTTATTATTCATTATTGTTCTTTTCAGCGGCAGTTTGTTTGCATCTGATAGCTTAAACTATACAAAAACCGAAATTATATATGGTCGTAAAGATGGTATGGCATTGACTATGATGATGTTGAAGCCTTCTGCAAAAAAAAATGGCAAGGCCATTATAAGTGTGTTAAATGGTAATTGGATCTCTTCACCAAGAATGATGGATGCTTTTTTGGCCAAATCAAATCTGTATATCGATGCAGGCTATACCATGTTTGGTGTGATGGTAAGTTCGCAACCGCAATATACCATTCCCGATGAAATAGCAGATTTGAAACGTGCCGTTCGTTTTGTAAGATTTAAAGGTAAAGAATTCGGTATTGATCCGGACCATATTGGTATTACAGGTTCGTCTGCAGGCGGGCACTTGTCACTAATGGTTGCAACTTCAAACGATGAGAAGAATTTAAAGTCAAACGATCCTGTTGATAAAGTTTCGAGCAGGGTGCAGGCTGTGGCTGTATTCTATCCTCCCACAGATTTTATTAATTATGGTGGCCCCAATACTTCCGGAAAAATAAACCAGGCGGGTCTTGTTTTTACAAGAGTTGCTGCGGCTTTTGATTTTAAGGAATGGAATGATACCACAGGAACTTTTGTATCGATTAACGAGACTGAAAAAAGACTGGAAATTGCAAAAGAAATTTCGCCGATAACCTGGGTCACTCCCGACGATCCGCCTGTTATTATCATACATGGCGATAAAGATTTTCTGGTCCCTAAGCAGCAATCAGAATCAATTATTGAAAAGTTCAAAGAAGCGAAAGTTATCAATAAATTTATCATCAAAGAAGGTGGGTCGCATGGCTGGCAAAACCGTGAGGTTGAAGAAAAGAATTTTGTAGAATGGTTTGATAAATATTTGAACTAGACAAAAACATTTTTCCTATTCATTTATTGGTACATTCGTAATTCATTATAAAATGGGACAGTATACTAATGATACGATTGGAAGCCTTTGGCCCCGCGGATTTTCAGCAATTGATAAATTGGGTAGATTCAGAAGAATTATTAACCAAATGGAGTGGCACCTTATTTAGTTATCCGCTCACAATTGACAGTATGGAATGGTATATTAACGATACCAATGTACCTCTTGAGTCAGATGCGTTTGTTTACAAAGCTGTTGATCTGGAAACAAATGAGGTTGTAGGACATATTTCCCTTGGTGGATTAAGCTGGAAGAACCGTTCTGCAAGGATCAGCAGGGTATTGGTTGGTAATACCCTGGAACAACGAAGAGGAATTTGCCAGGCTATGACCAAAGCAATATTGAAAATTGGATTTATGGAACTGGGACTGCACAGAATTGGATTAGGGGTTTATGAAAACAATCAGGGCGCTCTGCAATGTTATCAAAAATGCGGACTAAAAATAGAAGGTGTTTCCCGTGATATTCTTTGGTTTAAGAATGAATTCTTAAGTATGATTGAAATGGCTATCCTTGAAGATGAATGGAGGGCTCTGCAACTTTAAAAAAACTTTGGCAAAATAATTTTTCTCTCTGCAGGGTAATCGGCAAATTTATTTTTATACCATTTATGGTGAGCAAGAGCTCTTGGTACCAGATTGGCAGCTGACCAAATGAAAAAAGCAAGTGCAGGCATGTTCCAGCAGAGCAAGGCAAATCCTGCCCACTCAATTAATTCACCAAGCAAATTCGGACAACTTACATAATTGAATAACCACCCTCTTGGTATTTTATAATCAGTTTCATCTGGATTTCGTAAATGAATAAGAATATTATCCGCCTTCCAGTTTATCCATACACCCATAAAGAACATCAGCGTTCCTGCAATAAAACGAGGGTCGTAAAACCAGGATAAATCGTAGTTGGCAAAATTGATGAAATAATAGCCCATTAAAAAAGTATTACACAGATTAAAAAAGATGCCCGAGCACATGATCAGGACGGGCATTTTTTTTCCACGTGTATGCAATCTAAAGGGGAAAACAAAAGTACGGTTGATATAATGCAGGCAGTAAAAGCCAATCATAATGCTGACTACAGCTGAGGGAATTGAAAGCGTTTTGATTAAGACATACAACATTACGGCAAACGCCGGAAACTCCATAAAAAACCATCCGTAATGATTTGCAATCTGTGGCCCCCATTTTGAAGTTGCATGTCGGCCATAGGGAGCCGCTATTTTCAATAATAGGAAAAACACTGCCACAGCAATGCCGATCCAGGTATAAAATATCAACTGGTATTCATGAAAAGAAATCAGCATGGCAGTTTAGCAGCAGTTGGTTTAGTTAATATTGATCAAGATAGCCTTTATTTTTAAACCAGTGAAAGGTATCATTAATGGTTTCATCAAATGGTCTGGTTGTATAATTCAATTCTTTTTTTGCCTTTGCGCTGCTTATTAAACGGTTTCCTTCAAATAAAGCTTCAACAGCTTCAATGGTATAAAGGGGGGCTTCTCTTTTAACGGCAGCTAATAATTTTACAACAGGAATTCCTGCTTTGGCAGCAAACCGCGACAACGCAACAGGTCTTATTTTTTTTAATGAAGCATTTGAAAGAAATTGAGCAAGTTCTGTTAGGCTGTGCCATTTACCGCCCAGCAAATAGGTTTCTCCGGCCCCGCCCATGGTTATTGAATTAACAATAGCAGATACTACATCCCTGCAATCGCAAAAATCAAATCCTCCGTTGAATATAAAAGGTAGTCTGCCTTTGTAAAGATCGATGATGACTTTACCCATTAACGATGGCTTAAAATCGTAGGGGCCGATTATTGAGGTAGGGTTGATAACGATTACTTCCATATCCGAACAGTTTGCATCCAGTGCAATCCTCTGCCCGGCAAGTTTAGAGCGGTCGTATGCAAAAGCTTTTGTACCAACTTTTTCACGTTGTTCATTCAGCAACTGAAAAGTTGGTTGCTGTTTAAATGCATGAATAGAACTGATATGGATAAATTTTTTAACGCCTGATTCTCTGGCCGCATTTACTGCAAGCCTTGTACCTTCCACATTTGTGCGATGTACAATACCCCCAGGATCGCCATTAACTGATATTACAGCAGCGGCGTGTATTACAGCAAAACAGTCTTTAAAAAGTAGTTGTAAAATTGTTGAGTCTAAGAGATTGCCGGTAACAATATCTACGTTTAAATCTCCGGCGGTACGTAAATCATTATCACGGTATAATGCGCTCATGGGAATTTGTCGCCTATTCAATTCCTGTAGTAAAGCAGCGCCTAAATGACCGGCGGCTCCGGTTACCGCAACTTTCATCTATAAAGGTTTTAAAAAAAGAAACAGCAGATGAACCCTGCTGTTTACTTAAGTTTATATTTTAAAAGAGAAACATTAATATCCCCTTCGGTTATTATTATCAAAACCTCCTCTGTTTCCACCGCCTCCGGGCCTGTTTCCTCCCGGCCTGAATCCGCCGCCTGAAGGGCCTGATTTTTCTTCTGCCTGCTTAACAACAAGAGGTTTCTTCCCCAGCGAAATGTCCTTCAGGTTCTCAATGGCATCTTTTCCTTCCTCGTCATTTTGCATCTCCACAAAACCAAAGCCCTTGCTCTTGCCGGTATCACGGTCCATTGCAACCCGGGCCGATACCACAGTTCCGAATTTTTCAAATATTTCCATTAATTCTGCATCATCAAGATCATAAGGTAAGCCGGCAACAAAAAGTTTCATAAAGATGGTTTTGAAACCGAAAATACTAAACAAATTCGGATTCAGCATTTTGTTTTTTTAACGACCTGAACCATTTGTAGCGATATTATTACATACAGTTTATTTAATATGCTACAATAATGCTGAACCGGCTTAGATATCTTAAACCAGTAAATTACGTCCTCAATTGAAACCTTGGAAAGATCTTCAATATTGAAGGTTGTTCTTTTAATACGAAGATCCGATATCTCCGATGCCATTAATAAATTGCCACCCGTTAACTCTTATTATTTTCTTTTCTTTGTTTAATTAAATCTGACTATGAATAAATTAAGGCAAATCGGGTTTCAGCTTTTTTTATTGCTGGGCATATATACAGCCAAAGCACAAAATTTTGGAGGAAATCCATCATCTATAAAATGGCACCAAATCAACAGTGCCAATTCACGTGTAATTTTTCCGGCGGGGTTAGATAGCCAGGCAAACCGCATTGCCAATGTTTTGCAGCTTTTGGGCGATTCAACTGCAAATAGTATTGGAAGCAATAAGCGTAAGTGGAATATTATTTTACAAAACCAAACTACAATATCCAATGCTTATGTACGCATGGCACCGGTTATGAGCGAATTTTATATGACGCCCGATCCGGATAATTTTTCCAGCGGTAGTTTGCGTTGGGACGATAATTTGGCGATTCATGAAGCCAGGCATATTCAGCAATTCAGCAATTTTAATAAGGGATTTACAAAACTGTTTTCTTTTTTCCTTGGGCAGGAGGGACAATTGCTGGCAAATGGAATGATAGTGCCTGACTATTTTTTTGAAGGCGATGCAGTTTACCAGGAAACGCTGGTGAGTAAGCAGGGGCGTGGACGGATGCCATCGTTTTACAACGGATTTAAATCTTTATGGAAGGCGGATAAAAATTATTCGTGGATGAAACTGAGAAGCGGATCTTTAAAAGATTATACGCCCAATCATTACCAGTTAGGTTACCAGATGGTAGCTTATGGTTACGAAAAGTACGGTGAAGATTTTTGGAAGAAAGTAACCAACGATGCAGTCAGGTTTAAAGGGGTGTTTTACCCAGTTAACAGGGCGATAGAAAATTACTCGGGTAAGTCTTACAAACAATTCAGGGAAGATGCTTTTTCGTACTTCAAAGCCAAGGCTTATTCCACAGAAGCAGATGTTTCGTCGTTTGAATTTATTACGTCGGGAAAAAAGAATAATGTAATTGATTACAGGTTCCCGAATTACATAAGTAATGATAGTATTTTAGTCTTTAAAAGATCAAATAACGAAGTACCGTCATTTTATATGTTGACCGGAGGCAGCGAATCAAAAATAAGAGTTAGAGATATCGGGCTGGATGATTATTTCAGCTATAAAAATGGAAAACTTGTTTATGCTGCTTATCAATCGGATGCAAGATGGGGCAACAGAGACTACAGCGTGATAAAAATTCTGGACATTTATACAGGGCGGCAAAAACAAATCACATTTCAATCTAAATATTTTTCACCTGATATAAATGGTGAAGGAACGGAACTGCTGGCAGTTTCAGTAAATCCTGATGGTACAAATTACCTCTGCAAGCTGAATGCCGCTACAGGAGAGGTTATCTCGAAAATTCCTAATCCTGAAAATTATTTTCATACCCAAACACGGTATGTCAATTCAAATACCGCTGTATCTGCGGTACGTAGCCCGCAAGGGAAAATGACTTTGGTTGAAGTAGATCTTACCACTGGCGAATCGGACAAGTTGATTCCCTTATCGTTTAATGTGCTGGGGTATCCACTTGTAAAAGGCGATACAGTTTATTTCAGTGCAATGCATAAGAATTCGGATAAAGTTTTTGCTCTCACTTTAAATGACCGGAAAATTTTTCAACTCTCCAATAACGATAATGGAGTTTATCAGCCTTCAGTAAATTCCAAGGGAGAATTGCTTGTATCGGCGTTTACAGCCGATGGAAATATGCTTGTCCGGAAGCCGCTTAAGAATACAGACTGGAAAGAAATTCGGGCTACTGATTTTCTGGAGGAAGGCAATGTCTATTTTTCCGACTCAGTGCGGGGAATGGCTGGCAGCGGAGTTTTGAATACGTTTGACAAAGAAGATTTTTCTGGCGGCATAGAGAATAAAGTATCTCCCTATCGTAAATCTTTCCGCCTTTTTAATTTTCATAGCTGGCGGCCTGTTGTTGATGATCCGGAATATGGATATTCATTTTTCAGCGACAATGTATTGAGTAGTTTCAGTAATATACTCTCTTATACTTATAACAGATCAGACAAAAGTCATACCATCGGTTTCAACAGTGCCTTCGCAGGATGGTTCCCTGTTTTAGGTTTTGGCGTTGAGGAAAGTTTTAACCGTACGGTAGATACGGCTCTAGGTAAATCTGTAAGCTTTAATGCCGCTACCGCTAAACTCGGTGTTTCCATTCCTTTACGTTTTGTTGGTGGCAGAACATACAAATATTTGAGTTTTGGAGCAGGTTATAACCTTGAGCAATATTATTACCGCGGCGTTGGCAAAAATATTTTTGATAACAGGTCGATTGATTACATGAATGCTTTTTTAAGTTTCAGTAATATTGGTCAGCAGGCTGTCCAGCACATTAATCCACGATGGGCTCAATCGTTTGCTATCAATTACAGGGATGCAGTCAATTTCAGAAACAGTCACAAATTTGTTGGACATGCGTCATTTTATTTCCCGGGTTTGTTTCGTAATCATAGCCTCGTAATTAATTCTGCATTTCAAAAAAAAGATACACTGCCTGATCTGTTCAGCAAGAATTTTTCCTATTCAAGAGGATATGAAGCATTAAGTACAAGGAGGATGTATAAGCTTGGTGTTAATTATCATTTCACAATTTTTTATCCTGATTGGGGTTTTGCAAATATTTTATTTTTTCAGCGGATAAGGGCAAATGCCTTTTACGATTACACCAATGCCAAGGCAAGGGTAAATGGTTTATTGACAGAAATAAAAAACAGAAGTGCCGGTACTGAACTTTATGTAGATGCAAAACTGTGGAATGCTCTGCCGCTCTCTTTCGGCATCAGGTTCTCCCATTTACTCGACACCGATCTTTTGAATCCAACGGTTAAAAATCGTTGGGAAATAATTATACCCATCGGGTTAATACCGCAGTAGTTTAATTTTTTATTAAAAATCCTGCTTACCATCGTTTGTGCTAATTTAAATAAAGGCAGGGATAAGAATCCACAGCGATAAGCACCATGTGGAAATTACGGTAATCATAGGGTGAAAATACTTGCTTATTTGATAAATAGTATATATTTGACTACGGAAATTTAACATTTATGGGTCATTTGATTGTTACCTTGAACAAAGTAGCAGGTGAAAAACACATGAAATCCTGGCTTGCCGAAAACGGATATTCCTCAATTATTAAAGAAAACCTCAATTCCGCCGATTATGCGTTGATAGCCACTGGCCAGGGCGAGAAGATAATGGTTCAGGTACGGGCGTTTACATTTCCGAACAAGCCTGTAAAGCTTAGCGAATTTGAACTTGATGTTCTTACCGGGAGAGCAAAAAAGTTTAAGCTTGTGCCTTATGTCGCTTATATCATCCTTGATGAAAGCAGCAATCTGCATGATGATATTATTTGGGAAAGGCAGTAATAGGAATTGCCAACTTTCTTTACTCAGCTTTTTTAAAAGATGCAAAAAAAATTGTAACTTCCGTAGGTTACGTGGTAACTATTTTTTGCCGCTCCGGTAAAATGAAATTTATTAATTCAATTAATTTATAGCATTATGAAATATTTATTTTCTACAGTTATTATAGGAATGGTCATGTTAACTACATTAAATTCCTGTGCACAAGGCGACAAATCGAAACGCCCAAGTCCTCCGGCAACTGTATCTAAAAAAGTTGGAGAAACAACAATTACCATTAATTACAGCCAGCCTTCGGTTAAGGGAAGGGCTATTGGTGTTGACCTTGAGCCAAAACAGGATAAAGTTTGGCGGGCCGGGGCAAATGAAGCTACGGTTTTTGAAGTAGACAAAGATGTTACTGTTGAAGGAAAAACCCTTGCGAAAGGTAAATACGGTTTTTTTATTTTAGTTTCTGGGGATACATGGAATATAATTTTCAATAAGACCTGGGATACCTGGGGAACAAGCTATAAGGAGGCCGATGACGTACTAAGGGTGCCTGTAAAAAGTGAAAAAACTAATAATGTTACTGAACAGTTGACTTACGAAATAGATGCCAATGGCACGGTAACACTTTTGTGGGGAAATACAAAAACAAGTTTCAAGGTTCAGTAAATAAAATAAATTTAATAGGCCGCAGGATCTATATTTTTACCCATAGTTCCTCTAAACCTTTTCCAGAAAGATTCCCGTTCTTTTAGTGGAATAAAATCTTTGTTGTAAGCAGTAGTATAATCAATTTGTGGATTGCTCATATAGGGTTGCATTTTCCGAAGACTGTCGAAAACAATTGGTATGATCCCGGTTTCTTTCCCTATTTTAACTCTTACGAACCGCTTTAGTTGTTTTGCCTGAAACGGATCTGTAGCCAGAGCAACTGTTTTGAACCCCATCTTTTTTGCTTTTTCTGTACAATAATAAATATTCTCAGTGCTGTGTTCAGCCTTGGTTTCGGCAAAAACATTTTCTCTTGGGATTCCGATTGCGATGGCATACATAGCCATGATTTCTCCTTCGTAATAGGGTGAATAAACAGACGAGCCAGAGTACATCACATTTTTTGCGATCCCTTTGTCAAACAAAAATTTTGACCAATAGACCCTTGCTTTCATTGTGCTGTCCCATCCATTCTCAGTAAAAGGAACGCCGGGCACAGCAATCATATCATATTGTTTGGTTTCTGCTGTTTCAAGATATTGTAGCGTGGTTTTTTTACTGAATGAGCATGCGCTTAAGAAAATCAGAAAGATAAAAGCGATGGGTAAAATAAATCCTGGCATTATGTGGCTCCTTTTCATAAAAACAAAGTTGAATTAGAGAAACATAATTGATAAGAAATTGTTCGATAGGTGAAAACTTTACCTAATTCAACTTTTACAATCGTTTTATTTTATAAATTTCAATTTTGTCAATAAACTTGTCGCCACGGCTTTTTTGGGATTGAATCTTTCTTACAATTTCCATTCCTTTAAAAACTTTTCCAAACGCTGAAAAGCCTTGCCCATCTTCCGTTCCCCGCCTGCCAAAATCCAGTGGAGATTGATCGCCAATACAAATAAAGAATTCAGATGTAGCTGAGCCAGGTTTGGTTCGGGCTAAAGAAATGGTGCCAGACTGATGTGATAATCCTGACTCCTTGGTGGTTTCATGTGGAATACCTATGAGTGTTTCCTTTTTCGAAGGATTGGTTTGCCATATTCCGCCCTGAATGATTCCGGTGTTTACCGGAGTTGGCATTTCTTCAGTTTTTAAAACCCTGTAAAAAGAGGAATTGTTATACAATCCTGAATCAACATAGTTTAGAAAAGCCGCAACGGTTTTGGGAGCCTGATCGGGAAATAATTCAATTTCAATATCGCCCAAACGGGTCTCAATAATCAGGTGCGGATTTTTATAATCAGGT
>JAHEBJ010000065.1 GCA_024642285.1 Sphingobacteriales bacterium
TGTGGTTCCGGTGGACTTTTCCCAGGTTGCGTATTGATCAGTTATTGAATTTGGAATGGAAATATTTATTACCAATAAGTATGTTTAATTTATTATTGGTAACCGTGATTGCGATTTTGGGGTGGCATTTTTAAAAAACGTAAATGTTTATAATTAAATATATAAAGGATGTTTTCAGTGGCATAAAATCGCTACTCGTTGGCATGCGCCGAACCGGTTATTATTTTACGCACCACAAAGAAATCATTACAGAAGAATACCCTGACAACAGGGATACATTGGTATTGCCAGAAAGATTTAAAGGGGAAGTGATTTTGACACACGACGAAAACAATGAACATGCTTGTACAGGATGTACAGCTTGTGAACTGGCCTGCCCGAATGCAACGATAAAAATTGTAACTCAATTTGATGTTACGCCTGAAGGCAAACGGAAAAAAGCGCTGGACAAATTTGTGTATCACCTGGAGCTTTGTACTATGTGCAATTTGTGCATTATTGCTTGCCCAACAGATGCAATTAAAATGGCACAAACATTTGAGCATAGTGTTTTCAACAGAGCTGATTTGACAAAAACTTTAAATAAGCCCGGATCTAAAATAAGAGAAGGCGTAGAATAATGAGCGGATCAACCATCATATTTTATTTACTTGCCGCACTTACATTAGTGAGTGGCTTGCTTGCTGTAACCACGGGGATGATCTTCCGGGCGGCAATTTATTTATTGTTTTCCCTGATTGGCATTGCCGGTATTTATTTCTGGCTGCAATATGAATTTATTGCGGCGGTGCAGATTATTGTTTATGTAGGCGGAATTGTAGTGCTTATTATTTTCTCTATATTTCTAACACAACAGGCCGGAGAAGAATTACCAAAACAAAAAATGGGTAGACAAATATTTTCTGCCCTGGCTGCTTTTTGCGGACTGGCATTGGTGCTGGTTCAATTAGTGCAACACGAATTTGTTATAACAAACGGAAAACGGATTGAACCCACCGTAGCCAACATAGGAAACCAAATGCTGGGTGTGAGTGATGGAGGTTATGCATTGCCATTTGAAGTAGTTAGTATTTTATTATTAGCAGCCTTGATCGGTTGTATAGTTATTGCATTAAAATCAAAACCCGAAACTGAATGATAGAACCGGGACTATATCATATGTTGTTTCTCAGTGCTGCACTGTTTTTTATCGGCGTGTACGGATTTTTTACCCGCCGGAACCTGGTTACGATGTTGATGAGTATAGAATTGATCTTAAACAGTGTGAACCTGAACTTCATCGCTTTCAATAAATATTTGTGGTACGATAAACTGGATGGACTGTTTTTTACCATTTTTATTATTGCCATTGCAGCTGCCGAAGCAGCCGTTGCTATTGCAATCATCATAAATCTCTACAGAAGTCATAAATCGATAGATGTAGAAAATGCCGAAGAATTAAAATACTGATGCCAAACGCAACTCTCATACTGCTTATCATTTTACTGCCACTGGCAGGTTTTGTGATGCTTGGTATTTATGGTAGAAAATATTTCCAAAATACATCCGGCATTATCGGAACAACGTTAATGTTGATCTCAACAGTACTGGCTTTGTACACCGCCTATGGCTATTTCTTTGAGTATGTTAAGGTAGATGGCGTTTATCAACCACTGGTTCCGCTAAAATATACCTGGCTTCAATTCAGTGATGGCGTTTCAATAGACATGGGCATCATCATCGATCCAATTTCTGTAATGATGCTGGTAGTGGTAACTTTTATTTCATTGATGGTGCATATTTATAGTCTGGGTTACATGAAAGGCGATGAACGGTTCCCTACTTATTATGCATTTCTCGGCTTGTTTACATTTTCAATGTTGGGCTTGGTTATCTCTTCCAATATTTTTCAGATTTATATTTTTTGGGAACTGGTGGGTGTTTCTTCGTTTTTACTGATTGGATATTATTACGACAAACCAAGTGCAGTTGCAGCTTGTAAAAAGGCTTTTATAGTAACAAGATTTGCTGATGTAGGATTTTTAATTGGTATTTTAATTCTTTCCTTCTATTCCCGCACACTCGATTTTAATACATTAATTGAAAGGCTTACTTCTGCAGAATCAACGGAATTTAAATCTGCAGTTGCTGCATCTTTTATGGGCATATCTGCATTAACCTGGGGTTTGGTGCTGGTCTTCATAGGCGGTGCCGGAAAGAGTGCGATGTTTCCATTACATATCTGGTTACCCGATGCAATGGAAGGCCCAACACCGGTTTCAGCATTGATACATGCTGCAACCATGGTGGTAGCGGGTGTGTTTTTAGTAGCCAGATTATTTCCAGTCTTCGCCATCTCTGCACCCAATGCATTAAGTCTGGTTGGTTATGTAGGTGCCATCTCTGCATTGATTGCTGCTATCATCGCCTGCACACAAACAGATATTAAAAGAGTGCTGGCTTATTCCACCATGAGCCAGATTGGTTACATGATGTTTGCTTTGGGCGTTTCTAAATATGGAGGAGAAGATGGATTAGGTTACACGGCATCTATGTTTCACCTGTTTACACATGCCATGTTTAAAGCATTGTTATTCTTAGGGGCAGGTGCAGTCATTCATTATATACACAGCAACGAAATGAAAGACATGGGTGGATTAAGAAAATATCTTCCCATCACACACATCACTTTCTTAATTGCCTGCCTGGCTATTGCAGGTGTGCCGCCTTTTGCCGGCTTCTTCAGCAAGGAAGAAATTTTGCTAGCTGCTTATCAAAATAATACTGCCGTTTACTGGATCGCATTAATAACATCCGGCCTTACTGCATTTTATATGTTCCGTTTGTACTTTGGTATTTTCTGGAATAAAGAAGCCCATGCACATGGCGAACATAAAAACGAAGGCGGTTTTGCCATGATGATACCGTTGGTCTTGTTAGCCGTTGGTGCAAGTGCAGCCGGATTTATTCCCTTCGGTCATTTTGTAAGTTCCGATCGAACAAGACTGGAAACTGAATTCCACCTGATGTTTTCCATTGCGCCGGTTGCTTTAGGTCTTGCTGGTATTTTTATCGCCATGTGGATGTATAAAAAACAAAATGACAGGCCGGATAAATTGGCGGCGTCGCTGAATGGATTATACAAATCGGCTTATCACAAATTTTATATTGATGAGATTTACATCTTCATCACCCGGAAAATAATTTTCAATTTAATTGGAAAGCCGGCTGCCTGGTTTGATAAAAATGTGGTGGATGGATTGATGAATGCAACCGGCAACAGCACAAAAGATATTTCTGAAACCATAAAAGGATTTCAATCGGGTAAAGTTCAATCTTATGCTATTTATTTTTTGGTAAGCATTATAGGATTGGCTTTGCTGTTTATTTATATATGGAAATGATTAAAAATTACGAATGTAGAATTATGAATTCGGAATCGGTCAATTCATAATTCATAATTCTAAATTGATTAAATGAATTTATCATTATTGATATTATTACCATTACTCACTGCAATAATAATATTGCTGATGCGTAATGCTGCTCAGGTAAAATGGGTGGCGTTGGCTGGCGCAGCCTTGCAGTTTGTTTTAGCCTTTGTACTCTTATTTACGTTCCGTGAACAGCGGGCTGATGGCAATACAGCGCAAATGTTATTCGAAACAACCTACAACTGGTTTCCATCCTGGGGTATCAGTTTTCATTTGGGTGTAGATGGAATTTCTGTGGCAATGATTTTGTTAACCGCGTTTGTTGTCATCGCAGGTGTTTTGGTTTCCTGGAATGTGACCAAGATGACGAAAGAATTTTTCTTTCTGCTTATTTTATTAAGTCTGGGTGCGTACGGATTCTTTATTTCGCTTGACCTCTTCATTTTATTTTTCTTTTTAGAGATTGCTGTGATTCCGAAATATTTATTGATCGGCATCTGGGGCAGTGGCAAGAAAGAATACAGTGCCAATAAACTGGCTCTGATGTTAATGGGTGGCTCGGCATTGGTGTTGGTTGGAATGCTGGGTATTTATTTTTCGGGAGCTGAAAGAAGTTTCGACCTGATGAAATTATCGCAGCTTAATATTTCTTATCAAACACAAATGATCTGCTTTCCATTATTGTTTGTCGGCTTTGGCGTGTTCACGGCATTGTTTCCATTTCATACCTGGGTGCCCGATGGTCACTCGTCTGCGCCAACAGCGGGTTCTATGTTTTTGGCAGGTATTTCCATGAAACTTGGTGGCTACGGTTGTTTACGGGTAGCGACATATCTCATGCCGGAAGGCGCACAGGAATATGCAACCATCATCATTGTACTTTCTGTCATTGCTATTTTATACGGAGCCTTCGCCACCATGATGCAGAAGGATCTGAAATACATCAATGCTTACTCATCTGTAAGTCATTGTGGATTTGTTTTATTAGGAATAGGCATGTTAACCAAAACATCCATGACCGGTGCAGTGATGCAAATGGTTTCGCATGGCTTGATGACCGCACTTTTCTTTGCTGTCATCGGCATGATTTACGAACGTACACATACCCGGCAGGTAAGTGAAATGGGCGGATTATTGAAGCGAATGCCTTTTATCATTTCCATATTATTTATTGTGGGATTGTGCTCCTTAGGATTGCCGGGGCTCAGTGGTTTTGTTGCCGAGATGACGGTGTTCGTGGGCTCCTGGGAACACCCAGATACATTCAGCAGAGTGGCTACAATACTCGCCTGTCTGTCTATTGTTGTAACAGCTGTTTATATTTTACGTGCTGTAACAAAAACAGCGATGGGACCATTGACAACTGGTTTTGAAAATTTGAGTGACGCAACCTGGAATGAAAAACTGGCTGCATTAATATTAGTTGCGGGTATTATCGCTATTGGTATTGCACCTTTTTGGTTAAATGATTTGATACGGCCGGGAGCAGAAATAATTATGCAAAAGATATCGATACCAAAATAAAAAAATGAATGATTTTTTAACATTGATGAAACCTGAACTGGTATTAACCGGTATCATTTTTCTCTTGCTGTTTGTTAAACTGGGCAAGGGGATAAAAAATGAGCCGTTATTATTGATCATACAGGTTCTATTGCTGTTGAATTTTTTAAGCGGATTCTTTTTTAATGAGGAAGGCACATTGTTTGATGGAATGTATCTAACGACGAACATGATCGTTTTGCAAAAAAATATTCTGAATCTGTCTGTCTACCTCATCTCTTTATTATTTGCAGGTTGGTTTAAAAAGAGTGAACACATGCCCGAATTTTTCATGCTGATGTTATCGGCATTGCTGGGTATGTTCTTCTTGATATCCAGCGGAAATTTACTCATGTTCTTTTTAGCATTGGAACTGGCAACCATTCCGGTAGCAGCAATGGCTAATTTTGATCTGGATAAAAAGCGTTCTTCCGAAGCAGCCATGAAGATGATTCTGTCATCAGCTTTCTCTTCGGGAATTTTGTTATTCGGTATCTCTTTGGTTTATGGCGCAACCGGCAGCATCAGCTTTGCAGAAATTCCTTTATTGCTCTACGGAACTCCACTGGAGATATTAGCTCTGGTATTTTTATTTGGTGCATTCGCATTCAAACTATCTATCGTGCCTTTTCATTTATGGACAGCCGATGTGTATGAAGGTGCACCTATGGCAACAACATCGTTTTTGTCGGTTGTTTCTAAGGGCGCTGTGGCATTTGTTTTCATGGCAACCTTGTACAAAGTATTTCAACCCATGGAAACTGTATGGTATAATATGCTGATGATATTATCGATTGCCACCATGATTATTGGTAACCTGTTTGCCTTGCGGCAACAGAATATAAAACGTTTCCTCGCTTTTTCATCCATTGCACAGGTTGGTTTTATAATGGTGGGTATCAGCAGCAGTCACCCGGTGGAAGGTGTTACGTCTGTTGTTTATTTTATTTTGATCTATATTTTTTCTAATCTGGCGGCATTTGGTGTGGCGGCAGCTATTGCTTCGCAAACAAATAAAGAAGAGATTGACGATTACAAAGGACTGTATAAAACCAATCCTTTCTTAAGCTGGGTGTTGGCGTTGGCTCTTTTTTCATTAGCCGGTATTCCTCCTACCGCAGGTTTCTTTGGTAAATTATTTTTGTTAACAGCTGGAGCATCTAAAGGAAGTTACCTGTTCATTACCATTACCGCATTGAACATGATCATCTCTTTGTATTATTATTTACGGGTGATCCGTTCAGTATTTATGGAGAAGAATGAAAAACCGATAGAAAAAATAAAAATTGAACCATCTGCAAAACTTGCTTTGATTATTTGCGGCGCTGCTATTGTACTGATTGGTTTGTTGAGCTGGATCTACGATTATATTCAATCATTAATTTAAGAGTCGTGAATTTACTCAATTCATAATTCATAACTCCTAATTCATAATTAAAGAAAATGGCGATTAATAAAAATCATGAGTTTGACGAACTGGACGGCGTAAAGTGCGGCATCGTGGAAAAGAATGTGTTACCGGAAAGGGTTGCCTTTTTAAAAAAATTACTGGAGTATAATAAATTTACTGTGGTAGTTGTCCCATCGCCGCCACCAAAAGCGCCACCGGCGCCCAGACCTGTTGAAGGCGAAGAAAATGTTGCAACTCCTGAACCAGCACCGATTGCACCGTTGACTTTTACTGTTGGCGTTACTGATTATACTTTCAATACCATTAATGCCATTTATGGAAGGTTACTAAAAACACCTGATGGGCGTGTTGTAACCATGGCTTATTGGCAACAACAGGAAGCAGAAAGTCACGACGAAATCCCGTACTACGAACATTCGTAGCTACGGTTCATTTTAGTCACAAGTTGTTCAAATCCCCGCCAGCAAAGACGTTGCAGGTATGATGGAAATCAGTATTTCGCATGAGGCAGGTTTTCTTAAAAACCATATACTTGCCTTAACTCTGTATAGAATTAAAGATTCTACATAATGACAAAAGAAACAAAAGCCGCAAAGTATATCTACTTTTTTGGCGGCGGCAAAGCAGATGGAAACGAATCCATGAAAAATTTATTGGGCGGTAAGGGAGCTAACCTCGCTGAGATGGCTGGTCATCCAAAACTGAAACTACCGGTGCCTCCTGGCTTTACAGTAACTACCGATGTTTGTACCTACTATTACAAGAATAGGAAAACATATCCTAAAGCAATAAATAGTCAGGTTGAAGATTCAATCCGAAAAATGGAAAAACTCACTAAAAAAATATTCGGTGATGAAAAAAATCCTTTACTGGTCTCAATTCGCTCAGGTGCCAGACGGAGTATGCCCGGTATGATGGAAACGGTTTTGAATGTGGGATTAAATGATAAAACCATCATCGGCCTTGTTGCACAGAGTGCCGACGAACGGTTTGCATATGATGCTTATCGCCGCCTGATTATGATGTATGCAGATGTGGTTATGGAAAAAGGAAACGCTGTTGAAGTTAAAGATGGTAAAGGCATACGCAAAATACTGGATGAAAAACTTGGACATATTAAACGCAAACGGGGATACAGCAGTGATACAGAACTGACCGTTGATGAACTGAAAGCTTTGGTAGCTGATTATAAGAAAACAGTAAAAAAAATATTAG
The DNA here is from genome assembly GCA_024642285.1 of Sphingobacteriales bacterium. Taxonomy (GTDB): domain Bacteria; phylum Bacteroidota; class Bacteroidia; order Chitinophagales; family Chitinophagaceae; genus Ferruginibacter. Next base: position 7,582 of record JAHEBJ010000065.1, read on the forward strand.
GTCATGATTTTCCACAGGATCCATGGGAACAAATGTGGGGTGGTATTGGCGCAGTTTTCAGCAGCTGGAATGGTAAGCGTGCAATTGAATACCGCCGTATTGAAAAAATTCCTGATGAATGGGGAACAGCGGTAAATGTGCAGGCCATGGTATTTGGCAATATGGGTGATGATAGTTGCACAGGTGTTGGGTTTACCCGAAATCCCGGTACGGGGGAAAATAAATTTTACGGAGAATATCTGGTGAATGCTCAGGGCGAAGATGTGGTGGCAGGTATAAGAACGCCGGCACCGGTGAATCAATACTCGATGAATGCACAAAGCAAACATTTTACTTCGCTGGAAAAACTAATGCCCAAATTGTACAAAGAATTGCATGGTTATCAAAAAAGGCTTGAGCAACATTACAAGGATATGCAGGACATAGAGTTTACCATTGAAAAAGGGAAACTCTACATGCTGCAATGCCGGGTGGGAAAACGTAATGGAATAGCCGCCGTTCGAATGGCAACCGAAATGCACAAAGAAAAGCTGATTGATACGAAAACTGCCCTCATGCGGGTTGCGCCAAATCAACTCATTGAATTGTTGCTTCCCATGCTTGATCCAAAAGTTGAAATACTTACAAAACCTATTGCTAAAGGATTGCCTGCAGGGCCAGGTGGTGCAAAAGGCAGGGTAGTCTTTTCTTCTGATGACGCGGTTGCATGGGCTAAGAAAGGAGAGAAAGTGATTTTGGTAAGAGAGGAAACTTCGCCTGAGGACGTGGATGGTATGCATAAGGCAGAAGCCATACTTACTACCAAGGGTGGTATGACGTCGCATGCAGCTTTAGTTGCAAGAGGTTGGGGTAAATGCTGTATTGTGGGATGCAGCGATATTGAAATTCACAGTAACACCAAAACTTTTCATGGCAATAATGGAGAAATCATTAAAGAAGGCGAATGGATAAGCCTTAATGGTACCAAAGGTTTGGTATATGAAGGAAGTATGCCGTTAACAGATATCGACATTAATAAAAACCAGGCCTACAAAGACCTGATGTTTTTGGTTGATAAAACAAAAACAATGGGTGTACGTGCCAATGCCGAAACACCGAAAGACGCAGCCCAGGCAATGGCATTTGGTGCTGAAGGTATCGGCCTTTTTAGAATGGAACATATGTTTTATGGCGAAGGAAGTGAAGAACCTTTATTCCTTTTGCGTAAAATGATTGTGAGTAAAACTGAAAGAGAACGGCGTATTGCATTGAATGAACTGTTTAAGTATGTAAAGAAGGACATAAAAGATACGTTAATGGTGATGAAGGGCCATCCGGTAACTATTCGTTTACTGGATCCGCCGCTGCATGAGTTTGTTCCGCATGATGCAGAAAAATTACATCATCTGAGTAAGGAATTAGGTATCAATATGAGCATGCTGAAAAGAAGGGTGTTGGCCCTTCATGAGAATAATCCGATGTTGGGTCACCGGGGCGTCCGCCTGGGAATCAGTTATCCCGAAATTACCGAAATGCAGGTGAGGGCAATATTTGAAGCGACAGCGGAAATGTTGAAAGCTGGTAGAAAAGCTTTCCCCGAAATTATGATACCGGTTACAGTTACCGTTAATGAGCTGACTCACCAGAAAGAAATTGTTGACAAAGTGTATAAAGAGGTTTGTGGAAAATTGAAAATGAAAAAGATTCCTTATCTCTATGGTACCATGATAGAAACACCAAGAGCCGCTATCCGGGCACAACTCATGGCACAGGTTGCCGACTTCTTCAGTTATGGAACCAACGATCTTACACAAATGAGTTTTGGTTTCAGCCGGGATGATATTGGAGGGTTTTTACCAAAGTATCTTGATCTGAAGATTCTTCCTTACGATCCTTTCCAGACTATTGACCAGGATGGCGTTGGTGAACTGGTGATGGATGGGGTAAATAGAGGAAGGAAAATAAAACCTAAACTTAAAGTTGGAATTTGCGGTGAACATGGCGGCGATGCCGATAGCGTAAAATTCTTTCACCGACAGGGATTGAACTATGTAAGTTGCTCTCCATTCCGGGTGCCGATAGCGAGGCTGGCTGCAGCGCAGGCGGCGATAGAGAATCCTGTTAAATAATCAGTATGAGAAAAACAAAAGCGGTGTTTGAATTCAAACACCGCTTATTTATTGAAAGGGGGTAGCAAGAAAATTAGCTGATACCGATAATTTTTCCATCAACAACATCTATATTTTTTGCCTGCGGAACTTTAGGAAGTCCCGGCATACGCATGATCTCTCCGCAAACCGCAACAATAAATCCGGCACCTTTGTTGATGACGATGTCTTCCACATCAATGGTGAAACCTCCATCAAGTCCGCTTTTGGCAACATTGTCTGTAAATGAGTATTGTGTTTTTGCCATACAAACCGGTAGATGACTCAATCCCAGTTTTTCAATCCGGGCAATCATGTCTTTTGCTTTTTTATATAACACCACGCCATCACCGCCGTATATCTTTTGTACAATTTTGTTCATCTTGGTTTCAATATCATCAGTCAGTTCGTAAGTATGTTGCAAAGGTGGAGAAGGGTTTTCACAAATATCAATAACAGCCCGGGCCATTTCAACGGCACCATCACCTCCTAAAGAAAAAGCATCATTAACAGCAAATGCCGCATCGTTTTCGCCGCACCAATTTCTGATAAATTCGATTTCTTTTTCATCATCAACACCATGGCGGTTAATAACTACCAACACTTTTTGTCCAAATGTTTTAAGAATTGAAATATGCTTTTGCAGGTTCCTTAATCCCTCTTTTAGTTTTCCTGAATCAGGCTGCTTCATATCTGCCTCGGTAGAACCTCCGCTTAGTTTTAAAGCCTGCAAGGTTGCAACCAATACACTCATAGCGGGTTGTAATCCTGCCTTGCGGCATTTTATATTGAAAAATTTCTCGGCACCCAGGTCACTTGCAAATCCGGCTTCGGTAACTACATAATCGCCAAACTGCATAGCTGTTTTTGTGGCCATGATGGAATTGCAGCCATGTGCAATATTGGCAAATGGTCCGCCGTGAATGAGTGCAGGCGTATGTTCCAGCGTTTGTACCAAATTAGGAAGAATAGCGTCTTTCATTAATGCAGTGATAGCACCAGTGACGCCAAGATCTTTTGTTGTGAATGGCTCTCCGGCAAAAGTAAAACCGAGCAACATCTCATCAATCTTATTTCGCAGATCTTCTAAACCTTCCGATAAACACAACACAGCCATCAGTTCGCTGGCAGGCGTAATTACAAAACCGGTTTCGGTGGTAATGCCATTGTTTGGGCCATGCAACGCCGTTACTATGTTTCTGAGCGACCGGTCATTTACATCCAGGCAGCGCTTCATTAAAACGGTTCGTACACCTTCAGGTTTACCCCTTGTGAAAAAACGGTAGTTGTCTATTAAGGACGACAATGTATTGTTTGCAGCTGTGATAGCATGAAAGTCGCCGGTAAAATGCAGGTTGATATCTTCCATTGGAACTACCTGCGAAAAACCCCCGCCAGCAGCACCGCCTTTCATTCCAAAACATGGCCCCAGTGAGGGTTCACGTAAAGCGAGCACAACTTTTTTATTTAGTTTATGCAGGCCATCGGCTAAACCAACCGAAGTAGTTGTTTTACCAACGCCTGCTTTATTGGGCGTGATGGCCGTAACTAAAATTAATTTGGATTTTGCAATTTTCTGCTCATCAAATTCCGTTATGTTTATTTTGGCTTTGTTATGCCCGAAGGGTACCAGCATTTCTGCAGGTAAGTTCATTTCAGCCGCAATGGCCGAAATTGGCGACATGCTATTTTCATTCGCAATTTCGTAGTCAGATTTCATCTCTGTTAGTTTTGATCAGGTTAAATGTAAGCAAAATCAATTTTATCTCACGCTATCCAGTATTTTTATATAATTGGCTCTTTCGTAGGCAGTGGGGTCTGCAATGTTTTTCTGGCTCATACTTCCTTTAAACGATTCGATGGAATCAAATCCCATTTTAAACATCCAGTCATACAGATCCTTGTTCATCGTTTTTAAATAGGGAATTCCATATTTGTAAAGTGACGAAGCAGTCATTACCACGTCTGCGCCTGCTAAAATATATTTTATCACTTCTGTTGCCGATTGAACGCCGGTAGTAGCAGCAAGTGACAGTTCAACTTTTCCATACAACAAACCGATCCATAGCAATGGCAGTCTTATTTCGTTTGACTCACTGTAATGAAGATCTGTTTTTATAATCAGCTCATTGATATCAAAATCGGGTTGATAAAACCTGTTGAAAAATACCAACGCATCGGCTCCCCGGTTTTTCATGCGTAAAGCCATATTACCTGTTGTGCTGAAATAAGGATTTAGTTTTACAGCTACCGGAATTTTTACCGATTGTTTAATTGCATCGATAATATTTAAGTACCGGTTTTCCACTTCAGAAGAAGAAAGGCTGATATCTGCAGGTATAAAAAATATATTCACTTCTATTGCATCGGCTCCAGCGTTTTCCATCTGCATGGAATAGTCAATCCATCCTTCGTTGGTTATACCATTCAGGCTGCCTATGATGGGAATGTCAACCCGTTCTTTTGCCTTTCGGATATGTTCCAGATATTCGTCTGTGCCTACATGAAAATCATCCAGGTTGGGAAAATAATCCAACGCTTCGGCAAACGAATAGGAGGTTTCGCTCATGATGGTTTTATACGTTGCTTCTTCTTTTCTGATTTGTTCTTCAAACAAAGAATAGAGTACAACAGCGCCGGCACCATTGTCTTCCATCATGGCTATATTATCTGTCTTTTCAGATAATGTGCAGGCTGATACAACAATCGGGGAGTTCAGTTTCATCCCCATGTAGGTGGAATGTATTTTCATGATAGTTTATTTTTTATCCAACCGGAACAAAGTCACTGGCCTGCTTGGTGGCCAGCTCTTCGTAATTTTTCCATTTAAGGTTTACCAGTTCCTGAGCATGTTTCATTAGTGATTCAGCTGCTTCAGGATTCGTCATCGTAAGCACTTTATACCGCAACTCGTTATAAGCATAATCTTTCAATGGTATAGATGGCCTGATTGAATCCAGTACAAATGGATTTTTCTTTTTGGATCTTAGTACCGGGTTATACCTTAACAGTGGCCAGTGGCCGCTGATGACAGCTTTATGTTGCTGGTCTAAACCGTTCTTCATATCATACCCGTGTGCAATGCAATGACTGTAAGCCAGTATCAATGCCGGTCCGTCATAAGCTTCGGCTTCCCTCATGGCTAACAACGTTTGTTGCGGGTTGGCACCAAATGCCACCCTAGCCACATACACATTTCCATAAGAAATGGCCTGCATGGCCAGGTCTTTTTTACCACCTGATTTGCCGGCTGCAGCAAATTTTGCAGTGGCTGCTGTTGGTGTTGCCTTGGAAGATTGACCGCCTGTGTTGGAATACACTTCGGTATCGAGGACCAATACTTTAATATTTTTTCCGCTGGCCAATGCATGATCCAATCCGCCATAGCCGATATCATAAGCCCATCCATCGCCGCCTACCAGCCATACACTGCGGCGAACGAGTTGATCACACACAGATAATAAATGATTGGCTGCTGATGATTTTATTGTCTTTAATTTTTCTTTTAATTGCTGAACACGTAGCCTTTGAACAGCTATTTCAGATTCATGGACCTGTTTGGCATTGATGAGCTCATTTACAAATACTTCTCCCAGTTCATCTTTCAACTCAAGCAAATATTGTTTAGCCAGTTCCAGTTGTTTATCTGCTGTAAGGCGCATGCCCAAACCAAATTCAGCATTATCTTCAAATAAAGAATTACTCCAGGCTGGCCCACGTCCTTCTGCATTTTTGCTCCAGGGTGTTGTTGGCAAGTTACCTCCGTAAATAGATGAGCAACCCGTTGCATTTGCAATCAGCAACCGGTCGCCAAATAATTGCGATAATAATTTCAAATATGGTGTTTCACCACAACCGGCGCAGGCTCCGGAAAATTCAAACAAAGGTTCTAAGAACTGTGCACCATGTACCGTAGAAAAATCAATTTTTGACCGGTCGTTCCAGGTAATATTTTCAAAGTGTTGAATATTTTTTTGTTCCATTTCCATTAATGGTTCTTTCTCAACCATGTTGATGGCTTTTTTTGCACGGTTGCCCGGCTCAGATGCCGGACAAACTTCTACACAAAGATTACAACCGGTGCAATCTTCCAAATAAACTTGTAAGGAATATTTTGTTTCTGGAAATCCTCTTGCATTAATGGGCGCCGATTTGAATCCTTCGGGTGCTTTTTTCAGATTGTCCTCATGAAAAAATTTAGCCCTGATGACACTATGCGGACAAACATAAGCACAGTTGCCGCATTGAATGCAAAGGTCAGGTTCCCATAAAGGAACAAGATCAGATACATTCCTTTTTTCCCATTGTGTAGTGCCGCTTGGATAAGTGCCATCAATCGGCATCTTACTCACCGGCAACATGTCTCCATGATCTGCCATCATCTTAGCCGTAACCTGTTTTACAAAGTCGGGTGCGTTGTCAGCAACTGTTTGTAATTTATTTTCTGCAGCGGTAACTTTTTTGGGAACAGTTACTTCAAAT
>JAHEBJ010000066.1 GCA_024642285.1 Sphingobacteriales bacterium
CATTTTTGATCTGAAATTATGCTTGTTGAACTCAGCATGAATTTTTATCATCGCCAGTTTAATCATATCGGCTGCTGAGCCCTGAATGGGTGAGTTGATAGCGTTACGTTCGGCAAAAGCACGTACGGTAAAATTGGCGCTGTTGATATCGGCCAGCCAACGCTTACGCCCCATTAATGTTTCTACATAACCATTCTCCTGGGCAAAATGAATGGTATCATCCATGTACTTCTGAATATTGGGAAACTGCTTTTTATAATTGTCGATGATCTCTTTGGCTTCAGTACGGCTGATGCCTAAGTTTTCAGCAAGACCGAATGCACCCTGTCCATAGATGATTCCGAAGTTTACACTTTTTGCTTTGTAGCGCATTTCTTTTGTTACTTCTTTTTCATCAACGCCAAAAACTTTGGCGGCTGTAGCACTGTGAATATCGCTGCCGCTTTTAAAAGCCTCACACATATTCTTGTCGCCGCTGATGGCGGCTACAATGCGTAATTCAATTTGAGAGTAGTCAGCCGAAATTAAAACATGGTCTTTATCTCTTGGTATAAAAGCCTTGCGTATCTCTCTTCCTCTTTCGGTGCGGATAGGGATATTTTGCAGGTTAGGATTGTTGCTGCTCAGCCTTCCGGTAACTGCAACGGCCTGTGCGTAGGATGTATGCACCCTTCCTGTTTTTTTATTGATCATTAACGGCAATGCATCCACATAAGTTGATTTTAGTTTAGTAAATTCCCGAAAGGCTAAAATATCATCAACGATTTTATTGTTGCTAGCGAGTTTTAGTAAAACGTCTTCGCCGGTTTTGTACTGACCTGTTTTGGTTTTTTTCGCTTTGTCGTCAATTTTCATTTTGTCAAATAATACTTCGCCCAGTTGTTTTGGCGATGCCAGATTAAAGCGAACACCAGCCTGCTTGTAAACAGATTCCTCTGCTTCTTTAGCCTCCTTCTCCAGTTCTTTAGAATAATCATTTAAAAATTCCTCATCTACTTTTATTCCTTCAAACTCCATGGCGGTAAGCACTTTTACCAGGGGGTTTTCTACTTCATAAAATACCTTCTCAACTTCTTTATTTTTTAATTGTGGCAGAAAAACATTTTTTAGCTGCAAAGTGATATCGGCATCTTCAGCTGCATAATCTTTTATTTTTTCGGCCTCAACGTCTCTCATGTTTCCCTGGTTCTTCCCCTTCTTGCCAATCAGTTCTTCAATATGCACAGTTGCATAACCCAGGTATTTCTCGGCCAAGGCATCCATGCTGCGTTTGCCATCGGGTTCAATAACATAATGTGCCAGCATGGTATCAAAAATTTCACCTTCCAGTTCAAGGCCATACCATTTCAAAAGGAGCATGTCGTACTTTATGTTCTGCCCAATCCATGTTTTTGATTTATCTGCAAACAGGTTTTCAAAATGTTTCAAAATTTTGATGCAGCCTTCTCTGTCCTCCGGACAAGGAATATAAAACCCTTCGCCGGGTTTTATAGAAAAGCTCATGCCAACCAGATCGGCTTCATTGGCATCAATGCCGGTGGTTTCCGTATCAAAACAAATTTCTTTGCTGGCCGATAATTTTTTTACTAACTCCTTTATGTCTTTATCAGTTTGTACTAAAGCGTAATCATGTTTTGTATTGCTGATGTTTTTATCAACCAGAATAATATCCTCCGCTTCCGGGATCTTTGTTGGCACAGGATCCGGCTCAATAATATTTCCAAACAGATCCATCTGCACATTTTCTTTTTCTTTAGATGGTTTTTCAGTTTCTGAACTACCGGCATTTCCCAATTCAAAGTCATCAACCAAAATGCGTCGTCCAAGTGTTTTAAATTCCAGCTCCTCAAAAATTTCTTTGAGTGCAGGCTTGTTCATCTCTTCAATTAAAAAATTCTTTTCATTGAACTCAACAGGCACATTTAAAATGATGGTCGCCAATTTTTTACTCATCAGCGCCAGCTCTTTTCCTTCCATTACTTTTTCACCCAGCTTTCCTTTTATCTTATCGGCATTATCTAAAATATTTTCCAGTGTTCCATACTCTTTCAACAATTTTGCAGCAGTTTTTTCACCAACTCCTTTTATTCCGGGTATATTATCAACAGCATCACCCATCAGTCCCAGCATATCAATTACCTGGTCCACTCTTTCAATATCCCATTTCTCACAAACCTCTTTTGGGCCTAGTATTTCAAATTTGCCACCCTGATATGGTGGTTTATAAATTTTTATATTTTCTGAAACCAACTGGCCATAATCCTTATCAGGGGTAACCATAAAAACCTCGTAACCTTCTTTCTCCGCCATCTTGGCCAATGCGCCAATTACATCATCGGCTTCGTAACCATCAATGGCAATTACCGGAATGTTCAGGGCTTCAATAATCCTTTTTATATCCGGCACCGCCGATAAAATATCTTCGGGTGTTTCCTGTCGATTGGCTTTGTAGTCGGCAAAATCGGTATGGCGCTCTGTTGGCGCATGGGTATCAAAACACACGGCCATATGCGTAGGATTCTGATTTTTAATTAGCTCAATAATTGTATTGGTAAAGCCAAATTGGGCGTTGGTGTTACGGCCTTTGCTGGTAACGCGTGGGTTGCGTATAAGTGCATAATAAGCACGGAAGACCAATGCAAATGCATCTAGTAAAAATAGTTTTTTTGACATGCCCTAAAAGTAAAACAATCTTACATGCCAATCAACAAACAATTAGAAACTTAAAAGCCGCCCGGTAAGCGTGGGCGGCTTTTTAAGATCATGTAAACTCAAATAAACAAAAACAATTTTCTTTAAGAATCAGCGGGTGGTGATTTCCAACCGGCCTTTGTCGGTATTTTCGGTGTTTTGTAAACTTACTGCTGAGCTACTCACACTGGAAATGTCCCAGTTATGATTAAGCCTGTCGAGTGCAGCATTGTTTGTGTTGAGATTTATGGTAATTTTTTTCAGGATATCATCTTCGGACCAGTTGCCGATTGTTCTTTCGCCGTTTTTTGTTGCGATTAGTTTTCCAGAAGGATCGAAGCTGATGATATACCCGTTGAATGCCGTGGTTTTATCTTTTTGTCCGTCGGTGAACGAGTTTATTTTCCAGGTTCCTTTAGTAATTCTTGGCGTCGCCGAATCGTTATTTGCATAGTCATTGATACTTGTGCATGCAGCAAAGTACATGATTACAGAACATTTCAGGGTGAAAATCAGAAAGGGCTTTTTCATGTTATCAGGAATATTGGTACCTGTATAACTGAAAAAGCCCTCTTTATATTGTGTAAAAAACTTAGAAAATCAAAACCGTGTATCAAAATAAACCGGTAACATAGCTCTCCATGTAGGCCAATCATGTTTCCATTCTTCGCCCCATACATCCAGCTCGTAATTTATTCCTTTGCTGTAAAGTAAGCCTGCAAAGGATTTAGAGGCATTAGGGTCTTCATATGCTCCGCTGCCGGTCAGGATATGTACGTGTTTGCTTTTGCGGATCTGCTCTAACACATTATGATCTTCTAAATTCTGGATATAATGCATGGGGCTGTTGAAATATACCTGATCGTCAAAATACCCATCAGTATATTCAGTAAGATCGTAAACGCCACTCATGGCAATTACACCATTTATCAGGTCGGGGCGCTTTAAGAAGAGGTTCATGCTGTGTAAAGCACCAAAGGAGGCACCGCACATGATGATTTCTGTTTCATTTGAAGTAGCATTCTTGATATAAGGAACAACTTCATTAAAAATATACTCGTTAAACTGGTTTTGGCGAATAGCTTTATGAGCGCCTGCCATTTCCTTGTTCAGCCAGCTTTCGTTGTTGATGCTGTTAATAGAGAATACTTTTATTTTACCACCATCTATATAAGGAGCAAGGGTTTCCATCATTTGAAACCGCTCATACTCCAGGTAGTCTGCTGCCGCAGTAGGTACAAATAATATAGCTGTGCCGTAGTCACCATAAGTAACGATGGGCATTTCTTTTTGCAGTGCCGGGCTAAACCAGCTGTCTAGTTCTTTTTTCATAAGCGGCAAAAGTAGGAAATAAAAATGTAAGGAAACTTACTCCAGTACGCCTTCCTTTATCTCAGTCCACAATTCCCTGTAACAACTGGCCGCATAACTGCTGTTTGCAAACTCCATAATGGGTGCTTTATGGATGCCCATTTTTTCAACATCGCTTAAATAAGGGATATAATTCTGAAAGAAACGTTTGTCTTTATAGAGCTCTTCCATGATCTCGTTGTGCATGTTCTTACGCAGGTCGGTCATGGTGAAAAAACACATCATTTTGCTGATGTCTAATGATTTTTCTTTGAAATAATCCTTCACCATATTGTAGGTACGGATAGATAATGTTGATGGGATAACCGGCATCAACACTATGTCTGCAGCATTAAAAATATTTTCACTCAAAGCACTAAAGCCGGGGTGACAATCTATAAACACAAAATCATATTCGCCCTGTAGTTGTTTAATTACCGACTTTAACCTGTTCTTATTGCCCTTCATTTCCTCAAGCATAATATCAAAACTTTTACTGGAGTTATCTGCAGGTATCACATCCAGTAATTCAAAATCCGAACTCATGATTGCATTTTCCAGATGGGCATCTTTTGTAATGAGTTTTTTAATACCGGGATGCGTTTTAGGTTTTACTTTATAGTAAAAAGAGGAGGATCCCTGCGGATCGATATCCCAAAGCAAGGTTTTGTAGCCATCGGCAGCGGCTAAATAAGCAAAGTTTACACAACTGGCAGTTTTACCAACACCACCTTTAAGGTTGTAGAGCGCAATTGTTGTCATATCTGGTTGATTTAATTATTAAAGGAAGGTTAAGATAGTAATTTATTTTTTCATTTCGGCTAATGATTTCTGCAGGCGGAACATCTCATCCCTAAGCCTGGCCGCTTCCATGAAATCGAGGTCCTTGGCGGCTTTGTTCATATCTTTTTTGGTTTTTACAATGGCTTTTTCCATTTGTGGAATAGTAGAATAAACAGCCTGCTCCTCAGCGGCTACAGTTACCAGTTCTTCATCTGGTGCAATGGAATAAGGGTTAGAAGGGTCGTACCCTTTAACATCCAGTACCGAACCCTGTGCAATAATCTGATCTTTACTTTTTATGATAGTTGTTGGGGTAATATTATGTTCAATGTTATAAGCAACCTGTTTTTCCCGGCGGCGGTTGGTTTCGTCAATGGTGCGTTGCATACTGTCGGTCATCTTATCGGCATAAAAAATAACCAGTCCATCCACATTACGGGCTGCACGGCCAGCTGTTTGGGTTAAACTTTTTTCATTGCGTAAAAAACCTTCTTTGTCTGCGTCAAGTATTGCAACTAAAGAAACTTCCGGAAGATCAAGACCTTCTCTTAACAGATTAACACCAACTAAAACATCGATGGTGCCCAATCTTAATTCACGGAGAATCTCAATTCGTTCAAGCGTATCTACATCGCTGTGTATGTATTTACTTTTTATGTCGATGCGATGCAGGTATTTGTCCATTTCTTCGGCCATGCGTTTTGTTAGGGTGGTAACCAAAACCCGATCGCCTTTGGTAACCCTTTTGTCAATTTCATCCAGCAGGTCATCTATCTGGTTGATGGAGGGGCGGACTTCAATCGGGGGGTCTAATAATCCTGTTGGTCGCACAACCTGTTCAATCACCACGCCTTCGCATTTTTCAAGCTCGTATTTGCCTGGCGTTGCTGATACATAAATGGTTTGGTTCAGCAGCGATTCAAATTCATGAAAATTTAATGGGCGGTTATCTAGTGCCGACGGGAGACGAAATCCATAATCTACCAAAACCAGTTTTCGGCTTCTGTCGCCGCCGTACATACCGCTTACCTGCGGTATGGTTTGATGACTCTCATCAACAATGCAGATAAAATCTTTGGGCAAATAATCCAGTAAACAAAACGGCCTCGTTCCTGGTTTTCGCCTGTCAAAAAAACGGGAGTAGTTTTCAATACCGGCGCAGTAACCCAGTTCACGAATCATTTCCAGATCGTAATTCACCCGTTCACTTACCCGCTGGGCTTCAATATATTTTCCGCTGTTTTTATAGTAGATTTCCTGTTCCCTTACTTCATCCTGTATTTCATGAACCACCTGCTGCAAAACATCTTTGGGAGCCACATATAAATTGGCAGGAAAGATAGCTGCATGATCAACACTGCTGATACGCTTTCCACTGCTTAGTTCCAGCGTTTCAATGGTTTCAATCTCATCGCCAAAAAAAGTAATGCGGTAACCAAAATCCACATAGGGTAAATTAATATCGATGGTATCTCCCTTCACCCGAAATGTTCCTCTTGTAAAATCTCCTTCACTGCGGTTGTATAAGGAATTGACCAGGGCATGTAAAAAACCCTGCCTGGAAATTGTTTGTCCCTGCTGAATTCGTATGATACCGTTTTCGTAATCAGTTGGGTTTCCCATGCCGTAAATGCAACTCACACTGGCAACAATGATGATGTCTCTTCGTCCGCTTAATAATTGCGCTGTTGCCTGCAGGCGAAGTTTATCAAGCTCTTCATTAATACTCAGATCTTTTTCAATGTACGTGTTGCTCACCGGCATATAAGCTTCGGGCTGATAATAATCGTAGTATGAAACAAAATAACCTACCGCATTCTCCGGGAAAAACTGTTTGAACTCACCATACAACTGAGCAACCAGTGTTTTGTTATGTGTGATGACCAGTGTTGGTTTTTGCACCTGCTGAATAACATTCGCCATGGTGAATGTTTTTCCGCTTCCGGTTACGCCCAGCAGTGTCTGGTGTTTTTCGCCGTTTATCAATCCGTCTGTAAGCTGGCGAATGGCATCCGGCTGATCGCCGGCGGGGGAATATGGTGCATGTAATTGAAACGGCATAATTGGATATGCAATTTATACCGATTATGCCAATAAGTATTCTAAAACAATATACTATCGGTATAATCCCATCTAATATTTCTACATAGTCCTTTGGACTATTTAATAAATAAAGATGGTATTACTAAAGTCGGCGCTATTTATTTTCCAGTAATTTGTCTGCTTCATTTTTGCGGATTAACCAGGCGATGGTAAAAGATGGAATGATATCGGTGAAGGGAATAATTTCTTCGAGGAAATTCAATATACCTCCAATCACACCAAAGCGGCCACCAAACATCAGATAAAATATAAATGCTGATACGGGAGCCCAGACCACATCGGCAATTTCTCCCAATGCCGGGAAGAAAAAGGTTACCATGCCGAGCAGGTCCATCAGGATGCAGATAAATAAATTCGGTACAAAAATTTTCTTCGTATCCATATTTAAAAACGGACTGTAAATATACAGTCCGTTAAAGTTGAATAATGTTAATTTATTTTTATTTCATGTTGGCGGCCACCGGGCTTTCAGCCGAAGCCATTTCAACCATCATACTCACTTCATCTACCAGCGCATCGTCGTTGCCACCAAAACCTATGCTCTTGAAGCGGATGTTGCCGGCCTTGTCTATCACAAATTTTGTAGGTATGCCTTGCACGTTAAAATTACCAACAACGGTATTTTCTTCATCTAGTAAAACATGAAACGGGTAATTGTTTTTTGTCATAAAATCAACTGCATTTTGCTTCATTTTTTCTCCGGCTTCCCATGTATCTATAAAAACAAATGCCACATCCGCCCTGCTTTTTAGCTGCTCCTGTGCCCTTTTCATGGCGGGCATAGAAGCAATGCAGGGGCCGCACCATGTAGCCCAAAAGTCAACCACCACCACTTTCCCTTTGAGGTCATCGAGGCTGATATTCTTTCCGTCCAGATCTTTTAATTTGAATTTTGGAGCCGGTTCATTGATTATTGATTTAGCAATCTCTTCACGCTTTTTATTTTTTGCAGCTGCTTCAAGTTTGGTGAGATAGTTTTCATAACCGGCATCGGATTTATTCTCAGCCAGATAAATGTCTTTTAACAGCCCTTTCATTTTCACCGACGCAGCCCCGTTCTCTACAAATTGTTCCAACTCTTTTTTTGCCATTGCAGGAGCTGTAACCTTAATCATAAGGTTGGCATAACGCTCATTATACTCCGCATTTTTAAATTTGTATACGTCACCGGCTGCTTCTTTTGCATATTGATACCCGTTTTTATAATCTCCTATATTGTACAGGATAAAAGCATAGGTATCGGCATACATGCCATATGAATATTTGCGTTGTTCAGCCCATTGTTTTTTGGTAACGTCTTCGGGTTTTTTTTCCGAAGGGCTGTTCATTTCTTTTTTTGCCCAACTGGTAGCTTCTGAACTCATACGTTTTGCATCAGCCAATGCTTCCTTAGCTTCAGCCATATACCAGGATACATCGTTATACAGACTTGCTTTTGCTGGCATGGGCAATTCTTTTATCATGCTATTGAAGCTCTCATAGTCCTTTTCTTTATGTAACTGCTCCGCAATATTAATTTTAAAATAATTTAAATTATACAAGTCTTCTTTTTTAGGCGGAAATGCAGCCAGGTAGGCATTTAACGCAGCTTTTTTGCCGGCTCCATCTTTTGCGTTCAAGATTGCCCTGCCCATTTCGTTTTTCTTCCAGTAGCCATCCGGAAATTTTTGTTTCATGGCCGTTGAAAAAGTATCGGCCAATGGTTTCATTTTAAGTTTTGTGTACCAGTCTGTAAGTATATTATAATCCTCCTCTTTTAAAACAGGTTTGTTTGCTAGTTTCTTTAATTCTTCCAGTATCAATGGATCGCTGGTTTCCTTTTTTATGGAGTTGATGGCTGTAAGATAATCAGTCAAATAACCTGGATAATCCTTTGCTTCAGGGTGTATTTGCAGTCCCTCCTCCAATATCGTGAGCTTTTTTTCCGGTTCAGATTTCATATCAAACAAACGCTGACCGTAGCCTGAGTAAAGTCTGCTTGCCCAGATGTAGTAACCAATTACGGGGATATTGTTTTTGTATACTGGAATAATGTATCCTTTTCCTGCATTATTATCTTTAGATTTATTTTCATCATTGGAAAATCCAAAAGCAAGGCAGTGTATATTACTATCAAGCTTCACAGTTCCTGAATAGACGGTTCCCGTTTTTACAATTTTAGGTTCTGCTATTTTAGAACCTCCTTCATTGAAAAGGTATACGACTACTTCTACCTTCTTTTCATCCATCAGTGGCGAAAGCTTTGTGTTATATTTAAAACTTACGGTTTGCCCGCCTTGAGGTTGGGCGGGAGTTATTTGCAGCGCATCAAATTTTGTCTGCGCTTTAGCTGCACCTATTGAAAACAATAAGCAAACAGCGACAAAAACTTTTTTCATTTGGGAGTTGTTTTAGTATGAAAAATAAAAGTAAAGTGAAATAGAGAAATCCACAAACAAACATTGTTAATGTTTGGCATAACTACAATTTCACTTCCATAACTTTCATATCCAATCTGCTCTTTTCAGCCATAAAGCCCATCACATGACTTTCTATTGATGCATCAATGGTTGAGGTAAGTAATGAAGGGTCTTTTTTTGAAACCGCATTGATCCAATCGGTAACCAGCCGCCAATCGCCGCCACCATGTCCATCGGAATTCTGTTTCCACTCTGTTTTTTTGTCGGTTAAAAAATCAGTCATCGTAAATGAGTTCATGTCGCCAACAATATCGCCAAGACTGCCCATAATTCTTGTTCTTCGGCCTTCATAAGAAGTAAATGCTTCCATAGAAAAAGCAGCTGTCAATCCGCCTTCAAATAAAATATTACTTGTGTAATGATCTGGCTGGTCATTGTCCATTTTGTAAACACAGCGGCCGTAATTGGTTGTCTTTAATTGCTCCAATACATATTCAGCCTGCTTGGTTTTATCTTCAGGTAAATCAAAAACATAGTTGCGTTGGCGCTTGCGGTAATAAATTTCCAGGGCCGAATACGGACAGATTCCTTCTACCTTGCATCCGTCGGTGCAGCGGGTAGTACTTCCCTCCGGTGCATTTTTATTGGTAAACCATTGCAGGCTTCCAAAAGCCTGAATATGTGTACAAGGTTTGCCAACCATCCATCTTAATATATCAAGGTCATGACATGATTTTGCCAGAATAATTGGAGTTGTTTTTTTGCTGTTATGCCAGTTGCCCCGTACATAAGAATGACTCATGTGTTTATGCTCAATGGGCTCAAAGTGCTGGATGCTGACAACTTCTCCTAATACGCCGCTTTGCATAATCTCTCTCAGCTTAACAAAATACGGAGCATAGCGAAGTACATGACAGACAGCAACAATTCTTCCCGTCTTTTTTGCAAGCGCTAAAATTTCCCTGCACTCTTTTTCGCTGGGCGAAATTGGTTTTTCAAGCAGCACATCGTAACCCATTTCCAAAGCCTTCATACATGGGCCGTAATGTAGATCATCTGGTGTAGTGATGATAATGGCATCAGCAAATTTTGGTTTCTTGAACACATGCTCCCAGGTTACAAAACTGTTTTCGGCAGTGATATTGTGTTTTTTGCAGTAACGTTCATTGCGGATGGCAATTGGTTCTGCAACGCCTACAATATCCAGTTGATCGGGATATTGTATGGCATATCCTCCATATACATTGCCCCTGTTGCCTGCACCGCAGGTGATGGCGGTAATGGGCTTATCTAAACTGATCTTTTTATCTGCCAATAAAATGGGGTGCTGGTTTTCATCAACCGCCCAGCTCGAAAATGGTAAAGTTGCCGATCCAAGGGAAAGTCCCAAGGCACGGATGGCATCACGGCGTGTCCAATGCTTTTGCATAAGCGTTTTTTTAGTTAGAATTGATGATTTCTAAAGTTACATTGTTTGGCCCGTCAGTTAAAACTCTTCTTTTGCCATATTAATTCTTAAATAACCTTGCTTTACGGCCTATTTAGCGTACCTTTGCGCCCTCAAAAACAGCCCTGCGTTGTTTGCTTCTAGCCATTATCCCTATGATTCTGCTAAAAGCTGATTACCAAGGGCTAAAAGCTAGAAAAATGAATATCAGAAACATCGCCATTATTGCCCACGTAGATCACGGTAAAACTACCCTGGTTGACAAAATCCTGCACAGCACCAATATTTTCCGGGATAACCAGGAAACAGGTGAACTGATCATGGACAATAATGACCTGGAAAGAGAAAGAGGAATTACCATCTTTAGTAAAAACGTATCGGTTACTTATAAGGACATTAAAATTAATGTTATTGATACTCCTGGTCACAGCGACTTTGGAGGTGAGGTTGAGCGTGTTTTGAAAATGGCCGATGGTGTATTGTTATTAGTTGATGCTTTTGAAGGCCCTATGCCGCAGACACGTTTTGTGTTACAGAAAGCTTTGCAGTTGGGATTGCATCCCATTGTTGTTATTAATAAAGTTGATAAACCAAACTGCCGCCCTGATGAAGTGCATGATGCAGTTTTTGAGCTATTCTTTAACCTTGATGCTACCGAAGAGCAGTTGGATTTCCCAACCATTTACGGAAGCAGCAAGAACGGCTGGATGAATACCTCATTGACTGAAACTGATAATATTCTTCCATTGCTGGATGCAATTTTAGAACATGTACCGGAGCCAAAAGTGAATGAAGGAACTACACAGATGCAGATCACTTCTTTGGATTATTCTTCTTTCTTAGGAAGAATTGCTGTAGGTAAAGTTGCCAGAGGAACAGTGAAAGAAGGACAGCAGATTGCTTTGGTTCAAGCTGGTGGTGGGATTAAAAAAATGAAAATTAAAGAACTGTACGTTTTTGAAGCGCTTGGAAAAAAGAAAGCGACTGAAGTAAGTGCGGGTGATATATGTGCAATAGTTGGTTTGGACGAATTTAATATTGGTGATACAATTGCTGATGTAGAGTTTCCGGAAGCGTTACCGGTTATCAGTGTAGATGAGCCAACGATGAGTATGATGTTCAGTATTAATAACTCGCCATTCTTTGGCCGTGAAGGAAAGTTTGTTACCTCCCGTCATTTGCGTGACAGACTGATGAAAGAAACTGAAAAGAACCTGGCTCTGCGTGTTGAAGACACAGACGGTGCTGATAGCTTTTTAGTTTACGGTCGTGGTATTTTGCATTTGGGTATTTTAATTGAAACCATGCGTCGTGAGGGATTTGAATTGACTGTAGGTAATCCGCAGGTATTGGTTAAAGAGATTGATGGTAAGAAATGTGAGCCTTATGAGAACCTTGTGGTTGATGTTCCGGCTGAATTCAGCGGAAAAGTTATTGACCTTGTTACTCAGCGAAAGGGTGAGATGATCATCATGGAAAGTAAAGGCGAGATGCAGCATCTGGAATTTGATATTCCTTCAAGAGGGTTGATTGGATTGCGTAGCAGTATGCTTACCGGAACTGCCGGCGAAGCTGTAATGGCTCACCGCTTTACTGATTACCGGCCATGGAAGGGTGTTATTCCGGGAAGAAGCAATGGCGTTTTACTTTCGAAGAACATGGAAAAAACTACAGGTTACTCAATTGATAAATTGCAGGACAGAGGAAGGTTTTTTGTTGACCCGGGGGAAGAGGTTTATGCAGGGCAGATCATCGCCGAGCATATTAAGCCAGGTGATTTGAATGTAAATGCTACTGAACCTAAGAAATTAACCAACCATCGTGCAAGCGGAAGTGATGATGCCAGCCGTGCTGCTCCAAAGATTTTAATGACACTTGAAGAGTGTATGGAGTATATACAACAAGATGAGTGCATTGAGGTTACACCAAAAAGCATTCGCATGCGTAAAGTGATACTGGATGAGAATGAGCGTAGCAAAGTGGCCAAGCAAATGAAATCGGAACCAGTTTAAAATTCGGAATATAATTTAATCCCTCGTTTTTAACGGGGGATTTTTTTATAACTAAGTTTGTAAAAATAAAACCAAATGATTACTGAGAGTTGTAAGGTTTGTGGCAACAGCGTTGACAACAAGATGCATCAGTTAAAGGAAATGCAACTTGGCTTACGTGAAATGTTTACGTACATGGAATGCAGCAATTGTGGATTGCTGCAGTTGCAGGATATTCCGGCTGATCTGGGGAAATATTATCCCAACGAAGGTTATTACTCTTTTAACCTTGGTCTTGATGTTAAAAAGAAACCCGACGTACTTCGAAAACTAAAAGCTTCCTATCTTATTTACGGAAAGAATAAACTGGCAGGCAGCATTTTATCTGCAGGGTATAAAAAACCCGACTATTACAATTGGTTAAAAAATACGGGCGTTCAGTATAACGATGCTATACTTGACGTGGGAACCGGAAATGGAAGCCTGTTGCACAGTTTTTATAAAATCGGATTTACCAACCTGCATGGTATTGACCCGTTTATTGATGAGGATAAAGATTACGGCGCTATAAAAATTTTAAAGAGAAATATCTTTGAAACCACCGGCGAGTTTGATCTCATCATGCTGCACCATGCGTTTGAACATATGGATGAACCTTTGAAAGTGTTGCAGCAACTTTATAAGTTGCTGAAAAAAGGAAAATACCTTTTTATAAGAACGCCGGTGATGGGAATGTACAGCTGGAAAAAATATGGCGTAAACTGGATGGACCTTGATGCTCCACGGCATATTATCATTCATTCGTTGAAAAGTATGAAGCTGTTGGCAGAACAGGCAGGCTTTGAGTTACGAAAAACAGAATTCGATGGGAATTACATGAGCCTGATCGGCAGCGAACAATATACAAAGGATATTGCCTGGCCCGACTCTAACTCGTACAACGTTAGCAAAGAAAATTCGGGATATACAAAAGATGATATTGAAAAATTTAAGTCGATAAGTAAGGAGAACAATAAGGCTGCAAACGCCGACCAGGCTGCATTTTACTTATTTAAACCTGAGTGATCTTTTTAAAGCAGCGTTTCATTAATGCCTTCGACCAGGGTGTTTGCTTAATGATAATCCGAGGTATATTTTTTTGAAAGTCGATGATATCCTGGAAACGGTCCGGCATGGGTCCTTCGTATCCAAATGTTTTTACCATTTCCCTGTTTTTTATTTTGAACCGCTTTACCAGGTTCCATACGCAGTGGAAAACATATTCATGCTTTAATAAAAGATCAGAAGGAAATTTTGCAAGCAAAGAAAGATATTCCGGTATTTCAACTTTTGGATTTTTGTACAGACTGCC
>JAHEBJ010000141.1 GCA_024642285.1 Sphingobacteriales bacterium
ACTTACCGCATAGTCGGGCCGGTGATGCTCGCCAAGGCCAAAAAAATCGATGCCCACCGCATCCATCAGTTTTATCTCCTCCACCAATTCGCGCAGCCGCACCCCCACGGGCCCGACCGCTGTACCCGTAAAATGATTATCGCCAAACATGCCTACGCCTATCTCCATAACCCAAACAATTTGCAGGTAAAACTAATGGGAGGGGGTAAAAGTTGTGGGAGGAATAAAAATGGAGCGCGCTGGAAGAGAGATGCACCTGATTGTAGATCTTCGTATGCCTGCGCCGCCTTTTAGTATGCTGCAGGCACCCATGCTATTGGTGAGTGTTGCGGCCAAGCTACCTAACCATTGAATAAATCGTGTCAAATGAAAAAGGGATATTTGTATGTACTTCTGTTCGCGCTTTTTTCTTCCTTAGCCCGATCAATATACTACAGAATTTACATTGCGAAAGATTTGGATTCTGTATCAATCTTTCACCTGTTAACGCAAATGATTTTGCTGTTTGCTACTCTTTTAGTTCCAGGGCTATTATTAGCGCGTTGGTATTACAGTCTTAAAAGCAAAAACTCAAAATAAGAATCAGTTAATACTTTTGATACCTAATAATTTGAAATTCATAAGAGTTTTTTGAATTTGTATTTTAATAACCTAAAGGTGAACCACCTGTTGGGTGGTCTGCTGAAGGAGACGCATTATTATCCGTTCGGGTTGACGATGGCGGGAATATCTTCAAGAGCCGCAGGTACTCTAAATAATAATTACAAGTTTAAAGGCAAGGAATTACAATCGAAAGAGTTCAGTGATGGCAGTGGGTTGGAGTGGACAGACTTCGGAGCAAGAATGTACGACAATCAAACAGGACGTTGGGGGGTTGTTGACCCATTAGCAGGAAAGTACATTGATATATCGCCGTATGCTTTTGTGAAAAACAATCCTATCAATAATATTGAAATAGACGGAAGATATTTTGATGAAAAGAATGAGAAGAAAGCTCATAAGATGGAGGGGAAAATTGATAAACAGGTTGCTAAACTTGAAAAGCAAATAGCCAAAATGGATAGGAAGGGGCAAGATGTTGGCGATAGAAGAGAACGGGTTGCAGAATTAAGAAGTTCTAAAACCGATATAGCAAACATGCGTAGCGATGAAAACACCGAGTATAAATATGGAAGTGTAGGTAGTAAAGAGTTTAAGGCATTAGGTTTGGTTGGACCAACAACCTCTTCAACAGGGACAAATGCCAAAGGTGATGGAGTGGTAACAATGTTTACAGAAAGTAATATGGGAAGCCAACTTCATGAAACCCGACATGGAGGGCAAAATGCAAGAAATGAATTTAATATAGCCACAGCAGCCAATTATGGTGTTGCCGATGAAATAAGTGCATACAGGGCACAATATGCATGGAGCGGCGGGTTAGAATACAGAGACCAGCCAGCAGCAGATGTTATGATGCAAAGAGTACGAGCAGGTCAAGACCCCACAAAAGGTATCATCAATAACATAAATCAAATAACAGGTGCAGTTGTAAACTCAATGGTCGACCCAGGGTTTATCCCTATTTATCCCCCAAGAAATGCAGCAGGTGTTTTGATTATCCCATTAGACGTTTGGAACAGAAACTAAAGCTTATGAAAAAGGTTGCGTATATATTATTGTTTTTTATGGCTGTATTTTACAGTTGTAATACAAGTAAATTAGCAAAAGAGTACAAGTTGTACCAAAGGGATAAAACCATAAACTATCCTAAAGAAAACCTAAGTATTAAACTTGCAAATGACACAACAGGTTTGTTTGTGAATAATTATGAAAGCACGAAGGTTTTTAATCAGGACTTTGTTTTTTCAAAAATAAAGGATGACTATTTGATAATTAGAAATGTTAGCCAATCAAACCCACATCTTATATCATTTAAACAGGGTGATACAATTGTCCTTACAAAAGGACGGCTATTGTTCTTTTACAATGGCGATAAGAAATATCTTTTATCATTTAAGAAAAAGTGATAAAAATGTTAAGCAACAAAGCCACTCAATTGAGTGGCTTTTGTATTTTATGAAGCGTAAGCTCTTTTATTTTTAAAATCTCTTATCAGTGCATCGAGGGTAATAAAGATGTGTTCCTGTTCATTATCAGAAAGCTTTTGTATATCCTGTTGGCGTTGTAAAATCTTCGGTTTTTTTAAAAGCTGGTTATCTATAATGTACTATAATGTACCCCAATCTTAGGACAGCAATATGAGTAATGTAAGATAGTATTGTTTAAAGTGATTCATGCTGCTTTTTTGTTTATTGGTAAGTGTATTTAGCTACGCTACGCGGAAGTACAGTGCATCCCATTTTACAGCATAAAGGAGGGTTGATTCGTAAACGCAAGGTTCCGAAGCGGAGACGCTGCTGGAAAAAAATTCATGAGGAATGGTCACATATCATGGCTGATTGAATGGTGGTACCATTTTTCAAAAGGAAAACCAGTAAGAATCATCTTGAAATTACCAACTCGAAAAAATGATTCAGATAAAAAAAGCCCATTCATTTAGTTTTAAATGAATGGGCTTTTTAATCAATACCTTTTATGTTATTGGTATTGAAAAAATGAAATAATTACTCTTTCTTCAAGGCTCTTTGTGCTTCCATTTCAAGGTCAAGATATTTTTCTTTACCGGTACTCACCGTTACAAAGCCGATATTGCCTCCCTTAAACTCACCGGGCGAACTATAAAGCTTACTAACAGGATCGCCGCTATCATAACCAACACATAAACCATCTCCAACCAAAGTGAATTTTCCAACCTGTGATTTCATTTGCATGTTGGCAACCTCTTTTTCATTTACATAAAGCTTTGCCGTGCCAATTGATTCGTTGTATTTTCCGGCAGATTCTTTATTGAACTCCATACCAAATGTGTATTTACCCGGTTTTAAAGTTCCCGAAACCATTTCTTGCTGAGTGATACCCAGGAAATTATAGACATAGTATAATTTATGGTCCTTAATAAACAAACTATGTCCGCCAAACCTTGAACCATGAGCGAATATTACACCTGAGGTATTTGGATTTGTCATGTCAACATTGGCAACTATTTTATAAGATTTTCCTCGAATATTGACGGCTACAGCCTCCGGAACAGAGCTGGCATGCGGGTAATAAGTATAGCTATCCCTTTCTCCTTCTTCTTTTGGCCTGTCAAGGTTTAAAATCTCTGTTGCGGTACGGTCATCAAGTGGATAGGCATTGTTCTTCCTGGCTTCTTCATCATATAATTTCTTTAAAGCCTCCAGTTTTTCGGGATTTTCTTTTGCAAGGTCATTTGATTCAGAACGGTCAACATCTACATGGTACAATTCCCACTTGTCCTTGTCAAAATTACCTTTGCTTGTAAGCGGAGCATGCACAGCCACTGCTTTCCAGCCATCCTGCCAAATGGCACGGGTTCCAAGCATGGTATAATATTGCACATGCTTTTGTGTTGGATCGTCAGGTTTTGCGTCAAAACTATATTTCATAGAAACGCCTGACAAAGGATACTGCTCGACACCCCGGTAAACCTTTGGCATTTCTACTCCGCATGCTTCAAGTATGGTAGGCACAATATCTACCGCATGGTGATATTGGTTTCTGATTTCACCGCGAGCCTTTATTCCTTTTGGCCAGGTAATGGTTAACGGACATTCAGTTCCTCCTGCATAATTGGAATAACGCTTGAACATTTTAAAAGGAG
>JAHEBJ010000067.1 GCA_024642285.1 Sphingobacteriales bacterium
GTTGAGGAATTTCTGCTTTTTGAACAGATTGTTTCAATAAGAATTTCAGAGCTTTTTCAATCATTTCGGCATGTCCACCAGAAACATCAGTACCTAATGCGGCAACAAAAACGGTATCAATTGTATACAATTTCTTATACAGTTCTCCATTGTCCGAAATATAAGTATCAGCATCAATACGGGTATAAGCAAACAGTTCAGTTGATTGACGGTCTCCAACCCGCAATTCTTTAATTACCAACAAAATCTTTGACCCGTTTTTTTTATAATCTTTTTTGTACATTTTATAAATTTGATCCTGCAAAAAAGAGGTAAACGGTTTATCAGGAGTTAAAGATATTACCCCTCCCATCATACCTTTAGTGGAATAGCCAAGTCTTATACTATCGCATACAACAGAAATGACCTTGATATCTGAAATAGAAACTGTTGTTTCCAGTCTGTCAACATTGGGAAATTTTAACATCTTAACGATTTGGAATCTTTCTTCACTTTTCTTTTTCTTTTTATCAGCCTGAGCGTTAATAAATGAATAACAAAACAGGATAACAGATAGCATGACTAATTTCATGGCAATGTATTTAAGATTTAGAAAGTGCGGGTTTTGAAAAAATATATTGAATTTATTAAAATAATTTAAAAGAGTTTAATTTCAAGTAATAAAAAAAAGGTTTGACCATTCAGGAAATTTTAAAGGAATATTGGGGATACGATAGTTTCAGGCCATTGCAGGAAGATATCATCAATGCGGTGCTGAAAGGAAAAGACACGCTGGCATTGTTGCCAACCGGTGGAGGCAAATCTGTTTGCTTCCAGGTGCCGGCCATGGCAAAAGAAGGCATCTGCCTTGTGGTGAGCCCGTTGATTGCTTTGATGAAAGACCAGGTGGAAGCTTTGAAGAAAAAAAGAATTCCCTCCCTGGCCATCTATTCAGGCATGAGTTTTTTGGAAATAAAAAGAACGCTGCAAAATGCCGCCTACGGCAACTACAAATTCCTGTATGTTTCTCCCGAAAGATTAGAGACCAATCTATTTTTGGAATTTCTGCCTGCCCTGAATATTAACTTACTGGCGGTAGATGAAGCGCATTGTATTTCGCAATGGGGATACGATTTTCGTCCGCCATATGTAAGGATTTCAGCGCTTAGAGAGTATTTACCAAATGTGCCGGTTCTTGCGCTTACTGCTTCTGCAACTAAAGCTGTACAAGAGGATATCTGCAATAAACTCCAATTCGGCTTAAACCATCAATACTTTCAGCAATCATTTGAAAGAAGGAATCTTTCTTACAGCGTTTTTAACGTAGCGTCCAAACAAAACAAATTACTGGAGATTCTTAAAAACGTTCAAGGCACAGCCATTGTGTATTGCAAAAGCCGTAAACACACCAGAGAGATTTCCGACTTGTTGAAACTGAACAATATCAATGCTGATTATTATCACGCTGGATTAAGTAGTGAGGATAGAAATAACAAACAGGAAAGCTGGATCAATAACAAAACACGTGTAGTAGCCTGTACTAACGCCTTTGGTATGGGGATAGATAAACCCGATGTTCGGATAGTAGTGCACTACGATGTACCCGATTGTCTGGAAAATTATTACCAGGAAGCAGGCCGGGCTGGCAGAGACGGAAAACGGGCCTATGCTGTACTGTTGTACAACAATAAGGAACTTGCAGACCTTCAGGAATTATCTGCTATCCGTTTTCCTGCTGAAGCAGAAATAAAAAAAGTGTATACGGCAGTTATGAATCATTTACAAGTTCCTGCCGGCAGTGGTGAAGGAATAAGCTATGATTTTGACCTCGCCACTTTCTCAACCTCATTTAAAATAAATATACTTACCGCTACTTATGCCATTAAAGCGTTGGAACAGGAAGATATCCTCAGTTTTAATGAAGTCTTTTTTAAACCTTCTACAGTTGTGTTTACGACCAACCGTGATGAACTCACAGATTTCGAAAATCAAAATCCGGATCTGGAACCTTTGCTTAAGGGATTGCTACGTTCCTACGAAGGCATCTTCGATTTCCCAGCCACAGTTTATGAGTCAAAACTCGCAAGGTTTATTCAGTTGGATATTGAGGAGCTAAAAAACAATTTAAAAAAATTGCATGACTTTGGGATTATCAGCTATGCATCCCAAAAAGACAAACCGCAGATCACTCTTTTACAAAACCGGATGTACAATGATGACTACAAAGTAAACATGAACGAATATGTTAAACGCAGGGAAAGTTTTGAAGAACGGGTAAAAGCTATAATTCAATATATTAAAAAAACTTCCGGCTGCCGGAGTGTTCACATTGCTAAATATTTCAGCGATATAAGGATAAATGCCTGTGCCATTTGTGATAATTGCATCAATGAAAAAGTGATCTATATATCAACAGAAGAGTTTGACAGCATCATGGCACAAATTGAAAAAATCACAAAACAGAGATCGGTTGAAATGGACGAGATATTAGCCGGCTTAAAAAACATCCGCAAAGAAAAAGTATGGAGGGTGGTAAACTACCTGCAGGCCGAGAATAAAATTAAAACAGACAAGGAAGGTTTTATCAGTTTTTGTTGAAACGGAAGGGTCTTAAAATAAAAAAGGGACCAAGATAGAAATCTAGTCCCGCTTTAAAATCCAATATCCTATGAAAAACCGAAACGAAGATAACAGGGTTTTTACTATTATGCAACATTTTTATCAGGTATTTTAAAAAAAGGGTAAAAAGATCGGGCTAAATTTGTAAACCTGCTATTCAAAAAAAAATTATACTTAATTGATAATCTATCTGTTACGAATAAATATATGAATTTATTCATCATTTTTATACCGTATAATATCAGCCATTTTCCCTTTTAATAATATCAGGCTATTTGCCTGATTTTTGGGCAAAACAGGCTCATATTAGGGTAATGCACCCTGTTATCTATTTGGCTTAAACTACCCGGTGTATAATTCGGTTTGACCACACATGCTTAAAGGTTTATATACTTCTCAGCTAAAACCAGCTTTTGGTTTTAGAACTACGGCTTCGGCCACCCAATCCCAGCGCTCCCAGTAACGATCGTACAATTATATTACCGCCGGTACGAACCATACTTTTTACAATGGTATTATTGGCAACTTTCTCAATTGTTGAGGGTTCTTCTTTACCAGACTTTTTTGCCGATTCAGTTGTTTCTTCTTTTGCCGATCTTTCGGCAGCTTCTTTTAATTTCTCAGTAAGAATTTCATAAGCGCTTTCGCTATCGACCGTCTTATTGTATTTGGCAACCATCCGACTTCTTGTATTAATATCTTTTATCTCTTCATCTGTCAAAATATCCATGCGGCTGCGTGGAGCACAAAGCATGGTATGTGCCAATGGTGTTGGAATTCCTTTTTCATTAAGCATAGTAATCAGCGCTTCGCCGATACCCAGTTGAGTAATTAAATCCTCTGTTTTATAAAATTCAGTTTCGGGATAATTCTCTGCAGTTTGTTTTATCACTTTTCTGTCGGCTGCGGTAAATGCTCGTAAAGCATGCTGAACTTTTAAACCCAACTGCGACAATACCGCTGCCGGCACATCCATCGGATTTTGAGTGCAAAAGAAAATTCCAATCCCTTTTGAACGGATCAGTTTTACAATAGTTTCAATCTGCTGAAGTAAAGCTGAGCTGGCTTCATTAAATATCAGGTGAGCCTCATCAATAAACATCACCAGTTTAGGTTTTTCCAGGTCGCCTTCTTCCGGACAACTGGCATATAACTCCGCAAGCATCTGCAACATAAACGTGGAAAACAGTTTTGGTTTGTCCTGCAGATCGGTAACACGTAAAACACTAATAATTCCCCTGCCATCATCAGCAATACGCATCAGATCATCTACTTCAAAACTTCTTTCGCCAAAGAAAATATCAGCGCCCTGCTGTTGCAATTCAATCACCTTTCTCAATATCGTACCGGTTGAGGAGGTGGAAATTTTCCCATAGATTTTTTCAATTTCTTCTTTGCCTTCATCACCGATATATTGCAGCACTTTAATAAAATCTTTCAGATCGAGCAGCGGCAGCTGCGTATCATCGCAATATTTAAAGATCATGGCCACAACGCCACCCTGCGTATCATTCAATTCTAATATCTTACTCAACAATACAGGGCCAAATTCACTTACCGTTGCTCTCAGGTGAACACCATTCTGCCCCGTCAATGTCATCAACTCTGCAGGAAAAGCACCAGGCTTAAAATCCATGTTCAACTTCTGGTAACGCTCATCAATTTTTGGGTGCCCCGCACCTGCAGCTGCAATACCACTCAAGTCGCCTTTAATATCCATTACCAAAACCGGCACGCTATTATCGCTTAAAAGCTCGCTGATCACCTGCAGTGTTTTGGTTTTACCAGTTCCGGTAGCGCCGGCAATCAGCCCGTGGCGGTTCATGGTTTTTAACGGAAGATTAATACCTGCTTCCGGCACCACTTCCCCGTCGAGCATTGCTGCGCCCAGCTTTACTGATACTCCTTTAAATGTATAGCCATTGTTGATGGCTTCTATGAATGCTTCTTTATTTGACATTAATTTTTGTTTTTTGAAAGGTACAAACAGTTGCTTAATAGTAACTCATCATTTTTAAACAGCCAACCTGTAAATTTGAGGTAATGAAAAAAACAGCATTTTCAATTTTATTTTATTTTTTATTAGTAGTTATTTCCAGTTCATTTTTTGAAAATGAGAATTCGGCAATAAAAACAAAAGCTGCGATTGGCAAAAAATTATTTTCCGAAAAGATACTCTCCAGGGACTCGTCTGTTAGTTGCGCCAGTTGCCATATACCCAAATTTGCTTTTGCCGATACAGTTGCATTCAGCAAAGGAATTGGGGGCAAGCTAACAAGTCGCAATACACCTTCAGTTCTCAATATGAAGAACAGGCCGTATTATTTTTGGGATGGCCGGGCAGGATCTTTAGAGGAGCAGGCTTTAATCCCCATTCAAAATCCTGATGAAATGGGTTTGCCTATTGATGAAGCTGTTAAAAGGTTGAATGAAAACAAAGAATATAAAAAACTGTTTCAGAAAATATTTAATGAGCAACCCAATGCAATAAACCTTGCAGCGGCATTTGCAGCTTTTGAAGAAACTCTGGAAACAGTTGACAGCAAATTTGACGACTGGAGCAACAATCTGAAGGACCTTACCGCACAGGAAGAAAGAGGCAGGGAATTATTTGTTGGCAACAAAGCCAAATGTTTTGATTGCCACCGCATGGAAGATTTTACTACCGATGAATTTAAAAATATTGGCTTGTTTGATGGCAGAGAATTAAATGATGCTGGCCTGTACAACATCACCAAAAAAGAAACTGATAAAGGTAAATTTAAAATACCCGGCCTGCGTAACGTAGCAGTCACTGCCCCTTATATGCACAATGGAAAGTTCAAAACACTGGAAATGGTACTCACCTACTATAACAATCCTAATGCCTTTGTGGAAGACCCGATCAATATTGATGACGCACTCAGAAAACCATTGGGGCTTACGATCCAGGAAAGGAAAGACATTGTTGCATTTTTGAAAACCCTTACTGATAAGAAATATTTGAAAAAAAATAATTCCCGCTGAAAGCATAGATGATTATGCGGCATCTGCACCTAACGCAGGCAAAATTACCTTTAACAAAAAATTAGGCACTATATTCGCTGTATAAACTTTGATTTAATTTTATTTGTAATAAACCTAAACACATGGAACCAGTAAAACCCCAAATTCTTTTATGCGAAGATGACACCAACCTTGGCATGGTATTGAAAAACTATTTAGAACTGAACGATTATAATGTAACCCTTGAAAGAGACGGAAAGCTTGGCCTTGCTGCATTTCAACGTGAAAAATTTGACCTCTGCCTGCTTGATGTAATGATGCCGAATATGGACGGATTTACACTGGCTGAAGAAATAAGAGATGTTAATCCGGATGTTCCCTTATTCTTTTTGAGTGCTAAGACTATGAAAGACGATATCATTCAGGGATATAAATTAGGTGCCGATGATTATATTACCAAGCCTTTTGACAGCGAAGTTTTATTGCTTAAAATAAAAGCCATATTAAAGCGTAATGAAGAATTACACCGTGAAGAAGCAAATATGGAATACGACCTTGGCAAATATCATTTTAATCCAAGGCTCAGGGAACTAACCGTTGATGGAAAAACACAAACACTTTCGCCAAAAGAAAATGAGTTGTTGAAAATGCTGAGTGAGTACAAGAATGATTTACTGAGCCGTGAAATTGCATTAAAGAAGATCTGGGGAAGCGACACTTACTTCAACGGCCGTAGCATGGATGTTTACATTGCTAAACTTCGTAAATACCTGAAAGAAGATGATGCCATTGAAATAGTGAACATTCATGGTAATGGGTTCAGGCTTGTTGTAACTGAGTAATCTGTCAACTATATAAAATAAAAAACAGTCCCTGCTTTTTTGTGGGGACTTTTTTTATTTTATTGCCAACATTAACTTTTCCCATAGCTCACTATCAAAAGAAGAAGGGCCGGCTACGCTGCTACCTGCATCATCACCATGACGAATTACAACCAGGTCTCTTGACGGAACAACATATATTTTTTTATCATCCTTGCCCAAAGCCGAAATCATATCGGCAGGAGCCGCAGGAAATAAACTGCCCGGAAAAACAAAAGTTAACCCCGGAATCATAAAAGAAGATTTTCCGTTAAGCCACCACAAATAGCCATAAGACTGATTCAAGCCTTGCGAACTATTCGTCATGGCATTAAAATAATTCTGGTCGGTCATTATTTGAGTGCCGTTCCAGGTGCCTTTGTTCAGCATTAATAATCCAAACCTTGCCATATCTCTGCTGTTTAACCAAAGCGTGTTGCTGAACCAGGTGAAATTTTTCATACCGATCTTATCGGCCAGTTTTGTTTTTGTGTAGGTGTTGTAGTTGGTAGAAGTTGCATTGGCAATTACATTCTGCACCAGCAAATAAGGCGCATTGTGATAAAACCATGCAATGCCGGCATCAGATTTATATTGAAGACAGGCAGGCGTCACACAATCCAGATTAGGCACCGTATAATCCAAACCGGTTGTCATCGACAACTGATGTTTTACAGTGATGAGATTTTCCTTCGCCAGCGGAGCCGATGTCCACCCATTACCCAAATAAGTACTCACTTTATTATTGATATTCAGCTGTCCCTCCTGTTGAGCAATACCAGCTAAAAAAGCGGTTACACTTTTACCGGCTGAGGCAATATAATACAGTGTATTCCTGTTCCAGTTGTTCCAGTATTTTTCTGTTACTATTCTGCCTTTGTATAAAATGATGAGACCGTAAGTATTTTTTGTCCCTGCATAGTCAATGGCTTCATTTAATTTTGCTACATCCCAATTTAAAGACTGCGGAGTTACGGTTTCCCAATCATCGGTGCCGATGGGAGGAAAATACATGGTAGCAGGAACAGGAACCGGCGCTGAAGATGAGCCATCTTTTGTACAGGATACAAACAAAAATCCTGAAACAATGCAAACAAAAAATAATTTCATAGTAAAGGTTGAGCTATTCTGACTTTAAGTAAACGCAGATGTTTAACGAATACAACAACTATTTAGTATCAGAAAAAAGCAGGTTCTCGTTTCCGCCAAAGGATGATTTTTTACCAAGGTGTTCATAGGCTTTTGAAGTTGCTTCTCTTCCTCTTGCCGTGCGTTGCAAAAATCCTTCCTGAATCAAAAAGGGTTCATACACTTCTTCAAGTGTACCTACCTCTTCGCCAACAGCGGTGGCAATGGTTGTAATGCCAACAGGCCCGCCCTTAAATTTATCAATGATAGTTGTCAGTATCCGGTTATCCATGTCATCCAGGCCATGCTTATCAACATTCAATGCTTTCAGCGAATGCTCAGTAATGCCCATATCTATCACCCCATTGCCTATCACCTGTGCAAAATCACGTACCCGCCTTAACAGACCGTTAGCAATCCTTGGTGTACCTCGGCTGCGGCCCGAAATTTCTTCCGCCGCATCGCTGGTAATTTTTGTACCCAATATTTTTGATGAACGAAGAATTATGTTCTTCAGCGTCACCGAATCATAATATTCCAATCTTGATTTAATGCCAAAACGTGAAAGTAATGGAGCTGTAAGTAATCCGCTTCTCGTAGTTGCACCAATCAACGTAAACGGATTTAAATTCAATTGCACACTTCTTGCATTGGGACCGCTGTCAATCATGATATCAATTCTGAAATCCTCCATTGCGGCATACAGATATTCTTCCACCACCGTACTCAGGCGGTGAATTTCATCAATAAACAAAACATCGTTGGGTTCTAAATTGGTCAATAATCCGGCCAGGTCACCTGGTTTTTCAATAACCGGGCCGCTGGTTTCTTTAATACTTACGCCAAGTTCGTTGGCAACAATACGGCTAAGGGTTGTTTTGCCCAAACCCGGCGGACCATGAAAAAGGATATGATCCAATGCTTCGCCACGCATTTTTGCAGCTTTGATGAAGATGGTAATATTCTCAATGATCTGGGGCTGACCCGAAAAATCATCAATCACCGAAGGCCTGATAGTATTCTCAAATTCCTTATCGGCAGGATTCAGATATTCGGCCTCATTATTTAAGTTGGGGTTAGCCATGAACAAGTATTTGTAAACACTGTAAAAATAGCAGAAAATTACGTGTTAATACCCTTTTGTCATGGGCTGCTGACAATTGCAACCTCCCAAACCATCATATCACCATTAATCAAATCTGGGTAAAAATTGAGTATATTGGTTGGTATTTTTGCATTATGACTAAAATGAATCTAAGATACTGGCTCTGCCAAATAACCGGATGGGGCGTTTGGGGACTGATATTACTGTACTTTAACTTTGTAGTTTTTGGCGACCGGTTTAAAGAACAGGGCGGACAAAAACAATACCTTGTAAGCCTCGCCATTCTTTTAATCTCGGGCATATTGGTTACGCACCTGCTGAGGTATATCATTAAAAAAACAAGCTGGCTTAAATTTTCTTTTGACCGTATTCTGTTCATGTTCATCATATCGGTTGGCGCTTCTGGAACGCTTTTGTATTATGGGAGTGATTATATCGAATCAAGATCGGGCTACTCCTACGAAACTTATTACAACAACCAAAGACTGGAAAAAGCAGTTGCCCTGGAAAAGTCATTGGGCATGGATTCCATTCCTTACTATAACAATACCGCCTACGCAAAAGATACCAGCGTAAAAAAAGGAATTGCCGAAATTAAAAAAACGACCGGCTGGGAACGAAATAAAAAAGGTAACTGGCATTTTGAAAATAAAACTACGCTGCTTGGCTTGTATTATACATTGATGCTGGTAGCCATCTGGATGCTCATCTACATCGTATATCACTACGTAGAAAAAAACAGGAACGATCAGTTTGACCGGCTTAAACTGGAAAATACAGTTAAGGAACTTGAATTAAAGACCATTAAGTCACATATCAATCCACATTTTATTTTTAATTCGCTCAACAGCATACGTGCATTAGTTGATGAAAATCCTAAAAGAGCAAGGCGTGCCATCACCGAATTAAGCAATATCCTGCGCAGCAGTATGCAGGCCGAAAAATCGGAGACAGTAACGCTGGAACGTGAACTGGAAATTGTAAAAGATTACCTTGCGCTGGAGCAAATGCGTTTTGAAGAAAGACTGAAAATTGAATTTGACATTGATGAAGATACCCTGCAGCAACATGTTCCACCAATGATGCTGCAAACGCTGGTTGAGAATGCGATTAAACATGGAATCAGCAGACAGATAAAAGGCGGTGTGGTAAAGATCATTGCCGGCTTTAGGGATAATGAAATGGAATTGGTGGTACAAAACACCGGGCAGTTATCGTTACCGATAAATGGTGATGGATTTGGAATAAAAAGTACCGAAGACAGGTTAAATTTGATGTACCAGGGAAACGGGGTATTCAATATCAGGAACCTTAGTACATCAATGGTAGAATCTAAAGTATCAATTCCTGTGACGGTTTAAAATAAAAATTAAACTGCCGGCAGGCGCAAATAAATTTAAACAACTATGCAAAAGGCTTTAATAATAGACGACGAAAGATTAGCAAGAAACGAACTGAAAAAAATGTTGCTCGACTTTCCGGAAATTGAAGTGGTAGGCGAAGCCGCCAATGCCAATGAAGGATTAGAAAAAATTGAGAGCCTGTCACCTGATCTTATTTTCCTGGATATTCAAATGCCCGGCAAAACCGGATTTGATATGCTGACAGAATTAGACAGCGCTCCACATGTGATATTTACTACCGCTTACGACGAGTATGCACTCAAAGCATTTGAAGTAAATGCATTGGACTATTTGATGAAACCTGTTGAACCAAAACGCCTGGCCGATGCCATTCAAAAACTGCAGATTGCCGAAGAAAAAGAAATGGCGGTAACCATGGCTGGTATTAATCGTGGAGTACTTACCGATAAAGACCAGGTTTTTGTAAAAGACGGTGAGCGTTGCTGGTTTGTTAAACTGGGTGAAGTGCGGTTGTTTGAAAGTGTAGGCAATTATGCTAAAGTATTTTTTGGTACTTACAAGCCGTTGATCTTAAAGTCGCTTAATTCGCTGGAAGAAAGGCTGGATGAAAAAATTTTTTTCAGGGCCAACCGTAAACATATTGTTAACCTGCGCATGATAGATAAGATAGAACCTTATTTTAATGGAGGGCTTTTACTGGAATTGCATGGCGGCGAAAAAATAGAAGTGAGCCGCAGGCAGGCAGTGAAGTTTAAAGAAATGATGAGCCTGTAAAGGTTAATGTTTAAAAGTTATTAGTATGATTTATAAAAAGTCTTTTTTTCTGCACAGCATTTTAATGCTGTGTTTTTTTTCTGCTGCATCGCAGAATATTGATAAGATCATCAATGCCACAGAAGTGGAACGGATTGAAAGAATACTTTCGGCCGATGATATGGAGGGACGTAAACCTTTTACCCCCGGCATAGATAAAGCTGCCGATTTTATTGCTGCTGAATTTGCTAAAAGCAAACTGCAGTTTTTTAATAACAGCAATTCCTATTTCCAGGAAATAAAAATGGTAAAGGCTAAAATTCTGGAAATGAATGGCAGCCTTGATTCCGAAGCGCTCACATCATCCAACGCGGTAGTAAATACGTCATCAGCCGATCTTCATATTCAATCGATGCAGGGATACGAAACTGTTATCGTAAAAAAAGAAGATAATTTTAACCAGGTAATTTTTCCATTAACACAGTCCGATAAAAATTTACTGGTGCTGATTGATTCAGCCCATGCCAATAATTTTAAGCGCCTGCAAAGACTGGCCGACAGAAATAAATTTGCATCCCCGGCTACGCAGGTTTTTATTTTAACAGCAAACAGCGGCCCTGCATCGTTGCAGTTACATGCCAAAGCCGAAATAAGCGAACAAAATTTAAAAAATGTTATTGGTGTAATACCGGGCCGCTCACGTAAAGATGAGTATGTAGTTTTTGGCGGGCATTACGATCATTTAGGAATTGGCAAGCCCGATGCCAACGGCGACAGTATTTACAATGGTGCTAATGATGATGCAGCCGGAACCACGGCCGTAATGATGCTGGCCAAATATTTCAGCAGCTTAAAAAATAATGAACGTACTATAATTTTTGTAGCGTTTACCGCAGAGGAAAGCGGTGGCTACGGCAGCCGTTACTTCAGCAAACAACTGAATCCCGATAAAGTAATGGCGATGTTCAATATTGAAATGATTGGCACCGAAAGTAAATGGGGAACCAACAGCGCCTATATTACCGGCTACGAAAAGAGCGATATGGGCAAAATATTACAGGCCAATCTCGGCGGTTCAAAATTTAAATTTGAACCCGACCCTTATCCTTTGCAAAATTTATTTTTCCGCAGCGATAATGCAACGCTTGCTGCGCTGGGCGTTCCGGCACATACCATCTCCACCTCAAAAATGGAGCAGCCGCCAAACAACGAACCCAATTATCACAAACAAAGCGACGAAATTGAAACGCTCGACATGAACAATATGGCCGAGATCATTAAAGCCATTGCCATCAGCAGCAAAACCATTGTAAGTGGAAAGGATACGCCGACAAGAGTTGAGAAACAGAATTGATTTACCGGAATAAAAAACAGGATATCATGACTAGAACAAAAATCTATTTACTGGCATTGGTTTGTTTCAGTACCTATTCTTTAAAAAGCCAGGACCTTAGTTTTGAAGAATACAATCCCAAGTCTACACTGGTTGTTCCCGGCAAAACGATAACAAAAGCAAAATTTCCTTTTATAGATATACACGGACATCAGTACAATATGCCTGCGCAAAACCTGGCTCCTGTAATTGCTGCCATGGATACCTTGAACATGCAGATAATGGTGAACCTGAGCGGCCGTACCGGCGATGATTTGATAAAATCAGTAGCCAACATCAATAAAAATTTCCCCGGCAGGTTTGTTGTTTTCTGCAATATTAATTTTGAAGGTGCCGGCAAGCCGGGATGGATTGAAGCGACGGTAAAACAACTTGAACAGGATGTTAAGAACGGAGCCGTTGGATTAAAAGTTTATAAAAGCCTTGGCCTGAGCAACAAAGATGCCGATGGAAAACGACTGGCCATTGATGACCCGAGGCTGGATCCCATTTGGGCAAAATGCGGCGAATTAAAAATTCCGGTATTGATACATGCTGCTGACCCAAAACCTTTTTGGGATGAGTTTAACGGCGATAACGAACGCTGGCTTGAACTGAAAACACATCCCCGCCGTAAACGAAGTGCTACCGATCCTGCTCCTTTTGAGCAGATCATTACTGAAGAACACAATATGTTTAGAAAACATAAGAACACAACATTTGTAAATGCACATATGGGCTGGTATGCAAACGACCTTGGTAAACTGGCGCAGTTACTTGATGAGATGCCCAATATGCAGGTTGAGATCGGCGCCATTATTGCCGAGCTGGGCAGGCAGCCACGTTTTGCCAAAGCCTTTTTCATAAAGTACCAGGATAGAATACATTTTGGTAAAGACAGTTGGCAGCCGGATGAATTCTGCACTTACTTCCGCGTTTTGGAAAGCGCCGATGAATATTTTCCCTACCATAAAAAATACCACGCTTTTTGGCCCATGTACGGTTTAGACCTGCCCGATGAAGTGTTGAAGAAAGTGTATTACAAAAACACGCTCCGTATTGTGCCGGGATTAGATAAGAGTAAGTTTCCGAAATAGGAACGGTAACCCGTGTATTTACGCAACGTTTTTGAGTCCGCGTTTTTTTGTACAAGCCGTTAGAAAAGAAGGTTTTAAAAAAATTGTTTTTGGTAAAAAGGAGCGTATTTTAGCGTAAATACACATGTTGGCTGTAATTATTTCGCAACTCAAACACTCTTCTATGTCAAAAAATCGCAGACAATTTATTAAGCAATTGGGTGTATCTGGTTTTGCATCAACAATTCCT
>JAHEBJ010000142.1 GCA_024642285.1 Sphingobacteriales bacterium
GTAACGATGCCAAGGCTGAGTTAATGCAGCAGAAATCTTCATTAGAAGGTGACAATGCAAGCCTCAACAAACAAATCGCCGACCTGAATGGCCAGATCGATTTTTTAAAAGCAAACAATACAACAGTACTTAACCAGCTTCAGAATTTATCAGTAGTATCGGCCCAACAGGCTGAGAGTATTAAAAAATCATTAGATAATATCGGCAGCAAAGATGATTACATTCAAACGCTTCAGTCCTCACTGGCCCGTAAAGATTCTTTAAATATGGCGCTCGTGATGAATCTGAAAGGAGCCATCGGTAACCTTAGTGATGAGGATATTAATATTAAGGTTGATAAGGGTGTTGTTTATATCGATATTTCAGATAAGCTGCTTTTCAAAAGTGGTAAGTATGAAGTTACTCCACAGGCGAAAACTGTTTTAGGTAAAGTGGCAATGGTTTTAAAGAACCAGCCAGATATTGAATTTATGGTGGAGGGGCATACTGATAATGTTCCGGTAATTGCCAATGCCGTAATTGAAGACAACTGGGACCTGAGTGTGAAGAGGGCTACCGAGGTTGTTCGGGTTTTACAAACGCAATATGGCCTTGACCCGTCTAAAATGGTAGCTGCTGGCCGTGGAGAATATAATCCGGTGACCGATAATAACAGTGCTCAAAGCAGGGCCGCTAACCGCAGGACAAGAATTGTGATTCTTCCAAAACTTGACCAGTTCTTTAAACTGCTTGAGCCAAAAAAATAAAAAAAGATTGTCTATAATAAAAGCCTGCTGTTGTTCAGCAGGCTTTTTTAAAACAAAAACAGCCCGGTTTATCTGCGTAGTAGAAAAAATATGTACTTTACAAATACCCAGGAACCGGTATAGTATTGTTCATTATTTTTTCGGAACTTTAAAAAAACAAGTGCAATGAAGAGAATTATATTACTACTTACCACCCTTCTGTTTACTGCTGCAGTTAACCTAACGGCTCAAACATTAAAGCCACTTAAAAAAGTTCAGGAGCTTAAAATGCCAAAGACGGCCGAAGATGACATGTCCGGCAAAAGAGGAGCCAGTGTTGTTTGGCATCCGGTACAAAAAAAATACTATGCTGTATTTGCAGGTAATTCACGTTTTCCGTTGGCTGTTTTTGATGTGAACGGTAAAAGACTTTCTGACGCCGATATGGTGGCAATGGCCGATACCCGAGGGATTTGGTACAACAGCTACTCAAAATCGATTTTTGGAAATGGATATGGAGAGACCGGATGGTTTGAATATAAAATGGACAGCAAAGGAATGGTAACCGATGTAGAAGTCAGCCGGGAAGGAATGATTCAACCGAACGGCCAATGTATAGGCGTTTACAATTCTGAGGATAAACAGGTGATGTTCCTTTACGAAAGTCAGGTTTATATGTACAGCAACAATGGCATTTTTCTTGACTCAATGACGATTCACTGGGGAAGAAAAAAAGCCGATGGAGCCGGCGAATTTGAAGAACCGTACCTTGCTCATGAAGACTATAATAATTATTCAATGGTGTACACGGGCATTAAAGGTCAGGAACTTGGTTTCGAAAATCTGACATTAAAGCAAATAGAGTTGTACGATATTAAAACAGGTTTTCTTACAAAAATTCTTCCGCTCCCTGAACTTCCTGACACGGAGGGTAATTTTAATTTTGCTTATGCAAACGGCATTTACTGGCTATTTGATATTGGAAAAAGAACATGGATGGGTTATAAATAAACCCAGCAGTCTTTAAATAAAACAAGCCCATTATCTATCAAGATGGTGGGTTTTTATTTTGCATAACACAGGCTTATCTTTATGGCTCAGGATTTCACTTATGAGAATAACTTCCAGAATAAATTATTTATTGAGCATCCCTTTTTTACTGTTTGATATGATCTGCAACATCAAAAGGCAAAAAAAGTTTATCAGTAAAGTGGTTGACTCCGAATTAATAAAAGCCGGATCATTAAGTGACGGAAGCGTTGATGAAGAAGATATAAAAAAGCTAAAAAGCTATTATGGTCTGGCCGTTCCAGGATTGTTAGGTGAAGCATTTTGTACACTGCGTGATTCTGTAATGACCCAAAAAGAGCGCCACGCAAGTACCTGCCAGGGTGCTATGACCGGATTAGGTGATGATTTTTTTGACAAGCAACGACTGTCGCCTGACCAGGTAAAAGAGTTTATTGAAACGCCCGAAAATTTTACCGGTAACACTAACAGCGAAAAGCTCTTTTTACACTTTTATAAAACCGCGTTGCTGAATGCTCCTTCGCCGGAAGTAGTAAAGCATCAGATCATGCGTGTTTTTCAGGCACAAATGCTCAGCAAACTACAGAACAATGCTGGTTTATCTTCCGACGTAATGAAAGACATTACCATCAGCAAAGGCGCCGAATCCCTTCTGTTTTACCGCATGGTTTTTGAACACGCGTTAAAACCGGGAGAAGAAAAGATGCTCTATAGCCTTGGAGGGTTGATGCAACTTAGCAATGATATTTTTGACATATACGAAGATCATCAAAGCGGTGTACAGACCTTGGTTACTACGGCAACCAAAATAAGCGACTTGCGAACTCTATATTCAGCCCTGTTATCCTTTGGCATTGACGCTGCCTACCGATCGGGTTATCCAAAATCTTTTGTAACTAAGTTTTTAGGAATGATATCTGTGGGAATTTTCAGCCGTTGTTATGTCTGTCTTGATCAGCTTGAAAGAAATGAAAAAAAATCGAACGGTATTTTTAATCCAAAACTTTACAGACGTAAAGACCTGATTTGCGATATGGATACCATCGGCAACAAACTGAAGTCGCTAAAATATCACTTAAAAATTTCCCGAAAATTTCGTTGAGTTCATTACAAATCATCTGTTAATTCCCTAACCAGATTCGGCTCATAGCCTTTCAGTATCAGGTAATCCTGCAGCTTCTTTTTCTTTGTATAGATATTCTTTTCGGTCTTAACCATTTGTAGTTTTTGATCAAAAAGTTTTCGCAGGGTTTTAAGATAATCGCTTTCAGGAATAGCAGCCAGTGCATTCTGTATACAATACTCACTTACCTGTTTTTGTTTTAGCGCATATTTTATTTTTTTTCTTCCCCATTGTTTTATCCTGAATTTTCCTCCTGCAAACTCAACAGCAAACCGTTCTTCATTCAAATAATTACCAGTGATGAGTTCGCTCAGCAATTCATCTACTTCTTTTTTATACAAACCATAACTGTATAGTTTCTCCTTTACTTCGCTATGACAGCGTTCCTGGTAGGCACAGTATTGCTTAACTTTTTGCAGCGCTTCTTCCCGGGAATAATATTTACTGTTCATCAGGGTAAAAATAAATTTTATCCTCTAATGACCATTAATTGTTGTTAAATAGCTTTTATTATGAATTTAATGCCTAAAAACTATAGTAAAAATTGTTGGCAAATACCGTGTATTTTTAACCCTGTTAATTTTATATTTGCCAACTAAAGACATATTTATGAAGTTTATCGTTTCCTCATCGGCCTTGCTTAAGCAGTTACAACAGATAAGTGGCGTTATTAATGCCAAT